>CACPPV010000001.1 GCA_902635895.1 uncultured Bacteroidota bacterium
CCCTCAATCACAAACAAAAGCGGTTCCTCTTGAGAATAAATCTCAATATTTAAAAAAAATAACAAAAGAAAAATTAAATTTTTCATTTTTTAAAATTACACCATTATATTTAAGTTATTGTGTATTTTTGATTCAAAATATTTAATATGTCATCAAAAAAAATTCTCAACAACAATTCCATTAAATTTTTAGAAAAATATTTAAATAACCCCTCTCCAACCGGATACGAATGGGAAGGTCAAAAAATATGGATGGATTATTTAAAGCCATATGTTGACGAATTTATAACTGATACTTATGGAACTGCCGTTGGGGTTATAAATCCAAAAGCTAAATTTAAGGTTGTAATTGAAGGTCACTCTGATGAAATTTCTTGGTATGTTAATTACATTACAGACAATGGTCTTATTTATGTAATTAGAAATGGGGGAAGTGACCACCAAATAGCTCCTTCAAAATGGGTTGATATTCATACTAAAAAAGGAATTGTTAAGGGGGTGTTTGGTTGGCCTGCGATTCACACTAGAAAACCTGGAAAAGAAGAACAACCTTCAATGGATACTATTTTTATTGATATCGGTGCTAAAAATAAAAAAGAAGTTGAAAAATTGGGAGTTCATGTTGGATGTGTTATCACATACCCTGATAAATTTTATATACTTAATAAAGATAAATTCGTATGCAGAGCGATAGACAATAGAGCTGGTGGATTTATCATTGCAGAAGTTGCTCGTTTATTACATGAAAACAAAAAGAAATTGCCTTTTGGATTGTATGTAACTAATTCCGTTCAAGAAGAAATTGGTTTAAGAGGTGCTGAAATGATAACACAAAGAATTAAGCCAAACATTGCTATTGTTACTGATGTTTGTCATGACACATCAACTCCAATGATAAATAAAAAGGCTCAAGGGGATAACACTATGGGTGCTGGCCCTGTAATCTCATATGCTCCTGCCATTCAAAATAAACTCAGAGAAAGAATTATTGAAACTGCCGAAAAGAAAAAAATCCCATTTCAAAGACACGCATCTTCAAGAAGCACAGGAACTGATACTGATGCATTTGCTTACAGTAATGGTGGAGTAGCTTCAGCTCTAATTTCTTTGCCCTTGAGATACATGCATACAACTGTAGAAATGGTTCAGAAAGATGATGTAGAAAATGTTATAAAACTAATCTACGAAACTCTTCTAACGATAAAAGCAGGTGAAGATTTTAGTTACTTTAAATAACTTTTCAAGAATTTTTCAATATTTCTTGAACTACTTCAGGATTGAGTAATGTTGAAATATCTCCAAAATTTTCTTTTTCTCCAGAAGCAATTTTTCTTAATATTCTTCTCATAATTTTTCCACTCCTAGTCTTTGGTAGACCTGGAACAATTTGAATAATATCAGGTTTAGCTATTGGACCAATAGTTTTTGAAATTAGTTCTTTAATTTCATTTTCCATATCCAATTCAGCCTTATCATTTAATAAGATAACAAAAGCTCTAAGTGCATTTCCTTTAATATCATGTGGAAACCCGACAACTGCACTCTCAACAACATTTTCATGAAGATTAATTGCATCTTCAATTGGTGCTGTTCCCAAATTATGCCCTGAAACAATAACTACGTCGTCTACTCTACCTGTTATTCTAAAATTGCCTTGATTATCTCTTAAAGCTCCATCACCAGGAAAATAGTAGCCCGGATAAGCTGAAAAATATACATTTTTATACCTATTATGATCTCCATAAATTGTTCTTGCTATTGAGGGCCAAGGATATTTAATAGCTAAAACACCCTCTCCATCTTTGCTAAAAATTTCCTTACCATCATTATTTATTAATACAGGCTGAATACCAATCATTGGTTTTGTTGCATATGTAGGTTTATCTTTTGTAACTCCAGCAAGAGACGATAACATTATACCGCCTGTTTCAGTTTGCCACCATGTGTCTACAATGGGACACTTTGATTTTCCAATATTCTTATCATACCAATTCCAAGCTTCTTCATTTATAGGTTCACCAACTGTTCCTAAAACTTTCAAAGATGATAGGTCATTACTATCAACTAAAGAAACAGAATGTTTTGCAAGTGCTCTAATTGCCGTAGGTGCTGTATAGAAATGTGTTATTTTATGTTTTTCTACAATGTTCCAAAATCTTGAAAAGTCAGGAAAAGACGGAACACCTTCAAACATCACTGACGTTGCACCAGAAAGAAGAGGACCGTAAACTATATAACTATGGCCAGTTATCCAACCAATATCAGCAGTACACCAATAGATATCTTTTGGTTTATATTGAAAAACATTTAAAAATGTATAAGCTGAATAAATCATATAACCTCCACATGAGTGAACCATCCCTTTTGGTTTTCCTGTTGATCCTGATGTATATAATATAAATAGCATGTCCTCTGAATCCATTTCTTCTGCTGGACATTCATGTGTAACTTCCAAAATTTCATTATGCCACCAAGTCTGATTAGGCTTTAAACTTATTTCACTTCCTATTCTTTTCAAAACAATCGTAGATTCAATTGATTCACAATCAACTAAAGCACTGTTGGCAATTGAAAAAAGATCTATAACCTTTGGTCCTCTAAAACTCCCATCAGCTGTAAGTAAAACCTTGCATTTCGCATCGTTAATTCTTGCAGCAAGAGCAGTTGAAGAAAATCCAGCAAAAACAACAGAATGAACAGCTCCAATCCTAGCACAAGCCAAAACAGCCACAGTTAATTCAGGCACCATAGGCATGTAGATGCAAACCCTATCTCCCTTATTTACATTTTTGCGTTTTAAAACATTAGCAAAAACACAAACTCTTTTATGAAGTTCTTCGTAACTAATTTCCTGAGAATTTTCATTTGGATCATTAGGCTCAAATAAAATGGCAGTTTTTTTTGGATTATCTTCTAAATGACGATCCAAACAATTTTCAGTTATGTTCAATTTACCATTTACAAACCACTTAAATTCTGGTTTATTAAAATCATACTCTAATGTTTTATCCCATTTCTTTCTCCAATAAAAGGTCTCAGCAATTTTGTTCCAAAACTCAGAGGGATTTTCAATACTGTTTTTGTAAAGTTGTTCATAATCACTTTCAGATCTAGCAATAAAATTTTCTATTTTTTTCAAAACGATAGGATTTTATACTAAATATAAAAAAAGTATGTCTATGATTTTAATCTGTAATTGAGAATCGATTTGTTTATTTGCTTAACTAGAGTTGGTCCACTATAAATAAAGCCTGTGTATAGCTGAACTAAACTTGCTCCGGCTTTAATTTTTTCAAGAGCATCATTTGAAGACATTATTCCACCTACTCCAATAATTGGGATGCTACCATTGGAATTTTTATATATAAACCTAATCACTTCATTAGATCTATCTTTTAAAGGAGCTCCACTTAACCCACCTTTTTGATTAATTAGACTAGAGTTGGATTTAAGGTTATTTCTTTCAATTGTTGTATTTGTAGCAATAATTCCATCTAAATTAGTTTCTTTAACAACTTCAATAATGTTGAGTAGTTGAGTTTTGGAAAGATCAGGAGCTATTTTTAATAAAATAGGTTTAGGTTTTTTTCTTGATTTATTATTAGTCTGAATGGAATTCAAAAGGGCTTTCAGATTATCTTGATGCTGTAATTCTCTTAAATTTTCGGTATTTGGAGAGCTAACATTTACTGCAAAATAATCAACAGATTCAAACAAATAATCAAATGAAATAAGATAATCAGAGATTGCATTTTCAATTGGAGTAATTTTGTTTTTTCCAATATTACCCCCAACTATCACATTACCTTTTTTTCTAAGTCTCGATGCAATTTTTTCAATTCCTTCGTTATTAAAACCCATTCTATTGATAACTGCATTGTCTTCAATTAGTCTAAATAATCTTTTTTTTGGATTTCCGCTTTGAGGTTTTGGAGTTACTGTTCCTATTTCGATAAATCCAAATCCTAAACTTGAAAACTCTTTTATAAGTTTAGCGTTTTTATCCAAACCAGCAGCTAAGCCAACAGGATTTGGAAAATTAATTCCAAATAATTTAGTGTTTAATTTGGTGTTAGTATTAGAATAATAAATGCTTAAAACTTTAAACAAGAAAGGAATTTTTCCTAAAACTCTTAAAATTATAAAAGTAAAATCATGAACATTCTCAGCGTCAAAACGAAAAAGAATTGGTCTGATTAATGATTTATATATCAACTTTAAATTACTTCTTTTTAGGTTTAGTATTCAATTTAGCACTCATTTCATGTGAAATTGCTGAAACTTCATAACGAATTTTTCCAGCCATAGTTTCTAAAACACAAGAATTACTACCCTCAACAATTTCAATTACTTTGCCATGCATTCCGCTTTTGGTAATAACCCTATCCCCTCTTTTTAGTTCTTTTAAAAAATTTTTTTCTTTTTTTTGACGCCTCATCGGTCCTATAATCATCAGAAAAAAAAGTGCACCTGTAAATAATAACAAAGCTATTGGATCCATATTTAAGATTTTGGAATTACGATTGATTTTATATTTAATATTTGTTTGCCTTTTGCAGTATTTGTAATTAATGTAACGGCTTTTCTTTGTAATCCAGGTCTATTATTAGAGTCAAATTTTACAACAATTTTTCCTGATTCACCAGGTTTAATTGGTGTATTTTTTGGATAATCAGGAACAGTACAGCCACAACTACCAGAGGCATCTGAGATTATGAGATCAGATTCTCCAACGTTGGTAAACACAAATTCAGTTTCAGCTATATCACCTTCTGATATTTCACCAAAATCATGGTTGTTTTTATCAAATTCAATCACTGGAAAATCTTCAGAATTTTCTAATCTTTCCTTTGTTGAAATTACATTTGCTTCTTTAATTTTTTTTGATGGATCAGTCTCACACGTAATAAAGAAAAATGAGGAAGAAAATGCAATCAAAAATGCGATTAATGATGTTTTAATTGTTTGTGAATTGAATTTCATATTTGTTTATTATTTATTAATCAAAAATAGTAAATTATTGTAAACCTCTTTTGTTCTTTTTTAATGTTCCATCTTCAATATAATTCTTTGAAAGCTTATCCAAAATTCCATTTATAAATACATTACTTTTTTTACTAGAATATTCTTTAGCTATCTCAAGATATTCGTTTATTGAAGCTTTAACAGGAATGGACTTGAAATACAAAAACTCAGTCAGACACATTTGAAGAAGTAATAAGTCAATTTGAGCTATCCTATCGTTATCCCAATTTAAGGTAACTTTTGAAATTTCGTCTTCCAAAAAACTTTTGTTTTCAATAACCTTTCTTATCAATTGAACTCCAAAATTAGCATCTTCTTTATTTTTATAAATATCCTTCATGAAAGGAAATTTTTTTGAGTTTTTTTTAATGTTTTTAATAGAAGATAAAACCAACGAATTGACAAGCGGCAAATCATTTATCCATGAAATCTCATTATCTTCAAAAAAATCATATAATTTTTTATTAGGGGCAATAGATTTTCTGTAAATATTAACCAAAAAAGATTGATCTATTTCAAATGAATTTGAAGAGTTTTGTAAATATTTTGATGAAATTTCACTTTCAATTACATCATTCCATATTGAAGAAATAAGCTCAGAATAGTTTGACCAATAGTCAATTTCAAAATCATTTATTTTTTGATTTAAATATTCACTTTCAAAAATTTGATTTAAAATAAGATTTTCACAAAACCTGTCCAACGATACATCATCTTCATTGTTTAAATATTTTTTTTTGTTTTTTAAATGTAAGTTTTTTGATAAAACAAGTAATTCTCTAAGCAGAGAAAAACATGTTATATATAATTTATAAAAATTTTGATTGGACTTTAAAAAATATTTTATCTGGAGTTCAAGATCTTTTTCAGAAGATTTGTCGTAAGCGTAAACTACTTCTAGTGCTTTAATTCTAAGCTGACGTCTATTTAGCATTTAAAAGAACTTTTTTAATTAAAGCAAAATTAATTTTAATTTTTTAAATCATTACATAATAATTAAAAGAATTGCATAAACATTGATGTATATTTGATTTTATTAAAATGAAGGAGCTTAAATTTCTAAATAAATTTTTATACAAATACAGATTTAAACTAATTATAGGTTTTTTCATAACAATTACTGCAAGAATATTTGCCTTAATAGCCCCAAATCTTGTTGGGAATTCAATTACACTAATTGAAAATTATATAGTTTCATCATCTATAGAAATTGATTTGTTAAAAGAAAAACTACTGATCAACATAGTACTAATAATAGGATCAGCAATACTAGCAGGAATTTTTACTTTTATCATGAGACAAATGATTATAAATGTTTCAAGATACATTGAATTTGATTTAAAAAATATCATTTATAAAAAATATCAATTATTAGAATTTGACTTTTATAAAAACAATAGAACTGGAGATTTGATGAACCGAATAAGTGAGGATGTTAGTAAAGTTAGAATGTATGTAGGACCTGCCATTATGTATACAATCAATACTATAACTCTATTCGTCATTGTTATTTCCTACATGATTAGCGTAGCTCCCACTCTTACAATGTATGTCTTAACACCTCTTCCGGTATTATCATTTATTATATATAAAATCAGTAAAGTCATTAATGTAAGAAGTAAAGTTGTTCAAGAGTATCTTTCTAAATTAACCACTTTTGCTCAAGAATCATTTTCTGGTGTCAAGATAATTAAAGCATACACGCTTGAAAAAGTTTCCAACAACAATTTGGAATCAATTGCTCATCAAAGTAAAAAGAAAAACATGAATTTAGTAAAAGTTCAATCGTGGTTTTTTCCTTTGATGATTCTACTTATTGGAGCCAGTAATATTCTTGTTATTTACATTGGAGGCTTACAATATATAAATGACCAAATAGAACTTGGGATACTTGCTGAATTTATAATCTATGTGACTATGCTAACCTGGCCTGTGGCTACTGTTGGTTGGGTGACTTCAATTGTTCAACAAGCTGAAGCTTCACAAAAAAGAATAAACGAATTCCTTAAATACCCTGTTACAATAGAAAAAAAATCATTAAGAAAAAAAGAAGTTTCAGGAAAAATTGAATTCAAAAATGTTTCGTTCACTTACAAAGAAACCAATATTGAAGCTCTAAAAAATGTTTCCTTTTCGATAAAACCTGGTGAATCAATTGCTATTATGGGTGATGTTGGATCTGGAAAATCAACTATCCTAGAGCTTATTTCAGGTGTTTATAAACCAACTGAGGGTAAAATTATTGTTGACAATTTAGATTTAAATAATTATAATATTTCTGACTTTAGAAATTCAATAGGATATGTTCCACAAACAACATTTTTGTTTTCTGACACTATAGAAAATAATATAAAATTCGGAAAACATGAGGCGACATATGAAGAGTTAATTAACAGTTCAAAATCATCTTGTTTACATAATGACATACTAAGCTTCGATAAAAAATATAAAACCTTGCTTGGTGAAAGAGGAGTAAATCTATCAGGGGGACAAAAACAACGATTATCAATTGCTAGAGCAATAATAAAAAAGCCTAAAATATTACTTTTGGATGATAGCTTATCAGCCGTGGATACCGAAACTGAAGAAAAAATCATAAATAATATAAATTCAATAACAAAAAACATCACTGTTTTTATTACAACACATAGAATATCAACCTCGAAAAAATGTGATAAAATACTAATGCTTAAAGACGGCTCAATTGAAAGCATTGGAAGTCACAAAGAATTAATGAAAGAAAAAAAGTCATACTTTTCAATTTTCAATAAGCAATCAAAAGAAGTTAATTAATATTTGGTGAGTTTATTTTTTTTATTCATTTTTGGTTATAAATAAACATAATTATGGAAGAGAAAAAATACAATGCCAGTGATGACATCTACTCTAAAATCTTAAGAGCTGGAAGAAGAACATATTTTTTTGATGTAAGATCTACAAAAGCAGGAGACTACTACCTTACTATCTCAGAAAGTAAAAAATTTACTAATGAAGATGGGTCTTTTTATTTTAAAAAACACAAGATTTATTTATATAAAGAAGATTTTCAAGGATTTAGCGACTTGTTAAATGAAATGACTCAATATATAATTGACGAAAAAGGACTTGAAGTAATTAGTGAAATTCATCAAAAGGATTACAAAAAAGAAGAAGATAAAGAAGAGACAAAAGAAGATGAAAAAAAAGAAAACTTCACTGACGTAGATTTTGATGACATATAACAGTTCTTATGAGGAAAGTTTTATATCTAATTTTTCTGATAAGTATTGGTTTAAACTCTCAAGAGAATTTCGATCTAAATTATTATTTTAATGATAATATAGATTCATTTAATCCAAACATTCCAAAACCAAGTGATTTCTTATTAAAGAAAAAAGAAGTTGGATCCTCTCATGTTAGTCATGATAGACTTGTCCAATACATGTATGCTCTAGCAAATTCATCAAACAGAATTAGTCTTCAAAAAACAGGTGAAACATATGAGGGAAGGCCTTTATTAACATTAACAGTAACATCTGAAAAAAATCAAAAAAATTTAGATCTTATAAGAAATAATCATCTTGATTTTTTAAATTCTTCCAATGAAAAAAATTCTAATTTCTACAATAGACCTGTTGTAATCTACCAAGGCTATTCAATACACGGAAACGAACCTAGTGGAAGTAATGCCGCTTTACTTTACGCATATTATTTAGCAGCTTCAAATAACAAAGAACTATTGGAACAACTTGACCAGTCTATCATTTTATTAGATCCAAGTATGAACCCAGATGGACTACAAAGATTTGCTAATTGGGTTAATACAAATAAAAGCGAGTACCTAAATTCTGACAAAAACGATAGAGAGTTCAATGAGCATTGGCCAAAAGGAAGGACTAATCATTATTGGTTTGACATGAACAGAGACTGGTTGCCAATTCAATTACCCGAGTCTAAAGCAAGAATAAATACTTTTCATAAATGGCACCCTAATGTTTTAACAGACCATCATGAAATGGGTACAAATTCAACTTTTTTCTTTCAGCCAGGTGTACCGTCCAGAGTAAACCCTCTAACACCGAAAAAAAATCAAGAACTGACCCAAAAAATTGGTCGCTATCATGAAGCAATTTTAAGTAAAAACGGATCACTCTTCTATAGTGAAGAAGATTACGATGATTTTTATTATGGAAAAGGTTCTACGTTTCCTGATATTAATGGTGGAATTGGAATTTTATTTGAACAAGGTAGTTCTAGAGGACATCTTCAAGAAAGTATAAATGGAGAGATATCATTCCCTTTTACAATAAAAAACCAATTATTAACTTCACTTTCAACCCTTCAAGCATCAGTAGAATTAAAAAACGAATTATTTGATTATCAACATTCTTTTTTCAATAAAGTAAAAAGTAAAAAAAATGAATACATACTTGTTTCCGAAACATATGATATTTCTAAACTTTATCATTTTCATGAAATTTTAAAAAATCATAAAATTGAAACTAAGAAATTAAATAAGAACAAAACTATTAATGGAAGAGAATTTAAAACTAAAAACTCGTTCTTAATTCCAACAAATCAAAAGAATTCTAGGCTTTTAAATGCGATGATAGAAAACAGAACAGAGTTTACTGACAGCCTATTTTATGACATTTCTGCTTGGTCTTTTTTGCACTCATTTAATTTAGACTATACTCGACTTAATATCTCTGAAAAACTTCAAAATTTAGATTTTCCTAAACCCACTGGAAAAATAAATACAGTAAGTGACTATGCATATGTATTTTCTTGGCACGACTATTACACTCCAAAAGCATTGTACAAATTACTAGATAATGGAATTAGAATTAAGGTAGCCACGGAAGAATTTTCAATAAATGAAAATAAATTTAGTTTTGGTTCAATATTAATTTCTTTAAACAATCAAATTAAAAGTCATTTCGAAATAACTAAACTAGTTAAAGAAATTTCCTCAGAAACAGGCATTGATTTTTATGGATTTGATTCCAGCAATACTAATGGTATAGATTTGGGAAGTAATAGCTTCAAAATGATTTCAAAACCAAAAATTGGTCTAATAGTTGGAAATGGTGTATCAAGTTACGACTCGGGAGAAATATGGCATTTGTTAGACACCAGATACGAAATTCCTGTTACAAAGCTAAAGTACTCGGATCTATCAAAAATAGATTTGAATAAATACAACACTTTAATCTTTGTTAACGGATCCTATTCTTCAGATAAAAATTATTCCGCTCTTAAAAAATGGATTGAAGATGGGGGAAACTTAATTGGTTTTAGAAATTCTATCAATTGGCTTCAAAACAATAAATTAATCAATTTGAGTTTTAATCAAAACAAGCCTGAGCCAAAAAATTTAAATTTTAATCAGAAAAAGAATTTTTACGGAGCTCAACTTACTAGTGGTGCAATTTTTAATGTTGAACTAGATTTAACACACCCAATTAATTACGGATACCACAACAAAAATTTATCGATATTTCGAAATACCAACATATACATAAAAAACGATTCCATAGATTTCAATAATCCAATCAAATACTCTAAATACAATACATTAATTAGTGGTTATATTTCTAAAGAAAATAAAAAATCCATAGTTAATTCAAGGCCATTTGTTTCATTAAAATACAAGAAAGGAAGAATAAATTTATTTACTGATAATACTAACTTCAGGGCTTTCTGGTACGGAACCAATAAGCTAATGATGAATTCTATATTTTTCTCTAAATTAATGTAATTAAATATTCGTCGGAGGTTTTGACTTTTCAAAAGGTCTTAAAAGCAATTTTTTAATACTCTCGTTATCTTTTTCGTTAAAGAAAGTATCTACACCATATATAATTTTAGATGGATTTAAACTTCTGAAAGTTCCTAGTATTCTATCCCAAATTGAAAAAATATTTCCATAATTTGAATCTGTGTAAGGCATAACATAATGATGATGAACCTTATGCATGTTAGGAGTAACTATTATGTAACTTAAATACTTATCTAGTAGAGGGTTTATATTAATATTTGCATGATTAAATTGTGACAAGACAACAGAAAGAGATTGATAGAGAAAAACTAAGCCCATATTAGCTCCTAAAATAGCTACACCAAAAAGAGTAAAAAGGTATCTAATTACACTTTCAAATGGATGGTGTCTATTTGCAGTGGTCGTATCAACTTTATGGTCAGAGTGATGAACTAAATGTATTTTCCATAAAAATTTTACCTTATGTTGAACATAATGTGGTAGGTATGCTCCTATAAAATCTAGTAAGAAAAGACCTAAAATTAAGTATATTGAAATGGATAAATCTAAATAATTAAGTAATCCAAAATTGTTTAGAACAACATAATCTGAGATGAACAACAATAAAAAAGCCAAAGAAAAATTAACTAGAATCGTTGTTAAAGTGAAAAAAAAATTCGGAATAGCATGTCTAAGTTTTTTATAATCAAACTTAAAAAGAGGAATTATAGATTCAACAGACCAAAAAAATGTAATTCCTCCAACCAAAATTATTGACCTTTGCAGGGATGTAATATTTTCGAAAAAAATAATTAACTCTTGCATATTTATATATTGATCAATCAAATTTTGTGCAATTTATATAAAATAGAATTAAATTTGAAAAAAAAGTAAATGGCAAGAACACCCTCTACAATGGTTCCTTTAGGATTTAAGGCTCCAAAATTTAAATTATATGATGTTATTTCTGAAAAAATTTTAAAATCTGAAGAGTTATTTGGATCTAAGGCTACTCTTTTAATGTTTATTTGCAATCACTGTCCTTTCGTAAAATATGTAAACAAACAAATTGTTGAAATTTCAAAATTATATTCAAGTTCTAAAATAAAGTTTATTGCTATTTCAAGTAATGATGTAATAAGCTATCCTGAGGATTCCCCTGAACTTATGAAAGAAGTAGCAAAAACAGAAGGATACTCATTTCCTTATCTTTATGATGAAACTCAAGAAGTTGCCAAAAGCTATGACGCAGCATGTACACCTGATTTTTTTGTTTTTGACCACAATCATAAATTAGTATATAGAGGACAACTAGATGATTCCAGACCAGGAAATGATATTCCAATAACAGGTAAAGATATTAAGGAAGTTTTTGACTCAATTTTAAATTCCAGAACAATTTCAACACTTCAAAAACCAAGTATTGGATGTAATATAAAATGGAAAAATTAAAGTAATTCTACTTCAAAAATCAGTGTTGCATTTGGAGGTATTACACCACCAGCACCAGCTTCACCATATGCTAAACTTGAGGGTATGATAAATTTTGCCTTATCTCCTTTACTTAAAAGTAATATTCCTTCATCCCATCCAGAAATAACTTGTCCAATTCCAACTGAAAATTCGATTGGCTGATTTCTTTTGTATGAAGAATCAAATACTGTCTGATCAGTTAACATGCCTTTGTAATGAACTTTTACTTTATCTCCTGAGTTAGGTTTATCACCTTCTCCTTTTTGTAAAATTTTGTATCTAAGTCCTGAGTCAGTAACTTCATATCCTTGTGATAACTTTTCTATTAATTGTTTTTCTTTTTCAATTGCTGCTAAAATTTCTTTTTCTTTTTTTTCTTTAAATGAATTAAAATTATCGACTGCATTCCATTTTTCAGCTTCTTTTCCAATTCTTTGAATAGAACATGACTCAATGATATCGTTTTGTTCAATTTCATCAACTATGTTCTGTCCTTCAACAACCTGACCAAAAACAGAGTGTTTGTTATCAAGCCAGGGAGTTGGAACATGAGTTATAAAAAATTGACTACCATTTGTTGAAACACCAGAATTTGCCATAGATAGTACACCTGGTTTATCGTGCTTTAGTTCAGGATGAAATTCATCATCAAACTTATAACCTGGATCTCCAGTACCAGTTCCTAGTGGACAACCCGTTTGAATCATAAAATCAGGAATTACACGGTGAAATTTCAAACCATCATAATATGGTGTTTTATTGCTTTTATGATTGTTTTTTATATCTCCCTCACTAAGACCTATAAAATTTGCTACGGTTCCTGGAACTTTATCGTGATGTAGAAAAATAATGATATCTCCTTTAGTGGTTGAAATTTTTGCGTATAAACCTTCCTTCATTTTTTATATTTTCAATTGAGTGCCGCAAGATAATTGAAAGTTTTTAAATTATTGTAAATAATTTAATTTGAAATATCACTAATAAACTTTAATCTGTAAATTCTTAGATCTGATTCTTCAAATTCATCACCAAATTCATCAATAGCAATATTAATGTCATCAGATTCAGTTTCAATGAAAAAATCATACAAATCATCTTGTTGATCTTCATCAAAATAATCATCTATAACATAATCAATGTTTAATTTAGTTCCGGAGAATACTATGGTTTCAAGTTCTTTGATTAGTTCGTCTAGCTCCAAGTTCTTGTTTTCAGCTATATCATCAAGAGGTATTTTTCTGTCAATACTTTGTATTAAAAACATTTTCAAAGATGAGTTTAAACCGCTTGTTTTAATTACTAAATCTTCAGGTCGAGTAATGTTATACTCCTCAACATAATCTGAAATAATTTTTATAAACGAAAGTCCAAACTTTTTAGCTTTACCCTCACCCACACCATTTATATTTTTCAATTCTTCAATTGTTAGTGGATATTTTATTGACATCTCCTCTATTGAAGATTCTTGAAAAATTACATAAGGAGGTATGTTTTTAGACTTGGCAAGTTCCTTTCTTTCTGCGATTAAAATTTTAAATAATACTTTATCGTTTGATGATTTAATTTTAGAATTAGTTGATAATTCTGTTAAAGCTTCATATTTATGATTTTCAGAAATGTAAAAATCAGTTGGATTATTAAGATATTTTTCTGATATCTTATTTAATTTAATGACTCCATAAGTTTCAATATTTTTTGAAATCAAACCATGAACTAACATGTGTCTTATTAAAGAATTCCAAAAAATTGAACTATTTTCTTTTCCACAACCAAAAAGACTGTTTTCTTTTACATCATGAGAGCGGAGTAAATTATTTTCCTTTCCAACCAAATAAGAAATTAAATCCTTTGATCTGTACTGCTCTTTTGTGTTTTTAATTAAATGTAAAACTTTACAAACATCTTCATTAACCTTTTTTTTTGGCTTAGGATTTTTCATGTTATCATCCATATTAGCTCCCTCACCATTAAGTTCATCAAACTCTTCACCAAAGTAATTTAATATGAATTTTCTTCTAGACATTGAAGTTTCAGCATAAGCTGCAATTTCATCAAGCAAAGCATAGCTTTGTTCTTGTTCGGCAACTGGTTTACCAGCCATGAACTTTTCAAGTTTTTCAATGTCTTTATGGTTGTAAAATGTCAAGCAATGTCCCTCACCACCATCTCTACCAGCTCTTCCAGTTTCTTGGTAATAGCTCTCCAAACTTTTTGGAATATCGTGATGAATAACATATCTAACATCAGGTTTATCAATTCCCATCCCAAAAGCAATAGTTGCAACAATTACATCACACTCTTCCATTAAAAACATGTCCTGATTTTTAACTCTAACTTTAGAATCCAGTCCTGCATGATATGGAAGCGCATTTATATTATTAATTTGTAAAACTTGTGCTAACTCATTGACATTTTTCCTAGACAAACAATATATTATACCCGATTTGCCTTCTCTTTGCTTTATGAAAGAGATAATGTCCTTGTTAACATTTTCAGTTTTCTGTCTGACTTCATAAAATAAATTCGGTCTATTGAAAGATGATTTGTAGACTTTAGCATCTTTAATTCCAAGATTTTTAATTATGTCGTCTTGAACTTTATTAGTTGCTGTTGCTGTTAAAGCAATAATTGGGATATTATCATTAATACGATTTAAAATAGATTTTAAGTTTCTGTATTCAGGTCTAAAGTCATGTCCCCACTCTGAAATACAATGCGCTTCATCGACCGCTAAGAACGAAATATTTATTTTGCTCAAGAATTGAATATATTCTTCTTTTGCCAGTGATTCTGGGGCAACATATAAAAGCTTAGTGATACCATTAGAAACATCACTTTTTACCTTTTCAACTTGAGAATTATTTAATGATGAATTTAATACATGGGCTACACTATCATTTGAAGATATTCCTCTAATTACGTCAACTTGATTTTTCATTAATGCAATTAATGGAGATACTACCAGAGCAGTACCACTTGATAACAAAGCTGGTAATTGAAAACAAAGAGATTTACCAGCCCCTGTAGGCATAATAACCATTAAGTTATTTCTTTCAAGAAGTGAAGTAATTATTAATTTTTGATCACTTTTAAAATCTGAAAATCCGAATAAAGACTTTAATTCTTTATTTAAGTCTATCTTAAGCGACATTAAAATACATAAAGAGGTATTTTGTACCTTTGTTATTTAAATATAACATTTTAAAGAGTATTATAAAAAACTAATTTGAATACAAACAAAAATATAGTTGAAATAGCAAAAGACAGTTTTGAAAATCAAGGCAAGTCAATATTGTCTTTAGGTCAATATCTTACAAAAGATTTCGAAGATACTGTCAATACAATTCACTCATCATCTGGAAGAGTAATAGTTAGTGGTATTGGCAAGAGTGCAATAATTGGGATGAAAATTGTTGCTACATTAAACTCAACTGGAACACCGGCTATTTTTATGCATGCAGCTGAGGCAATTCATGGTGACCTTGGGGTTGTACAAAATAATGATACAGTTATTTTAATTTCAAAGAGTGGCAATACACCAGAAATAAAGAATCTAGTACCTTTTTTAAAAGAAAGATCTATATGTCTGGTTTCAATAACTTCAAATTCAAGTTCATTTCTAGCTAAAAATTCAAATTTTTTTCTAAGTTGTTACATTGAAAAAGAAGCTTGTTTAAATAATTTAGCTCCAACAACAAGTACAACAGCTCAGTTAGTTATTGGAGATGCACTGGCAATATGCCTTTCCAACTTAAATGGCTTTAGTCCAAACGATTTTGCTAAACATCACCCGGGAGGAATGCTTGGAAAAAAATTATTTTTAAAAGTTTCTGAAATTATAGATAAAAATTTAAAACCTGAACTTTCAGAAAATGATGATTTTAAAACAGTTATTGATGTTATATCTAAAAATTTATTGGGTGCTGCAGTAGTGACTTTAAATAAGAAAGCTATTGGTATAATAACGGACGGAGATATCAGAAGAGTTTTTTCAAAAAATCATAATATCGAACATTTCAATGCCAAAAATTTAATGTCATTAAATCCTCAAAAAATATCCTCTGACACTCTTGCCTCAAAAGCATTAGAAATAATGAATGAACATAAAATCACTCAACTAGTTGTTGAAGATGACAATAAGTATATGGGTCTTATACATATGCACAATATAATAAATGAAGGACTAGCTTAATGGATAAAAATGTAAAGGAAGAAATGTCTTTTCTTGACCATCTTGAAGATTTGAGATGGCATCTTATAAGATCTGTTTTTGCCGTTCTTATTACCGGATCAGTAGCATTCATTGCTAAAGATTTTATTTTTGATCAAGTTTTATTTGGTCCAAAAAAAATTGATTTTTTCACTTATGAGGTATTATGTAATATTTCAAATTTCCTTGGATTTGATGATAGCTTTTGCATAAATGAAATGCCATTTAGAATTCAAAGCAGAACTATGTCTGGTCAATTTTCAGCTCATATATGGATGTCTATAACTGCTGGTTTTATACTTTCTTTTCCCTACGTAATTTATCAATTTTGGAGCTTTATTAGTCCAGGACTTTATGAAAATGAAAAAAGTAATGCAAAAGGATTTATATCTATATCTTCTTTTCTTTTTTTTCTGGGTGTCCTTTTTGGCTACTATGTTGTGACTCCACTTTCAATAAATTTTCTAGGTTCATATAGTGTTAGCAATGAAATTTTTAATGATTTCGATTTGGATAGTTATGTAGGCTTGGTAAGAGCCTCTGTAATAGCTTCTGGTTTAATTTTTGAACTTCCAATTATAGTTTATTTTTTAACTAAAGTTGGACTCATTACACCTGAAATGATGATAAAATATAGGAAATTCGCTCTTATAATAGTTTTAACTTTTTCAGCAATCATAACACCACCTGATGTAGCTAGTCAAATAATCGTCGCTATACCAATTGTTGTTCTTTACCAAATAAGTATTTATATATCTAAATTTGTTATAAATAAAGAAAATAAAGCCTTGAAAAAATGAAATTAATTGCTGAGGGTATATATAAGTCCTATAAAGGAAGAAGGGTTGTTAATGAAATTTCTATTGAAGTTAATAAAGGAGAAATTGTTGGATTACTAGGACCAAATGGTGCTGGAAAAACAACAAGTTTTTATATGATAGTTGGTTTAATAAAACCAGATGGGGGTAAAATCTCACTAAACAACAACGACATAACAAAATTTCCTATGTATTTAAGAGCTCAAAACGGTATAGGATATCTAGCTCAAGAAGCTTCTGTTTTTAGAAAACTTTCCATAGAAGATAATATAAAGGCAGTATTAGAACTTACTAATCTTTCAAAAGAAGAACAAAATTTAAAATTAGAATCATTATTAGATGAATTTCAACTCCAAAAAATACGTACAAGTAGAGGAGATTTACTTTCTGGTGGAGAAAGAAGGAGGACTGAAATAGCAAGAGCTTTAGCTACTGATCCAAAATTTGTATTACTTGACGAACCCTTTGCCGGAGTTGATCCAATAGCCGTTGAGGATATCCAAAAAATAATATTTCATCTTAAAAAAAGAAAAATAGGAATACTCATAACGGATCATAATGTTCAAGAAACATTAGCAATAACTGACAGAACCTACTTAATGTTTGAAGGTAATATTTTAAAATCTGGTAAACCTGAAGATTTAGCTAAAGACGAACTAGTTAGAAAAGTTTATTTAGGACAAAACTTTGAGTTTAGAAAGAAAAAACTAGAATACAAATCTTAAAAGATTTAATAAAATATACAAAATTATAATTATAGGCATTGAAGCTAATCCAAAAAAAGCCAATAAAATAATTGAGCATATTATCAATATTAACAACAATTTATTTTCTTTAAAATTCAAGTTAGTCAACTTAAGTGAAATCATTTTATGACTTGATATTAGCATGTAAGATGAAAAACAAACTATAATAAAAAGAAAATAAATATTTTCAAACAAATCGATTAAATTAAATCGTTCTATAAAAAACGGTAAAAACACTATAAAAACAGCGTTAGCTGGAGTCGGTAGACCTTTGAATTCGTTAGAATATTCAGCAATATTGAACTTTGCTAGCCTGTAGGAGGAAGCAATCGCTATTAAAAATGCAAAATAAGGAAGATTACTTATTATAATATTTGAAGAATTCTCAGTCACATAAGTTGAATTTCCAATAAAATTCATTATGACAACTGAAGATGTTAAACCAAAAGTTACCAAATCAGATAGAGAATCAAGTTGAATCCCCAATGAGGAGTCAATCTTTAATAGTCTTGCAAAAAATCCATCAAAAAAATCACAAACCAATCCTACAGAAACTAAAATAGCTAAAGTTTCAAAATCTCCAATAATTCCAAATACAACAGCAACACAACCTACAAAAAGGTTAGTAAGTGTAAAAAAATTTGGTAAAAACTTTAAAAGATTCACTATGCTAAATTAGTCATTTTTAAACAACAGGTTTTGTGTTAAATAGAATTTAGTTTATACCTTGCAAAATAAAACATTGAAAAAGAAATATTTTATTTTAAGTATTCTTTCTGGTCTTCTGTTTGGCCTTTCTTGGCCTACCTATGGATTTATTTTTTTAATTTTTATTTCTCTAGTCCCTTTACTTATTATTGAAGATGATCTGAGAAACAAATCTACTTTCAAAATTTTCAGCTACAGTTTCATTTCATTTTTTATGTGGAACTCAATAACGAGTTTTTGGCTACTAAATTCTACTGTTTTTGGTGGAATTTTTGCTATAGTTTTGTATTCTACATTAATGTCAATAGTGATTTTACTGTTTAGTAAAATCTCAAAAAAATTAAACTCAAAACTAGGATTCATCTTCCTTGTTACATCATGGATAGTTTTTGAAAAATTTAATCTAAGTTGGGAATTTTCTTGGCCATCTTTATTAATTGGTAATTCATTTTCTGATTCACATAAATTAATTCAATGGTATGAATATACAGGAGTTTTGGGGGGAACATTATGGGTTCTAGTTGTAAATATTCTTTTCTTCAGAGCTTACAAAGCTTTTAAAAGAACCAACCAATACAACATAAAATCAATTTCTTTAGGATTAATAACTATTGCAATCCCAATAATTATTTCTTTGTTCATTTATAAAAATTATGAAGGAACAGAAAATCAAGTTAATATTTCTATTATTCAACCGAACATTGATCCTTACACCGAAAAATATGGAAGAACTAATCTTGAAATCTTGGATGAGTTTACTAATACAATAGAAAATAACAATATTGATAATTCTTTAATTATAACTCCTGAAACTTATTTTTCAGAAAGTCCAGGATATGAGTTAGATTCGTTTTTTGATACGTTGTTTTATCAAAAATTAGATTCATTTTTAGATGATAGAAATTCCCAAATTATAAGTGGGATTCAATTTTACAAAATTTATAATTCACTTAAAACTAAAACCTCAACCTCCAATTTTATTAGAAATAACACTTGGGTTGACGTATATAACAGTAGTTTTATTAATTCTGAAAAAAAACAAGTTTATCATAAATCAAAGTTGGTCGTTGGCGTTGAAAACCTTCCTTATAAAAAAATTCTTGAGCCTATTTTAGGAAATATTCTTCTTGATTTTGGAGGAACCGTAATGACTAGAGCTACTCAACCCTACAGAACAGTTTACGAATCAGAAAGTAATAATTACGTAGCACCAATAATATGTTATGAACTAATGTATGGTGAATTTGTTGGTGAATATGTTAGGAACGGCGCTGAGGCATTAGCAATATTAACTAATGAAGGTTGGTGGGGAGATTCTCAAGGCCATAAACAACTTCTTAGTTATTCAAAATTACGTTCTATTGAGTTTAGAAAAAGTATTATTAGAAGTGCTAATACTGGAGTTTCTGCAATTATTAGCCAAAGAGGAGATATAGTTACATCAATTCCTTACAACAAAAAAGGAATTATTAATGATACAATTAATTTATCAAAAAAAATTACGTTTTACGCTAAGTATGGAGATTATATTTTTAGGATTTCCCTTTTCTTTTTTCTCATAATTTCGCTGTTTTTTTTCGCAAAAAAGAAATAAATATCAAATAATTTAATTAATTATTGTCAGAGTCAGATAAAAAATTATTTTTGCAAATATTTAATTGAAGAATTATGTATTGGACACTAGAATTAGCAACCTATTTAACTGATGCACCATGGCCTGCTAATAAAGATGAATTGATAGATTATTGTATAAGAACAGGTGCTCCACTTGAAGTTATTGAAAACTTACAAGAAATTGAAGAGGAAGAAGAAGAAACCTACGAATCAATTTTGGAGATTTGGCCAGATTATCCTACAGAAGAAGATTATCTTTGGAACGAAGACGAATATTAACTTCAAAAACTTTCATAAAGTCTCATTTGAGGCTTTTTTTTTGCTTAAATTTGATAATATTATTTAAGTAATGAGCTTTATAAATTCAATTTTAAACGTCTTTGTTGGTAGTAAGTCAAAAAAAGATTTAAAAGAGGTCGAAGGAACTGTCAAAGAAATTTTAAATTTTGAAAAAGACTACACTAAATTAAATCACGATGAGTTAAGAAAAAAAACAACCCATTTCAAAAATTTAATTGAGGAAACTCGAAAACCATTTAAAGAACAAATCGATTCATTAAATAAAAAGATTCAATACTCTGAAAACATTGACGAAAAAGATAATTTTTACAATGAAATTGATAAAATTTTAGAACTATCCAACGTAGAGGTAGAGAAAACTCTAAATAGTATACTTCCCCAAGCATTTGCTGTAGTTAAAGAAACTGCCAAAAGATTTAAGGAAAATTCTAAAATTAAGGTAAAAGCCAATGAGTTTGATTTAAGACTTTCATCTGAAAAGTCATACATAAAAATTGAAGGCGACTTTGTTACATGGTCTAACAGTTGGAATGCTGCAGGTAAAGAAGTAACGTGGGACATGGTTCACTATGACGTTCAATTAATAGGTGGTATTGTTCTACACAAAGGAAAAATTGCAGAAATGCAAACAGGAGAGGGAAAAACATTAGTAGCAACGCTTCCAGTATATCTAAATGCATTGACTGGAAATGGTGTTCATTTAGTTACAGTAAATGATTATTTAGCAAAAAGAGATAGTGCATGGATGGCACCAATATTTGAATTTCATGGTCTTAGTGTAGACTGTATCGACCACCACTCACCTAACTCAGAAGAAAGAAGAAAAGCCTACAATGCCGATATCACTTATGGAACAAATAATGAATTTGGTTTCGATTACTTACGAGACAATATGGCTCATTCAAATAAAGATCTAGTTCAAAGAAAACACGCCTACTCTATTGTTGACGAAGTTGATTCTGTTTTAATTGATGATGCAAGGACTCCATTAATTATTTCAGGTCCAGTTCCAAAGGGAGATGTTCACGAGTTTAATGAATTAAAACCAAGAATTTTTGACATTGTAAAAAAGCAAAAAGAACTTCTAACACAGGTTTTATCGAAAGCAAAAAAATTAATTAGTGAAGGTAACAGTGAAGAAGGTGGGTTTTATTTACTTCAGGTTTACAGGGGGCTTCCCAAAAGCACTGCACTAATAAAATATTTAAGTCAAGAGGGGATTAAACAACTCTTACAAAAAACTGAAAACTTTTACATGCAGGACAACAATAGAGAAATGCCTAAAGTTGATGTTGATTTATATTTTGTGATTGATGAAAAAAATAATCAAATAGAACTTACTGATAAAGGAATTGATACAATATCTAATAAAAATGAAGACCCCAATTTTTTTGTTTTACCTAATTTATCAATTGAACTATCAGAAATTGAAAATAAGAACTTAGAGTTAAGTAAAGAAGTTGAAGAAAAAGAAAAAATTTATAATGATTTTTCAACAAAAAGTGAAAGAATTCACACATTGAACCAATTATTAAAAGCTTACACATTATTTGAAAAAAATACAGAATATGTTGTGATGGACAATAAAGTTAAAATTGTTGACGAACAAACTGGAAGAATAATGGATGGTAGAAGATATTCAGACGGTTTACATCAAGCAATTGAAGCAAAGGAAAATGTAAAAATTGAAGATGCTACACAAACTTTTGCGTCGATAACACTTCAAAATTATTTTCGAATGTATAGTAAGTTGTCGGGTATGACAGGTACTGCTATTACAGAAGCTGGAGAGTTTTGGGATATTTACAAACTTGATGTTGTTGAAATTCCAACAAATAAACCAATAGCAAGAAAAGATCAAAATGATTTGATTTACAAAACTAAAAGAGAAAAATACAATGCTGTAATAAATGATGTTACTGGAATTTCTGAAGCTGGAAGACCTGTTTTAATCGGAACAACCTCTGTTGAAATTTCAGAGCTATTGGCTAGAATGCTTACTATAAGAAAAATTAAGCACAATGTACTGAACGCTAAGCTCCATAAAAAAGAAGCTGATATTGTTTCTGAAGCTGGAAATGCTGGTATTGTAACTATAGCTACAAATATGGCAGGTAGAGGAACCGATATTAAAATTTCAGAACAAATAAAATCTGATGGTGGATTAGCAATTATTGGTACAGAAAGACATGATTCTAGAAGAGTTGATAGACAGCTTCGCGGTAGAGCTGGAAGACAAGGAGATCCTGGAAGTTCACAATTTTATGTTTCATTGGAAGATAATTTGATGAGACTCTTTGGATCAGACAGAGTTGCAAAGATGATGGATAGAATGGGTCTTGAAGAAGGTGAGGTCATACAACATTCAATGATGACAAAAACAATTGAAAGAGCTCAGAAAAAAGTAGAAGAAAATAATTTTGGAATAAGAAAACGTTTACTTGAATACGACGATGTAATGAATGTTCAAAGGGAAATTATTTATAAAAGAAGAAGGCATTGTTTACAGGGCGAAAGGTTAAAGGTTGATATTGCTACTATGATATACGATACTTGTGAAATAATTGTATCAAACAGTAAAATGTCTAATAACTTTAAAGATTTTGAATTTGAACTTGCCAAAATTTTCTCAATAGAATCAGATTTTAGCGAAGATGATTTTAAATCTTTTGATGCTGAAGAAATTTTTTCAAAAACTTATAGTAAAGCATACGATCATTATAATTCAAAGATGATTTCAAGTGCAGAAAAAGTTTTTCCAGTCATTAAAAACGTTTATGAAAATCCTTCAAATAATTTCCAAAGAATCGTAGTCCCTTTTACTGATGGCAAAAAAACTTTAAATGTTGTCTCAAATCTAGAAGATGGATACAACTCAAAAGGAAAAACTTTAGTAAATGACTTTGAAAAAAATATATCTTTAGCCATTATTGATGAAGCATGGAAAGTGCATTTAAGAAAAATGGATGAACTAAAGCAATCCGTTCAATTAGCCGTACATGAACAAAAAGATCCGTTAGTTATTTACAAAGAAGAAGCTTACAAGCTCTTTGGATCAATGATTGAAAAGGTTAATAAAGACATTATTTTATTTTTGTTTAATGGAGCTCTGCCAAGTAAAGACCCTACAAACATAAGAGAAGAAAGAAGAGTTAGAAGACAACAAAAATTCAATACATCTAAAGAGGAAGTTCTCAATAGTGATGAAATTGCTTCAAGAAATAGAAAAGCAGGAGAAAATGCATCTCAATCAAATAATTACGTAGAAACCGTTGTTAGAGAAGCTAAAAAAATTGGCAGAAATGAAAAAGTTACTATCAAAAATGTTTCAAGTGGGGAAACAAAAAAAATGAAGTTTAAATTGGCAGAAAACTTAATAAAGAAAGGCGAATGGGTAATTTTTAATGATTAAAAATCATGAACATTATTCTAATTGGACCACATTACCCCTATAGAGGTGGAATTTCTGATACTAATCAAGAATTAAGTAAATGTTTAGTTAGAAAAGGACACAAAGTTGAATTAATCAATTTTAAATTACTTTATCCAAAAGTACTATTTCCTGGAAAAACTCAATATGAAAAAAATATAAAGTCTGATGAGTCTTTAAAATTATTAAGCTCCATTAATCCTTTGAGTTGGCTTTCAACGATAAATTACATAAGAAAGCAAAAACCAGATTTAATAATTACTACCTATTGGACTGGGTTTTTATCTCCCTGTTATTTTACACTGAATTCAATATTAAGTAGTAAAATAAAAAAAATAGGAATTATTCATAATTCCGTTTCTCATGAGAAAAAAATATTTGAAAAAATTTTTCTTAAAATATATTTATACAGCTTAGATAAATTTTTCACACTTTCTAGAAATGTATTCAAGGAAATTAAGAACACTTTTAAAGTAGATGGACTTAATTTATTTCATCCTTTACCTTTAAAATTTGGTGATAAAGTCTCAAGAAATGAAGCTTTAAAAAAATTAAATTTAGATTCAAATAAGAAATATATTCTATTCTTTGGATTAATTCGTGATTACAAGGGTGTTGACATGCTAATTAAAGCAATGCCAGCTCTTATTAAAAAAAACCCTACTTTAAATTTATTGATTGTTGGAGAGAATTATGTATCAATTGATAAATACTTGAATCTTATAAATGATCTTAACTTATCCAATCATATAATTTTAATAAATAAGTTTATTCAAACTGAAATGGTCAAATATTGGTTTAGTATTCCAGAATATGTGATTTTACCATATAAATCTGCTTCACAAAGCGGAATAATTCCTTTGGCAACTCATTTTGATTTACCTGTGATTTGTTCTAACATTAATGGATTAAAAGAAAGTGTAAATGATGGAGTTACAGGATTTTTATTTAATAGGAATGAAAAAAATATTTTTGAAAAAATTCATTATGGATTAAATTTTGATAGATCTATATTAATAAAAAACATTACCAACAAAAAAAGTAAATTACGTTGGGACAACTTTGTCGAAAAACTTTTAAATAATATTTAATATATGAATAAGTATTTTTTAATTTTAATTAGTCTAATATCATTTAATTTATCAAGCCAAGAAATAGATCAAAAATATAAATCAGCATATTTTGGATCTGGATGTTTTTGGTGTGTTGAAAGTATTTATGAAAATTTAAAAGGTGTAAAAGAAGTTATTTCAGGTTACTCCGGGGGTAAAACAGTAAACCCTTCTTATAAAGAGGTCATTTCTGGAAAAACAGGTCATGCTGAAGTTGTTAAAGTTATATACGACCCCAATATTGTTTCATTTGAAGTATTAGTTGATGTCTTTTTTGGGTCTCATGATCCCAGTACACTAAATAGACAAGGACCTGACCGAGGAACTCAGTATAGATCAATTGCTTTTTATGAAAATTTTGGTGAAAAGAAAATAATAGAGAATTCAATTAAAACTTTATTGGATAATAAAACATTTTTTAAGGTAACCACTGAAATTAAAAAATTTAATAAATTTTACGAAGCTGAAGATTATCATCAAGATTACAAAAAGAAAAATCCTTACAACCCATACATTATGAAAGTTTCTGCCCCAAGAATAAATAAATTTAAAATGGATTTTTCTGAACTAGTTAAATGATTTAATTCAATTTCTTTTCGATAATTCGATTCATATAGTCTTGCATAAATGCCTTTAAATACTTTTCTTCATTTGAAAAATTGATATTAGAATTTTCTTTTAAGTTATTACTTAACCACTGATCTTCTTTATCATAGATACCAATTACAGAATCTCCATCAAAAACTAAAATGTACTTTTCAGTAATAAAATGATAAACTGTTCCAGAAAAGTGAATTGAAAATGGTTTTCCGGAATTAGAGAAAAGACTTCTACCCCAACTATTAATTGGCTTATCATAACCAACTAAATCTACAATTGATGGGAAAATATCCATTTGATGCGTTAATTCATCATTAACTCCTTTAAATGAACCGTTTGGGTGATAAAATAAAATAGGAATAGCAAATCTATTGATTGGACTAGAATAAAAAGGATACCAAAATTGATTGGTGTGATCTGCAGTAATTATAAAAAGTGTGTTTTCAAACCAGGGTTCATTTTTAGCAGAATCGAAAAATAATTTTAAAGCATTGTCAGAATATCCTATAACCTGATGCATTTGAACATCACCCATAGGAAATACTCCTTTGTATTCTTCAGGAACATAAAATGGTTCATGAGATGAAAGACTAAAAAAAGTAGAGAAAAAAGGTTCTTTAAGTTTATCAGTTTCATTTTTTACATAATTAAGAAATGGTTCATCCCAAATCCCCCAATAGCCATCGTAAAGAGAATTATCGTTGAATTCATTTTTTCCATAATAATTATCGAAACCTAGAATATTTGATAGCCCCAAAAAACCCATTGATCCGTTTGGAGCACCGTGAAAAAAAGATGTTGAATAACCCTTGTCCTTGAACACAGAAACTAATGATTGAATTTCCTGATTTGAGTATGGTGATGAAGTAAAAGGAACTTTAAAAGATGGCACACTAGCTAATATTGAAGGTAATGCTTCAATAGATTGTCTTCCATTGGCAAAAGCATTTGTAAAAATCAAACTATGATTAGATAAAGAATCTAAAAAAGGAGTATAGCTAACGTAGTTTTCAATTTTTCTACTTTTATTAAAGGCACCTATATATTCTCTACCAAAACTTTCCATAACTAAAATCATAACGTTCGGTTTCGAATAAATTGAATCATTAACTTTTCTTACGGGGTTTAGTAATTTATCAACTTCTGACTCCTTCATAAAGTATTTTTTATTGAAATGATTTTTGTTAAAAGTTCTAATGAAACAAAAAGGAGAGTTGAGAACAAAATCAGCATGAATACCCTTTTTCACAAATCTGTGTGCATCAACCATATTTATAGGTCTTGTTGCGTTTCCTAAGCCTCCTCTCATTCCAACTACACATAAAAATATTATCATAAAAGAAGTTATGGTAGAAAAAGAAATAAACCTAAAACTATATTTTGGAGTATATTTTTTTAAATTAATTTTTCTGTAAAGAGTAATCCACAAAAAAACCATAATAAAAAAGAAAATAAAAACGTGCCAATAATTGTAAATAAAAGATCCAGCTAGTGACATTTTATTGGTTTCATTTTCTAAAATATCAAATACCCTAGTTGTTAATCTGCTTTGAGAAAATCTGTAATATATAAAATCAAAAAAATTAGTAGAGTATGTTATGAGGTTTGTAGTGAAATACAAAATCATCATTTTTTTTTGAAAACTTTCTGAAGAATAATTCTTAAAAGGAATTAATGAAATTAATATAAATAATACGTTACTGTAAAGAATAGCTGAAGTATCAAAAGTGAGTCCTATATAACACAAATAAAAGAACTCTTCAACACTCTCAATAATTATCATATTGCTGTTATAGAAATAAAATAAAACTCTAGCAAAAAAATAGAAAATATAAGCTATTAATATTCTTAGAAACAAAACTCTATAAACGTCTAGCCTACTAATCATTTATAATAATTTTTTGGGAGAAATAATAAAATAAATAACCTGAAATTATTCCAAAAAAAGCACCTAAAACAATATCAGACGGAAAATGAACTCCAACATAAATTCTACTGTAAGAAACTACAAAAGCCCATATAAAAAGAAGTTTGAATAGATTTGATTTATTTTTAAATATTAAATAAAAAAAAGTCGCTAAAGCAAACGTGTTAGAAGCGTGAGCTGAAAAGAACCCATACAAACCTCCACAACTCGACTTAACTATTCTAATTGTATCTTTAATGGATAAATCATGGCATGGTCTTAAACGCTGAAAAGTATCTTTAAATAGACCACTAATCTGATCAGTAAAGAGTATTAATAAAAAAATTATAAAAAGATATTTGTATACAGACCCTTTAGAAAAATTTTTTATTAAACAATAAATCAGAAAAATATAAAGAGGAATAAAAGTTTTTTTATCTGTAATAATTAACCATAAAAAATCAAATGATTTATTTCCAAGAGAATTCAAAAAAACAAACAAAGATTTATCTAAGTCAACTAATACCTCCAAATCAAAATTATTTAGTTATACCGTATTTATCTATTAAATAAATTAGCGATGCCATAGAAAAAGCACCTAATTCCAATTCTCTTTTGTTAATTGCATCAAATTTATCTATTGAAGCGTGATGATAATCAAAATAACGTTGTGAATCAGGTCTGAGACCTGCAAGAATATTGTTTTCAGTCTGCAAAAGTGATATATCTGCTCCACTTCCACCTAGCTCAAAAGAATGAACTAAATAAGGTTCAAATAAATGTTTCCATGATAAGATTTTATTAAAATTTTTTTCATTGGTTGTAAATGAAAATCCCCTGGGTGAAAATCCGCCAGCATCGGATTCTAATGCAAATATGTGATTTAAATTATTTTTCTTTGAAATTTCACTATACCTTTTGGCGCCTCTAAGGCCATTTTCCTCATTCATAAATAAAACAACTCTTAAAGTTCTTTTTAATTTATAATCAATTTCTTTGAAAATATTTAAAACATCCATAGACTGAACAATTCCAGCTCCGTCATCATGAGATCCATCACCAATATCCCATGAATCAAGATGTCCCCCAACCAAAATTATTTCGTCTGGAAATTCTGATCCTTTGATCTCGGCTATTACATTAAAAGATTTAACATCTGGGTATGTTTTACATTGTTGTCTTAATAAAAATTTTAGGTTAGGATTTATTTTTAAAAGTTTACTTAATTTTTCAGCAGCATTAGTACTTATAGCTGCTGCAGGTATTCTTTTACTTTGCGGTAATTCACCATAACTCATTGTTCCCGTATGAGGATAATCATCTAAACGTAAATTCAGAGATCTCACTATTACTCCAATGGCTCCATATTTAACTGCCTCAGCTGCTCCATTAACCCTTTGATCTACAGCTTTACCATAAGCTTGAAATGTACTTACTAAATTTGGTTGCATTGGGCGATTGAAGAAAACTATTTTACCATCAATTTTATCTTTTCCTAATATTTTTAATTCATCAAAACTCTTAACTTCAACAACGTTAGATTTAATACCTACTGACGGAGTAGCTACGGAACCACCTAAAGCACATACATCTACATTAAAAGTAATACCAGGCTGAGTTTCTATTAAAGCAAATTCTTTTGGTCCCCTAACCCATTTTGGAACCATTACATCTTGAAGCCAAACCTTATCAAATCCCATTTTAGATAATTCTTCTTTTCCCCACTCTACAGCTCTTTCAGCACCAAGAGAGCCTGATAACCTTGGTCCTATCTCATTTGACAGATAATCAAGCATTTCATATGTTGAACTTGATGTCATTGAAACATCAAAAATTTGTTTTATAATTTTTTTGTCTTCATTTCCTTGAGAGAAAATAACCAGAGACAAAAACAAAAAGAAAAAATAAATTTTCTTCATTATTTATTTATTTGAATATTGTTTAACATCATCCTTAGTAATCTTATTTTTTTCAGACAAAATGATTAATCTTTCTACTACATTTCTTAATTCTCTAACATTTCCAGACCAATCAAATTTTTTCAATTGATTGACAGCTTCCTTATCCATAGTTTTTATTTCTTGCTCTGTATCTTTAGCTATATCTTTTAAAAAATAATCTACGAGTAATGGAATATCAGATGATCGATCATTTAACGATGGTACATCAATCTCAATGACAGCAAGTCTATGAAAAAGATCCTCTCTGAAATTATTATTCTTTATTTCATTTCTTAAATTCTTATTTGTTGCAGCAATAACTCTAACATCAACAACCAAATCTCTTTCACTACCTACCCGTTGAATTTTATGTTCTTGTAAAGCCCTCAAAACCTTAGACTGGGCAGGCATGCTCATATCACCAATTTCGTCTAAAAATATGGTTCCCCCATTAGCTGCTTCAAATTTTCCTGCTTTATCCTTAACAGCAGATGTAAATGCTCCTTTTACATGTCCAAATAGCTCACTTTCAATTAATTCAGAAGGAATTGCAGCACAGTTAACTTCAATAAAAGGTGCTGAATTTCTTAAACTATTTAGGTGAATTTGATGGGCTACCAGTTCTTTTCCAGATCCATTAGGTCCTTGTATTAATACTTTAGCATTCGTTAGCGAAACCTTATCAATCATATTTTTAATATGATTAATTGGTTTTGATTCACCGATAATATTAAATTCTTTTGAAACTTTATTTTTAGACTTTGAGGTTTTGACGAAACTATTATTTAACAAAGCCGTTCTTACAGAATTCAACAGTCTATTTAGATCTGGTGGCTTTGATATGTAATCAAAAGCACCTAGTCTCATTGACTCGACAGCAGTTTCTAAATCTCCATGTCCTGAAATCATTATTGTAGGAGTTGATGGACTTTCTTCAAGAACATACTTTAAAACTTCAATTCCATCCTTTTTCGGCATTTTTATATCACATAAAATCAAATCATATTTTCCAGAGTTAATTTTGGATATGCCATCTACTCCATCGATAGCCTCAACTATCTCGTATTTTTTGTTTTCTTGTATTAATACTTTTTTCAGTACTCTTCTTATTGATTCTTCGTCTTCAATTATTAATATTTTTGACATAATTTATTTTTGTAAATGAACTACTCTTTGAGGGAAAGGTATATTTATATTATTTTCTTTGAACTTTTGATAAATCAAAAAACGAATATCACTTTCAATTAAATTCACTCTAAAACCATTATTGTAAGTAAATATCAATTGAAAATCAAGTGAGTTATCTCCGAAATTTTTAAAAAGGACATTCGGTGATGGGTTTTTCATTAAGTGAGGATGTGAATCTGCTATATCCAAAAGAATTTCTTTTACTTTTTCAACATCAGTATTGTAATCTACACCAACTGAAACCGATCCTCTTAAAACAGTACCATTTTCAGTCCAATTGAATAATGTTGAAGTTAAATATTTATGGTTTGGAATAATCAAAACTTTATTATCAAATGTAACCGCTCTTGTTGTTCTAATTTTAATATTTTCAACTCTACCAATTTTACCATCAATTTCTATTATATCGCCAACATGGACTGTTTGATCAGCTAAAATTAAGATACCAGAAATTATATCTTGAAAAAAAGTTTGTAGAGCTAGACCCACACCAACTAATAAAGCAGCTGATGCAGCAAAAATTCCAGTTAAATTAATTCCAAAGGTTGGGAAAGTTATAAAAGCTACTATTACAAAAACGAAATAATTAAGAAAAGAAAAAACTGATTTGAATTTAAGCTTTCTCTCCTCATCTAACTTTTTAGTGGCATTCTTTTTTATAAATCTTAAAAGAAAATGAGTAAAAATAAATATTAAGGAAACTAAAAAAAGTGAAAAAATAGAGAATTTAATTTCTGATGTTATAAAAAATTCTTTATTAATAAATTCTAAAAACTTATTCATTAGTATTCTAAAACCTAAAGATAATGAAATGAATAAATTCGAACTAGAAAATATAGACTAATTAAAAATTTTAAGAGAACATGTCTTTTACCTTTTCAAAAAAAGACTTTTCCCCTTTTTCAGGTGATGGGATAAAATTATCGTTCTCTTTCATCTGTTCAAAGAAAGTTCGTTGTTCTTTATTTAGAGTTTTGGGAGTCCAAACATTAACATGAACTAAAAGATCTCCATTTCCGTAAGAATTAATACTACTCAGTCCTTTTCCTCTTAATCTAAGAATTTTTCCAGATTGGATTCCAGCTTCAAGCTTAATTCTAACATTACCATTAACAGTTTCAATCTCTTTAGAAACTCCAAGCACAGCTTCCGAAATACTTATGTATAGATCAAAGTGTAAATTATTACCCTCTCTTTTTAAGAAAGGATGTTCATTTTCATTAATAAGTACAATTAAATCACCTGGTATGCCATTTCCTGCCGAATCGTTTCCTTTACCAGAAACCTTAAGTTGCATTCCATCCTCAACTCCAGCGGGAATTTTAACTAGAACTGTTTCTTCTTTTACAACTAATCCGTTTGCATCAGAGTTTGATGGTCTGTTGGAAACCATTTCACCGGAACCTCCACAACTGGGACATGTTGATGAGGATTGCATTCTTCCAAGTATGGTATTAGTGATCCTTGTAACCTGTCCAGACCCATTACATGTGCTACATGTTTTGTATGTAACTCCTTCAGCTTTAACTTTTCTTTTGACCTTGATTTTCTTTTCAACTCCATTAACTATTTCAGCTAAATCAAGCTTAACTCTTATTCTTAGGTTACTTCCTTTTGGTCTTCTGGAGCCACCACCAAAACCTCCAAAACCTCCTCCAAATGCACTACCAAAAATATCACCAAATTGACTAAAGATATCGTCCATATTCATGCCTGCACCACCAAAACCACCAGAACCATCAAAAGCAGAGTGACCAAATTGATCGTATTTAGCTCTTTTGTCCTTATTCCCCAAAACTTCGTATGCTTCAGCAGCTTTTTTAAAATTTTCTTCTGCCTTTGAGTCACCGGGATTTTTGTCTGGATGATATTTTATTGCCTTCTTTCTGTAGGCTTTTTTGATTTCGCTTTCAGACGCTGACTTTCCTACTCCTAAAATATCATAAAAATCTTCTTTCATAGTATTTGAAATTAATTACCTACAACGACTTTTGGATATCTTATAATTTTTTCTCCAAGTTTATATCCTTGCTCAGTAATATCAATTATTTTTCCTTTCATTTTATCATTTTCAGCTGGAATTTGAGTAATGGCTTCGTGAATTTCAGCATCGAACTCATCTCCTTTATTTACCTCAATTAAAACTAATCCTTGAGATTTTAATGTATCAGAAAATTTATTATTAATCAGTGAAAAACCTTCAACTAAACTTTTCTCTTTTGATTTTTCAAATTCTGCTGAAGCTCTTTTTAAATCATCAATTATGGGAAGTAATGCTGTCATAAGTTCTTGTGACGCAGTTTTATATAAATCCAGTCTCTCCTTAGATGTTCTTTTTTTATAATTTTCAAATTCAGCAAAAAGTCTTAAAAATTTATCCTTTTCTTCCTTGATTTCATTTTGCAAAGACTCTATCTGAGATTTTAAAGTTGGTTTTTTTGAGCTTTTTGATTTGTTTGCCATTATAGTTTTTTTTAATCTCTAGAGCAAAATTACTGCCATATTTAAAATTTTGTCAAAATGTCACAGATTTTATTTTAGTAAATCTTTTAGAGCTAAATCCAAATAAGGATATTTAAATTTAAATCCATCAGATTCAATTTTTTTTCGAGCAGACATCTTGGCTAAACAATAATAATTCAGACATTGAACCTGTGAAAAATTCGATAATTTTAAGAGGAATAGACGGTATAATAATTTTTTTACCTAATATTTTAGAAATTGTCAAAGTAAACTGTTTACTAGTTACTGGGTTGGGAGCTACTAAATTATAAACTCCTTTACAATTATTTTCAATTAAAAATATAATTGAACTGACTAAATCATCAATATGAACCCAAGAATATATATTTTTTCCATTTCCAAACCATGTTCCCATGTAAAAATTAATTGAATTTAGTATAGGTTTTAATAATCCTCCTTTTTTTGATAAAACTAAACCAATTCTCAAATAAGTAATTTTTATTTCATTTTTAAATAAACTATCGCATGAAGATTCCCATTTCTTAACAGTGTTGCCAAGAAATGAATTAGAAATATTTTTAGAGTTTTCATCGTGTTTTAAACTAGTTGAAGACTGATATATTCCAATTGCAGAAGCGCACAAAAACTGATCAATTTTTACATTTTTCTCTAGAATAATTTTATTTAATAGTTCAACGGATTTTATTCTACTATTTAAAATTGATTTTTTTGCATTTTTAGTCCAGAGTTGTGCAATTGGTGAGCCTGCCAAATTTATAACAACACTTACACCAAGAATTGAAGACGAATCAATAATTTCCTTTTCTGGGTTCCAATAAAATTTTTTTACTTTTTTATTATTTGATTTTAAGTTTTTACTAGTGGTTAAAATATTTATCTCAACATCTTTCTTTAATAGCTTATCCAATAGATTTTTTCCAATTAGTCCACTTGCTCCAGTAATTAAAAATTTCATAAATGATAAAATAGTGTAATAAATGATCAAAGTTAATTTGTAATTTTACAATAACAATTGATTTTATGAAAATTAAAGAAATTGAAACTTCAAGAATTAATGAAGTTGATTTTACTAACTTAGAATTTGGTGCTGTTTTTACAGATCACATGTTTTCTTGTGACTATATTAATGGAGAATGGGTTAACCCTGAAATTATTCCCTATCAACCCATTAGCGTTAGTCCTGCATCTAGAGTTTTTCATTATGGTCAAGCTTGTTTTGAGGGAATGAAAGCCTATAAAGACATAAATAATAAGATTTGGTTGTTTAGACCAGATGAAAATTATAAAAGGATTATTAAATCATCCTTAAGACTTGCAATGCCTGAGTTTCCTGAAAATCTTTTTTTTGAAGGATTAAACAATTTACTAAAATTAGATAGCGATTGGATAAAACCTGGTTTAGGAAATTCCTTGTATATAAGACCCTTTATTTTTGCAACGGAAGGATCAATAAATGCCACCGAAGCAAATCAATATAAATTTATGATTATTTGTGCTCCAGCTAGTTCATATTACAGCGGAGAAGTTAGAGTGAAAATTGAAAAATCTTTCAGCAGAGCTGCTAAAGGAGGTGTAGGATATGCAAAAGCTGCTGGAAATTATGCTGCTCAATTCTATCCTACAACCCTAGCCAAAAATGAAGGATTTCAACAAATTATTTGGACAGATTCTTCAAATCACGAGTATATTGAAGAAGCAGGTACTATGAATTTATTTTTTAGAATAGGAAATAAATTAATTACTGCTCCAACCAGCGATAGTATACTTGACGGTGTTACAAGAAAAAGTTTGATTCAAATTGCAAAAGATCAAGGTATTGAAGTTGAAGTTAGACCAATAAAAGTAGAAGAGTTGATTGACGCTGCAAAAAACAATACACTTGTTGAAATATTTGGAAGTGGAACTGCAGTTGTGGTTCTACCAATTAAAGGTTTTGGATATGAAAATTCAAAATATGAATTAATTCAAAAGGAAAATTCTTGGGCAATAATGTTTAAAAACATACTCAATAACATTCAATACAACTTAATTGAAGACCCATATAATTGGACTGTTGAAGTTTAAGATTCTAAAATTTTAGAAATATCTGGTTTAAAATAATTCGGCCCTTTCATTACTTTACCATCCTCTCTATAAATAGGTTGACCTTTTTCATCAAGCTTACTAAGATTACTTTTTTGAATCTCATCAAATACTTCTTCAATTTTATGTTGCATTCCATGTTCAATAATTGTTCCGCATAATATATATAACATATCTCCAAGTGCGTCAGCAACCTCAACTATATCGTCATTAATAGCAGCTTCCAAATACTCTTGATTTTCTTCTGACATAAGATTGAATCTTAAATTAATTTTTTCTTTTCCAATGTCTGCTATGGGGGCTAATTTGTAGGTAAGTTTATAAACTTCATGAAATTTTTTTACAGCTTCAATTTGATGTTTCATATTATAATTATCTTATTTTTGATCTAAAATAAATAATTATGTTTAGTAATGGCCAATTAGTTTTTGCAATTGCATTTTTTCTAACATTTATTTTAATAATTTTTCTAAGTTACAGAAGAGATCTTAAAGGACTCAAGGGTACGTACAAGGGTATTAGATGGGTTATTATAGGGTTTTTATGCTTTGTTGGTTTATTAGTTATACTAAAAAAATTAAGTGTATCGTGAAGCAAGTGTTATTAGTCTTTTTGGGTGGTGGATTAGGAAGTGCTTTTAGATTTTTAATTTCAAACATTTCTTTTCTTAATATAATTAAATTTCCTTTTCACACATTTTTATCAAACATAATAGGATGTTTAATTTTTGGTTTTTTCATGGGTTGGGCGATTAAGAACGATCAAATTAATTCACCTAACACTTTATTGATCGCTACTGGATTTTGTGGAGGATTAACAACGTTTTCTACTTTTGCATATGAAAATATAAATATGATTAAATCTGGAGATCTAAACCATTTTATTCTTTATACTTTGCTTTCTATTATTACAAGTTTCGCATCTATATACCTTGGTATGCTTATAATTAAGTAATAGCATTGAGACAAAAATTGATCAAATTAATAATTTAGACCTATCTAAATTATCATTCCCAAAATATTTACACTTTTAAATTACATTATTTGTAATAATAACTCCATTTTAAAGAAAAACGTTAGTAATTATTAGCTGTTTATTTAGTTTTGGTGAAAATTATTTAACAAATTAATAAAAAAACCTAAAAATTATTATTATGAATTTTAACACAATTTTTGCTTTAGTTCCTAGTATTGAGGTCTTAGATCCCAATACTGATTTTAGCATTTTATGGGTATTACTTTCTGGTATACTTGTATTTTTTATGCAAGCTGGATTTACTTTAGTTGAGTCTGGATTTACCAAATCTTCAAACGCAGTTAACATTTCAATGAAAAATATCTTAGATATTTCTGTTGGAACTTTGTCTTTCTGGTTTATTGGTTATGGGTTAATGTACGGAGGTAGCTCTAATGGATTTATTATCACTGAGATGAGTGATTTATTATTTAACCCTGGTGCGGGAGCTGAAGATGTATTTTTTCAAACTGTTTTCTGTGCAACAGCAGCTACTATAGTTTCTGGTGCAATAGCAGGACGAACTAAATACTCTACTTATGCTTTATTCACTATTATTATGACGGCTCTTATATACCCAATTGCAGGTGGATGGGAATGGAATGGCGGATGGCTTAATGCTGAATGGATGCCAGCAGAATTTATTGATTTTGCAGGTTCTTCAATTGTTCACTCAGTTGGTGGATGGGCTGCCCTTGTTGGAGCATGGATGGTTGGACCTAGAATTGGAAAATTCGTTAACGGAGAGCCAGTTACCCTTCCAGGAAGTAATTTACTTGTTGGAACACTAGGTGTATTTATTTTATGGCTAGGTTGGTTCGGTTTTAATGGTGGATCTCAGTTAGCTTGGGGAGGTGACGATTCAGTCGCTGCATCAATGGTTGTGTTTGTAACTAATATTTCTGCTGCTGCAGGTGCAGTCGGAGCACTACTAATAAGCTGGTTAAAATACGGTAAACCAAATTTAACAATGACACTTAACGGGGTAATTGCCGGACTTGTAGCAATTACTGCAGGATGTGGAAATATGACTCCAGGTGGAGCGTTCTTTGCAGGATTAGTTGGTGGTATCCTTGTAGTATACTCTATTGAATTTATCGAAAAAGTACTTAAAATTGACGACGCAGTAGGTGCAGCTTCTGCTCACGGTGTTGTTGGTGCATGGGGAACTTTAGTTATTGGACTATGGGGAGTTGATGGAGATGCTGGTATAGGACTTTTTAATGGTGGTGGAGGTGCACAATTTGGTGCACAAGCTATTGGTGTTTTAGCTTATGGAGCTTGGGCAGCAATCACATCATTCATTGTATTTTATGTATTAAAAGCGACTTTAGGATTAAGAGTTTCTAAAGAAGAAGAGGAAAACTTAGATTTAGCCGAGCATGGAGAAATTGGATTCGCTGGAAAAAGAACAAGAGAATAAATAAACAACATATAAAAATTAATAAAACTATAATTATGAAAAACTTAATAAGAAAAACAATTGGATTGCTAACGGTAATATTAACAACGTCAGCATTATTAACATCAAATACTTCAAATGCTCAAGATTTAGGAGCAGACGTGGTAAGCTCATATGTATGGAGAGGAACTCAGTTTGGTTCAGGTGCACACATTCAACCATGGGTATCTCTAAGTACTGGAGATTTAGAAGTTGGTGCTTGGGGAAGTTTTCCAACTACTGCTAACGGAGGAGGAAATGAATTAGATTTATACGCTAGCTACAGCTTTGGAAAATTTGGTTTAACATTAACTAACTACTCTTTCCCTGGTGAAGGTGGTGCATACGCTGATGGCGAAGGATTATTTGAAGGAGACTACTTCGAAATTTCTGGATCTGCAGAATTAGGACCAATCGGATTAATGGTAGGATATTTCACTGAAGTTGAAGCTCTATATATTGAAGCTGCTTTCTCTGCTGGTCCAGTAGATGTAGCCATTGGATATGGTGATGATTCAGGAGATGCATGGTATGTAAACGGAGGAAGTGGATTATGTAATATTTCTTTAGGTGGGTCTAAAGACATAAAAATTACGGAGGACTACTCTTTACCTGTTTTCGGTTCATTTGTATATAACCCAGACTCAGAAGCTGCATTCCTTGTATTTGGAATGAGCTTCTAATTTAAATTAGGAATTACTCGGATTTTATATCCCTAATTCATATTATTATGTTGTTTTGTAAAGAGCCCGGCATTGCCGGGCTTTTTCGATTTTTAGAAATCAATAATTAACACCCCTTGATTTTACAATAATCAGAATTTTGAAATATGAAAATTATGGATATTGTAAAAATTACACATTTAATGAGAATTATGTTACAGTAAAAAAGGCAAAACCATAAATTTGGTTCGAATTTTACATTGAATAACATAATTTATTACAAAATCATGAAAAAAATTGAAGCAATTATTCGAAAATCTAGATTTTCGGATGTCAAAAAAGCACTTCACGGCGTTGAAGTAAACTTTTTTTCCTACTGGGACGTAACCGGTGTTGGAAATGAAAAAGTTGGCCATGTATATCGTGGTGTAACCTACAGTACTGCGGATATTCAAAGAAGGTTTCTATCTATTGTAGTTTCAGAACCATTCGTTGAAAAAACAGTAAATGCAATCTTAGAATCAGCATTCACAGGTGATGTTGGTGATGGAAAAATATTTATTCTTCCAGTTGAAGAAGCATACAGAATCAGAACTAAAGAAACAGGTAAAACATCATTAAATTAAAATCATGGAATTATTAACAGTTAACAACGTATGGATGATGATCTGTACAGCATTAGTATTTTTTATGCACCTTGGATTTTCATTCTTAGAGATTGGATTAACAAGACAAAAAAATACAATTAATATTTTATTTAAAAACTTTTTTGTAATCACGGCAGGTTTAATAATCTACTGCTTAATCGGGTTCAATCTAATGTATCCAGGGGACTGGATCATAGAAGGAGTTCTTGGGACAATTGTTCCAGGTTTAGACTCAGTTGCTGCTACAGACCTTTCGTACAATGAAGGTTATACTTACTGGACAGACTTTTTATTCCAAGGAATGTTTGCTGCGACTGCAGCTACAATAATTTCAGGTGCAGTTGCAGAAAGAATTAAAATTAATTCTTTTATTCTAATAGCAATTTTATATGTAACTATTGTATATCCAATTGTTGGTTCTTGGCAATGGGGTGGAGGATTTTTTAGCAATTTTATCTCAGACGATTTAGGGTTTTACGATTTTGCTGGGTCAACTCTAGTTCACTCAGTTGGTGGATGGGGTGCACTTGTTGTAATTTACTTCCTTGGAGCAAGAAAAGGAAAGTTTGATGAAAACGGCAATCCACTAGCAATTACAGGTTCTAATATCCCACTTTCTGCAGCTGGAGTACTAATCTTATGGTTAGGATGGTTTGGATTTAACGGAGGATCGGTTCTTTCAGCTGATCCGTCGTTGACATCACTTACACTTGTAACTACTTGTCTTGCCGCTGCAGCTGGAGGAATCGGAGCTGCTGTATTATCCAGAGTTCTTTATAATAACTTAGACTTAACAATGTTCATGAATGGAGTATTAGGTGGTTTAGTTGGAATTACTGCAGGAGCTGATCAAATGTTACCTACTTCAGCTATTTTAATAGGTCTAATTGCTGGAGGTATTGTAGTTCTTTCTGTCGCATTTCTTGATAAATGCAAATTAGACGATCCTGTTGGAGCAATACCTGTTCACCTATTTTGTGGTATCTGGGGAACACTAGCGGTTGGTATTTTTGGAGAAATGGCTGGATTCGATCAGTTTATGGTTCAACTTGCGTGTGTAGGTATAACTGGTGTATTTTGTATTATACTTGGAACTATAATTACATTATTTGTAAGATCAGTTGCTGGTCTAAGAGTTGATGAAAAAGAAGAAATTCAAGGACTAGATATCGCAGAACACGGAACTAGAGCTTACGGAGACTTCAGAGTGAATTAAATATTATAACTATTTTCATATAAATTTTATAATATGAAAATGGATTTTATCAAAAAACTGCAATGTTTAATATTTTTAACATTGCAGTTTTGTTTTATATATGGTCAAGAAAATTTAAGTCAAGGACCATACGAGCAACTAATTTTAAGAAATACTACTTTAATTAATGGAAATGGTGCACCTCCTATTGGTCCAGTAGATATTGAAATAAGAAATAATGTTATTACAAAAATTAAGACTGTTGGATATCCTGGAGTTGAAAAAAGAAATAGTTTAAAACTAGATAAAAATGGACATGAACTAAACTTGGATGGTATGTATGTATTACCAGGATTTGTTGATATGCATGGACATATTGGGGGTAAATCCCAAGGAGCTGAACCAGATTATGTTTTTAAACTCTGGATGGCTCATGGAATTACAACCATAAGAGAGCCAAGTGGAAGAAGTCTAAATTTTAATTTGGATTTAAAAAAGAAAAGTGAAAATAACTCTATAATAGCTCCTCGAATTTTTACTTACACTGGTTTTGGTAGAGGATCTGAAATAAATACCCCCGAAGATGCTGTAAATTGGGTAAGAGATAATGCTAAAAAAGGTGCTGATGGCATAAAGTTTTTTGGATCACCACCTGAAATTTTAGATGCTGCTATCAAAGAAAACAAAAGGCTTGGTTTAAGATCGGCTTTTCATCACGCTCAAATGAGTGTAGCTAGGTGGAATGTTTTAAACTCAGCAAGAGCAGGACTTACTACAATGGAACATTGGTATGGACTTCCAGAAGCACTATTTAATGACAAAACAATTCAAAATTATCCTCCAAACTATAATTATCAGAACGAACAACATAGGTTTGAAGAAGCAGGTAAGCTTTGGTCTCAATCTGCAGAACCATTTAGCGAGCATTGGAATAACGTAATGAATGAATTAATCAGTCTCGATTTCACAATTGACCCAACTTTTAATATTTATGAAGCAAGTAGAGATTTGCATAGAGCTCGAAGAGCTGAATGGCATGAAGATTACACTCTTCCTTCCTTGTGGAAATTTTATGAGCCAAGTAAAATTTCGCACGGATCTTATTGGCATTATTGGGGAACCGAACAAGAAGTTCAATGGAAAAATAATTACAGACTGTGGATGACTTTTGTTAACGAATATAAAAATAGAGGAGGTCGAGTTACAACAGGATCTGACTCAGGTTATATATATCAGCTTTATGGATTTGCATATATAAGAGAACTTGAATTGTTAAGAGAGGCTGGATTTCATCCCTTGGAAGTTATTCGTTCAGCTACACTCAACGGGGCTGAGGCATTAGGTTATGATCATAAAATTGGATCAATTGAAGTTGGTAAACTCGCCGACATCATTGTAATTGAAGAAAACCCTCTAGAGAATTTAAAAGTTTTATATGGAACAGGAGCTATAAAATTAAATGAAAAAAATGAAGTAGTAAGAGTAGGTGGAGTCAAATACACCATTAAAAATGGTGTAATTTATGACTCCAAACTATTGCTTAAAGAAGTAAAAGATATGGTAAGCATTAAAAAAGAAGAGGAAAATTTTGTAATTAAGCAGCCAGGAATAAAATAAACTTATTTTTTCTTAATTATTTTTTTCAAAAAATTAATACTTGAAATATTAAACTCTTTTGGTTTGTCAACGTTAACTACATGACCAGAATCCTCAACAATTATTAATTTAGAATTTTTATGCTCCTTAGTAACGTGTTTAATCGATTCTAAAAACATGTAATCTTCAGAACCCATTAAATATAAAGTTGGAATTTTAAGCTCAACTTGTCTGAAAAGCTTTAAAAGAGGATTTAGTTCAGAAGTTAATTTATACCATCTCATAAATTCCTTTTGATAAAGTTTTTTAGCCTCATTTATAAAAAGTAATCTGGATTTTTTATGATTTTTGTAAGGCATAATGATAAATGCAAAAAGCTTGTAAATCCATATGTAGGGAACAACAGATTTAAATGCAGAACCAAGTTTAATTAAAAATCTTGATCTGAAATTTAATTTCATTATTGCTCCTGCCATGATCATACTTTTAACCATTTTTGGATATTGCTCAGCCAATTGACGTATTAATATAGTTCCCAGTGAGATTCCTATAAAGTGTGAGCTTTTGATTTTCTCTTTTTTTAGAACTTCAACTATATCGTTTGAAATAGATTTAAAACTGTATTTTTTTTCAAAAACATTTTTAAAATGGTACTTAGACTTTCCATGTCCTCTAAGGTCTAGTAATATAACATTAAAATGCTTCTTAAATTCTTTGATTTGTCTGTACCAAATTGATGAACTCCCCCCTGCTCCATGAACAAAAGTAACCCATTGATCAGATTCAAAGTTTTTATATACAGAATAATTAATCATTCAATAAAATTTTCATTTTATTTTGAACAGATTTAGCTTCTTCAAGTGATTTTTCTAAAAAATTAATATCATTTCCTGCATAAATAATGGATCTTGATGAATTTACTAAAATTCCAATATCATCATTAACTCCGTTAGTATATGTTTCAGTAAGACTTCCTCCTTGGGCACCAACACCAGGAATTAATAAAAAGTTATTAGGAACAATTGATCTTACTTCTTTCAAATAAGTTGATTTTGTGGCACCAATGACATACATTAAATTTTTGGAATTAATCCAGTTCTGAGATTTTTTCAAAACTGATTTAAACAAATCTAATTCAGATTTATCAGAAATTTGAAAATCATTTGCACCAGTATTGGAAGTCAGTCCCAATAAAATGGTGTATTTATCATCATATTTCAGAAAAGGCTCTATTGAGTCTCTTCCCATGTAAGGTGAAACTGTTACTGAGTCAAAATCCATATGCTTAAAAAAAGCTTGGGCATATTTATCTGACGTATTACCAATATCACCTCTTTTAGCATCAGCAATAGTAAAAAGCTGAGGATAATTAGTATTGATATATTCGATTGTTTTTTCTAAAGTTTTCCATCCTTTTGAACCCTCCGATTCATAAAAAGCTGTGTTTATTTTTACAGCAACTATTAATTTATTAAGTGAATCGAGTAAGAGTTTATTAAAAATAAAAACAGGATCATCCTCCTTCATTAAATGTACTGGGATTTTTTTGATATCGGAATCAAGACCCAAACATAAAAATGAATTTTTATTTAAAATTTGATTTTTTAAAAATTTTATATTCATAAATTAAAAAACTTCTTCAGAATTTTTTAATAGTTCTGAATTTTGAACAATCTTTAGTTCATCTATTATTTTTTGTATGTCACCATTTACAATATTTTGTAAATCATAAAGAGTTAAACCAATTCTATGATCAGTAACTCTGCCTTGGGGATAATTGTAAGTACGTATTTTTGCCGATCTATCGCCAGACGAAACCATTGAGTTTCTTTTTAGAGCATCCTCTTCTAATTTCTTACTTAATTCCAGTTCATATAAACGAGACCTTAAAACCTTTAAGGCTTTATCTTTATTCTTGTGCTGTGATTTTTGATCCTGACATTGTGCTACTATTCCGGTTGGAGTGTGAGTCAATCTGACCGCTGAATATGTTGTATTAACAGATTGTCCTCCAGGTCCTGATGAACAAAAATAATCTATTCTAACGTCGTTCATATTAATTTCAACATCAAACTCTTCTGCTTCAGGCAATACCATCACAGTGGCAGCTGAAGTATGAACCCTACCTTGAGTCTCTGTTTGAGGAACTCTTTGAACTCGATGAACACCAGATTCAAATTTCAACAAACCATAAACATCATCATTTCCAGAAACTTCAAAAATAATTTCTTTATAACCACCAGCGGTTCCAGGGCTAGAATCTACTAAACTAACTTTCCAATTTCTGCCTTCACAATATTTAGTATACATTCTGAACAAATCCCCAGCAAATATACTAGCCTCGTCACCACCTGTTCCAGCTCTTAATTCAACAACAACATTTTTAGAATCGTCAGGATCTTTAGGAATCAATAAAAATTTAATCTCTTCCTCAACCAACTTGATTTTATCCTTGTATTCTTTAAGTTCATCACTGGCCATTTCAAGCATTTCTTTATCATCTTCTGTCTTTATAATTTCTTCCGCCTCATTTATATTTGAAATTAAACTTTCATATACCTTCTTTTTTTCTACAATATTGCCAAGATCTTTGTATTCTTTGTTAAGCTTAATATATCTCTTTTGATCAGAAATAATATCTGGCTGTATAATAAGATCTGATACCTCATTATATCTTTGTTGAACAATATTTAATTTATCTAACATTTTAGAAATATATTTTTACAAATTTAAGTTAATTGTAACTTATGAGTATTCAAAGCTACCATGCTCTGAGGAGATAGTAAGTTTTTTTGATTCACTATCCTCTACTCTTCCTATAATTTTTGCATCTACACCGAATGACTTTGAAATTTCAATTATTTGATCAGAAATCTCAGGTTTCACATAAAGTTCCATTCGATGGCCCATATTGAAAACCTTATACATTTCTTTCCAATCAGTATTAGATTCTTGTTTAATTATATTGAATAAAGGAGGTGTATCAAATAAATTATCTTTAATAATATGTAAATTATCAATGAAATGTAAAATTTTAGTTTGAGCACCACCACTACAATGAATCATTCCATTAATTGAATTCGAATCGTATTTATTTAAAATTGACTTTATAATTGGAGCATAAGTTCTGGTTGGTGATAAAACTAATTTTCCTATATCCAGTTCAATATCTTTAATTTTTTGAATCAAATCGTAACTACCAGAATATATCAACTCATCCGGCATTGAAGAATCAAAACTTTCTGGATACTTTTTTGCTAATTTTTTATTAAAAACATCATGTCTGGCAGAGGTTAAACCATTACTACCCATTCCTCCATTATACTCTTTTTCGTAAGTTGCCTTTCCAAAAGATTGAAGACCTACAATAACATTTCCAGCAGAAATATTAGCATTATCGATTATATCAGATTTTTTTATTCTTGCAATAACAGTAGAATCTACAATAATAGTTCTGACTAGATCACCAACATCAGCAGTTTCACCTCCAGTAGATTTTATATTAACACCATATTTAGACATTTCATCAATTAATTCTTCTGTTCCCTCAATTATAGATTTGATAACCTGTCCGGGTATTAATTTTTTATTTCTTCCAATTGTTGAAGACAACATTATATTATTAACTGCACCAACACATAGTAGATCATCTATATTCATAATTAAGGCATCTTGAGCTATGCCTTTCCAAACAGAAAGATCACCAGTTTCTTTCCAATACATGTATGCTAAAGAAGATTTTGTTCCAGCACCGTCCGCATGCATCACTAAACAATAATCTGGATCTTGAGTTAAATGATCAGGAACTATTTTACAAAACGCCTTTGGATAAAGCCCTTTATCAATATTTTTAATAGCATTATGAACGTCAGTCTTATCAGCTGAAACACCTCTTAAATTGTATCTGTCCAATATCATTTTTTTAATTATTACAAAGATACAAGTAATGATAGTGTTAAAAAATTTTATTTAATTAAAAATCTTGAACGAATTTTTGAAAAAAAAATGTGAAAAAATCATTTTAATGTTCAAAAATTATGAAAAATTAAATTTTAATTATTAAAAAATATGGTATTAATAATAATGAGGATTGTTTATATCTTTTAAAAAGTTAAAACACTAAAAATCAATTATATATTATAATTTTATCGGACAATTTTAATTACAAAAATCTTTACAAAATGAGCAAATCTAAATTAGAATATTTATGGTTAGATGGTTACGAGCCAACAGCCAACATTAGAAGCAAAACTAAAATTGTTGACGATTTTAGTGGAAAATTAGAAGACTGTCCACTATGGTCTTTTGATGGAAGTTCAACAAGACAAGCTGAGGGTGGTTCATCTGACTGTTTATTAAAACCAGTGGCAATTTTTCCAGATCCGGGAAGAACTGGAGATTCATACTTAGTTATGACTGAAGTACTAAACGCTGACGGTTCACCTCACGTTTCAAATGGTAGATCAACAATTGACGACGATGACAATGACTTTTGGTTTGGTTTTGAGCAAGAATATTTCTTGTACGATACTGAAACAAACTTGCCTTTAGGTTTTCCTAGAGACCAAACTCCACAGGGTCAATTTTATTGCTCAGCAGGTGCACAAAATGCATTTGGAAGAGAAATGATCGAAAGACATATTGACCTTTGTATAGAAGCTGGTTTAAACATTGAAGGAATTAATGCTGAAGTTGCAGCTGGTCAATGGGAATTCCAGTTATTTTCTAAAGGTGCAAAAGAAGCTGGTGATCAAATGTGGGTAGCTAGATATATGCTAAATAGACTTGGCGAAGAATATGGATTAGCTATTGAATATCATCCAAAGCCTTTAGGTGCAACTGACTGGAACGGATCTGGAATGCATGCAAATTTCTCTAATACAACTCTAAGAACTTGTGGTTCAAAAGAAACTTATGAAAAAATTTGTGAAGCGTTTAGACCTGTTGTAGCTGAACACATTGCTGTTTATGGTGCAGATAACGACCAAAGATTAACTGGTGACCATGAAACTCAATCAATTACAGAATTTAGCTATGGAGTTTCTGACCGAGGAGCTTCTATAAGAATCCCTATTTTAACTGTTGAAAAAGGATGGAAAGGATGGCTAGAAGATAGAAGACCTGCTTCAAACGGTGATCCTTATAAAATTGCTGGAAGAATCATTAAAACTGTAAAGTCAGCAAAGATTTAATTCAATTTAAATTACATACAATAAAAAACCCTCTACTAAGAGGGTTTTTTTATTGAAATAAGTTTACAACATATAGACTGTAAAAAACTAATATTATCAAACCTTCTTTTCGTCCAAGAACGTATTTTTTTGGAAAAAATATAAGAGGGAGAACTAAAGCTGCAAAGAACAACATAATATATATATCAAAACTTATAATATTATTATCCAGAACAGAAAGTGGTGTTACAAGTGATGTTAAACCTAAAACAGCAAAAACATTAAAAATATTTGAACCTAATAAATTACCCAGTGAAATGCTTTTTTCTTTGTTAAATACAGCAACCAAAGAAGTAACTAACTCAGGAATACTAGTTCCAACTGAAACTACTGTTATTCCAATAATTCTTTCGCTTATACCAAATGAGTTAGCTAAACTAATAGCACCATCAATAAACCATTCTGAGCCATAAAATAGAAAAACTCCTCCAAAAATTAATGTTATTAGTGATTTTACAATTGAATCTTCGTTTTCAATTTCCAGTTCAATTTCACTTTTATCTCTGAATTTTATCAAAGCTGAAATTGTCATTATCAAAAAACAAACTAAAATACCCCCCTCAGTTTTAGTAATTATTCCATCAAGAACTACTACAAGAAAATATAATGCAGAAAACATCATAATAGGCCATTCTTTTTTATACACACTTTTTGATATGTTAATTGGAGAGAACAGTATAGTAACAGCCAAAACCAAACCTAAATTAGCAATATTAGATCCTAATACATTTGATATTGCTAAATCTGGAGATCCTTTTAATGCAGATTTTATACTAACTATAAGCTCGGGTGCTGATGTTGCTAAAGACACTACTGTCATCCCTATTAAAAGTTTAGGAATACCAAATTTTAAAGAAATTGATACAGCTGCTTTTAATAATAAGTTTCCTCCGATTATTAAAACAATTAAACCAAAAAACAATAATGAGATAGTATTAAAATCCATATATTTATTTTACAAAGATAACATGAAATGTATTTTAAATAAATGAAAATCGTCTTTAAACTATTGGCCAAGCTAAATAAAATCTTGCTACCTAGTCTTACTAAAAAAGGTTTAGACCCAATTAAAGCTTCAAAATTTCAATTATTACTAATTGGATGGAGATACTTTGTAACAAAAAATAGTTTGGATTAGATAACTTCCAATTTTTTACCAACCAAAACAAAAGAATCAATTGCTTTTTGAATATCTTCCATTGCATGTGCAGCAGATATTTGAACACGTATTCTTGCCTGTCCCCTTGGAACAACAGGATAAAAGAATCCAATTACATACACACCTAACTTCAATAATTCTTTTGACATATTTTGTGCTAAATGATCATCATACAACATTATTGGAACAATTGGATGTGTTCCCGGTTTAATTTCAAAACCATGCCTAGTAATTTCTTCTCTAAAAAATTTAGTATTATCCTTCAATTTCTTGATATGGGAAGAATCTTTTTCAAGAACATCAAGAACTGCTAAAGATGCTCCAACAATTGAAGGTGCTAGTGTGTTTGAAAATAAATATGGTCTAGATTTTTGTCTTAACAATTCTATAATTTCTTTTGGGCCGCTAGTAAATCCACCAGAAGCTCCTCCAAGCGCCTTACCCAATGTACCGGTTATAATATCAACTTGGTCCATGACACCCAATTCTTCAGGAACACCTTTTCCTTTGGGACCTATGAATCCTGTAGAATGACATTCATCAGACATAACTAAAGCATCGTATTTTTTTGCCAATTCACATATTTTATCTAATTGAGCAACCGTTCCATCCATTGAAAAAACACCATCAGTTACAATAATTTTACTTCTTGCATCTTTCGCCTTTATTAACTGAAGCTCTAAATCTTTCATATCATTATGTTTATATCTAAATCTTTGAGCTTTACATAGTCTAATTCCATCTATTATTGATGCATGATTAAGTTCGTCACTGATAATAGCATCCTCTTTATTAAATAAAGGTTCAAACAATCCTCCATTTGCATCAAATGCAGCAGCATATAAAATTGTATCTTCTTTTTCTAAAAACTTCGATATTTTATTTTCAAGTTCTTTATGAATATTTTGTGTTCCACAAATAAATCTGACAGAAGCCATTCCAAATCCATGAGAATCTAAAGTTTGCTTTGCTTTATTTATTACATTTTGATTGGAGGCTAAACCCAAATAATTGTTAGCACAAAAGTTTAAAACCTTAGAATTATTTACAGAGATTTCAGAGTTTTGTTTTGAAGAAATTATTCTTTCATTTTTAAATCTACCTGAACTTTTAACTTCATCTAATTCTTCACTTAATCTTTTTTGTATAGATTCGTACATAATTATATTAATTAATAATAAAAGTATAATTTTTTTATTTGATGGAAAGAGTTTTAATTACTGGAGCACTTGGACAATTAGGGATTGAATTCATCAAGTATTTTGAAAAAAATAATATCTATGTATTGGCAACAGATATTAAATTTCCCTCGAAAAAATTAAGTTGTGATTTTGAAATTGCAGATGCACTAGATAAAGAATCTCTTGATTTTCTAGTTAAAAAGAATAAAATTAATACCATATATCATTTAGTTGCTGTTTTATCTGCAACTGGAGAAAAAAACCCTATTGATTCATGGAAGATAAACATGAATTCATTTCACAACATTATTGAAATTTCACTTGATAATAATATCAAAAAAATTTTCTGGCCAAGTTCTATAGCTGTTTTTGGAACAAAATCTAATTTAGAAATGGTAGATCAAAATCCTATTCTTAATCCAAATACCATTTATGGAATTTCAAAATTGGCTGGTGAAAAATTAATTAATTATTACAACAAAAAATTTCAATTGGATATTAGATCACTTAGATATCCAGGTATAATATCATTTGATACAAAACCTGGAGGCGGAACAACAGACTATGTCATGGAAATGATAGACTCTATGTCTAAGGGAAATGAATACCTATGTTTTCTTGAAAAAAACACTAAACTACCAATGCTATATATAGACGATGCTATTTTAGGTACGATTAGGTACATGAACACAAACAAAAATGATTTAAATGTTAAAGATTCTTATAATATTTCAGGATACAGCTTAACTCCTCATGAATTAGAAAAAAAGCTTATTGAAAATGGTTGCAAAGGAAGTGTAATCTATAAGCCTGATTATAGAAACGAAATAGCCAAAACATGGCCAAAAGAAATAAATGACTTTCATGCTAAAAAAGATTGGGGATGGAAAGCAAAATTTGGATTAGATGAAACTTTAGCTGTAAAGTTTAAATAGATTTTACCCATCTACCTTCACTATTTAAAACAAACTTTCCAATACATTCTTTATTCCAAGATTCTGGGCTAATTAAAGACAAAAAATGATCGTTTGAATTATTGAGATATAGATAATAGGTTTCACCAATAACTGGTTCAAAAGAAAACTTTGAATTATATATAAGATCGTTCCATTTAAACTCGTCTATAAGTTTATCGTATTCTTGCTTTAGCTCGTTGAATCTAGTTTTTATTTTTTTATTGACTTTAGCTACACCTCTTTCTTTCCATGATTTATTATCTTCAATTTGTATTGAAGGTGCTCCAACTGAGGTTGAGTAGGGTAAAATTGAAGCATTATAACTGTCAGATTCATGATCGTAAACGATATTGTCAGGCTTTTTTTTCTTCATCAATAATAGGCGTAATGAAATTAATATTACAAAAATAATGCTAAATTCGCATTTCCAATATCGGGCCTCGTAGCATAACTGAATAGTGCACTTGATTACGGCTCAAGAGGTTGCAGGTTTGAATCCTGCCGAGGTCACAAAAAAAGGGGATTATATTAATCCCCTTTTTTCTTTAAATAAATTGATATTAGTTCTCTTTACGATAAACTATGATTCTTCTAATTTTTTCATCTACAATAAACACGTCACATATATCTGAAATTGATTGTTCCTCTCCATCAACAGTTTGATCTATCTGGTGTCCGGTGATTACCCAATCACCTTTTTGACCATCAACATGCATTGTGTAGGAGAAAAAGGTATTCCATGTTGGGCTAAATTCATCCATGTATCCTTTTAAAACCTCGAGATGAGCTTCATTTCCAAATAAATTTCTTCCATCCCAAAGATTTAACACAATTGAATCGTGATTAATACTAGAAATAGTTTCATAATCTTTATTGTTATGAGCTTCAATGTATTTTTCCCAAATAGCTAAATTAGATGGGTCTGCATCTCTAGCATCAATTTTACCATCTTGAGATACTAAATAGCCAGGAGCAGGTCCTAATTCCACACCCTCTACAACAGTTGTTTCACATGAAAACATAAGAATTGAGACAAGTGTTAATAAAAATAAATTTTTCATAATATAATAGTTAAAATTTCCTTAAAGATACAAAAACCTTCAAAACAGAATGTTATAAGTTTAATTTCTTAATTTTTATATTTCTAAATTCAACTGGATGTCCTTCAGATTGTAGAGAAATAAAACCATCTAAAAGAGGCTCACCTAATCTGCTTAAGTAATTTTCAGGGATTTTATCACCCCCCACTCTTAAATTTGAATAAGAAATTACCGTATCATTTTCAACTATATGATGAACAATACTATTGGATTTAACGATTACTTCAACTCTAACCCAGTCGTCATTGTGATATGTTTTGGAATTAGAATTTATACAGTGGTATTTTGCTTTTTCAGAATTAATATCAACATCGATTCCAGGTGAACACATGTTTGCTGTTGATCTTTCTCCGGTTCCAAGTCCTCCTAAAAGCTGGACTTCTGAACTAACAGGAAAATCTTGATCTAAAAGCATTGTAGATGGATGCTGAGAATGTAGCATTATTCCGCTATTTTTAATTGACCATCCAGGTGCACCTTTCAAATGTTCACCACTAAATTTATATTCTAAACTTAGGTGGTAATTTTTGAACTTAGATTTCGTATAAAATATATGACCAAATCTATCGTCAAAATTTTCATAATTTTCATATGAAACTTTCAACGAACCATCATTAACCTTAAATGTATTTTTAAAATTATTACCTAACTCTTCGCCATTAAAAATAGTTTCCCAATCATTTATTTCTTTAATATCATCAACTTGTTCCGAATTACTATAAATAATTATAAAACAAAATATTATTAAGACACCAACTAAACTAAGATTTCTATTTTTCATAAATGTTTAATATTAAAAGTTAAGCCTGATTTGTTTTTTAACCTTTTTAGTAAATTTTCTCCCATTGCTGTAGAGGGTGTAATAACACCATCTAGAGTATCTAATTTATCTATGGCTAAACATATTGCAGATTCACTTAACATCTTTGAAGTTGAACCGTATCCTGGATCCATATCACCAGTAACTTTAGCTATGGAACTTGATCTATCTTTATAAGTAACATAAAACCTCAAATTAAAATATCCATTTTCACGATCTTTTTTTGAAGGCCCTTCACCAGCACTTGGTAATATTTTATCAACAATTTTCTTTATAATTGATCCAGGTTTTGCGAGCATAACAATAGCTATTGGTATAGACATTAAAATACTTTTTAGTCTTCCACTAAATCCTTTTCCTCCCAAAGTTGCCTCATCATATTCAAAATCTTTTCCATACAAATAGCCACTTAAAGCATTACTTCTTCTCACTATTTTAGTATTTATAGCTGCCATTATAAATGGACCTATCCAATTTTTTGATGTCATATCATATTTTACTTTTCTAAGGTCATATTTATCTGGACCTGTCTGCTCTCCTATAGGGTTTAGTCCATAAGGGCTAATAACAGTTTTGAAAATTTCATTGTCTTTTAGAGCTTCCTTATTAACGTTACTTAAACTTTCATAAGTACCACCACTAATACCGCCTTTTGCACCAGCAACCCTCATTTCAATTTTACTTATAGTTTTGTTTAATTTAAGAGCGTTTTTATAAATATAATAAACGCCCATATCAGATGGAATTGAATCAAATCCACAACAGTTAACAATTTTGACATTATTAGATTTAGCTTTTTCATGATACTGATCAATCATTTTTCTAATCCACTGAACCTCTCCAGCCAAATCACAATAATGTGTTTTGCTTTCAACACATGCTTTAACCAAATTTGATCCGTATAGTGCATATGGTCCAACAGTTGTACAAACAACCTTAGTTCTTTTAACCATAGATTGAAGACTATCTAAATCATCGCTGTTGGCAGAAATAACAGGAATTGTATCATCAGCAGACTTTAAACGAACTTTTTTTAATTTCTCAATGCTTCTACCAGCTATTGCCCAATTAAGATTTTTATTTTTATAATTATTATATATATATTCAACAACTAAGGAACCTGTAAATCCTGTAGCTCCCCAAACAATAACATCAAATTCTCTTTCGTTAATCATAACTATTAGTTTATTTAAACAAGTTAATAAATATAAAATGATAGATTGAAAAAAATTATGATACTTTTTGTCCTCTATTAGGTTTAAGTCTATGTTTGAAAAAATCTAAATCTTTGAAATCTACTATAACAAATACTATTGAATGATACTCACTAATTTCTTCTAAACAAGTTTTGTATTCAGTCTTTTTTTCTATCGAAAGAAATTCTCTAAGATGAGAATTAAAATGAAGAGCAGTTTTTTTTGAAACAGGACCTTTAAAATCCCAAATTAACTTTATTAATTTCATAAATATAAAGCTGAAATTTATCACATTAAATTGTTATATTTATAACAAAATATTTAATTATTGTTACAAATGAAAAATATAGTAGTATTAGGCTTAGGCAAAGTAGGAACACTAGTTGGTGTGTTATTAAGTAAAAAATTCAATGTAACTGGAATTGATCAAAAAAAACCACACTATGATTTCAAGCTACCATTTAAAGTTCTAGAATGTGATGTTAAAAACAAAAAAGATCTAGAAAAAATATTTCAAAAAAATGATACGGTAGTTTCAGCACTACCATTCTTCTTGAACAAAAAAATAGCAAAAATGTCAAGTAAATTAGATATGAACTACTTTGACCTTACTGAAGATATTGATACAACAAATTACATAAAAAAGCTTAGTAAAAATACTAGCAAAATTATGGCTCCTCAATGTGGACTTGCACCAGGTCTAATTGGAATTATCGGAAATAATCTAGCTGGTGAATTTGACAAGTTAAGAGATATTGAACTTAGGGTTGGGGCTCTTCCAAGATTTCCAAATGGACAGTTAGCATATTCGTTTACTTGGTCTCCGGAGGGAGTAATTAATGAATATATTAATGACGCACAAGTAATTCAAAATGGTGTAAAGAAAATGGTTCCCTCTTTGGATGGGTTTGAATATATTAATATAGAAGGTCAAGAATTTGAAGCTTTTGCAACATCTGGTGGTTTAGGAACCATGTGTGATACTTATGAGGGTAAAGTTGACACATTGAATTACAAAACAATAAGGTATCCTGGACATGGAAAACTAATGAGATTTTTAATGTATGAACTTATCCTAAAAAACGATAAAAGTCAGCTAGAAAAAATTCTTAGTAATGCAAAACCCCCTGTAAAAGAAGATGTAGTATATGTTTATGCAGTCGTTGAGGGATGGAAAAAAGATAAAATTTCTAGAAGTGAATATTTCAAAGCCTTTTACCCAATTGACATTGATGGTCAAATATGGCGAGCAATATCTTGGACTACAGCTGCATCTCTTGTTTCAGTAATCGAAATGATACAAGAAGGCTTACTAGAAAAAAAAGGCTTTATAAAACAAGAGGAAATACCATTTGATAAATTCTTAAAAACAGATGCAGGAAAATTATTTTTAGATTAACTTTAAGTAATGAAGTTCAAAGATAAAAATACTATCAACATTGTTCTTGAATCTCTTTTTTCTACTTACTCTGAAAGAGTTCCAGATGTAAAGAAAATTACCAATGCAATGGTATTAAAAAAAATTGTTTCTGATCAATCTGAAATCATTAATGACCATATTGCATTTAGAACAATGGGTGTTAAGAATTTAGGAATTAAATCTTTTGAAAAAATTTTTCTTCACCATGGTTATAAAAAAAAGGATTATTACTTTTTTAAAGAAAAGAAATTAAATGCTTTCTGGTATTCACACCCGGGAAAAAACATGCCAAGAATTTTTATTAGCGAATTAATAGTTGATGATCTTTCAAAAAAATCTCAAAAAATTATAAGAAACTATACTGATCAAGTAAAAAAAGATCCTGTCGATCAAATAGACTTAGACGATTCGAAAGAAATAATAAATTTTTTAAGCAATCCTCTATGGAGTCTTCCTACATTAAGTGATTACAATCAACTTTTAAAAGAAACTGAATATGGATCTTGGGTAATATACAATAGATATTATTTAAATCATTACACAATAAGCGTTCACGAACTCAATAAAAATTATAACACCCTTGAAAAATTCAATAACTTTTTATTGAATATTGGTATTAAGTTAAATGATTCTGGCGGAATCATTAAAAAAAGTAAAGATGGTCTTCTTTTACAAAGTAGTTCAGTTGCTAACAAAATTACTGCACATTTTGAAGAAGGAAAATCATTGATTTCAGGAAGCTACGTAGAATTTGCTGAGAGAAAAGTTTTATCTCAGTTTAAAAACCTAAAGAAGATAGAACCCATACACAGAAGAGATGGTTTTGAAACATCAAATGCTGATAAAATATTTGAAAGTACTTATCAAAAACAAGTAAATAAGTAACTAGTACTTGTTAAATTTTGCTACTCTATCTAAGTGATAATTTGAATCACCAAAAATTCTTTGTAATACTCTAGATCTTTTAAGAAAAAAACCAATGTCAGCATCATCAGTAACTCCTATTCCACCATGCATTTGCACAGCTTCATTTGTAACTAATTTTGATGTTAATCCCAACTTGGATTTGGCTAAACTTGCTAGCTCAGATAAATTTTTATCGTTTGAATCAATAGCTTGTAAAGCTTTTAAAACAATAGATTTACACAACTCAATTTCACCAAACATTATTGCCGATCTGTGCTGTAATGCCTGAAAGGATCCAATTTTCACTCCAAATTGTTCTCTTTCCTTTAAATATTGCATTGTCATTTCGAAAGCTTGTTGAATAATACCCAACATTTCTGCAGCCAATCCAACGCATGCAATTTCTAGAGTCTTATTTAATATTTTTTGACCATCGCTATCAACTGATAAAAAATTATCTTTTGAAAACTCAACATTGTTAAATGTAATATCAGAATAAATTTTAGAGTCCATATGAACTTTGTTGTTAAAAGTAATCCCTTTTGATTTAGAATCTATAACTATAAGCTCCAAACTTCCATTAAATTCAGAATTGGCCGAAACGATTAAATAATCAGATATAGAACCATCAATTACAAATCTCTTTTTACCATTTAAAATAAACTTTTCATTATTGTTTGAAATAATTGATAAATCAATATTTGGGCTATGATGAGAACTTTCTTCATGAGCTAGAGTGCAAAGCTTATTTCCGCTCATTATTTCATCAAAAAGTTTACTTTTTAATACATCATTATTAGACATAGAAATCATGGAGGTTGAAACTAAAACAGTTGAAATCATGGGGGAAACTGTTAATTTTCTTCCCATTTCTTCAATAACTTGACCAAGTCCAACATAACCAAAATTCAGACCATTATATTCTTCAGGAATTGTTAACGCTGTCCAACCCATTTCAACCATCTCATTCCATAAATTAGAATCAAATTGATTATAATTATCATCTCTTAATTTTCTCATCAGAGATATTGGAGATTTTAAATCCAATAATTCTTTTGCTGAGGATTTGAGCATATTTTGCTCTTCATTTATAACTAATGACATAAATTTTATTTTGATGGGAGTCCTAGGACTCTTTTTGCTATTATATTTAATTGAACTTCATGTGTACCTCCTTCAATTGAATGCCCTTTAGAACGACAGAAATATCTAGCATACACTCCGTTATTTGATTCTTCACTAGTCCATTCGGTTGAATTAAATCCATTAACCTCTAGTCTTAATTCCTCCTTTTGCATTGCTAGTTCAGTTCCGTAATATTTAAAAAATGACGATACTGCACCAGAATTATTTCCTGCCTTGTGCTCGTCTAGTGCCCTTTGAATAGTTAACTCGAAAATCTTTTCATTCATTTCAAGATTAGCAATCTTTGATCGAATAGAATCGTTTGATAACAATCCGTTTGTAATTCCAATTGATTCAATTGCTACTTCACTTAATGCCTTTTTCTTTTCTGTTTCTCCAACACCACCAATCATTTGTCGCTCATGAGTCAATAAATACTTAGCTATGGTCCAACCGTCATTTAAAGTTCCTACCAAATTCTTTTTTGGAACTTTAACAGAATCAAAAAATGTTTCTGTAAAAGGAGATTTACCACTTATTAATTTTATAGGCCTTGTTGAAACTCCCTCAGAACTCATATCGATTAATAAAAAACTGATTCCTGTATGTTTTGATTCAGAACTGGTTCTTACTAAACAAAATATGAAATCTCCCTTATCTCCGTAAGAAGTCCAAACTTTAGATCCTGTTACTAAAAAGTGATCACCCTTATCCTCAGCTTTTGTCTGAAGGTTAGCTAAATCACTTCCTGCATTTGGTTCACTGTAACCTTGAACCCATCTGATTTCACCTCTACATATTTGATTTAGGTAATGTATTTTTTGTTCTTCAGTTGCAAACTTCAAAAGCGCAGGACCAAGCATTGAAATACCAAAGTTAATATGTGGTTTTCTACAACCTAATCTTTGCATCTCTTGATTCAAAATGTTGTTTTGAACAGAGCTAAGTCCACCTCCACCATATTTTGTTTCCCAGTATGGGACAATCCATTTTTTTTCAAGCATTCTTTCAAACCAAACTTTCTGGTCTTCTGAGTTAAATTTCCCATTTCTACCTCCCCAATACAATTGCTTTGCATCAGTTACAGGTCCTCGCATTGAGATCGGACAATTTTCTTCCAACCATTTTCTAGTTTCTAATCTAAAATCGGTTAAATCAACTTTAACTTGTGTTTCCATATCATAAATTATTTTCCTTTAAAATTAGCTTTCCTTTTTTGCAAAAAAGCAGAGACTCCTTCTTTTAAGTCCTCACTATGAAATGCTGCAACTTGTTCTTTCGCCTCAAACTCAATAGTGTCTAACAAATCATTATTCAAAGAAAAAATCATGTCTTGCTTAGTTATACCTATTCCAATTGTTGGTTTCTGTGATAAATCTTTAGCCCAATTTTTAGCTACATTTAAAATTTCATTTGTTTCAACAAGTTTGTTTGTCAAACCTAATTTTAAACATTCCTCACCCATCACTCTTTTACCTCCAGTAGCAATCTCCAAGGCCTTACTGTAACCTACTTGTCTTGACAGCAACCAACTTGCACCTCCATCAGGTCCTAAACCAATATTGATAAAAGCATAAAGTAGTGCACTTTCTTTACTCATGACCCTAAAATCACAAGCTAAAGCAAAAGCTGCACCAACACCAGCAGCAGTACCATTGATAGCACCTATAATTGGTTTTCTTAGACTTAAAAAATTATTTAAAATTGGTTTGTAATTATCAATTATGTAATCTCTAGAATCTTCAGCAGATAAAGTTCCCATAGTTGTTAAATCTGCTCCAGCACAAAACCCTTTTCCATTTCCAGTCAAAACTACTGCTCTTATATTGTCGTTATTTTTAACAACAGAAAATGCATGGTTTATTCCTTCGATTAAATCATGATTTACTGCATTATACCTTTCTGGTCTATTGAAGGTTATAATTGCAGTACTTTTAATAATTTCTATTAAAACAGCTTTATTTTCCATAATTATTGTCTATTCATATGCTATTGCTAGGGTCTCAGCAACACATACAGGTTTTTCTTGTCCCTTTAATTCAACAGTTATTCCAAGTTTGTATTTTGCATTACCATCTTTTTTCTCACACTCAATTAAAGATACTCTTCCCCTTACAAAACCTCCAGATGGAGTTGCACTTGTAAATCTAACTCTGTCAACTCCATAATTTACACCCATTTTTGCACTTTCTATAGTTAATGTGTCATAAGAAAATCTGGAAGCTAAAGATAAAATCATAAAACCATGAGCTATTGTCGTTTTATATGGTGAATACTTTTCAGATTTTTCTTTGTCAATATGTATCCATTGTTCATCTTCAGTGATTTTTGCAAAAACATTTATGTTTTCCTGAGTTACTTCAATCCATTTTGAAATCCCTAGTTCTTTACCAACCAGTTTCTTTAATTCATCTAGATTTTTAACTTTAGTACTGTAAGCATTATTATTATCCATAATTTTATTTTTAAAATTTACATTGGCATTGCGCCACCATTTGCATGAAGAGTTATTCCGCTAACAAATCCAGACTCTTTGGATGCTAAAAACAAATAAGCGTGCCCCATATCTTCAGCTGTCCCAATTCTACCTACTGGGATCATTTTTATTCCAGCATTTATCACCTCTTCAGGCATACTATCTGTCATAGCAGATTGAATAAAGCCAGGTGCAACAGCGTTTGCAGTAATTCCAAATCTTCCAACTTCTTTACATAAAGCTCGTGTAAAACCAGAAATTCCAGCTTTAGTGGCACAATAATTAGTTTGTCCAAAGGCCCCTGCTGTTCCATTAATTGAAGAAGCTGATACTATTCTACCATATCCGTTTTCTTTCATGTGTGGAATTACGGCACGAGTTACTACATAAAGAGATTTTAAATTTACATTCATAACTGAGTCCCATTCCTCTTCGGACATTTTCAAAAACGACCTATCTCTAATAATACCTGCATTATTAATTAAAATTTCGATTTTACCATGTTCTTTAATAATCTCGTCAATAGCATTATTTACAGAATTCTGATCTGTAACATCTACTTTTTGAAAGAAAATTTTTCCACCATTTTGTTTTATTTCATTAACTGTTTGTGTTCCATCCAAAACATCCCATAAAGCAACAGTGGCTCCTTCTCGGCAAAAAACCTCGCAAATACCTTTTCCAATTCCACGAGTTCCACCTGTAACGATAGCAACTTGACCTTCTAATCTTTTCATATTATTATTATTTAATTAAACTTTTATTATTTATTCGATTTAAATCACTTCAAATAGACCCGCGGCTCCCATACCTCCACCAACACACATTGTTGAAACAACGTATTTTGCTCCTCTTCTTTTTCCTTCAATAAGTGCATGACCTACCATTCTTGATCCACTCATACCATACGGATGACCAATTGAAATCGAACCTCCATTAACATTTAAAATTTCGTTTGGAATTCCAAGAACATCTCTACAATAAATTACCTGGACAGCAAAAGCCTCATTAAGTTCCCAAAGCCCAATATCACTCATTTTAAGACCATTTTGTTTTAACAATTTAGGAACGGCATAAATCGGTCCAATTCCCATTTCATCTGGCTCACATCCAGCAACTGCAATTCCTCTATAGATTCCAAGAGGAGTCACATTGTGTTTTGATGCAACACTTGATTCCATTAGAACACATGCAGATGCACCATCAGAAAGCTGACTTGCATTGCCGGCAGTAATTGATCCTCCTTCAACAACAGGCTTAAGAGAACTTAATCCTTCAATAGTAGTAGTAGGTCTATTACACTCGTCTTTTGACGATGTTTTTTCAACAAATGAAATTTCTTTAGTTTCTTTGTCCATTATTCCCATAGTTGTAGTGACTGAAATAATTTCATCATCAAATTTTCCCTCTTCTTGTCCTTTTGCAGTTCTTAATTGACTCTGAAGAGAATACTCGTCCTGAGATTCTCTGGAAATATTATACCTGCTAGCTACTACTTCAGCGGTTTTCAGCATTGGCATGTAAATATGTTTATGTTTTGAAATTAATTTTTTATCAACCCATCTATCTAGATTCATTTTTTCAGTTTGCACTAAACTTATCGAATCTAACCCACCTCCAACAACAACATCCATTCCATCACTGATAATTTGTTTTGCAGCTGTTGCAATTGCCATCATTCCTGATGAACATTGTCTATCTAATGTCATACCACTAACAGTTACTGGAAGGCCAGCAGCCAAAGCAGCATTTCTTGCAACATTACAATGGGTAGTTCCTTGTTGTAGAGCTGCACCCATTATCACATCATCAACTTTTTCTGGATCGACACCTGATCTTTTGATTGCTTCTTCAATAGCCCAGCCTGCCATGGTTGGAGCGGTAGTATTATTAAATGTTCCTCTGTAAGACTTTGTTAAAGGAGTTCTTGCAGTCGAAACAATTAGCGCATCTCTCATATTTATATTTTTAATATTAATTTACCTTTTTTATTTCCGTTAAATAATTTTTTAAAAACCTCATAAAAATTTTCAATTCCTTCGTAAATATCTTCTTTTGACTTTAAAGTCCCATCCAAAATCCATTGTGTCATTTTTTTAGTAGCTGTAGGGTAATTTTTAGCATAATCAAAAACAACCATTCCTTTCATAGAAGCCCTATTTACAAGTAATGATAAGTAGTTGTTCGGCCCTTTTGCAGACATTTCGTTGTATTGTGAAATGGCTCCACAAACAACAATTCTAGCTCCCATTCTCAAAAAAACTAAGGCAGCATCTAAAATTTCACCACCAACGTTATCGAAATAAACATCAATTCCGTCGGGACACTCCCTTTTAATTCCTCTTTTTACACTTTCATTTTTATAGTCAACACAACCATCAAAACCAAGTTCATTAATAACATAATCACATTTTTCCTTACCACCTGCAATACCAACAACCTTACATCCTTTAATTTTTGCAATTTGCCCTACTATGCTACCAACTGCACCTGCAGCAGCAGAAACCAATACAGTATCACCTTCTTTTATTTTACCTACTTCAAGAATACCAAAATATGCTGTCATTCCTGGCATACCTAGAGTTCCAATAAAAGTTGGTAGAGGAATTTTAGAACTAGGTACCTTAAAATACCCCTTCCCATTAGTAATTGAATATTGTTGAACACCACCCCATCCCGAAAGAATGTCACCTTTATTAAAATTTGGGTTCTTTGATTCTATAACTTCTCCAATTGTTCCTGCTCTCATGACTTCACCAATTTGAACCGGAGGAATATAAGATCTTGTTTCATTTAACCATCCTCTCATAGCTGGATCAAGAGAAACATATAAATTTTTCAATAAAACTTCACCTTCATCAATTTTCCTTACATTTTCAGTTTCGTGAATCCATGTGTCTTCGGATGGAAAACCTGAGGGTCGAGATGATAATTTAACAACTTTATTTTCAAGCATTATGTTATGTGTTTTGTAATTGTAAATAAAATAATATACCAAATTAGTATATAAATACTAAAATATAAAAAAATACTATGCAAGCATAGTAAACTTAAAAATAATATAAATTATTTCCAGTCCGGATTTCTTTTTTCTTTAAAAGCAGCTATTCCTTCCTTTGCATCATCAGAATTTAAGACCATTTCTAACATTTCCAAAAGATACTTGTGATTCGATTCACTTGAATTTATTTTATCGAAAGCTTCTAAACCATATTGAATTGCAATTGGAGAATTACTCACAACTTCACTAAGCCAATTAGAAACAAATGAATCCATATTGTTTTTAGTAACAATTTCTGAAATCAATCCCCAAGAATGAGCGGTTTTCACTTTTAAATTATAACCCCTAATACACCAATCAATTACATTTCTAAAGGAAATAATTTTGGAAAGTGATTGCATGACTTGCATTGGAAAAATTCCTCGTTTAACCTCAGGAAGACCTAATTTTAGATCTTCTAATGAAACAACATAATTACATCCAGCAACTAGCAATAAACCACCTGCATAAACATCACCTTCAAGTTGACAAATTTTTGGTTTATAAAGCTTATTAAATATTTCTCCTATTAATATTTTAGAATTAGGTTGTGGAATTGTTGATTTATTTTTTTCTAAATCTCCATTAATTGCTTTTAAATCCAACCCTGAGCAAAACACATCTCCATTGGCTTTTAATAGTAATGCCCTAATATTTTTATTAAATGATGCATATTGAAAAGCGAATGCTATTTCATTAATCATCTGAGGATGCAAGGCATTTTTCTTGTTCGGGCGATCTAAAGTTACAATGATAACATGATCTTTTTCATGCCACTGTATAAAATCAAATTTGAATGATTTTATATTTACTATATCTTTATTATTAAAGTAACTCATCAATACTATTACATTCTAAAAATACCAAAAGAATCCGTCCCCTTAATTTCTGAAGAGTAAACTGCAGCTAATGCAAGTGATAAATATTTCCTGGTGTCAGTAGGATTAATTACCCCATCATCCCAAACCTCAGATGTTGTGTGCCAAACGCTGGCTCTTTTTTCTGCGTCTTCAGCGAGCGCTTTTTTTTCTTTTTTCAATTTATTTTCATTAATCACTTTATTAGAAGATGATGCTGCGTTTCTTTTAATTATTTCCATAACTCCTGAAAGCTGATCTGCTCCCATTACACCAGATTTAACGTTGGGATAGGAAAATAAAAATCTTGGTTCAAACGATCTTCCACACATTGCATAATTACCAGCTCCATATGAATTCCCTACCTGTAAACTAATATGAGGTACGGTACTTCCAGAAACAGCATGAATAAGTTGAGCACCAGAATTGATCATTCCATTTTGCTCATATCTTTTTCCAACCATAAATCCTGTAGTATTATGAATGAACAATAAAGGAATATTAGATTTATTTGCCAATTGAATAAAATGAGTAGCTTTTCTTGCGGATTCAATAAATATCACACCGTTATTTGCAATAATTCCAACAGGATATCCATTGATTTTAGTCCAACAACAAAACATAGTTCTACCATAATTTTCTTTAAACTCGACAAATTCAGAATCGTCAACAAATCTTTTTACTAAATCTCTAATATCAAAAGGTTTTTTAAGATTTGAAGGCACTATTCCTAAAATTTCCTTTGCATCGTATTTTGGAACAGAAGCCTCTTTTTCAAAATTATTTACGGTTGGTTTTTTAATTTTTTTAATCAATTTTTTTGTAATCTCTAAGGCCTCTTTTTCATCTTTTGCTAAAAAATCTGAAACTCCAGAAATACTACTATGCATTTGTGCTCCTCCAAGTTCTTCATCTGTTGATTCTTCATTAGTTGCCATTTTAACGAGCGGAGGTCCAGCTAGAAACACCTTTGCAGTATTTTTTTGAAATATAGAATAATCAGACATTCCAGGAACATAGGCTCCACCAGCGGTGGCACTTCCAAATACTACAGAAATTGTCGGAATACCTTCTTTTGATCTTCTTGACATTTCCATAAAGAACTTTCCATAATTATTAAATACTCTGTCTTGATCAGGCAAATTCGCTCCTCCACTTTCAACTAAATTTATAGTTAATAATTTATTTTCTTTAGCAATTTGAGATAGTCTCAAGTTTTTTAAACTTGTTGCATAATCGACAGCACCTGCTTTTCTTGTAGCTACATTAGCATTTATTAAACAAAGAACATTTGATACATATCCAAGCACAACAACAGTAGTTCCGCCGGCACCAAAACCTTTTTCATGTTTTAATCCAGCTAGAGGCATTAATTCTATGTAAGGTTTTTTCTTATCTAGTAGTAAATCGATTTTTTCTCTTGCAAGTAGTTTTTTTCTAGTTCTAGTTCTTTTTATTTGAGAAGCACTACCCTCTTGCTTAGATAATTTATAGTATGAATTGAGTTCTTTCAATAATTTTTTCATTGAAATTTCATTTTCAATAAAATTTGAGCTTAAAACATCAACACTAGGTTTTCGAACTTTCATCAAATAAATTTCTAGGTTCTAACATATGTAAAATTAATGAAAATTACATACCTTTTAACTTGTATCTTTTACAGATTATCAGTTTAAACTTGAAAATTCAAGAAAAATAAATTTTAAACAACATTAATTAATTGCAAATGAAAATAGATTTTAAAACAAAGTTTTTTTATGGTATGGGATTTATTTCAGTTGGAATTAAAGACATTTTGTATGCTGTTTTTGTTTTCTTTTACTTTAGTCAAATTCTTGGGCTGGATCAAATTTACACTGGAACTGCTACTCTAATTGCCCTTTTATTTGATGCTGTTTCTGATCCAATAATTGGTACAATTTCGGATAATTATAAATCAAAAAAATACGGCAGAAGACATCCATTTATGGCAATATCGGCCATTCCTCTTGGGCTCTCAACTTATCTTTTATTTATCCCTCCAGATAACTTAAGCCAATTTGAATTATTTCTCTGGATGACTTTTTTTTCAATTTTAATTAGATTTTTTCTTTCAATTTTTTTGGTTCCTGGTATGTCTCTAGGAGCTGAACTTAGTTCAGACTACGATGAAAGAACAGTTATAACAAGTTATAGAATAATGTTTGCAACATTAGTTTCTCCATTTGTATCATTTTTTGGATTGGTTTATTTTTTTATTCCAGAAGAAGGTATGTCTACAGGATTATTAAATGTTGATGCTTATCCCAAATTTGCAATGTTTTGTGCATTAATTATGGTATCAACCATTTTATTAAGTGTTTACGGAACAAAACATACCATTTCTGGGCTTCCAAAAATGCAAAAGAAAGAGTCATTAAAATCATTGTTTAAAAATATAATTACAGCCTCAAAAATGAAGTCTTTTAATTCTTTAGTTCTATTTACAATGATGATATATATAGCACTAGGAATTGGAAATTCTTTAATAACTTATTTTCTCTCTTTCTTTTTTGAGCTCAATCAAAATGAAGTAGGGATAATTATTTTCTCAGGAGCAGTTGGTGGTGTAATTTCTTTATTTGCTGCACCAAAAATGGGAGAAAAATTTGACAAAAAAACTGGAGTCATTATAAGCACATTTCTTTTTGGATTATTTATGGCAAGCCCATTTAATCTTAGAATATTTGGATTATTTCCTGAAAATGGAGATCCCTCACTACTAGGAACCTATTTAATATTTACTACAATTGCTTATACATTTTTATGGACATCGATGAGTTTAGTAAATTCCATGATGGCTGATGTAGTTGATGAATACGACTCACTAACTAACCAAAGACATGAGGGTTTATTTTTTTCAACTATGTCGCTGGCTTATAAATTAACAGTTGGTTTGGGTTATTTCTTTGCTGGGATATTATTAAAACTAATTTCATTCCCCACTCAAACTGAGATTGAAAATATTCCAATTGAAATTATATCAAAACTTGGTTTAATAGGTGGCCCACTTTTAATGATAATTTATTTTTTTTCAATTCTCTTTATTTTGAAATATCCTATCGACAAACAGAAATATTTTGAAATAAGAAAAAAGTTACAAGAATAAATAATTTAAAAATTACTTAGTTAGCATAAATTATAAATATGTTTTAAAAAAAAACCTTATTTTCAATAAATTATTACGACAAAACAAAAATAATATGAACAACGAATTATTTGATTTTCCTTTTTACAGATGGGAAAAAGAACTTTCTGACAAGCCATTTTTAAAGCAACCATTTGGTAATCTTTGGGAATCATATACTTGGAATGAGGTCGGATTAATGGCTAGGAAACTTTCCAACGGCTTAAAAAGCTTAGGTCTAGAAAAAAATAGTCATATTGGTCTGGTTTCAAAAAACTGCAGAGAATGGATCATTGCTGATCTAGCAATTTCTATGGCAGGATATATTTCAGTGCCTTTTTTTCCAACTCTAAATTCAAAAGAAATCAATAATCTTCTAACTTTTGGAGATGTTAAAGCTCTTTTTGTTGGAAAGCTTGAAAATTGGGAAGAAATGAAAAAAGGTGTAGATTCAGAAATGCCTATAATTGCCTTTCCACAATATAAAAATCATTCAAAAGTTGAAGTTGGACACCAATGGCATGAATTTATAAATAAGTTTGAGCCACAAACCGAAGACTTCAAGCCAAATTTAAAAGATATTTGGACAATTATTTTTACCTCTGGAACAACTGGTGATCCAAAAGGAGTTGTATTAACATACGAAACACTTTTTAATACCAAAAGAATCACAGAAGATGGTAACCCATTAAAAGTTGATTTAAAAGGAAATAATAGCTTTATTTCCTACATGCCACTTAATCATATTTTTGAAAGAGTTGTAATAGAACATGTGGCTTTTAGATATGGTGGGACTATTTCATTTGTAGAATCTTTGGAAACATTTGGCCAAAATCTTAATGACATTCAACCTACTGCATTCCAGGGTGTTCCAAGAATCTATGCAAAATTCCAAGAAAAGATTTTAATGAAAATGCCACAAGAAAAGCTTGATAAATTTTTAAAAATTCCTATTATATCTTGGTTAATAAAAAGAAAATTAAAGAAGGCTTTAGGTATGTCCAAAGCTAAGGCTCTGGTTACTGGGGCAGCTGCAATGCCACTTGAACTTTTAAATTGGTATAAAGACTTAGGCATATACATTACCAATGGTTACGGAATGACTGAAAATTGTGCTACATGTACAAACTTAAACCCATACCAACCATTAGGCGTAGGATCAGTTGGAAAACCAACACCTGGTGTAGATTTAAAAATTAGTGACCAAGGGGAAATATTAATGAGAGGACCGTTTATTTTAAGCTGTTATTATAAAAACGAAGAAGTTACTAATGAAACAATAAAAGATGGATGGCTACACACAGGTGACAAAGGTTATATAGACGATGACGGTTTCTTGTATATCACTGGTAGGATTAAAGATATGTTTAAAACTTCTAAAGGAAAATACATTGAACCTGGTGTATTGGAAGCTTATTTTGGAGATGTAAGTGAATTCGCTCAAATATGTGTAGTTGGTTTAGGATGTGATCAACCATTATTACTTGCGGTTCCATCTGAATCTGCGTTAGATGATAAAGAATCTACTACATCTAAGATTTCAAAAGTTCTAGAAAAAGTTAACAGCAACCTGGACAACTACAAAAAGATGTCTAAGGTGATTTTTGTTAAAGAAGATTGGCTTCCAGAGAACGGAATGACCACTCCCACTTTAAAAATTAAAAGATCAAAAATTGATGAAAAATTTTCTGATCAGTACAATAATTGGTTAAAAAGCACAGAAGACGTTATTTGGGAATAAGATAATGTTGATTTTAATAATAATTGTTACTAGTTTAATTCTAGGTTTTTATATTAATAATTTATTGAAGGATGATATTAGCGATTCATATATCAATAAATTAATATCAATCGCAAAATCTAAACCAATTCCAAACTTCATTAAGGGTAAAACAGGATTTGCAAAAAATTCAGATGTCAAAATATTCTATGAGGTTATAACTCTTGTAAATAATCCAAAAGCAACAGTTTTATTAATTAATGGAGCCGCAGAATCCTTGATTCAATGGCCTGATCAGATGATTAGAAACATTTTAAAAAATGATTTTAGAGTGATAAGGTTTGACAATAGAGGTGTTGGAGAATCTGATTGGATAAAAAATTGGTCTAGGTCAAACGATTACAATTTAGAAGAAATGGCAAGAGATGCTTTAGCTGTAACTAATCAGCTAATGATTGAAAAATTTCATGTAATTGGCTACTCAACAGGTGGAATGATAGGACAAATTTTAGCCATAAATCATCCAAAAAAAATTTTGTCGCTAACTAATTTAATGTCATCTGGATTTTTATTTGATCCTAAGGCTGAAAAACCAGATTCTAAAAAAATTGGTATGTTAAGAAAATTGATTTTCTCATATAAAAACAAAGAAAGAGATATTGATAAAGTACTAAAACTTTATTTTAAAATAGATCATTTATGGGTTGGATCAGAAAACCATATGAGTGACTTTACTAAGCAAATTCACAAAACTATTTACGAAATTAAATTTAGGAAGGGTTTTAATAAAAAAGCTTTTACTCAACATAGAAGAGCCATAAAAAATTCTGGTTCTAGGTATAAAAAACTCAAAATCATTAAAGTTCCTACTCTGTTAATCCATGGTACTGATGACCCGTTAGTCAAAGCCAGTCACTCTGTAAAACTTGCTAGTTTAATTCATGGATCAAAGCTTATTTTATTAAAAGGGATGGGACACGATTTCAATAAAAATTTTAAAAATCGAATAAATAGTATTATTTTGCCACATATATTACAATATTCGTAATATTAATAACTAATAATGATCAAATTATTAATAACAAAACCAAAAAGTTAAATTAAAACCAAAACAAAACAATTATGAAATTTAAATTTTATTTATCCAGTTTAGTTTTTTTGCTTGCATCTTTTATGATGGTAAACGCACAAACTAATACTGTAAAAGGAAAAATTACTGATGGTGTTGAAGCTCTTTACGGAGTAAATGTAGTCATCCAAGGAACAACAACAGGGGTTATTACAGACGACGACGGTAATTTTACTTTATCTTCTGATCAAGACTTCCCTTGGACTCTTGAAATTAGTTCTCTTGGGTTTGAAGGACAAACTGTTGTGGCTAATTCGGGTAATCAAGTGATTTCTATATCATTAAATTCAGGTGAAGCTCTAGATGAAGTAGTTATTTCTGGATCAAGAAAAGCAGAAAAAGCTGTTAATGCTGCATCTTCTATTCAAGTTCTTGGAGCTAAAGCAATTGAAAATAAATCATCTTTCAATTCTTTAACATTACTTGATGATATGGTTGGAGTTCAAATTGATAAACATGGAGCGAACAGAACAAGTGTAGCATTAAGAGATAATGTTGATTTATTTACAACATCTACATTAGTTATGTTAGATTACAGAACTTTAAATGTAAATGGAATTGGTTTCTTTGATGCAGACGTAAGTAACTTAAGCAACCTTGATTTAGAAAGAGTTGAAGTTGTATTAGGTCCTGCATCTGCACTTTATGGACCTGGTGTTGGAGCTGGAGTTGTTCACTATTTAAGTAAAGATCCTTTCAAACACCCAGGGACTTCAATTGAACTCCATACAGGTGGTTTTGAAAAAAATGGAAGCTTTGACATGAATATGTTTAAAATGAACTTTAGACATGCTGTTAGTAATGATGATAATACATTTGGTTACAAGTTTAACGTAAAGTATGGTGAAAATGAAGATTTTGATTTAGCAGAATCAGCAAGTTCAAATTTTGTCAATACAATTACAGATGCAGCAACTGGAAGAGTTGTAAAAACTATTGATGGCTTTATCGAAAGGAATTCGCAAAGAGGTGCTGATGCTACGCTATATTACAGACCTTCAAATGATTTGTCAATAACAACTGTAGCTGGAATTAATGAAGTGGCTTCTAATATTTTCATCTCTTCAACTGGTGAAACAAGAGCTCAGCAAAGATCAGCATTTATACAAACTAGAGTTCAATCAGGAAATTTATTCATGCAATACAATTACACTGACACAGCAAATCCAACTGAGGATAAATATAGAGGTTTTAACTACAGAACTGGTGTAACATCTGGAGTTGAAAGTAAACAATCTCAATTTCAATTACAATATGAAATAGCACTTGATCAAATTAATACTGGGTTATCCATTGGTGTTGAGCACATGAGCTCAAAATTTGATACTTCGACTGCAACATTTGGAAGATTTGAAAATGATGATGACTATAGAATCTATGGAGCTTATTTTTCTGCTAAAACAAAACTATCGGATAAGTTAAATTTACAACTTGCTGGTAGATACGATAAATATCCAGAGGTTGGTGAGTCATCCTTTGCTCCTAGAGCTGCACTAGTTTACAATCCTAACAACAGACATAACCTTAGGTTGACCTTTAACAAAGCATTCATTGCTCCTTCTGCATTGAATATGTTTGTTGATTTGCCTGTTCAAAAATTGGGACCTGGTATTAATGTTTGGATTTACGGAAACAAGGAAGCACAAACATTTTCTAATCCATCAACATCTTGGTTTGTTCCAGGATTACCAACTAATGAAGGGATAGGAATGCCAGTAGCTACGGCATATGCAGTTGCTACTGCTACTGTAGCTCCTCTTCTTGCTGGAACACCGCTTCAAGCATTTATTCCATTTATAACTTCACAAAATACGTTAGCTGGAATAGCTGGTTTAGGAGCTTTTTCTCAAGGAGCAATGCTTGATTTAAATGGTAATGCATTTGGGCCACTAACTGATGGTAGTAAAGCTGCTCTTGGTGAAGAAACTCACTATGAATTTGGATACAAAGGAATGCTTTCTGATAAAATGACTTTTAGTTTCAATGTATATAACTCAATTAAAGAAAATTTTGTTGCAATTGAACAATTAAGTCCACTTGTAGCTTTACCTAATTTAGGTGCCGATTTAGGAGGTGCTGTAAACAGCTATTTTACTAACGCATTTACTCCTGTATACGGGCCTGTTTTTGGACCTTATTATGCTACACTTCTTTCTAATACATACGCTGCAGTTGGTAACGGTTTAGCAGCAATGGGAGCTATTGGAACTGTACAAACTGATCAAGCTCCTGATAATGGAGAAACTAACGTTATGCTTGGTTACAGAAACTATGGAAAAGTTAATTACTGGGGATTTGAAGGTGGATTAAAATGGAGAGCTAATGATAATTTAACATTATTTACTAATTACTCTACAGTTAGTCAAACAGTATTTGAAAAAGACGATTTAGGATCCTTAACTGAAGTCGGAGCTTGGCATTTAAACCATTCAAAACATAGAGTTAAGGCAGGTCTTACATATGATAATGGAAGAAAATGGAATTTAGGACTTAGCTATAAGTACGATGGAGGTTTTGAAGCTAGTATGGGTAGTTTCTACTCTGGAACGGTTGAAAGCAGAAATGTATACGATGCTAATTTAGGATATGACATTAACTCAAAAACTAAACTTAGTATGAATATTGTCAACCTTACAGATGAAACGTATAGTTTCCTTCCAAACTTACCACTTCTTGGAAGACAAGTAATGTTCTCATTAAGACGTGACTTTTAAGAACTAAAAGATTAAATATTTAAAAAAAGAGTAATAGAAATATTACTCTTTTTTTATTTCATCAATTAAAAAACATTTTATTGAAAAATTCAGAAAATCAATTTTTAGATGTAATTATACTGGGAGCTGGTATTTCTGGCATTGGAGCAGCATGTCACATGAGTAGAAATTGTCCTAATAAATCGTTTTTGATTTTAGAGGGAAGAAATAATCTTGGGGGGACATGGGACTTGTTTAAATATCCAGGCATTAGATCAGACTCTGACATGCACACATTTTCTTACAAGTTTAACCCGTGGACAAATGAAAACACAATTTCTGATGGAAAAACAATTTTAAAATACTTAAATGAAACTTCTTCAAAATTTGATTTAGATAAAAAGATAAAATACAATCATTGGGTTAACGAAATTTGTTGGAACTCAACAAAAAACGAATGGACAGTTGTTGGAATTGATAGACATAAAAACAAAAGCATAAAGTATAATTGCAGATTCTTAATGTCTTGTACTGGATATTATGATTATGAAAGTGGTTACACACCAAAATTTAAGGGTATTGAAAATTACAGGGGAAATTTTATTCATCCTCAAAAATGGACAGAAGACATTGACTATTCAAATAAAAATGTGATTGTGATTGGTAGTGGAGCAACTGCTATAACTCTAATCCCATCATTATCTAAAAAAGCAAAACACGTCACAATGCTTCAAAGATCCCCAACTTATTTGATGAACCTTCCTAAAAAAGACAAATTCATAAATTTTCTTTTTCGTTTTATTCCTTCAAAAATTGCACATACGATTTCTAGGTGGAAATATATTTTAAGACAAATTTATTTTTATCAAATTTCAAAACGTAGACCTACAGAGGTAAAAGCTTTTATTAAGAACGAAATAAAACAAGTTCTGCCTAAGGATTTTGATATTGAAACTCATTTTAATCCAAAATACAATCCGTGGGATGAGAGAGTTTGTGTGGTAGTTGATAATGATTTATTTGATTGCATAAGACAAGAAAAATGTTCTGTAATCACAGATCAAATAAAATGTTTTAAAGAAGACAGTATTCTTCTTGAATCCGGAAAAGAATTAAAAGCTGATCTTGTGATCTCAGCAACTGGACTTAATTTAAAATTCATGGGTGGAATTAAAATTAAAATTGATGATAAAACCATTGACACATCAAAATTAGTAAGCTACAAGGGAATGATGTTACAAAAAATTCCAAACACAACAATAGTATTTGGATATACAAATTCTTCTTGGACTTTAAAAATTGATTTGGTTTGTGAATATTTTTGTAGAATTATAAACCACATGGACAAAAATAATTTTAAGTCATTTGTGACTGAAATAAATGACAAGAATTTAGAAACAGAACCTAGTATAGGATTAAATTCAGGTTATGTAAGAAGAGCTTCAAAAATTCTTCCAAAACAAGGAAAAAAATATCCATGGAAATTAAATCAAAATTACATCAAGGATATGTTTCTACTAAGATTTAAAAAAATTGAAGATGGATACATCAATTTCAAATGAATTAAATAGTATATTTATACTAAACATAATATTAAGATGAGTAAACCTAAATTTATAAATGAACTAAGTATTCCAGCTGTGGCAGCTCCAATGTTTTTAATTTCTGGACCAGAGCTTGTAATAGAATGCTGTAAAAATGGAATAGTTGGAACTTTTCCAGCTTTAAATCAACGAACATCTGAAGGCTTTGAAGAATGGTTAATTCAGATCAAAAGTGAACTAGATGAGTTTGAAAAAGAAACAGGAAAAAAAGCAGCTCCTTTTGGTGTAAATTTAATTGTACACAATACCAATCCAAGAGTTCAAGCCGATTTAATGTTGTGCGTTAAACATAAGGTTCCTATTATAATAACATCACTTGGAGCAGTGAGTCAACTGGTTGATGCTGTTCATTCTTATGGAGGTTTAGTTTTTCATGATGTCATCAAAAAAAGACACGCAGAAAAGGCAGCAGAAGCTGGAGTTGACGGTTTGATTTTAGTTGCTGCTGGAGCTGGAGGACATGGTGGAACTCTTAATCCTATCCCATTTATCTCTGAAGTCAAGAAGTTTTTTAATAAAACAATATTACTTTCGGGTTGTATTTCTAACGGTCGAGACATAGCGTCAGCAAAACAAATGGGTGCTGATTTAGCGTACATGGGAACCAGGTTTATAAACACCAAAGAAAGTAAAGCTGACGATGAATATAAGGAGATGATTATTAATTCAAAAGCTGAGGATATTGTATACACTGCCGCAGTTTCTGGAGTTAACGCTAATTTTTTAAGACCAAGTCTAGAATCTATGGGAATTACGGAAGAAATGTGGGGAAATTCTAAAAAAATTGATTTTGGGAGTGAGTTGGATGCAGCAAAAGCTGAAGCTAAGGCATGGAAAACAATATGGTCCGCAGGTCAAGGTGTAACAACAATTGAAAACGATCTTTCCGTAAAAGATTTAGCTGAATCATTGAAAGAAGAATTTATATCTTCAATCAATGAACAGAAAAATCTTTTGGACACTTATAATTGATTTTTGTAAAACTCTAAAAACCAATCTATAGACTCTGGATTTTTTAAAGAATCTTTACTAACAGAATCTTTGTGATCTAAACCAGACAATATCTTCTTGATAGGAACTTCAACTTTTTTACCACTTATTGTGTAAGGGATGTCAGGAGTTTGATAGATTAAATCTGGAACGTGCCTTGGAGAGCATTTCTGTCTAATTGTAGCTCTTAATCCATCCTTTTTAATTAACATGTTGGATTTAACAAACAAAATTAAACTGTTTTTATCTGAGTTATCTAAATGTATAATTAAACTATCTTCAACGTAACTTAAGTCTTTAATTGCGCTGTAAATCTCAGAAGTACCTATTCTAACTCCAGATCTGTTTAGGGTTGAATCAGATCTTCCATGAACTATAATACCACCACTTGATGTCTCCGTTACCCAATCTCCATGACTCCATACTTTATTAAATTTAGAAAAATAACTCTTTTTGTATTTTTCTTGATTTTTATCATTCCAAAAACACAACGGCATGGATATAAAAGGTTTTGACAAAACCAATTCACCCATTTTATTTTTAATTTCTTTACCATTATCATCCCACACTTCAATGGGTGCTCCAAGCATCTTACACTGAATTTCTCCAGGAATGACTTTATCATTTGGATTTCCACCAATAAATGCTGTGCAAACATCAGTGCCACCACTCAAAGAAATAATGTGTGATTTAGGAAAAATTTTACTTAGTCCAATATTGGTTTCTTTAAATAAAGGAGAACCTGTTGAGCCAACAGTTTTAATGAATGAAAAATCATCAGAAATAAGTTCTTTTGGAGGAACAGACAATTGGGTTTGATAAAAAACTGCTCCATGTCCAAAATGATTAATTTTTGATTTTTTTGCAAATCTCCATAAAACACCACTGTCAGGATATACTGGAGAACCGTTGTAAATACACAAAGTTGAACCAAGTAAAAGACTACTTAAAGCGTAATTCCACATCATCCAACCTGTTGTAGAATACCAGAAATAAGAATCTGAAGAATCGACGTTTTGGTGAATAGCTAAAGCTTTGAAATGTTCTAAAATCATTCCTCCTGTTCTATGAACAATTGCTTTGGGTTTACCGGTTGTTCCAGAGGAAAACAATATCCAAATTGGATGATTAAATTCGACCGAAGTAAAATTCAAATTATTTTTTTTTGAATCGTTTAAAAAAGTTGATTTGGAACATAAATCTAAAGATGACGTGATAGAATCAATAGAATTTTTAAGTTTTGTGACTTTTGATTCCAAACTATAATTTTTTCCACCGTAAATGTAATCTGAATGATAAAATAAAAATTTTGGTTGGATTTGATTAAATCTATCGAATACAGAATCGTACCCAAAATCTGGTGAGCATGAGGACCAAATGGCCCCAATTGAATTTGCAGCAAGGAAAGCAGCTACAGTCTCTGGCGTGTTTGAACAATATCCAACTACCCTATCACCTACTCCAACATTATTTTTGACTAGTATATTTTGAAATTCTAAAGTTTTATTTTTTAAAGAATTCCAAGAAATCTCTATGTAAGTTCCACTTTCGTCTTGATATTTTATAGCAGGAGAGGTTAACTTATCGTTCTTAAAAACATTTTTGGAATAGCTAATTTCTGAATTGACAAACCAACTTGAATTGATAAAATTTTTATTGAATTTATAAATTATTTCTGGGGGGGTTTCAAATTCAACTTCAAAAAAGTTTACTATCGATACCCAGAAATCAGACATTTCATTAATGCTCCATTTATGAAGTTCCTGATAAGAGTCAAAAACTAAATTATGCTTTAATTTTAAATAGTCTACATATCTAGTTAAAATCGTTTTCAAACCTTAAAAACTAATAACTGATTAAAAAATAAAGAGTTAAAATAAAAAATAAGCCATGAAGTAAGGCTATTTTTAAGTCTCTAGTTTGCTTTGAATAAAATGAAATTACAACAGAAAGTGAAACCAAAAAGTGAAACACTCCAAATACAATTAAAAAAGGTTTGTGCAAAACTGTGTTATCAAAATCTAAGACAACCAAAAGGGCAAAAACTGCAATGCTAACAGCAGCTGCACCGTACATTCTTGCTGATGTGATTAGTGAATTACTAGCGTTTTTATAAGCTTGCATTAGCTTTGGATTAATCAATAAAATTGATCCTACAAGGAGCTCTAAAATCCCAGTTACAAGTATAAATATTTTCATAATTATTAAGTTGTTATTACTTATAAGTTAATTAAAATCTAATTAGTATTAATTTACTACTTTTATAGATGATGGATCAAGAAACTATCAGCAAATTAATTCCAGTTGCTGCTCTTTTAGTTTTAGGAGGGCTTGAAGCCATTGGTGGACTGTATTTTCATGACAAACGTTCTAAAAATGACATTACCATAGAACTGGTTTGCTTAACTGTTCTTCCTACATTAATACAACCTGCAATTTTAGCTTTTGTGCTATTTACAATGGATTCTTGGTTTTTTTCTTATGAAGATTTGTTTATTAATTCTCATTTTTTATGGCATGTGTTGGCTTTTCTAATATTAGATGATTTAACTCAATACCTATGGCATAGATTCTCACATGAAAATCCTTTTATGTGGAAACTCCACAGGCCTCATCATGTGGTTGAAGAAATGGGTGTTTTAGTAACTTACAGAAACGCTTTCATGTATTATGCTTTTATGCCCGGTTTATGGTTTACAGGTATTCTTATTTTTTTAGGAATGACTGAAGTTTATCTTTACTACTTACCTATTAAAATGACTGTCATAATAGCTGCTCATAGTGAAACAAAATGGGACAGATTTTTATATAAATACAAAGTTCTCCATCCTTTAGCTTGGATCATTGAAAGAACCATTTCAACTCCAAGTACTCATTATGCACATCATGGTTTGACTTCCGAAGATGGAGTTTCAAATCCTAACGGTAATTATGGAAATCTTCTTTTTTTCTGGGATATTTTGTTTGGAACTGCTAAAATCACTAGAAAATATCCAACCAAGTTTGGAGCTTGGAATAAGATGAAAGAGCCTTGGTATGTTCAATTAATGTTCCCTATTTTAAAATCCAAAGACTCCAGAAGTGAACTTAGTTCCATAAAAACAAACATGGATTATGATCCTTCTAAGGATTACAAGGACTTCGATAGTTGATATATGAAAAACTTAAATGATAAAGTTGTAGTCATTACAGGTGCTGGTTCTGGAATTGGGAGATCTTTAGCTTTAAAAATGTACAAACTTGGAGCAAAACTAGCTTTAAACGATCTCAAAAAAAATGCTTTGGATGAAACTTTATCAATGTTCGATAATCCTGAAAATATATACACCGAAACCTTTGATGTCTCTGTCAAAAAAGATTTTGATCTATTTGCAAAAAATGTGATCAACCATTTCAAAAAAGTGGATGTATTAATTAATAATGCTGGCATCACTGTTGGAAGTTATTCTGTGTCTGAAACATCAATTGAAAAGTATGAGAAAGTCATAGGTATTAATTTATGGGGAATGATTTACGGAACACTATGTTTTCTTCCAGAGTTAAGAAAACAAACGGAATCAAGTATAGTAAACATTTCTAGTGTTTGGGGATTGCTTGGTTCACCCTTTCAATCCGCTTACAGTGTATCTAAATTTGGGATAAGAGGTTTCAGTGAAGCATTGGCAGCAGAAGAATTTTGTATTAATTCTGGAGTTGTTGTCACAAGTGTTCATCCTGGTGGAATCAAAACTAATATTGTTAGAAATATTGAGGGACAAACCCTTACCGAGAATCAATTAAAAAAATTAGATGCTCATTTTCCAACCACAGCCGATAAAACCGCAAATAAAATAATTGAAGGTATAACTAAAAAGAAAACAAGAATTGTAATAGGCCCTGATGCTAAACTAATGTATAGATTAACCAGATTTTCTAATAGAATTACTATGAAATTCATAGTCAACTGGGCAAAAAAAATGATGAAAATATAGCAATGAAATCTTTGATAAAATATATATTTTCTTTACTTGTATTTGTAATATTTATGTCTTTGTCATTTATTAATTTTTATCCTGAAAAACTTTCTAAATCTTTGACAAGTTTCACTATTGAAAGAAATCAAAAAAGTTTATCAATTAATGAGAATGAAATTACAGTGTTTACTGTAGGTACAGGCTCTCCTTTAAATACTAGTAGAGTTCAATCTGGAACAGCTGTGTTTATCAAAGACAAATTTTTCATTTTTGATGTTGGTGACGGAGTTGTGACAAAAGCAGAAGAAATGAATCTTCCTTTAAATGAGTTAGATGCAGTATTTATAACTCATTTTCACTCTGATCATTACATAGATCTCCCTTATTTAATTAATAGATCTTGGGTTCTTGGAAGAAATAAAGACTTAAATATTTATGGACCTGAAGGATTGAAAAATATCCTCGATAGCAATTACGATTTTTTAAAACTAGAAAACAAACACCGAGTTGATCATCATGGTAGTGAAATAATGAACACTGAATATGCATATGGTGTATCTAATGAATTTAAGATAGAGGACAATAAAAAAATTATATACGACTCTGATGAAATTAAAATTACTGCCTTCAATGTTGATCATTATCCAGTTGAACCATCTGTTGGATATGCTATTGAATACAATAATAAAAAAGTAGTGATAAGCGGAGACACAAAAGCAAATGAATTAGTGTTTAAAATGGCCACAAATGCTGATTTATTAATACACGAGGCAATATTAAATTCTTTATTAAAAAATACAGTTAAAATTCTAGAAAATAAGGAAATGCACAGAAATTCACATATTGTTCATGATATTCAAGATTATCATACCCCACCAAATGAAATTGTTAAATTAGCCAATATAGCCAATGTTAAAACCTTAGTATTACATCATTTAGCTCCATCACCTGATAATATTATTATTAATAAACTCTATGAAAAACAAATCAAAGATTTTAATGGAAAGGTATATTTGGCAAAAGACGGTGACAAATTTATTGTTAAATAAATGAAGAATTTAAGTCAAAATAAAATCTTAATTCCTGTAGTGACATTGCTGTCAATTTTACTTGGTATTTACATAGCTGTAACAAAAATAAATTCTTCTACACAAAACAGCGAATTGTCAATTAAAAATGGTAACTGGATAGTTAATCCAAACATGGATTTAAAAGACAATTATCAAAGAGCTTATATAGCTAGAATTGGAGTTTTTGCTCTTGACGAGAAAGAGGCACTTTATTTTTTGGCTAGCAAAGACTCAGATGGTCAAATTTTAAGTTCAGATTTTGATTATCAAATAATTGGTAAACCACCAAAAGGTAGGTATTGGAGCTACACCTTGTATGGTGAAGATTATTTCTTGGTTAAAAACGATCATAATATTCATGCAATAAATAAAGAAAACTTTGATATAAATAAACCCATTATAATTTCCTCAAAAAGAAAAGAAGTTAATTGGCTTCCATCTGGAAATGAAAAAGAATTTCATATTACTCTAAGGATTTATAATCCTGAAAAAGATGTTTACGAAAACCTAGAGTCTATAAAACTTCCTAAAATAAAAAGAGTTGGGCTATGAAAAAGTTAATTCTTTATCTTTTATTATCATTTATAGTAAGTTATGGATCTTATAACGTCACTATTATAATGATTCCGAACATAATTTATAAAGTATTTCATTATAAAATTGTAAATAATCAAAATGTACATGATAATGAATTAAAACATTTTGATATACCCAACGACCAATCACGAGATGTTGTCATGCCTAATCCAGATTTTTTATATTCAACAAGTTTTTATGACTTAACTAATGGAGATCTTAATTTAAAAGGTAAAATGCCTGACTCTACATACTGGTCTGTTTCATTTTATAAGCCTAATACTGTTAATTGGTTTGTAAAAAACGACAATGAATTTATTGACAACAACCTTGATATGAAAATCTCTCTTTCTAATTCTAAACAAGAAAACAGTATAGTTTCACCTGTAAAAAAAGGATTTATGATTATACGAATATTAGTTGAAAAGAAAGATAGCAAATCAATAGATTATTATAAAGCGCTACAAAAAAGCATAACCTTAAATTAGTTTTTTTTATTAAATTAGTATTTAAATACTAATTATTAATGAATAAATTAAAAAGACAAATTCAAAAGCTAATTGTTAATTTGATGGGGTCTCCCATTAAAATTGACCCTAGTATAAAGAACAGAAAGGTCAAAACAATTGCTCCAATTCCGAAAGAAGTTTTCTGGGACGCTAGTGTTAAAATTCATAAAACAAAAAGTGGAATTGAATATGTAAAAACTCCAGAAGAATGTTTTTCAGAACTTCCTGGATATAATTTTAATGAAAATTATTGTGACATAAATGGACTTAAAATGCACTATGTTGATGCTGGTCCAAGCGATGGAAAAATTCTTTTATTACTTCATGGTCAACCGGTTTGGTCCTATTTGTACCGTACAATGATTCACGAACTGGTTGCAAAAGGATATAGATGTATTGCGCCAGATTTAATAGGGATGGGAAAGTCAGATAAACCAATTTCAATTAAATATCATGTTTATGACACTCATTGTGATAATGTTCTAACTTTTATTAAAAAATTGAAACTCAAAAAAATTACTCTTTTTTGTCAGGACTGGGGAAGTTTAATTGGTCTTAGAATTGCTGGTGAAAATTCGAAACTCTTTTCTGGTATTATTGCAGCTAATGCTGAACTGCCAAAATTTACTGAAGAATCAAATCCATTACATATACCTGAGCCAGTAAAAATTAATACTAAAATTAAAAGTTTTAAAAAAGCAATGGCATATCACTTTTTGAATAATAAAGGATTTGATGTAAATATCTTTCAAGTTTGGATTAACTATTGTATTACCACTCCTTTTGTTCATATTAGGGAGATTATGACACTATCCTTATCGAAAGATTTCAAAAAGGATCAAAAAATTCTTGATGCCTATGCTGCTCCTTTTCCATCGTTTATTTATATGGCTGGCCCAAGAACCTTACCATCAATGAATGCTGGAATTACCGGTCAAACTTTAAAAGCAATTGATGGATTAAAAAAATTTAAAAAACCTTTCCTATCTTTAATTGGTTTACAAGATAAGCTTCTGGGAACTCCAAGAATTCAGAACAAATGGATTAAAATTATTCCAGGTGCCAAGGGTCAAGATCATGAACAGTTCAAAGAAGCAAACCATTTCATTCAAGAAGATATTGGAGAAAAAATGGCTGATAGAATGCACAAGTTTATTTTAAAAAATAAAATTTAATGAAGAAAAAAATTATAAAAATTATTGGTTTATTATCAGTTCTTGTTTTGTTGTTTTTTATTTCTCTACCTACCCTTTTAAATAAAGCAGGCTTACACCCAGAATTCGAAAGTAAAAAGTATGATTTCACAAATAAAAAAGCAGTTATAATTTCAACCAGTCACAGTACTTTAAACAAACCTGGCGAAACAACTGGAAAGTTAACTGGAGTATTTGCATCGGAGCTTACTGTACCATATTATGAATTTACAGATTCTGGAATTGAAGTTGATCTAGCAAGTATTAATGGTGGAACAATTCCAATAGACCCAGAATCGTTTTATTATGTTGTAAAAACAAGCTCAGACGATAGGTATCTTGAAGATCAAATTCTAAAAGAAAAAGTAAAAAATTCTATTAAAATAGATGAACTTGAAATTGATAACTACGATCTAGTATTTATTGCAGGTGGTTGGGGAGCTGCATACGATTTGGGTTATTCTGAAATATTAGGAAAAAAAATAAGTCAAGCTTATTATAATCCAAAATCTATAATTGGTGGAGTCTGTCATGGAGTTCTTGGTTTTATAAACGCTAAAGATTCCATAGGAAATCTAATTATAAAAAACAGAAGAATGACTGGAGTAACCGACAAACAAATTAAAGAACTTGGAATTGATTTTACGCCTCAACATCCTGAAGAAGAATTGATAAAAGCTGGAGCTATTTTCGAAAGTAAAACAGCAATTAGAGATGTATTTGCCAATTTAACTGTTGTAGACGATGAATCTAAATTTGTAACTGGGCAGAATCAAAATGCAGGACATGAAACTCCCCAAAAAATGATGGAGATTTTAAAAAATAAATAATGACTTTTAATTTTAAAAACATATTACCTAAAAGTGCTAACAATAACTTTAAAGGTCACAAGTTAGCACTGTTGGGTTTTATTTTGTTTTTGGTTCTTATGACCTGGAGGGCAATTATTCATATGTTATTTGAACAGTACGGATACCATGATATTGCAAGTTTTTTAGAAATTTCAGCAGACCCTGATCCAATGCCGATAATCTACAGATTTTTTTCTTTATGGGGATTTGCCCAACTAATTTTTTGTCTAGTTTGTTGGGTGGTAGTTTTTAAATACAGATCATTAATCCCACTAATGTGTTTATTTTGGATTTTTGAATGGGGATTCAGAGTTTTCGGATATCCTCTAATTCGGGAAGAAATTGCTATACAAGGTATATATACTAGCAGTGTAACACCTGGTGTTTCTTATGCTTTTGTGCCAGTATTAATTGCAATTATTTTATTTGGACTTTCTATATTAGATAAGAAATAATGAGAAAATTTTTTCTTTTAACGGCAATAATAGAAATTATAGCAGGCCTAAGTTTATTTTTTGCTGCTGAAAAAATACCTGATTTAATTAACGCCGATCCACTCACTATTGGTTTTGCTAAAATGTATGGTGTAGCTGCATTTTCTTTAGGCCTATACGCTTTATTTTCTTGGAAGTTTTTTAATTTAAAAATATTACATAACCCATTTTTGATAATTTTTTCAATTTTCAATTTTGGAGTTGCTTTTGCAGTCGTTCAGTCCAGCTTAAATTTTGGATTTGAAAATCCAGCACCCGGATATTTTCATTTAATATTAGGATTAGTCGCAATATATTTTCTTCTTAAAAAAAAAAATTTAATTCCTAATTACAGTAAAAACTTCTTTTACTTTTTTCTTTTAATTTTTGCTGGGATATTTACTACTAACTACACTCTTTTTGCAATGCCTAGGCTTTTTACAAGCGAATCTTTATTAAGAGTGATTACTTTATTTATAATTTTTGTTTTTCCTCTTCTCTATTATTTAAATAAAATTGCTTTAAACAAATTCAGCTCAAAACTTAAAAGAATTGTCTTTATGGCTTTATTTGGCTCTTTAGCAGCCTGGATTATTCAATTAATTGAAATCCATCTATATCACAATGAAATTAATGTAGAATCTCCTATAGGATTATTTGAAGATGAGTTCATAAGAACCATTATATATGTTTTACCTACAATTCTAGTAGCTGAAATACTGTGGAAGTATTTAAAAAGTAAACAAAGAATTTTTTATTCTGGGGTTTTTATAATGTTTATATACTGTTTTGCATCTTTTTATAGTTCTTTTGTTTTTTCTGATGCAAATCCTGCAAAGTATTCTGAACTAAAAAATCAAAACACTCAACTTCCTAACGTTATTTTAATTGTAGCAGACGATTTAGGTTACAATGATATTTCAGCCAACGGAAATGAATTAATTCAAACTACAAACATTGACCAAATAGGTCGAAATGGAATTAATTTTTCAAGAGCTTATGCAACAGCATCGGTTTGTGCTCCCTCAAGAGCTGCTTTTTTAACTGGAAATTATCAACATAGGTATGGCTTTGAATTTTTACCTGATTTATTTAATTATGGTCCAAGAGTAAGAAAAGCAGATTTTAAAAGATTTGGACATCAAGATAATTTTAAAATGTGGTATGAAAAAGATGTTCCTATTAACCAAAGAGGTTTAGATCCCTATGTAAATACAATAGGTGATTATTTAAAAAAAATGGGATACCAAACTTCTGTAATTGGTAAATGGCATATGGGTACTCACCCAAAATTTAGTCCAAAAAATTATGGATTCGATTACCACTATGGAATTACTGGTGCTGCGTCTCTATATGCTCCTATTGGAAAAGAAAATATTGTAGATTCAAAACACACTTGGGATTTTGCAGATTTCATAACATGGCAAGTATCACAATATTACACATTAGAAAATGGGAAAAATTCAATTCCCAAAAAATCAGAATATCTTACTGATTTATTTACAAAAAAAGCTGTTAGTTACATAAAAGAAAATAAAGACAGACCTTTTTTCCTTCATCTTTCTCATATGGCTCCTCATGGACCTTTTCAAGCTCAGAGGAAATATTATGAAATGTTTGATCACATAGAGGACCATAACAAAAGAGTTTATTATGCTATGATTAAAAATTTAGACGACAGTGTGGGAGAAATTAAAAAAACTCTTGAAAGGGAAGGAATTTTAGACAACACTTTAATTATTTTTACAAGTGACAATGGAGGAGCAACGTATACTAGAGCAACTAACAACTCGCCCTACATTGGAGGAAAAATGTCCAATTTTGAGGGAGGAACTGTAGTTCCTATGATGATGCAATGGAATAACAAAATAAAGCCTCAACAAAATTACAGTCATATAGTAAGTTTACTTGATATTGTTCCTACGATATTAGACGCAGTTGAGTCACCTTCATTAAGTAATAAGTACGATGGTGTGTCATTGCTTCCTTTTTTTAATTCTATTAATAAGAAACCTCACAATGAATTATTTTGGAAGACAGGATATGTTAAATCTATTGTTTCAAAAAATTACAAACTACATATAAACGAAAAAGAAAACTTTAAATTTTTAATTAACTTAGAAAAAGATGCAGAGGAAGGAAATAATTTAATTTCTAAATATCCAGAAAAAGCCGAAGAACTAACTTTAAAATTAAATAATTGGATTAAAGATTTACGAGAACCAAAGTGGGATTCTAATGCTGACGTTTCCATACCAATTGATAATTCTGAAAATTCTAAAACATTTTATTTTCCCTGGTAATACATTATGAAAAACAATAGTCTAACAATCGAATCTGTATCAAATGGGCCACTATTTGGACAGACCTTTAATTTGGAAATGGTAAATAGTTTACCCTCAATAAAAAGAAAGTTTGTTTTGTCTAGAATTCCGTTTATCCCATATTCGTTAAAGTCTAAACTTTTTTCTTTAAGTAAAAAAGAGATAAATAGTAATGGTCTAATTTTACATGGTGGGGGTCCAATTTATAGTAATGGTACTATCAAAGAAAACGAGTGCTACAACCCATTGGAATTAGATCCAAAAGATCCAAATTTTATTGAGAAAACATCTGGTGGTTTAAAACTAGTTGATAACGATCCAATGGTTCAAACTGCAAAATATCCAGAAAGAGTTATTGGAAATTTTACAGCTATGAATAGATTTTTTACTGATATTTCAAGTGAGTTTATTGCTAGTTCAATTAATAGAAAATTGATACCAACAAGTTCTAAAGATCAAATAATTCAAGCATACATTAAAAGTGCAGAAGAATGTGAAAAGTTAAATGATAAAATTATACTTGAACAAACTGCAACCTTTTGTTTTAGGTCAAAAAACTGCGCAGATGTAAACGAACCTGCCAAGGATACCATAACTGGAATAATGTTATTTGTATGGGGCATTAAAGGACAAGTATTTAATGGAACAATAATCGGAGGAACAGGAAAATTTAATGGAATTAGTGGAGAGTTTACTAGAGAAAGGCTACTCGCTCCAAATTTTTCTGGAGCTGAAACTTTTAGAATTTCATTTCCAACATATTTAAAGCCTGATTATTATCCCCAGTAAAGATTAAAGATTTTTAAAGTCCTTATCTATTTTTTTTGAAATTTCTTTTTGTTTTGACTTGTACCTTTCAAGTCCTTTATTGGTTAAATAAGGATAGAAATGACCCATTATTTCATCTAATATTTTATGATATCTATCTTTAGATTCATCTAAAACCTCCCATGTAGTTAAGGAAGAAGAAATAATGGCCCAATTATTTCTAGCAAATGTTCTATACTGACCATCAAACGCTTCTTTTTTCATGTAGCCATTTTTAATACTTATGTTGATGTACTCAATCGAAAATTTTTCATTAATGATTATTACATCTTTATAAACCGATTTAGCGTTTGGAACTAAATTTATAATTTCAAGAATATCTCTAAAAAAGAACCTGTAATTAAATAAAAAAATAAGATTATTTCTTAAAATTTTGTAAAGTGACATATGCTTTAAAGATTCTCTTTGAGTATTTTCGATTTCAACTAATTTTCTAATCATATAATAAATTATATAATCCATTAAATCTTTCTTTGTTTTAAAATGATACGTTAAATTTCCTGGGCTTATATCATTATATTCAGCGATATCTTGTAATCTTACATTAGCCAATCCTTTATTATTAAATAATAAAATCGAGCTTTCAACTATTTTTATTCTTGTACTACTCACTTTAAACTATAAGACTTTGTATAATTAGTATAAAAATACTAAATTTATAAGGAACTGTTAACTTGTAAATATTAACTGAGTATGAAAAACATTTTTCCTGATCCATCAAAATTTAGTGATCATGAAAATACGAATAAAATCGTATTACTCATATTCATAAAAATTACTAATCCTAAAGTAAAGGAAGAATTAAAAAGCAATCTTCTAACCAAAAAATTAAACATAATTAATTGGTTTGACTGTCACTACACTAATATTGGTAAAGAAGATTTTTGGTCAGATGTGTTAATAGTTGAATTTAAAGACAAAATTGAACTCGAAAAATTTTATAAAAACGATTCAAGTAGAATTTATTTAAAGGCAGTTCAAGTATTTAATGTTTTACCAAAAAATTTGCCAAGACTCTTTGTAAATTTTTTAAAATTATTAAGACCTATTGGTTATTTTTTTGAACTAATAAAGTCATCTAAGACCGAGTTACATAACCTCAGCAATTCCAAATCAAATATACTTCCAAGTAAAAAACAAGCAGAACGCTTATTAAATGAAAAATCAACAAAAAAAGCTTACATGATTAATCTTCTTGAGTTAAAAGAAATGGCTCAATACAAAGACAAATCCATTTCGATTACTGGAAGGGAAGCATATGTTGAGAAATATGGTCCACAGGCTTTTAAAAGTGTAATCTTACTCGGTGGTGATTTTGCATTCAATGGAAGAATTATTGGTGATTCGTTAATAGAATATAATGTACCATTGGATACAAAAGGTAAATGGCAAGCTGTAGGAATTGCCGAGTATACTAAAGCAAGTAAAATGCTGGAACTTGAAAAAATACCCGGTTATTCCAAAGGTTTAGTGCATCGTGAAGCTGGTTTAAAAAGAAATTATAATTTGTACGCTACTAAAAATATATAAAAATGAATTTTGAACTGAGCGAGGAACATATAATGATAAGACAAGCGGCTAGAGATTTTGCTCAAAACGAGCTTAAGAAGGGTGTTATTGAACGTGACTCAAAATGTGAATATCCAGAGAAACAAGTCAAAAGAATGGCTGAGCTGGGCTTTCTTGGAATGACCGTCTCAACCAAATATGGAGGAGGTGGAATGGATACAATTTCATATGCCTTGGCTGTTGAAGAAATTTCAAAAATCGACAACTCTTGTTCGGTAATTTTGTCGGCTCATAATTCATTAGCTTGTTGGGGAATTGAAGAATATGGAACTGAGGAACAAAAAGAAAAATATTTAAAACCTCTTGCAATTGGACATAAAATTGGTGCCTTTTGCTTGTCCGAACCAGAATCGGGATCAGATGCAACTCAACAAAAAACAACAGCAATTGATAAAGGTGATCATTATGTTTTAAACGGAGTCAAAAATTGGATAACCAATGGATTAAAGGCAGATATTTATGTTGTTATCGCTCAAAGCAATTCAGATTTGGGACACAGAGGAATTAATGCATTTGTTATCGACAGCAATACAAATGGAATTTCTTGTGGACCAAAAGAAGATAAATTAGGTATTAGATCCTCTGACACATGTTCGGTTATTTTTCAAGATGTGATTGTTCCAAAAGAAAACAGACTAGGACCAGAAGGTTTTGGATTTAAATACGCAATGAAAACGTTAGAGGGAGGAAGAATTGGTATAGCAGCCCAAGCTCTTGGATTAGCAGAAGGAGCTTATGAAATGGCACAGGAATACTCCAAACAAAGGAAAACATTTGGAAAACCAATTAGTCAACATCAAGCGATCTCGTTTAAACTAGCCGAAATGGCAACAGATATTGAAGCAGCTAGACTTTTAGTCTACAAAAGTGCAAATAAAAAAGATCGAGGAGAATCATATGGCTATTCAAGTTCTATGGCAAAACTTTATGCTTCTGATATGGCTATGAAACATACCGTTGAAGCTGTTCAAATTCATGGTGGTAATGGATTTGTCAAAGAATATCATGTTGAAAGATTAATGAGAGATGCAAAAATTACTCAAATTTACGAAGGGACTTCTGAAATTCAAAAAATCATAATTTCAAGAAATTTATTAAAATAATGAAATCAAAAACAAAACAATTTTTAACTGATACAGGAGCTTCAATTCCAGTTATTTGTGGTCCTATGTATCCAGGATCTAACCCTGAATTGATTGCAGCAGTTTCTGAAGCAGGAGGTTTTGGTGTGGTTCAACCTGTAGCTCTAACATCGTTGTATGGACATGATTTTAGAGAAGGTTTAAAGCTCATAAAAAAACTTACAAAAAAACCTTTTGGTGTAAACTTTACAATTTTTGGAGGTGCTAACAAAAAATACCACAACCAAATGAAAGAATGGATGGAGATTTCCATTGAAGAAGATGTTAAATTTTTTCTTACATCTCTTGGAAAACCTCATGAAATTGTAAAAATTGCAAAACAACACGGAATAAAAGTTTATCACGATGTACCAAACAAAAAAGTTGCACTTGCCATGGTAGATTGTGGAGTTGATGGATTAAACTGTATAAATTGGAGAGCTGGAGGACAAACAGGCATTCAATCGGCAGAAAAATTTATTGAAGAATTAAAGGATGTAGAGATCCCATTAATATGTGCTGGTGGAATTGGAAATAGAGAGGACTATAATAAGGTTATAGATATGGGTTATGCAGGTGTTCAACTTGGAACTAGGTTTTTAGCTTCTAAAGAATGTATTGTAACTGAAAGTTATAAGCAAGCTATTGTTGATTCTGAGGAAAAAGATATTGTTTGGACTAATAAAGTTGCGGGAAATAATTCCTCTGTTATAAAAACAAAAGACATAATGAAAGGGGGTCTAAGAACAGGACCGATTATTAATTTTATGCTCAAAAGACCTAAACTTAAAAAATACGCAAGAATGTATTTAATGAGTAAAGGCCTGAGAAATTACAGTAAAACTGCATTTGATGATAATGTTCAATTTTGGCAAGCTGGAAAAGGAGTTGGGGGAATTAAATCAATTGAGAGTTGTGAAGATATTTTAAATGAATATAAAATTTAATGAGAAAGATTTTTTTTAGACTTCTTATTGTTTTTATTTTAATTGTTGTTGCAATTGGAATATGGTTTTCTCAAAACTGGTATAAAATGCCAAAATATATATCCAACTTAAAAAATCCAACTACTGAAAATGTAACAATTGAGTGGGAAAATGGACCTGAAACAAGAACTAACTTTAAACCAAACATAATCGTTGTTCTTATCGACGATCTAGGCTTTAACCAAATTAGTTCTTATGGCGGAGGAATGTCAAATGGAAATTTTAAAACACCCAATATAGATAATTTAGCTGAAGATGGAGTATTGTGTACAAATGGATATTCCTCAAGCCCAATTTGTTCTCCGTCCAGAGCATCTCTTTTAACAGGAAGGTTTCCTACTCGGTTTGGATATGAGTTCACTCCAACTACTTCGAGTATGATGAAGGCAATAAGTCTTTTTTCAAAGAAAAATGAGGTAGCTGATGGTGTTTATTACGATAATAGAGAAGAAAATATTATTGATATTGAGCAAATGGGCCTTCCTCAATCAGAAAAAACTATTGCAGAAATGCTAAAGCCTGAAGGTTATCATAATATTCATATTGGAAAGTGGCATCTGGGTCACTCCAAAGACTTTTTACCAAGAAAACATGGTTTTGATGAAAGCCTCAGAATAGATCAAGGATCATTGTTTTTACCAGAAGATGATAAAAATGTAATTAACGCTAAATTAGAATTTGATCCGATTGATAAAGTACTTTGGGGAAATCTTCCATATGCCGTTAATTTTAATGAAGGTCCAAGAATGAATCCCGATGGTCACTTAACCGATTATTTAACAAATGAAGCAGTAAAAGCTATTAAAAAAAATAAAAATAGACCTTTCTTCTTATACCTAGCCTATTGGGCTGTTCATAGCCCACTTCAGGCCAAAAAAGAAGATTATGAAAAATTATCCTTTATTGAAAACCATAATGAAAGAGTCTTAGCCTCTATGGTAATGACAGTGGACAGAGGAGTTGGTAAAATAAGAGATGTACTTAAAAAAAATAATATTGATGATAACACAATTATCATTTTCACTAGTGATAACGGTGCACCAGGATACATAGGTTTGCCTGATCTAAACAAACCATATAGAGGTTGGAAGTTAACTCATTTTGAAGGAGGAGTTCATGTTCCATTTATAGTTAGCTATCCAAACAAAATTCCTAAAGGGACAACTTATAACGGAAGAGTTTCTAACTTGGACATTTTTTCAACTGTAGCAAGTGTAGCTGAAGTTGATATGAACAGAAACGACTTGAAAGAAATAAAGTTTGATGGAGCTAATGTACTTCCCTATTTAATTGGAGAAAACGAAGGAGAACCCGAGAGAGTTCTATTTAATAAATCGGGGAATTATTCCTTTATAATTAAAGAAGGATGGAAACTTCAGGTCGATTTAGTTCAAAATAAAAAATGGCTTTATAATTTGAATGAGGATCCAACAGAACAAATAAACTTGATTAAATCTGATCTTGAAAAACTAAATGAACTTGAAAAAATTTTAAACAAAAAAATATCTGAACAAGTTAAACCAATATGGCCTAGTTTACTTGACTGGCCAATTTTTATTGATAAAACTTTGGATGAAACAGTAAACAAAAATGACGAATATATATTCTGGGCTAATTAAATAAAATAATAAAATGATTAAGGAAAAATTTGAATTAAATAATAAAATAGCTGTAATTACAGGAGCATCAAAAGGAATAGGTAAAGCAATGGCACAAGGATTAGCAGAATTTGGAGCTACAGTTATTGTCAGTAGTAGAAAGCAAGAAGCCGTTGATGAGGTTGCTAAAGAATTTACAGATCTTGGATTAAAGGCAGATTCTATTGAATGTCATGTAGCAAAACACGATGACAGAGTAAAACTAGTTGAAAAAGTGATCAAAAAATACGGTCGTATTGATGTTTTAATAAATAATGCAGGGACTAATCCATATTTTGGACCAATTAGTAAAATGCCTGTTAACCTATATCAAAAAACAATGGACATTAATGTTAATTCTGCTATTGAATTAAGTAACCTGGTTTATCCTCACATGAAAAAACAAGGTGGCGGAAGTGTCATACACATTAGTTCAATTGAAGGTCTTCATCCAAGTGCATTTATGGCTGCTTATAATGTTAGTAAGGCTGCATTAATTATGGCTGGAAAAAACCAATCAATTGAATGGGGGAGAAATAACATTAGAGTCAATATTATATGCCCAGGATATGTAAAAACAAAACTAAGCGCAGCATTATTAGAAAACGAAGTGTCTAGAAATAGCTTTTTAAAAAATTGTTCTTTAGGAAGAGGATCAACACCGGATGAAATGGCAGGATTAGCTGTATTTCTAGCGTCAGATGCAAGCTCTTATATGACAGGAACAACTATAGTTAATGATGGAGGTTTAATGAATGCTCCTCAAATATCAATGCAATAAATTATACTTTTATGAATTTTGAATACACACAAAAAACTCAGGATTTAATTAATAAAGTAGATGACTTTATGAAAAAAAATCTCTTTCCCCATGAAAATAAAGTTTACGATTTTCATAGAAATAATCCCTGGAAAGACTATCCTGAATTGGAAAACTGGAAAAAATTGGCTAAAAAAGAAGGTCTTTGGAATTTATTTCTACCATCCTACTATGGAGATTTAAGTCCTGGATATAGTAATTTAGAATATGCCCCTTTAGCAGAAAAAATGGGAAGACTTTCCTGGGCATCTGAAGTTTTTAATTGTAATGCTCCAGACACTGGAAATATGGAAACCATTGCTAAATATGGAACTACAGAACAAAAAGAAAAATGGTTAAAACCAATTATGAATGGAAAGATTAGATCTGCGTTTTTAATGACCGAACCTGCAGTAGCTTCATCCGATGCAACTAATATCCAAACATCGATAGTAAGAGATGGTGATGACTATGTGATTAATGGAAGAAAATGGTGGTCATCAGGAGCTATGAATCCTCATTGTAAGATTTATATTTTGATGGGTAAGACAGATTTTAATGCTGAAAAACATAAACAACAAAGTATGATTCTAGTGCCAGCAGATACACCTGGAATTAAAATTATAAGGCCATTACAAGTCTTTGGAAGTGTAGATTCTCCTGAGGGTCATGCTGAGATAGAGCTAACTAATGTCAGAGTTCCTGCTAGTAACATTTTACTTGGAGAAGGAAGAGGTTTTGAAATCGCTCAAGGAAGATTAGGACCTGGAAGAATTCACCATTGTATGAGGTTAATAGGAGTTGCTCAAAGAGCATTAGAATTAATGTGTAAAAGAGCTAATCAAAGAGAAGCCTTTGGAAGAAATTTAATTAAATTTACTAGTATTAGACAAGATATTGCAAAATCAGAATGTGAAATTCAACAAGCAAGATTACTAACACTTGCAACAGCGGATAAAATTGATAAGTTTGGAGCTAAAGAAGCTAAAAACTTAATCGCCATGATAAAGATACAAGTTCCTCAGATGGCCTGTAATGTAGTTGATAGAGCAATTCAAGTTCACGGAGGAATGGGAGTTAGTCAAGATACACCTTTAGCAGGGTATTATGCTATTGCAAGGGTTCTGAGATTAGCTGACGGACCAGATGAAGTTCATATGTTTCAATTAGGAAGAAATTTAGCAAGACAGTATGAGATATAAAGATAAAATAGTACTTATTACAGGGAGTGGCTCTGGGATTGGAAAAGCAGCGGCAATAGCATTTGCCAAGGAAGGAGCCACCTTAATAGTTTCTGACATAAATAAGGATAATGGATTAGATACAGTTTCAGAAATCATTAATAATAGTGGCAAGGCAACATTTTTTGAAGCAGATGTTTCTAATTACCAAATGGTTGTTGATTTAATGAATTTTATAGTAGATAAGTTTGGTAGACTAGACGTTGCTATTAACAACGCTGGTATTGGTGGAGATTACGCTAAAATAGCTGACATGACTTTGGAATCTTGGGATAAAACAATGCTTGTAAACTCAACTGGAGTTTTTTATTGTATTAAAAATCAAATTCCAATAATGCTCAAACAAGAAAAAGGAGTTATCCTAAATACTTCCTCAATAGCTGGAATTCGTGGATTGCCAAATGCTGCAGGATATTCAGCTAGTAAACATGCCGTAGTAGGAATCACAAAAACAGTAGCAATGGAATATGCAAAAAACGATATTAGAGTGAATGCCATTTGCCCTGTTTTTACAGTTACTCCAATGTTTGATCCTGTAGCTATGGATAAAATGAAATCAGGAATTTCTGAAAAACTAAAGGCAAATGTTCCTATGAAACGATTTGCTGATGTAATGGAACAAGTAAATACAATGCTGTGGTTGTGTTCTGATGAAGCTAGTTTTATTACTGGTCAAACAATTTCTGTTGATGGAGGGTTAACAGCTTAAATTATGGAACAAAAAGTTAGAAAAGGAGAAGAACTTAATGAAATAAATCTTAAAAAGTTTTTAAAAGAAAATGATTTAATTTCAGATGTTAAAAGTGAATTAAATATTTTACAATTCTCAAATGGTTTTTCTAATCTAACATATTCACTTGCCATCGAAAATAAAGAATATGTAATTAGAAAACCTCCAAAAGGTGCTGTTTATGGTCACGACATGAACAGGGAATTTAAAGTACTTAAAGGTCTTAATAATGGGTTTGATAAGGCTCCTATTGCCTACGCATACTCCGAAGACAATAGTATTATTGGCACTTCTTTCTACATAATGGAAAAAGTCAATGGAAAAATAATTACTCCTAGAGAATTTAAGGAAAGATCAATTCCTAATGAAGATTATTCAACTATTTCTAAAACATGGCTCAAAACATTTGTTGAATTACACAATTTGGACTATAATAAAATAGGATTATCTGAACTTGGAAAACCAGATGGATATGTTGAAAGACAGGTTAGAAATTGGGGGAAACAATATTTAAAGGCTGCTACTGAAGAGATTAAAGAAGCAGAACTAATAATGAACTGGTTAGACAAAAATAAGCCAACAAAATACAAGCATAGTTTGATTCACAACGACTACAAATACGATAATGTAGTTTTTAGTTCAAATTCCTGGTCTAAAATAAATTCAATATTAGATTGGGAAATGTGTACCATTGGAGATCCTTTAATGGATTTAGGAACATCAATTGCCTATTGGGCAGAATCTTCTGACCCTCCTCAGTTGAAATCAACCTTTAATTACCCTACTTCGATAAAAGGTAACCCATCCAGGCTTGGAGTTGTTGAGATGTATGAAAAAGAAACTGGAGTGCCAGTAAATAATCTAGTTTTTTACTATGTTTTTGGATTGTTTAAAATTGCTGTAATTGTTCAACAAATATTTTATAGATACAATAAAGGATTAACTACTAATGAAAAATTCAAAGATTTAAATAAAATAACTAAGATACTTAGTAAAACAGGATGGCAATCCATTCAAAAAAATAGAATTGAAAATATTTTTTGATGAGTAAAATTTATTTATTTAGACACGCTCAAGCCTCAATAGGAAAAACCAATTACGATGTATTATCAACCAAAGGTGAAAAACAAGCTGGAGAATTAGGAAAATATTTATGCAAAGAAAAATTAATTTTTGATAGGGTTTATGTTGGAAACTTGCAAAGACAAAAACATACTCAAGAAATTGTAGCTAAAGAATATAAGAACTCTGGATTGTTCATGCCTAAAGCTATAACGTTAGAAGGTCTCAATGAACATCAAGCCACCGATGCAATGAAAATTGAAATGCCTAAGATGATTAATGATAAATACCTGAAATCATTAAAAGAAAAGCTTATTATAAATCCAGAAAAAAAACATTCATTTATGATGTTAGGATTTAAATATTTTTTACATAAATGGGTAAATAATGAAATAATTGTTAAAGGAATAATTCCATGGAAAGAGTTTAGAAAAAATTCAATTAATGCATTAAATCAAATTAAAAGTGAAACAAAAAAAGGTGAACAAATCGCTGTTTTTTCATCTGGTGGAACAATAAGTTCTATGATTGGAAAAGTTTTAGGAATAGAGAACGAAATAGTTGTTGCTGATTTAAATTTTTCTGTAAGAAACACCTCTTTTTCTAAACTACTTTATTCAAATAAAGAAACAAATCTTTTAACATTTAATGAGTTGCCCCATCTAAGGGATGATATGATAACATTTGTTTAAGTTAAATCATGAGAAAAGATCTAGAAGAATTTTACAATAGAAAAGAATTACTTAAAGATGAGAACAGATCAGAATCTGTAAAAAAGAGACATAAAAAAGGAAGCAGAACTGCGAGAGAAAATATTGAAGATTTATGCGATAAAGATTCGTTTGATGAGTTAGGATCTTTAATTGTTGCTGGTCAAAGCCAAAGACTTTCTAGGGATGAATTAATCAAAAAAACACCAGCTGATGGACTAATTGGAGGCATTGGTAATGTTAACAGCAAAGTATTTGAAGAAAAAAACTCTAAGTGTTGTATAATGAGTTATGATTATATGGTTTTGGCTGGAACTCAGGGAGGATTTAACCATAAAAAAACAGACCGACTTATCTCAATTTCTAAAAAAGGAAAACTCCCTATTATATTCTTTGTTGAAGGTGGTGGTGGGAGACCAGGTGATGTAGATTTTTATTCAATAAGCTCTGGCGGACTAGATCTACCAACGTGGAGTGAATTTTCTAAATTAAGTGGAAAAGTTCCTAGAATATCTATTGTTTCTGGAAATTGTTTTGCCGGAAATGCTGCAATAGCTGGATGTTCAGATGTGATTATTGCAACAAAAAACAGTTCTATTGGGATGGCAGGTCCTTCGATGATTAAAGAAGGAGGTTTGGGTGAATATCATGCTAGCGAAATTGGACCATCAAAAATTCAATATGAAAACGGAGTCATAGATATACTAGTAAAAGATGAAAAGGAGGCTGTAGAAAAAGCTAAACAGTATCTATCCTATTTTCAAGGAAATAAAACAAAATGGAAAGTTGGAAATCAAAATCAATTACAAAATTTAATTCCAGAGAATAGAAAATATGCTTACGATATTACTAAAATCCTAAATTTAGTCTTTGATGAAAATTCAATTCTAGAATTAAGAGGAGGTTTTGCTAAAAATATGATAACAGCTCTTGCAAGAATTGAAGGTAAACCTCTTGGAATTATTGCAAATAGCACTAAGCATTTGGGTGGAGCTATTGATGGTGATGCATCTGATAAAGCATCCAGGTTTATGCAATTATGTAATGCTTTTAATTTTCCTATTATATCATTTTGTGACACTCCAGGGTTCATGGTTGGTCCAGATCATGAAAAACTTGCCTTAGTTAGAAAAACTTCCAGATTATTTATAAATGGAGCTAATTTAAAAACCCCAATAATTACAATTGTTTTAAGAAAAGCTTATGGACTTGGTGCTATGGCTATGGCTGGAGGTAATTTCCACCAATCTTACATGACATTAAGTTGGCAAACAGGAGAGTTTGGTCCTATGGGATTAGAAGCAAGTGTTGAACTGGGTTTCAAAAAAGAATTGGATAATACATCGTCAGAAACTGAAAGAAAAAAACTTTATGATCATTTAGTTAGTCAAGCGTATGAAAAAGGGAAAGCCATAAACGCTGCCTCTAAGTTGGAAATAGATGAAGTAATTGATCCAAAAGAAACAAGATCAAGAATTTCTAATGCTTTACATAATTATTCTGATCAAAAAGATGAACAAAACTTTATTGATTCATGGTAAAAAAAAGCCCCGATAAAATCGAGGCTTTGAAATAATTATTCTAATAAGGAGGCATTCCAATATGACCATGAGCTGATAATTTTTCCGTCATCATCAAAATCAAACGAATGATGTACTGGAACATTTACTTTTTTACCATCAGACTTTCGGATAAATTTCATCATCCACCATGACAAAACATTCTTACTATCTCTGTAATCATACTCAATATAATCAGGATATCCAATTTCATCAACTGCATATAATTTGAATCTTTTCAATAACTCTGCGTTTCCTTCAATTGCCTGGTCTAATGTTAGAGAAGTTCCCCATTCTAAATTAATATTTTTAATTACTGCATCTTTATGCCAAAATGAATAAGCTCTATCAAAGTCATTATTTAAAAAAGAATACATGAACTTTCTCACAGTATTTATATTCTTATGACTATTGTAAACCTTTCCATTTTCTCTGTCTGTTCTAGCTTCTCTTAACATTCCAAAATTTTGCTTGTTACTGTACTCAATAATGCCAGTGATTTTAGTTGAATTATCATTTAATTGATATAATCTCAAAACAGGATGATCTAATTCAACCCCAGTGTTCTTGTTAACCGCATAAACATTAACCCAAGACTGAACCCAATTACCATCTTTTTTATATTCAAGAGCATCAGGATAAGCTCCATCTGAATCCTTAAATGAAACATAATCAAAATAATTTTTGAACCATCTAATGTTATTTAGAATTCTTTCCTTACCACCCCATCTTGTATCGTGAGTATTTCCATCATACCAATTAACATCATCGTGTAACATTGAGGCAGCTAACTCGATATCTCCATCAGTCATTGCCTTATTATAAGAGGCTATTAGGTCTATTCCAGGATGTTTATCGTATAGTACACCATTTTTCTTTTTCTGAGCACTAACAGAAAATGTGATAAGTGCTATTAAAATAAAAGTAATTTTTTTCATAATATATTAATTTGATTAAAATACTAATATAAGAAAAAAACATTCTACGAAGAATGTCAATTAAAATTTTTTAACAACAATAAAGGTTGCAGTAGCACCAGTTGAAAGATTCCACTGATTTGAAGAGATTAATAAATTAGAATCATCAAAAACTCTTAGCTCAGCTGTATTAGGACCAGAACTTCCTTGATTAAGTGCAGTAAAATCTATTTTATTAAAACCTTTAGTAAGAGGAAGTTTAAAACCTGAAAAACTTGAGTTGAGATATAAATTATCAATAACTATTGAATCATTTACTGAAATTCTTACCCTATCTCCATCAACGTATTCAAAATCTCTACACAAAATATTTACATAAGTTGAAGCGGTTGATACATCGCCAAGATATTCACCTTTATTATAATTATTTGGTGCTTTTTCTTTCTCACGATTTAATTTCTTTATATAAATATCACCTGGGTTTAAAAAAGTTTCATTTTTATCTAATCTTTGATTTGAAGTATTAGATTCTTCCTTTTTTTTAATGGAGAAATAATTAGGATTTATAGGAGTAATATTTAATCTTTTTATTGCTTCCGAACTAGGTGGAAGAAACTCAATTTTTCTTTTAGAATTTTCAATTTGAGAAAACCCAAACGCAAAACAAAATAAGAATAATGTAATTACTGTTTTGTCAAATTTTAAAAAAGAATTAGAAATCAGTTTCATAATTATGGTATCACAAATATGATGCCTTTAAAATTGTATTATTTAAAATATTTTTTGTGTTTAAAATAAGAAGCAAATCCCAAAATAAAGACAAATAAAGCTGAATAATAAACAAAATTTGGAGTTATTACTTTATCACCACTAGCATATGAGTGAAGACCAGTTAGATAAAAATTAACTCCAAAGTAAGTCATTACAATACTTGCAAAAGCAATAATTGACATCAAATTAAAAGCCCATCTCCCTCTTAAACCAGGTATTAATCGCATATGTAATACAAACGCATAAACCATGATACTTATTAATGCCCAAGTTTCTTTAGGATCCCAGCCCCAATATCTACCCCAACTCTCGTTAGCCCACTGACCTCCTAAAAAATTTCCAATGGTAAACATAATTAAACCAACAGTTAAAGTAAGTTCATTAATTATTGTTAATTCCTTAAGGTTTAACTCAATTTTTTTCTTGTTTTTATCATTGGTAAGAAGAATTAAAAACAATGAAACAATCCCAAGAATCATCCCGAGTGTAAAAGGACCATAGCTGCCCACTATAACAGAGACATGAATCATTAACCAATAACTATCTAGAACTGGCACTAAATTGGCAATTTCAGGATCCATCCAATTCCAATGAGCAATCATTAAAATCATCGAAGCAACAAAAGAAGTTGAAGCAAGGGTTAAATCAGATTTTCTACCAAAAGCAAGCCCTATTCCAACAGTTGCCCAAGCTACATAAATCATTGACTCGTAAGCATCACTCCAAGGAGCATGACCTGAAATATACCAACGTGCAACTAAACCTAAAGTATGTAAAATAAAAAGGAAGACAATAGAGTACTTTGAAAATTTAATAAGATATTTTAAAAACTTTTTATCATTAAAAATTTGAAAAATTAAAAAAATGAACATTAATGTTCCAACATACATATACCAGCTAAATAAATTTCTGAAAATATCGTATTTATTATAGAGAATTTCAGCTTTTATTTTATCCTGAGATGGCAGTACTGAGGATCCATATTTATTTTGAAAGCCTTGAATACTTTCTAATATTTTTTTAGAATTTGTATAGTCATTAGACTCCATGTCTCTTTGTAAAGAACCTATATAAAGTGGTAAGATATTTTTTACATACAATGAGTCTACACCCTTAAAATCATCGATATTTAATTCCTTAAAAGAAACCCATTTGTTGTTAACATCATTTGGAATAGGAAAAATTTTTAAAATTTTTCCATCAATAGCGGAAAATAAAAGATTAACTTTTCTATCTGTTTCTATAAAATCCTTTTCAAATTTATTGGGTAACGAGGATTTATAAGCACTCTCAAGCTTAGGAGCTAGTTTATAATTCCCATTCTCATCAAAAAAATCTACAAAAGCAGCAAACTTATCAGTACTATTTCTTCCAATGATTTTTCTTAAACTATCATTTCCTCTTTGTAAATATATTATTGGGACATTATACCATAAAAGCGGATCCTTAGTAATAGAAAGCATTACTTGATCTGCATTTAGATTTTTGTAAGTATCGGATTTACTCACTTTTCTTAAAAGTTCAGATGAAAAAGTATTTAAAGGTTTCATTCTACCTCCAGAATCTTGAATTACTAAACTTCCAAACTCTTGGGCGTGTAATTCATCTACTGGATTGTTGACAATAAGCGAATCTACTTGTGTAAAACCAGTTTGTATTTGTTTATGAGTGTGATTATCCTGAGAATAAATTGTTCCAGAAAATAAAACCAAAATTAACGTTAGCTTTTGTTTTTTTAGCTTAACTTTTTCAAGCTGTTTTGCCAAATCTTTAAATCTAGTTTTACCAAAAAACATAATACCTAATAATCCAATGTAAAGTAAAAAATAGCCAATGTATGTAACTAAAGTTCCATAAAAATCATTATTTACAGAAAGAATTGTTCCTTTCTCATCTGGATCAAAACTTGCTTGAAAAAAACGATATCCAGAATGATTTAAAATGTGATTCATGTAAATATCGTAGTCAAAAGTTTCCTCACCGATTACGGTAACTTTACTCATAAAACTGCTATAACTTTTTTCAGTTCCAGGATACTTTTCAGCAATAAAATCGTTTAATCTTATTTGAAATGGAAGGTTTTTTTCCAATGATCCGTAGGTTAGTAAAAAATCTAATCCTCCAACAGTAATTTTCTTTGGATCATTAACTATTCCTTTAGCTCCTAGTAAACCAATTTCTGTTGATTCATTCTTTGAGCTAATTTTTAAAAACAATCCATCTTGTTGGGTTTCTTCTTCAGATTTTACAATCTCAAATTTTCCATTAATTGGCTGGTCTGGAAATACAAATTGTAAACCAGCTGTGTTGTATAAAGATCTAAGCTGTAGAGTTTGGTCTTGGTTTTCAATAAGATTACCCTGCATTTGATCTGCCATACGCATAAAATCGCCTGCAAAAGGGCTGTTTATAATCAAACCATTCTCAGTTTCTGTAATGTTAATAGCTCCTTCAGTTGGTTTGTTTAATGCAAATAAAATGTTATGTACACTTGTAACTTCTCCGAATTTTAAAAAATGTTCGTGACGATTTCCTTTGCTTGCCTCAACAATTTTTAAATATTTTTCACCATCTTCATCTTCAACTAATCCTTCTTTTGCATTCTCAATAAAATCAACATATTCAATTAAAAAATCTTGCCCTTTTAAATCATAGTTCCAAGATAAACTATTGGTAGTATGTTCTGAAAACAAAAAATCATCTTGTAATTTTCTTCTTATAAGAGTACCATCCACCTCACCATCAATGTAAGCTGTCAAGTAAGTTTTTTCAGATAAAAAACTATTGGAAGATGCATTTTCTCTTATAGGCATAACTCCTTCATAACCAATATATCTAGTTATACCAGCCCCAAGAATAATTAAAATCCAAGATAGATGTAACATTAAAACTGGCCATTTATTAAATTTTAGTAGATTGTATCTTTTAATGTTAAAAACAAAATTTATTACAAAAATGACCATGATTAATTCAAACCATGTAGCATTATAAATCAAAATCTTAGCAGTATCAGTTGTGTAATAAGTCTCAATAAAAGTACCTATCCCCATAGCAAGGGCAGAAACGAGAAATAATATTGCAGTAAGGCGAGTTGAAACTATAAAAGAAATTAATTTTTTACCCATTTATTAGAGAAATTACAAGTTTGATTGTCTTTGTTAATGTTAATGTAAGTATCCTCAATTTTTTCCACCATCCAGCTTTGGATCCTTTTTAGTTGTTTTTCTTTTAGGGCTAGTTCTTTAATTTTTATGTAATCTTTTGAATAATCAGCGATATGTTCATCATACCTGTTGCTAACTTTTATGATTTTATACTTTAACACTCCTCTTCTATCTTCGTCTTTTAATGGCATTGATATTTCGTTATCTTTAAGTCTTTGAGCTTGACTATATAAAACAGGATCCATTTTAGTTAATTCAAATCTTGTATCTCCTGTTGTTGGATTTATTAATACTCCTCCGTTAGCAGCAGTTTCTTTTTCATCAGATAATGATTTTGCTGCTTCCTCAAACGAAAGTTCACCATCCAAAATTCTTTTTCTTATTAAATCTAAAGTTCTTTTTGCATCTACAATGGCTTCATTGGTTACTTCTGGAATTAACAAAATGTGTCTTACATCAACCTCTTGACCTCTTATTCTTTCAACCTTTGCTATATGCCAACCATTATCAGTCTTAAATGGATCGGATACTTCACCCTCTCTAAGTCTGTATACTGCATCTCTAAACTCTTTTACCATTTGTGGTCTGTTTCTATTAAGTGTGTACATGCCTCCAGTAGCTCTTGAACCTGGGTCTTGAGAATATAATATTGCTTTGGTTGCAAATGAAGAACCGTTCACAACAACATCATTTTTAATTGTTTCTAACCTTCTTATAACCTTCTGCTCTTCGTCCTCAGAAACTTTTGGATTGATTACAATTTGTGCGAGTTCTAATTCAGCACCAAAAACAGGTCTTTCATACTTTGGAATTGAAAAAAAGAATTGTCTGACCTCCTCAGGTGTTATTTCAATTTCTTCGACTATTTTATTTTGCATCAACTCTGAAAGTTGTCGTACTTTATTTATTTCAAATAGCTCTGATCTAAATGTTTGTTCATCATTTTTTTTGTAAAACTCTAGAACTTTATCAATGCTTCCCAGCTGATCGACAAAATAATCTATTGTTCTATCAACGTATGAGTAGATTTGATTATTATCAACTTGCAAACTATCTTGTTCTGCATGATGAGCATACAATTTGTCTTCCATAAGTTTACCAAGTAAACTGCACCTGGTAATGTTTTGTGTAGATACACCTTGTGATTGTAAGTCAATCAAAGTTTTATCAACGTCAGATTCTAGAATTACATAATCTCCAACGACAGCTGAAACTCCATCAATTTTAATTTTTGAACTCAAGTTAGAATCAGTAGATTCCTGACTGTAAATAAAATTTATAAGTATAAAAAATACAAAAAAACTATTTATTGTTTTCATAAAATTCAAATTCATTTTTAAGAAGAGCATCCTCAATTAATTCTTTTTCAAATTTACTAATAAACTCTAACTTTTTCTTATTAATCAGCACCTGATTTATAGTTGTTTTTATAAAGCTGTAAGGAGCAATTTCATTTTTAAATTTAGAGTCCTTAATATTAATCAAATATAATTCCAAAGAGTCTTCAAATTTGTAAAATAACTTATTTTTAACAATGTTTCTCTTCAATCTTTCATTGAGCTCTGGAAATTTTGTAAAGAAAAGAGATTTGTTTATCCAAACAGAATCGTTAAAATAAAATGAAGAAAATTGTAAGGAAATTGAATCTAAAAACTCTAAATCATTTTTATTAAATCTTCTAAAGCGTTTAATAATATCTTTATTATTGTAATTGTTCTTGCTTATTTTTAAATATTTAGCCTTTACTATATCCTGGTTTAATTTAAAATTTGATTTGTTTTGGTCATAATAAAGAGTCAAAGAGGTGTCTGGAACAATCGTATCCATTAAAGCTTTTACTATTTTCTCCTTATAATTAAATGAATACAAATCATTTTTGTAGGATTCTATCAACTTATTTATTTCATCTTGTTCTGTATGATCTAAATTAATTAGAGCTTGATTGTATAGAAGTTTATTTTTTGCCCAATTATCAATAAAATTTTTTGCAAATAATATACTATCATCTTTTGATATGTTTTTTGGTAATTTCTCTATTAAGTCAGAATTATATAAAAATTCATCATTAAGTCTAGCAATTACTTGATCAGGCTTATTTTCTAATAAGTCACAGCCTTGAAAAATAAATATTAAAACAATGAGATATTTTTTCAATTTATTTATCTTGAATAATTTGGAGATTCCTTTGTAATCATAACATTATGAGGATGACTTTCTTGAAGACCAGCACCAGTAATTTGAACAAACTTTCCATTTTCTTTTAAATCTTCAATAGTTTTACATCCACAATATCCCATACCAGACCTAATTCCTCCTACAAACTGATGAATACTTTCTACTAAATCTCCTTTGTAAGGTACTCTACCCACTACGCCTTCCGGAACAAGTTTATTAGACTCGTCAACTGAGTCCTGAAAATATCTGTCCTTACTGCCTTTTTGCATGGCTTCGATGGACCCCATTCCTCTGTATGTTTTAAACTTTCTTCCTTCGTAAATTATGGTTTCACCTGGAGATTCTTTTGTGCCAGCTAGAAGAGATCCTAACATAACACAATCTGCTCCAGCAGCTATAGCCTTTGTAATATCGCCAGTATATTTAATTCCTCCATCAGCAATAACTGAAACACCTGATCCTTTTATGGAATTAGATACTTCATATATTGCAGACAATTGAGGAAAACCAACTCCTGCTATTACTCTTGTTGTACAAATTGACCCAGGTCCTATTCCAACCTTTACTCCATCAGCACCAGCATTTACTAAAAATTTAGCCGCTTCAGCAGTAGCAATATTACCAACAATAACATCAATTGAAGAAAATTGTTTTTTTACACTTTTTAAAATATCAATAACACCCTTTGAATGACCATGAGCAGTATCAATAACTATTGCATCAACTCCAGCATCATATATAGCTTTGCATCTTTCTAAAGAATCACTAGAAACGCCTATAGCAGCTGCAACTTTAAGTCTTCCATAAGCATCTTTATTTGACTTTGGCTTTAATGATAATTTTTGAATATCCCTAAAAGTAATTAATCCCGAAAGTTCGTACTTATCATTAACAACAGGAAGTTTTTCAATTTTATGTTTTTGAAGGATTTTCTCTGCATCCTCCATGGTAACACCAACTTTAGCGGTAATTAGATTTGAAACTGTCATGACTTGAGAAAGTTTTTTTGAATTATCATTTTCAAATCTTAAGTCTCGATTAGTAACTATTCCAATTAAAATATTTTTATTGTCAACTACAGGAATTCCTCCAATACTGTATTCTCTCATACAGTTTTTAGCTTCGGCAACTGTTGAGTTTTCTTTCAAGGTAATGGGATCTAATATCATTCCTGACTCAGATCTTTTAACTTTTTTTACTTTTTCGGCTTGCTGTTTAATCGTCATGCTTTTATGAAGCACTCCTAATCCTCCCTCTTGAGCCATAGCGATGGCCATTTTACTTTCTGTAACTGTATCCATAGCTGCAGAAACAATAGGAATATTTAATTTTATATTTCTTGAAAACTTTGAATTAATCAAAACTTGGTTAGGAAGACAATCAGAATAAGATGGCACTAAAAGCACATCATCGTAAGTTAATCCAATTCCAGTAAATTTATTTTTAGGGAGTTTCATAGCAATTAACTTAATAATTAATTGCGTGCAAATATACTAAATTTTAAGATTACTCTGAGTTATCGAAGGAAATAAAAATACGTTTATTAATTTAAAGAAAGGAACTGTATAGTATTACCACTAAATAACAAAACAAAGCTCCAATTTATTTTTCTATACAGCTCCTTTAATTAATAATCTACTATCAAAAGATTAATCAAAAATATATTTAAAAATTGTAAAAACCTAGCTTATTTTTAATTAATCTAAATAAAAATAATGAATCAATTGTATTTTCTAAATAATTTTAGAGCATCATTATAACATGATTCAAAATGTAAAGAATTTATTGAAGTATTCTCTTTTATTGAATTAAAGAATGATAAAAGTTTTTCGGTTGGCACATTCCCTGTTAGATCGTCTTTAGCCATAGGGCATCCTCCAAAACCCATTATCGCACCATCAAATCTTCTACAACCATTAATATATGCTTCATTGACTTTTTCATACCATTCATTTGGCTTGCTATGAAAGTGTGCTCCAAATTCTATTTCAGAATATCTTGGTATTAAAAAAGAATATATTTTATTAATATCTGATTTTTTTGCTGTTCCGATGGTATCTGAAATTGAAATTGTTTCAACACCAATTGAATTTAAACCCTGTATCCATTTTTCAATAATTTCTAAATTCCAAGGTTCTCCGTATGGATTACCAAATCCCATAGATAAATAAACTACCAATTTTTTATTTTTTGCATCAATTAAAGATTTAATTTTTTTTATATCATCGAAGGATTCAGAAATAGTCTTATTAGAATTTCTCATCTGAAATATCTCAGAAACAGAAAATGGATATCCTATGTAAGAAATAGTTGAATAATTACAAGCAGCTACAGCTCCTCTATAATTTGCAACAATCACGAGTAATTTTGAATTAGTATTTGCTGTATCAAGATTATTAATTATGTAATCCGTATCCTTCATTTGAGGAACAACTCTACTCGACACAAAACTTCCAAAATCCACTACATCAAAACCAACGGATAATACGGATTGTAAATAAGAAAGTTTTTCATCACTAGGAATCCACCTTTTTATTCCTTGCATAGCATCTCTTGGACATTCAATAATTTTAATTTTGGACATTACATAAATTTACCTTTTTATTATTTAATGACCCAGTATATGATAACCAAGTAAATTAAAATTTCAAGCAAATAGAATTTTGATTTTTGAGATTTGAAAAAATTAAGTTTTGGGCCATAAACTGAAACAAATAAAAAAATAATTGTGGCCTGAAACCAAAAAATAAAACCTAATATAAAAAACTGAGTTTGGTCACTTAATTTATCGTGAAAAAGAAAACCAGGAAATAGAGCAATGAAAAACAAACCAACCTTTGGATTTAATAAATTCATAACTAAACCTTTATAAAATTCATTTCTACTTGTGTTTTTTTTCTCAAAATTTAAATCGATTTTTCTATTTACATAAACTTTAAATATCAAATACAAAAAATACATTACGCTTAAAATTTTTAAAAAAAATAAATATTCCTTGTTTTCAATTATAATCAAAGAAAGTCCTATTGAAACAAAAAAAGTATGTATAAGCAGACCTGATGTTAAACCTAATGAAACCATGATTGCAGATTTCTTTCCTTTAACTATACTTTGAGAAAGAACATAAATTATATCGGGTCCTGGAGAAATAGTTAAAACCAGTGAAGAAATAACAAAAGCGTATAATGTTTGAAAATCCATTAAATAAATCAATATTTTATTACTGAAATTTAAGGTTTATAAATTATTTTTGCACAAAAAATGCGATGACACACATTGAAGATTTAGAGAAAAGCCTTGAAAGCACAAGAAATAAATTAGTTAATCACAATTTATATTCAAATCTAAACTCAAAAACTAAACTTATAAAGTTCATGGAAACTCACGTTTATGCGGTTTGGGACTTTATGTCATTAATAAAAGCTCTACAAAGAAACTTAACGTGTGTAGATGTACCGTGGACTCCAAATAAAAATAATTTAGCAGGAAGATTAGTAAATGAAATTGTTTTAGCCGAAGAAAGTGATATTGATCTTGAAGGCAATGCGAAAAGCCATTTTGAACTTTACAAAGAATCTATGAAAGAAATTGGAGCTAGTACTACAACAATTGATTTATTTACAGAAAAAGTTGAAAAATACAAGTCGTACAAAGATGCAAGAGATGAAATCAAAATTGATAAAATTGTAAAAGAATTTATGGATTTTACTTTTGAAATTATAAATTCAAATAAAAATCATGTAATCGCTAGTGTTTTCACTTTTGGAAGAGAAGATCTGATTCCTGACATGTTTATTGAAATAGTTAAAAAACTTTCTTCAAATAATGAAATTAATGCTAAAAATTTAATCTACTATTTGGAAAGACATATTGAGGTTGATGCTGACGAACATGGACCAATGGCGTTAAAAATGATTGAAGAACTTTGCAAAGACGATCAAAAAAAATGGGAGGAGGCTAAAATATATTCCCTTAATGCTTTAGAAATGAGAATAAAGCTATGGGATCACATTAACGAAACGATTTCCTAAAGTCTATTTATTAATTGATTTTCACCCCTAATCATCTTTTTATTGTGTTTTTCAACAAGTTTTAAAATCTCTTTAATCTTATCTTTATTTTTTTGATAGATATCATATTTTTCTGATGGATCTTTATCTAAATCGAACAATAAAGGCGGATTATGACTAACCGGTTTTTTAAACCAGTCAGTTGTTCTAAAATGTAACTTTAAATTATTTAATCTTACAGCAAATAGTTCATCTCCTTTGTAAAAAAACATTTGCTCTCTTGGACTTTTCTTTTTATGAAATAGAGTTTTAGATAAATCAAGACCATCAATAATCATATCATTTTGAAGCTTAATATTAGATAGACTAAGAAAAGTAGTATAGATGTCGAGCGTTGATCCAATATCATTAATTACACCAGGCTTTATATTTGAACCCCAAAATATGGTTGGAACTCTAACTCCTCCCTCCCATGTAGTTCCTTTTCCATTTCTCAAAAGACCGGCAGAACCAGAATGAGATTTATAAACTAGCCAAGGGCCATTATCTGAAGTGAATACTACAATTGTTTTTTTATCAATTTTTAAATTTTTTAATTCTTTTAAAATTAAACCAACACCGTGATCAATTTCTTCAATTACATCACCATACAAACCTCTTTTACTATTTCCTGAAAATTCTTTTGAGGCATACAATGGGATATGAGGCAGATTGTGTGAAAGATATATAAAAAAACTATCGTCCTTATAATTGTTAATTAGCTTGATAGTTTTATCGACGTATCTTGATGTAATTGTCGTTTGATCAACTGGTCTTTCGATTATTTCATAATTTTCCATAAGGGGAACATTATAACTATTAGAATTTAGAGTTTTTCTTTCGTACTCGGACCAATAATTATTCTTATTGATTTTATCCATATCATTCGAATATGGAATACCGTAATAATAATCAAATCCATGATTTAAAGGCAAATATTTCTTTTTATGTCCTAGATGCCACTTACCAACGATAGCTGTCTTATAGTCCCTTTCTTTTAATTTTTCAGCCAAAGTAAACTCACTTTGAGGAAGGCCATTCAAGGAATTGGGAAATAATACTGGGTTTTTTGAACTTGCCATTCCACTACGAACAGGAAGTCTTCCAGTAAGCAAGGCTGCCCTGCTTGGTGTGCAAACAGAAGCTGCAGAATAAAATTGAGTCCATTTTTGTCCCTCATAGGCCATTTTATCAAGATTAGGAGTTGAAATTGTGGGATTACCAAAAACTCCTATATCACCATAGCCCATATCATCAACAAAAATTATTATGTAGTTGGGTTTAATATTGTTCTGAAATCCAAAGATGGAACATAAATTAAATAAACTAAATAATAAGATAATTAGGTTTTTAAATGTCATAACAATTCTAAATTAATTATTAAAATCCAATTAATAAGTTATTTTGTTTAACTTGCCCTGCACTAAATAATAAATTATGATTAAAAAAATTTTTTCATTAGTTGTTATTTCAATCTTAACAATTAATTTTTCATACTCTTTTCAAACCTCAAAAGCTAAAAAATTTGCTAAATCAATTACTGAAAAAGAGCTAAAAGAACACTTGTATATTTATGCTTCAGATGAATTCGAAGGTAGAGACACCGGAGAGCCAGGTCAGAAAAAAGCAGTTGAATATCTTAGAAATTATTACAAATCTATTGGAGTTGAACCAGGTGATTTAGAGGGTGACTATTTTCAAGAAATGACATTAACAATGAGAGGCAGACGAGGTCAAAAGCCCAAAACTGTTGAAACTGAAAATGTTGTAGCCATTATCAAAGGGTCTGAAAAACCAGATGAATATGTTGTAATAACTGCTCATCTTGATCATGTTGGAGTTGATGACACAGGAATTTACAATGGAGCAGATGATGATGGATCAGGAACTGTCGCATTATTAGAAATTGCCGAAGCTTTTAAAAAAGCTGCTGACAAAGGAAAGGGACCAAAAAGATCAATTGTTTTTCTACATGTAACTGGTGAAGAAAAAGGATTGTTAGGTTCTGCATATTATGCAGATAACCCAATATATCCACTTGAAAACACTGTTGTTAACTTGAATGTGGATATGATTGGAAGGATTGACCCATCAAGAAGAGAAAAAAATAGAGATTATATTTATTTGATTGGATCAGATCATGATAGCGTTGATTTACACAAACTTTCGGAGCAAACTAATGCTGAATCTGTAAATATGACTTTGGATTACAGATTTAATGATAAAAATGATCCTAATAGATTTTATTACAGAAGTGATCATTATAATTTCGCAAAGAACGGAATTCCAATAATTTTTTATTTTACTGGAACACACGCAGATTATCATAAAATAACTGATACTCCAGACAAAATCGAATACGATCTTCTTGAGATGAGATCAAGACTTATTTTTTATACTGCATGGAATATAGCTAACAGAGATAAAAGACTTGTAGTTGATCCCAAACCTGAAAAAGTTGCATTTGAAATATCTAGAGACGATCTTAAGAAATTTCATGGTGTATACGCGTCAGAACTAATGCCACTTAAATTTGAAGTCTACACAAAGTCTGCAAAATTAGCAATGAATCCTGTTGGAATGGATCAAGAATTAGTACTTGAAGCTACATCTGCCAATACATTTAAACAAGAAATTGCTGGTATTGAAGTAACCTTTGAAGAAGATACTATGAAATTGAAAATGCAAGGTAGAGAACTTGTATTTAAAATTATTCCAGATGATGATTCGGAATAAAATTTAAAAACTAAAAACGTCCTTTATGGGCGTTTTTTTTTAGGAAAAAATGTGATTTAAGATTCCTGCAAGTGTTGAACCTGCTTTAAATAATTTATTTTTTATAAACGGAATTTTTTGATTTATGTAATCCTTATCAATATTTTTAATATTGTCAATTTCGGCATATAATTTTTTAACATCTTGATGGGTTTCAAAAACCCAATCGTTAGGATTTAAAGAAAAACTAACATCTTTGTTTAACATAAGTTCGTCTGATAGTTGCAAATAGTCCATATTTAAATATTCAATAATGTGAATATCCCAAACAATATGAAAATTTGTTTGTTTTCCTAGAAAAGTAAGTTTAATATCATTACCTCCTCTATCTTCAAACCTCCCAGTGTGTAGTGGTTGATGGATGTCTCCAACCAAATGAATTAAAAATTTTAAATAAAAAGATTTTTCTTTTCTATTAGAGTTGGAATCTTTTAAAACATCTATACACTTCTTCAAAGCAAAAACTATATCTCCTTGAGGATTTTTTTTTGAATTATCATATTCACTATCAAGTGACATATTAACATAATGCCAAGGACTATACTTTTTATAGTTAGGATCTGATTTTATTTCATCAGCCCAGGTACTTGCAGATGACATTGACTCACCATTCAATAAATTATTTACAATATTTTTAACCTCAGGGTTTAGTTTTCGTTCTGCAATTTCACCCACTACCTTGTGCCCTATATTTCCCCAGACCATTTCTGAATTAAGTTCATTAAAGGACGTAAACACTAAAAAGTATAGTAAAATTATATATCTATTCATGTTTGAAATTTTTTCTTTGTATGTAAAATGTATAACCAAATTTTAAAAAAACTAAAATCAAAAAAACAAAAGCTATTTTGTGAAAAATTTCTGGTTCTGCACCTTCAAAATCTCCTTTAATTCTTGCAACATAGGTCATTAGCATTACTATACCAACATAATAGAAGTACATTAAATGATATATATGTTTTTTTATTTTTTCAATTATAAATGGATAAATTATGATCATTAAATAAGCCAAAGCTCCACCTGTTATCTTAACAGGTATAATAGGTAAGTTGTTTAAATAAACAGATAATGCCAAAAACCCAAAATGAATAACGTGTAAAACACCAAATATAAAAACCAAATCTTTAACTCTTTTAAGGTTATCGCTATTTAAGAAAGCTCTATAAAATTTATAAAAACAATACAAATAGATTATTAGAGATAATCTTCCTGAGTAACGGGCTGAATATCTAAACACATCTCCTAAATCTTGCTTAGAACAAAATAAAATAAAAAAAATTATAGTTTCTAAGAAAATTCCTGCAAATAATAGCTGTCGATAAGAAAAATTATTAATCATTCCTTATAAAACTAATGAAAAATATAATGTATAATTAAAAGACTAAATAACAAGAACCATCCTAATGTCAAATTGCCTTTTGATGAAACGTAAAACAATTTAAAAACATTTTTAATTTTCTTAATATTTATCGTAAAAGCTATTGCCAGCCCAGTAAAAATAACCCAAAAAGCTCTTAAAAAATAATTCATTTCAGGAAAAGCCAAATGAATCGTAATATTTAATGGAACTGTAATTAAGAAGGCAGTTAATATTGAATTTTTTGATGGTTTTATAAGTAAAATAGCGCTACAAATCAACACCACTATTCCACAATTAATATAATATCTCAAATTATTGAGTGTATGAGTAAATGCCGAATCAGGATCATCAAATTTTAAATACAATAAAACCATAGACATAATTAATGCAGTTAAAAAGCTAAAAATAATTGCTTTTCTTCCAGATTTAATTTTTTGAAAGTCTGAAGCATTTTTATTAATATATTTTGAATAAATATCTACTGACCATAGAGTTGCAAGTGAATTAAAGGTAGAATCTACTGTACTCATAAGTGAAGCAAACAAACCACACAACACTATTCCTTTTAATCCTATTGGCAAATAGGTTTTTACCAAATAAGGAAAAGCCAAATCTGGTTCAGAAAAACTATCACCTAAAATTCCATACAAAGCTATGCCAGGAATAACAATAATAACAGCCATAATGTACTTAATAAGTCCACCTATCATTAAACCTGATTGAGCATGTGAGACACTTTTTGCAGCAAGAGCTCTTTGCATAACAGTTTGATTTGCACACCAATAATTGATATTAAGAAAAAATAAACCCAATAAATGAGTCCAAGGTAAAACAGGATGATCACTAGGAAGATGAAGATGCATTTTTTCTGGTGTTTTTACATAAAGTTGATCCCATCCACCAAGTTCATTAACAGCAATAGCACAAACAATAATACCTCCTATTAGTAATATAGAAAATTGAATTATATCTGTCTTAACAACAGCATTTAAACCACCTAAGTATGTATAAATAGCAGAAAAAAATCCTAGAATTACAATTAAAATCGCTATTCTGTATATTCTGTTTTCATGTAAAAAAGAAAGTTGTTCTCCAAAAACCATTTCTGCCGCGTAGGCTCCCCAAAAAAGAGCTGCTCCTAGTGTAACTGTCGAAAACAAAGCAATATTACTAAGCGAATAAAAAAGTGCAATTTTTTCACCTAATTTTAGTTTTATAAACTCTGTAATAGTTGTAATTCTTTCTTTTAGAAAAATTGGAACAAAAATAAAAGTTGCAATTAAAATACCTTGAACTGCATTTATTTCCAAGTTTGCCTGAGCCAGTCCAAATAAATAGGCTGAACCCATCATTCCTAAAAATTGATATCCTTGAATATTTGTGGCAATTGTTGAAAGCGCAATTGAATACCATTTTAAGTTTCTATTACTTAAAAAATACTCGTCAGCAGAACTTTTTTTGTCAACTTTACCTTTTAATGCTACAAAAAAGATTAAAATAAAATAGAAAATAACGATACTAAAATCTAACATAGGTCTATTTTCTTATTCCACTGCCTAGTGGAGTATTTGGAATTGATTTAGGTACTCTGTTAAAAGCTTTTGAAAAATGAATATTATTAAACCTAGGTAAAACATATTTAGCAAAAAGTTCACACTCATTGTGGTGGGGATAACCTGACAATATAAAAGATCGTATTCCAAGGTTCATATACCTTTTTAATTTATTATAGACTTGATCTGGATCTCCAACAATTGCAGCACCACATCCAGATCTTGCAAGTCCTATTCCAGTCCATAAATTAGATTCAACATAAAAATCTTTATCTGACTTTGACCTCAATTCAGATTGCATCGAAACTCCTAATGATTTTGAATCTTGAGCTCTATCTCTAATATCATTACCTAAATTATAATCCAAATTTGATATTAATTTACTTGCATATTTTCTAGCCTCAGCTTCAGTTTCTCTTACAATAACATGAACTCTTAAACCAAATTGAACTGTTCTGTTGTAACCTAATGCTTTAGCTTTCATATTAGAAATCAAAGTTGATATTTTATCTTCTGTATCTGGCCACATTAAGTAGACGTCACAATGTTCAGCACACAAATCAACACCATCAGGGGAGTATCCTCCAAAATAAAGTAGAGGACCGCCTTGCTGAAAAGGTTTTACGGGATCAGTCGGTAAATTTAAATTATAAAACTCACCTCTAAAATTGATTTCATCCTCATTCCAGCATTGTTTTAAAATATTAATTACCTCCCTTGATCTTGAATATCTAATGCTTGATTCAAGCTTATTTCCAGGCAAATCAGAGGATATAATATTAACTGTTAACCTGCCTTTTAAAATATGATCTAAAGTTGAAAGGCTTCTGGCTAACATAGGAGGATGAATTTCTCCACACCTAATTGCTGCTAAAAAATTTATTTGATTGGTTAATGGAGCCATAGCAGAGACAAAAGTTAATGTGTCTTGACCAACTTGATAAGAGGATGGGCACAAAACATTAGTGTAACCAAGTTTATCAGCTGTTTTAATAATTCTGGAGGTGTTTTCCCATGTGCTTTTAAATTTTGGATTTCTTGAACCTAGCAGATCATCATCTCCATCACAAATTGGAGCAAACCAGGAAATTTCAGCATCATTTTCTTTTAGCATTTTATATTATTTTTTAAATAATAATGCATCCCATGGAAGCAATTTTATCTTTTTTGGACAATAGTTTACTTTAGATTCCCTATTTGATATTTTTAAAGAATATTCTGTTAAATTATTAAAATTATATGTTAATGCAGAATCAGACATATTTAAAATTATTACATAAGAATTATTTAATTTATCTCTCTTGTAAATAAATACTTTTTTATGTTTTGGATCTAAATCTTGATAATCCCCATAAACTAAATCTTTTGACGCTTTTCTAAAAGAAATAAGTTTTTTATAAAAATTGAGTATTGAGTTTGGATTTTTTTTATCGTTTTCTACATTGATTGTTTTAAAATTTGGGTTTGCCAAAAACCAATTTTTGTTTTCAAAACTAAAGCCACCTTGTATTTTATCATTCCATTGCATTGTTGTTCTAGAATGATCTCTTGATGACATATTTAAATTATATAAATAATCTTTTCTACTCAGTCCAGATTTTAATGCTTTTGAAAGATTTCCTAAAACTTCTAAATCATCAAATTGATTAATAGAATCAAATTTATGGTTTGTCATTCCTATTTCTTCACCTTGATATAAAATAGGAGTTCCTTTTTGAGTCAAAATAAGCATAGCTAAAAGTTTTGCGGATTTAATTCTATATTTTATATCATTTCCAAATTTGCTGACACTTCTTGGATTGTCATGATTATTTAAAAAAACTGTCGGCCAATTAAAATCAGTTGTATTAGATTGAAAATCAAACATTTTTTTGAGATCTTGAAGATTCCAATTGTTTTGAATCCAATTTTTACGACCAATTCTAATTATATCAAAAATAAATGCAAGGTTTAATTCTTTTTCTCTTTCATCTGTCATTTTTAACATAGAATTATGAGTAATCCCAAAAGCCTCTCCAATCGAAACTACATCATAATTTGAAAGAACTTTGATATTCATCTCCTTTAAAAATTCATGCAACCTGGGACCAGACGCATATATTTTTTCTGGATTTTTTAGTTCTGAACTTGATAAATCATTAAAGTCTTGATGTTTTGAAATAAAAGGAATTACATCCATCCTAAAACCATCTATACCTTTATCAAGCCAAAATTTCATTATGTTATAAACCTCATTTCTAACATCAACATTTTCCCAATTTAGATCAGGCTGTTTTTTTGAAAAGTAATGTAAATAATATTCGTTGGTGTTTTCATCTTTTTCCCAAGCAGACCCTCCAAAAAATGATGTATAATTATTTGGTGGAATATTACCATTTTCCTTTTTCCATATGTAATAATCTCTAAAGTTATTGCTTAATGAGGATTTACTTTGTAAAAACCAATCGTGTTCATCACTAGTGTGATTTACAACTAGATCTATTACAAGTTTCATATTTCTTTTGTGAATTGCAGACAATAGATTATCAAAATCTTCCATTGTACCGAATTCCTTCATCACCATTTTATAATTTCGAATATCATATCCATTATCATCGTTTGGAGAATCAAAATGGGGACTCAACCAAATAATATCTATTCCTAAAAACTTTAAGTAATCTAATTTTAAGGTTATTCCGTTTAAATCTCCTATCCCATCTCCATTTGAATCATAAAAAGATCTTGGATAAATTTGATAAATAACTTGTTCCTTCCACCAATTTCTTGTCATAATTTATTTTTTGACATTCTACATTTTTTACTACAATAAATAACATTGTCCCAGTTTTTTTCCCATTTTTTTCGCCAATTAAATGGAAAATTGCAAACAGGACATATTTTTTGTGGAAGATTAGATTTCTTCATTATTTAAAGAAATTTCATTAGGCCATGGAACAACTGAATTTTTTAACTTATTGAATGGCATTTGAGCATCTACTGAAATTAAGTAATTTGTTAGCATATTAGACAGTTCTATTCTTTTTTTATTTTCTTTTAATACTAGGTTGTTATTTTCAAAAATATCATCCTTTAAATTATATAATTCAATAGTTTGATTGTGATGGAAATAAATTAATTTCCAATCTCCATTTCTAACCGCACTGAAACTTCCAATTCCTGGACCACTTGGTCCCCACCAGTTTGGGTAGTGCCAAAATAAAGGTTTTAACTCATATTTTTCATTATTTAGTAATGGAACAAAACTTCTTCCATCTATTTTTTGAATCACTGATTTTGAAATTGAATTAGTTAAATCTAAAATTGATGGAAAAAAATCATCAATAATCACTGGCTGGTGAACCTCTTTGTTACTATCATCATGAAAAGGGGAATAAACTATCATTGGAACTCTAATTCCTCCTTCATAAATAGATCCTTTACCGCTTTTAAGAGGATAATTATGCTTGTGTTTTTCTCCTTGTCTTGCTACTGCACTTAAACCTCCATTGTCAGACATGAAAATAATTATTGTATTATGTAAAATATTCTCTTCTTTTAATTTATTCAAAATAGTACCTAAAGCGTTATCCATACTCTCAATCATCGAAGCATACTTAATCTCAGATTTTTCAAGTCCAATATTTCTATATTTTTCACTAAATCGTTCATCTTCCATTAATGGAGTGTGTACACCATACAATGAAAAATATAGAAAAAAAGGAGAGTTTAATTTTAATGGCTTTTCTAAATTTTTTAAAATTTCTTCACTTAAAGCTTGAGTCAAAAAAATATCTTTTCCGTGATATTTTTCAAGTCCGGGAACAGCCCATATTTTATTTTTTGAATCATTATTCCCGAAATTATCTTTTCCTAAATAGCTTTGTGGAGCTCCTGCAGCATGCCCAGCAATATTAATATCAAAACCAATATTTAAAGGATTTTCTGATGGATATCCAATAGCACCTAAATGTGCTTTACCAGCATGGATAGTAAAATATCCATTGTCTCTTAAAATTTGAGGAAGTGGAGTTGCTAAAACTGAATTAGGGATTGAATCAGAGACTGACAATCCGTTGTAGTTCCAATTTGGAAAATCAAATGTGCTATGATTGATTTCAGCAGGTTTTCTTACGTTTGGATGTAAGGTCCAATTAGTTACCCTATGTCTAGCTGAATTCATACCAGTCATTAGACTAATTCTGGTAGGTGAACAAACCGGTGTTGAATAAGCATTGGTGAATTTTACACCCATATCTGCCAATAATTCCATATTTGGCGTGCTGTAAATTTCATTGTATTTTGTTTTCTTATTCCAAAAAGGCACTGAAGTATCCTGCCAACCTAAATCATCAACCATAAATAAAACAATATTGGGCTTTAATTTATCGTTGGAATAGTCACATGAAAAAAACAATAAAAGAGTTAAAAAGTAAAAAAATTTATTTATTGACATCTATACAATATACAAAATTGAAAAAAAGAAATAATGTTAAGTTAACTTAACATTATTTTATATATATTTGTAAAGCTAACTTAACATATCAATAATAAATGAAACTTAAAATTTTAAGAATTATGGCAATTATAACAGGATTAATAGGAACAACTTTGTTTAACAGATTTTTGGAGGGTGGAGCATTATTTATGTCACTAATTCTAATCTGTTTATTGACATCAGTATTCTTTACAGTAAAATCCTTAATGAATCTCAAAAAAAATGTTGAAATTTCAAAAAAAATGATTAAACACATTAACGATAGTGGTTCGCTTGGATTAGGATTGGGTGTTATGGGTTCATTTATTGGACTTATAACTGCTTTTGATGCTATTGAAGCAACTGGAGGAGCAGAGCCTTCAATATTGGCTGGAGGTTTAAAAGTAGCTTTACTTTCAACTTTATTTGGACTATTTACTTATTCCATTTCTAAACTTTCAGTTCTAATTCTAAGGATCATTCAAAAATAAAATCATGTCATTATCTAAAAAAGAAATATCCATTTTAATTGAAATCACTTATTCAATTGTATTTGCTTTAATTTTCCTTCCTTACTTTTATGAAAATCAAGAGAAAAATTTGATTTTAATTGATGGTTTAATTGAAAAAATAATTCAAATAATAATATCTACAGTAATCTATTTTTCCATAGCCTATTCTGTTTTAGAGGTTGTTTTCAAAAAAAAAGAAAATAGAGATGAAAGAGACGATATGATAAATTCAAAATCCTATAAATTAGGTTATTTGCTTTACGAATTCTCTTTGTTCATATTTATTGGGTATTTATGTTCTAATTTTCAAAATAAAGAATTATTAAATCTCACAGGAAATCAAGAATTATATATTAGCTTTCAAATAACAGATACTGGAATTGTTTTTGCTGTTCTGGTACTACTTGCATTTATATCGATAATTAAATCATTATATCAATTTTACCTACACAGAACAGCTTAAGATGATTTTAAAAAACACCTTGAAAGAAGTTAGACAGAAAAAGTGTTTAACACAGGAAGAATTAGGAGCCAGTGTTGGAGTAAGCAGACAAACAATTATTTCAATTGAAAGATATAGGTACAAGCCAACTCTAGAACTAGCTATGAAAATTGCTGAAAAACTTAATATACGGATTGAAAAACTGTTCTATTTTGAAGAAATAAAAAAATAGAATACTATTTTTCAACGATAGTTTTTTTAGATCTAGCTAAGGCTTGCATATCTTTGACTGTATCGGTTTCATCCATTATCTCACGACCAAGTAAAGTCTCTATTATATCTTCTAATGTTACAATTCCGTTGACTGTTCCATTGTCATCAGTGACGATAGATATGTGCTCTCTTTCTTTAATTAACTTATCGAAAACTTGAGGGATTTGAGATTCATAATTTGAAAAAATAGCTTTTCTTTTAATTGATATTAACAAAGAATCTCCATTGTTTTTTACAATTTGCTCTAATATATTATCTTTTAGAACATAACCTGTTATGTTATCGGTTTTTTCAGAATAAATTGGAATCCTAGAAAAAGACAATTTAGTGTTTTTATTGTAAAAATTTTGAATAGTTTCAGATTCTGAAGCAATTTTCATAACTGAAAAAGGCGTCATAATGTTTCGAATCTTAACATCTTTAAACTTTACCATATTTTTGATAATATCAGACTCGCTTTCTTCAATAACACCTTCTTCCTCTGCTATTTCAGCCATTGTTGAAAAATCTTCCCGAGTAAATACACTTATTTTTTTTGATTTATTGATAAGTCTGGTAAAAAATTGTAACAAAAACAGAATTCCAGTATTTCTGAAAAGTGGAATTATTGAGCTTAAAAAAGCAGATGTAAATCTTACCAATTTATGCCAATAAGTCGCACCCAAAGTTTTTGGAATGATTTCCGAAACTAATAAAATTAACACTGTCATTATCCCTGAAACTATTCCAACTGCTAAATCTTCAGTTAATAGTGTTCCAAAGAGTTCATATGAATCATTATTTATTGACGAATAAACTTCTTTTGCTTGAACTCCTACCAAAATTGCACCTACTGTATGCGCTATAGTATTGAGAGTCAAAATAATTATTAATGGTTCATCAATATTTTTCCTCATCATTTGAAGGTTTTCAGCATATTTTTTACCCTCATTTATTTTGATTTTTAGAAAGGTAGGATTAACACTTAAAAGCACAGCTTCTAAGATTGAGCACAAAAAAGATAAAGTTATGGTGAGTGTAGCGTATAGAATTAGTAAATTCAAAGTCTATTTTAAAATTTATAATAAATATAAAAACAAATATTCGATTTAGTAAGGTTTATTATTTTTGTGATCAAAAAAATTTAAGTTAATTGATTAAGACCGAAAAAATAGAGTTTAGTTATGATAATGACTTCATATTCAAATTTGAAGACATCATGCTTAAAAATGAAGAAAATTTATTAATACTTGGTAATTCAGGTATTGGAAAAACTACATTATTACATCTTTTATCTGGATTACTAAAAGCTAAATCAGGCTCAATTGAATTGTATGGAAAAGAACTAACTAAACTTTCTTCATTTCAACTTGATAGATTTAGAAGAGATAATATAGGAATTGTTTTTCAGAAACCTCATTTTGTAAATTCATTAACAGTAAAAGAAAATTTAGAATTAGCCCAGTATATAGCTGAAAAAAAAGATAATAAAAGGATCGAAACCATTTTAAACAACTTAAATATTTTTGATAAAATAAATAAAAAGACAAATGAATTAAGTCAGGGTGAAAAACAAAGGGTTTCTATAGCTCTTGCTATTGTTAATTCTCCCAAATTAATTTTAGCCGATGAACCAACATCAAGCTTAGATGATGATAATTGCTCAAACGTTATTAAACTTTTAAAAAAACAAGCATCAGATTTTGGGGCTCAATTAATAGTAATTACTCACGATAGTCGACTAAAGAAACATTTTAAAAAATCTATTAAGTTGTGAATGTATTTAAGCTAAGCATAAAAAATATTTTCAACAAAGCTTTAAGCTCTACTATTACTGTTGCTTTACTAGTTCTTGGAATAGGAATAATCTCTTTACTTCTTCAATTAAATTCACTAATTAAAGATCAAATGGAAAATAATTTAAGAGGAATTGATATGGTTATTGGTGCAAAAGGAAGCCCTCTTCAATTAATACTTTCTTCGGTTTATCACATTGACTCACCAACTGGAAATATATCTCTTTCTGAGGCAGAAAAAATTAGTAATAATAAAATGGTTGGATCAAGCATCAAGCTTCTCTACGGAGACAATCATAAAGGTTATAGGATAGTAGGAACTGAAAAAAAATTAATTGATTTATATAAGGGTGAATTAATTAAAGGCAAACAATGGGATAAGCCTTACGAAGTTGTAGTTGGATCCAAAGTTTATGAAAAATTAAAAATAAAATTAGGGGATAGCTTAATCAGTTCTCATGGATTAAGAGAAACAGGTCAAGCTCATTCAGATAGAGCATTTGTAGTTGTTGGATTATTGAAACCATCCAGTTCCGTAATGGATCAACTTATTCTTACATCACCTGAAAGTGTATGGAATATTCATGGTTCTCATGACCATGATGAAGAACATGACCATGATGAGGAACATGACCATGACGAAGAGCATAACCATGATGAAGAACATGAACATGATGAAGAACATGAACATGATGATAGAGAAATAACTGCGATGTTAATCAAATTCAAAAGTCCGATGAACATCATTCAATTTCCTCGACAGATTAATGAAAATACCAATCTTCAAGCAGCTGTACCCTCATATGAAATTTCAAGATTGTTTAAACTTTTTGGATTTGGAATAGAGACTTTAAGCTACCTAGCATACTTAATAATAATTGTTTCTGCATTCAGTCTTTTTATTAATTTATTCAACTCAATGAATGATAGAAAATATGAAATGGCTTTAATTAGAACATTGGGAGCTTCAAGATTTCAGTTATCAAAAATGATAATTTTCGAAAGTTTAATTCTTACAGTTACTGGTTTTATGATTGGCTTACTTTTTAGCAGGTTTGGAGTAATGTTTGTATCTTCATTAATGGACGAAAGTATAAATTACGACTTGAGTTCAATTATAATACTAAACGAAGAATATTGGCTATTAGCTTTATCTATATTAATTGGTTTAATTTCTGCACTAATTCCTGTCATTCAAGTGTACAGAATGAATATTTCAAAAATTCTTGCTGATGAATAAATTTATTATAATAATCTTTTTTTTGATTTCTAATTCAATTTATTCTCAAGTTGAAATTGATTGGCTAAAACTAAGAGATGTTTATTACGAATCCGAATATAATGAAGAACTTTATGGATATTATCAAATTGCACATTTTGGTGAAACAGTTGAATCTTTAGATAACAAAGAAGTTAGAATTACTGGCTACATGCTAACTCTTGCTCCTGATGAAGGTATTTTCGTGTTGTCTGAAAATCCTTATGCTGATTGTTTCTTCTGTGGGTTTGGAGGACCTGAGTCGGCCATAGAACTTAGATTAAATCCAGGTTATGATGATTTTTTAATGGATGAACTAGTGACAGTTACTGGAATTCTCCGACTTAAAAGAGACGATGTTAGTAGTGGAGTTTATATCATGGACAATGCTACTGCAATTAAAAAATAAATTATTTTATAATAGCTATGCATAATACAGATTATTTAAAAATTTTATTATTAATTGTATTTCCTATTACCCTATTATCTCAAAATAACTTAACTATAAATCATCTTTATCCAAAAAATGATTTAATTATTAAATCTCAAGATGATTGGGGTAAAAAAAACTATAAAAAGGTTATTGAAGAATTTAAAGAAAAGCCTCTAAATTTAAATGACATAGTTTTTTTAGGAAATAGTATCACTGCTGGAGGTAACGATTGGAGTGAAAGATTAAACATACCAAATATAAAAAACAGAGGAATTGGAGGAGATACAACTGATGGTGTTATAGCTAGATTAGATGAAATAATATATTTTAAACCTAGAGCAGTTTTTTTATTAATTGGCATTAATGATCTTTGGAATAATCCTCAAACGGATTCATCAATTAAAAGAATTGGAAACAACATACATAAAATTGCTACTCACATCTCACAAAAATCTCCTAAAACAATAATTTATGTTCAAACTGTTCTTCCAGTGAAAAAAGAAATTTATAAAAATCAAATAATTAGTTTAAATCAAATTATAAAAAACAATGCTTCTAATTCAAAATCATACTCTGTAATCGATTTATACTCAATTTTCGTAAATGATTCAGGATTAATTATTGACGAGCTTAGTTATGACGGAGTTCATTTAAACGAAAAGGGATACGACCACTGGGTTAAATTTATAAAACCAATTCTTGATCAATTGTAGATTATAGATTTTTTAATAAAATAAAAACCCTCAATTTCTCGAGGGTTTTTTTGTAATTGATTATTGAAGTTTTGCTTGATTCCAAGATTCCCAATGCCTTGTTATCTTTCCATCTTCATTGAAATTATGGTTAAACATTACTGGGAATACTATTTCTTTTCCATCTTTTTTTCTTGTTACTGAAACTCTCCACCACGATTGAACAAAATCAGCTCCTGATTCAATTTCAAAAAACTTGATCCACATATTGTCCATACCTTTAATTTCAAAATTACTTTTAAAAGTATTGAATCCATCTCTTAATCCATCTAAATTTAAAGGATCAGCTCCCCAATCATTGAATAATCCATTGACATTTACGTTCTCAGCAAAATCAACAAATAAATTTTCATCATCGTTGTATTGTAGCGCTTTAATAAATCGCCTAACAGTATTAATGTTTGGGTGATGTGAATACACTTCCCCATCCTCCAATTCTCTTTGACTTTTTTGTGTTTCAGTATATGGTCTTTGATTAAGATAATATCTAGCAAAAACTACTTGATTATCTTTATTTACAACATATTGAGTATGTCTTGGTTGAGAATAATCAATTCCTGTTGTTCCTCCTACTGCAGTAAAATATTCCCAGCTGTAAATCCATGTTACACCTGAAAAATTTTCATCTTTATATTCCACTGCATCTGGATAAGAATTTGAAGTTTTTCTAACACTATAGTACTTTGATATAGCATGAGCACTATTGACTTGTTGAATAAATTCAGCTTTAGTTTGTGGTTCTGCATCTTTATTCATTTGTTCTCCGGAAACTCCTTTAAAGTCGTCTGAAATAATTTTAGATAAAGCTTCTGAATCGTTTGCATTCATTGCAGAGTGTAAATTTTCAATAACTTCAATGGCAGGATGGTTAATATAAATATTACCATTTTTCTTTTTTTGAGCATTTAATGATATGGTTACAAAAAATGCAATTAGTAAAATTTTAATTTTCATTTTATAAATTATTGGTTAGTAAACTACTAATATAAAACATTCTACATAAAATGTTTTGTATGTTAAAAATAAATTTGAATAAAATTCTAACTGAAAACCTCTACTATTTCTTTAGGAATTCTACAAGGTTTATTGGTCTTGGAGCTAATTAAGCACCAATTTGTTATGGAACTAACTAGTAGTTTTTCTGAATTATCATTATATATTTCCACTACTCTGCTGGACTTAACGCCTGCTGTTTTCTCAACATAAGTCTTTATTTTTATTTTATCTTTTAATAAAGCAGGTCGCAAATATTTTATATTATGATCTAATAAAACCCAATGGTAATTTTCTAAAGTTTGGCTTGAAACCAGACTTTTCCAATGTTTTTTAGCTATGTCTAATATCCAGTATATATAAACAATATTATTTACATGATTTAAATCATCTAAATCATCTTTAGAAACAACAATTTTCTTCTCTAAAATTTTTTTCATAAATATTGTTTTATTTTAAAATTACTCAAATTATTTTATTGAATTTCTTAGTTGGAGTAATGAATTAGTTTTTACTATTTTTATTTCAAACTTTTTAAATATGAAAAAATTATATACTATTTTATTTACCCTGATTTTATTTTCATGTCAAGAAACTACCAAAACTGTAGAAACTATTGAAGCTACAAAAATACTTTCTCCAACTGCAGCAGCCATAAAGTATTATAAGGATACTTTCCAGTGGCAAAATGGTTTTGAATCATGGTCTAAAGTACCAACTACTGATGACTATCATATGCTAGCTCCTAATTTAGGACTTGAAGCTAAAGGTGCTGAACAAATTGAAGAAGTAATTTTTGGATTTGTTAAAGAAACAGAACTTCAACAAGAACTAGTAGATATTGTTGAGCATGGAAATTATATAACATGTTTTTTAAAAATTACAACAAAAACTGGTGAAACTATGAACGTAGTTGAGGTGTTTTTGGTTGATGAAGAAGGAAAAGTTAAAAATATCTGGGCACTTTAAAATAACTTTAACAAAGTTTAAACAGTTAATTTATATGATTTAAATCATATAAATTATTATTTATTGGTTTTATAATGGCATACTTATTGGTAATAATTAAATATTATTTAGTTAAATTTGTAATAACAAACTATGAAGTACGACAAGGAACTTAAAACTATTGAAGATATTATTGGAGACAGTCATTTGTCTACAAGCGAAGACACTCCACTTAGAGATGATGCTTTTGAACTCACTGACTCAGAGAAAATTGAAATAATCGAAAAAAGAGTTGCTGATATCCTTTATACCCTAGGTATGGATATGACCGATGATAGTTTGAAGGGTACTCCTAAGAGAGTTGCTAAGATGTATATCAATGAAATTTTTAGTGGTTTAAATCCTAAAAATAAACCGAAAGCTTCAACATTTGATAACAAATACAAATATGGAGAAATTCTAGTTGAAAAAAATATTACCCTTTATTCAACTTGCGAACATCACCTTCTTCCAATAGTTGGTAAAGCACATATAGCTTATATTTCAAATGGAAATGTAGTTGGTTTATCAAAAATGAATCGTATAGTTCAATACTATGCTCAGCGCCCACAAGTTCAAGAACGATTAACTATACAAATTGTAAGGGAACTACAAGAAGTCCTTAATACTAAAGACGTTGCTTGTGTTATTGATGCAAAACACTTATGTGTAAATCAAAGAGGAATAAAAGATATTGCTAGCAGTACCGTTACTTGTGAGTTTGGAGGAGTTTTTAAAAATCAAGATAAAAAGCAAGAGTTTTTAGACTATATTAAACTACCCACAAAATTCTAAAATATTCCCTTATTTTTAATATAAAAAGTAGATACATAAATACCATTTACTTTTCATTATTACTTAATGTAAAATATTCACTAGCTTTTGTCCATCCTCTAATCATAAAATAAGGGTTAGATACTTCTATTTTTTGGTTTGTTTTGTCTTCGAATTTATCTACTATCTCTAGAACTTGCTCAAAATTATGTCTTAAATCTTTGGTTATTCTAAGACTAACTTTATCATTATAATCAATAAACCAAATTGCTTCTGTGGTTGATTTTCCGTATTTTCCATCGTAAACTTCATCAACTTCAGCATAACATTTAATTTCTCTCCAAGTCTTACTTTTTAACTTGAAATTAATAAGGTAGAGTTCTTTGATTATACCTTTCCTATTTACTTTTATTATGTTAAATGATGATATAATAATAATTACTAGAGAAAATAAAGAGTAGTAAAGATTCTCTTTAATGACATCAAAATCTTTAAACTCGTCACTAATTATATAAAGAATAAAAATCCCTAGCCCTATAAAAGTAAAGTCTACACCTATTGATTTATATTCTCTCAAGTTATTTTTTTAGTTTTTTTATTCCTCTTGACTCCATTTTCTAACTCCAGCAATTTTACCATCTACGATATAATGTCTTTCATAAAATCTATACTTTTCAATTTCACCATCCTTTCTGTATCTAGTTTCAGTAAATGGAAACATTACAACAGTTAAATTCTCATTGTGTGATGGCACTACTGGAATTACATCATAAACATTTCTTCTAATTGAATCATATGGTTCGTGCATAGATTTTGCAAGTTCTATTAAACTTGGTAAATCAAACTCGAGTCTATCTAATCCTTTTTCAGGATAAAAAAAGACAGTTTGTAAATAATTTTCTTCCGTTACAAAATCATAATCTTGATTTACAAAAGCAGTTGAAAAATCAAGAGCTAATTGAGCATGTTCCATGCTACCAATTGAATAAGTACTTCCTTTATTATTTCCGCTTAAAATTTCACCAACATTTTCATTTAAGTTTGGTTCATTATTTTGACAGCTAATTATTAAAAAAGTAATTGTTATAAGTAATGTGATGTTTTTCATTTTAATATTTTATTATTAATATACTAAAAAACATTCAATATAGAATGTAAAATAACATTTAATTTTCATTCTTACGTGGATTAGAAGTTGCTGAATTAAAAGAAGAAGATATGCCTTTAATTTAAAAAGCCCTCCAGGGAGGGCAGTATTTTAATTATTTAAGTGTGAGCCATCACAATATCCATTTGGGTCTTGTGTATTTCCACATCCACACTTTGGACGGTCTTGTTTTTTGTAAAGCATATTTTTTATATTTTATTCAATATTATTTCTAAATTAATTTCATCATAAATCAAATTATCTCCTAAATTTTCAAAGAAACTTCCTGATGCAAATTGAACATCATATTTTGACCTATCAAAAGTTAAATTACTTTCAATCTTATCATCAAGAACAGTCAATGTAAAATCTACAGGTCTAGTAATTCCTTTAATTGTTAAATTACCTGTCAAGTCGTATAAGTTATTTTTAATAGAATTCACTTTTGTGATGATTAAGCTAGCTTCAGGGTATTTTTCAACAGAAAAAAAATCATCGGATTTCAAATGTCCTTCCAATTTTTGTTTCCATTCCCCACTCAAATCGGTATTTGTAAGACTATGCATATCAACTTCAAATTGACCTGAAATACTAGCGTTGTTGTCAATTTTTAAATTTACTTTTTTGAACTTTAATGTTCCTGAATGTGATTGATTTGTAATTTTTTTACCCACCCATTTAATTTTACTTGAATCTAAATTAAAATCAGATTGAGCAAATGCTAAAGATGTTACCATAATTAGCAATAATGATAATAAAGCGTTTGTTTTCATATTTATTTTTTTATAAAAGCAATATTACTAAATTTGGTTATATAAAGTAACTTGTTACCTTTAAGTAACTATTAAATTCTAGAAACCTTAAGGTTACTAAAACAGTATTATGAAAGTAACTAAAGAACTATGCCCTGTTGAATCTTTTACAGAAATGTTAGGTGGAAAATGGAAGCTGTTAATTATTAACACTATAAGAAAAAAAGGGGTTGTTAGATTTGGACAATTAGCAACTTCAATACCAAATATTTCCAGAAAGGTTTTAACAGACCAACTAAAAAGTTTACATCGAGATAATTTAATATCAAGAAAACAATATCAGCAAATACCACCAAAAGTCGAGTATTCTTTAACTAAAAAAGCAGATGGCTTATGTTCAGTTTTTAAAACGATTGAAGACTGGGTAAATAAATAGTTAATTATGTCTGAGGACATCCAGTAGTTAGAACAACAAAAAAACCCCCGATATCTCGAGGGCTTACTTTTGGGTGGAAGACCGGATTCGAACCGGCGACCTCCTGAACCACAATCAGGCGTTCTAACCAACTGAACTACAACCACCATTTAATCAGGCGCAAATTTATATTATTTTGTCAAATATTTCTAATAAAATGTTTTAGATATTTATTAACTTATTGATGTCTTTTATGCTTAAATTCACAACTGTATCATTAATATTAATGATTTTATTCTATCTGTTTGCTGGAATAAGTCATTTTAAAAACCCTTCTTTTTTTATTAAAATAACACCAAAATGGGTTCCTTACCCAGAAAAAATTAATATTATAGTTGGAGTTGCTGAAATCTTTCTAGCATTAGGAATGATTTCTGAAGTCACAAGACCATTTTCTGCTAAAGGAATAATAATATTATTAATATTGGTTTTTCCAGCCAATATATATCATCTAAGAAAAGGAATAAAAAAAAATAAAAATATAGTTCCTTTAATAACTAGACTTCCAATACAAGGATTATTAATTTATTGGGCTTATATATTTATATAAGGTCTTCAAGAGTATTAATTCCTAGTGATTTTTTAGATGTAAAACCTTCAGCGTGTTCCACGTTAATTAATCTTCCTAAATCAGCTGATCTATTAATCACATTATCGATAAAATTTTTACTACTAATTGGAGTTTCAGGTTCATTACTATTTGGGTCATAAAATTGGCTTGAATATGCTTTGATTGCTTCTAATTTTATGCTTATAAATCCAGAGATGTCAACAAGGAAGTCAGGTGATGAATTTTTCCATTGTATATAATGATAAACATTTTTAGGACGCCATTCTAACTGATTTTTACCATTATCAATTGTTTCAATTTTCCTAAGTCCACTTAAAAAACAAGCACTACTGACCAGTTCAGCAGCCTTTGGGTGATCTATATGCCTATCATCCTCAGCATTACACAAAACAATTTCAGGTCTATATTTCCTAATAACTTTAATAATTTCAATTTGATTTGATTCGTTGTTTTGAAAAAAACCATCTTTAAAATTTAAATTTTCCCTTAATATTAAACCAAGAACATTTGATGCTAATTTTGATTCTTGATCTCTAAGATCCACGCTTCCTCTAGTCCCTAACTCTCCTCTTGTCAGATCAATTATGCCAACTTTTTTTCCTTTAGAAACCTCTTTTGCTACAGTTCCACCGCAACCTAATTCAACATCGTCTGGATGTGCTCCAAAAGCAAGAATATCTAATTTTACACTCATAGTTGACTTAATGCTTGATCTAAATCGTTTTTAATATCTTCAAAATCTTCAATACCAACTGAAAATCTTAAAAGCCCATCAAAAATACCTATTTTTTCTCTCTCTTCTTTTGAAATTTTTGAATGAGATGTCAAAGTTGGTGAACATATTGTTGATTCTACACCTCCAAGACTCATGGCTGATTTAATTAATTTAATTTTTCTTGTGAACTTTATAGCTTCATCTAAATCATTGAGTTCAAACGAAAGCATTCCTCCAAAACCTTTCATTTGTGTTAGTGACAACTCATAATCTGGATGAGACTTTAGCCCAGGGTAGTTAACTGAATTCACCTTTTGATGTTCAAATAAAAATTTTGCAACTTTTAAAGCATTTTCATTTTGCTTAGCAACTCTAAGTGAAAGAGTTTTAATACTTCTTTCAAGTAACCAGACTGTATAATCACTTAAATTACCTCCATAATTTATTGATGATTCTTTTATTGTTTGTATGTATTTTTTATTTGATGCAAGAGCTCCTGCTAAAATATCGCTATGCCCTCCTAAATATTTTGTAGCACTATGGATTATAATATCAATTCCAAAGTCTGAAGGATTTTGATTAATTGGGCTAGAAAATGTATTGTCAATAATTGAAATCAAATTATTTTTTTTACACAGTTTAGCTATTGATTTTAAATCTATTAATTTCAGTAACGGGTTACTGGGTGATTCAATAAAAATAATTTTGGTATTTGATTTAATTTCTTTTTTATAATCTTTCAAATCGAAACTATCTACAAGACTATATTTAATATTAAATTTTTTAAATTCCTTTATAACTAAGTTTAAAGTTCCTCCATAAATTGAAGATTGAAATATTACATGATCACCTGATTTGATAAAACTAAATAAAGAACTAAAAATTGCTGCAATTCCAGAACCAAAAAGTAAAGCATCTTCAGAATTTTCTAAGTCAGCAATTTTCTTAGATAATGCAAGTTGATTAGGAGTATTAAAATATCTTGGATATTTATCTTCATTAACATCAATAAAATCATAAGCAGTAGAAGGGAACAAAGGCGATGTAGCACCTTTAAATCGGTCATCGATTAGATCACCTGAGTGAACACATTTTGTGTCGACTCCTTTGTTTTTTTTCATTTAATTATGTTTTAATCCACTCAACAACAGATGGATCATCTGGTTTTGTTCTTGGAGAAATTATTTTCTCAAGATAACCATTTTCATTAATTAAATATTTCTGAAAATTCCATTTAACGGAAGAATCTTTGTAACCATTTTTAGCTTTCTTAGTGAGGAATTTGTATAAGGGGTGCATGTCTGATCCTTTTACGGATATTTTTTCCATCATTGGAAAAGTAACTCCATAATTTTTAAGACAAAATTTAGCTATCTCCTCGTTAGTACCTGGCTCTTGCCATAGGAAATTATTAGCAGGAAAACCGACAATAACAAAATTATTTGACTTGTGATCGTTGTACATTTTTTCTAGAATTTCATATTGATATGTTAGTCCGCATTTGGATGCTGTATTAACAATCATAACTTTTTTTCCTTTAAGTGAGGACATATCAAAAGAATCTCCATTAAGATCAGTCAGAACAAACTGGTGAATACTTTCTTTTTTTGTGATAGTGTTTGATTCTTGTGAATTACAAGATATTGTAAAAAGACCCATAAATAAGAAAATTAATTTTTTCACAAGAAATTATGAGCAAAACCCATGCCATAATACTTTCTAAATTATTTCGGCTGATAAACCTGCATCTAATAATTTAGTACATCTTGGTTTGAGATCTGAATATGAGCCAGATTTAACACTACATTTTCCTTTGTAATGAACAATTATTGAACATTGTTTAGCTTGTTCTAAAGTGTGATCACAAACTCTCATCAGAGTATCAATTACATGATCAAAAGTATTGACATCATCATTGTATAGAATAATCTCGTTCTCATGAGATGAAGTAGTCTCACTTAAGATTTTTTCAGATATTTTTTCCTTTGTTCCCAAACCATTCTAAGTTAAGGATTTTTTGAATCATGTATTTGCCTCGATAATTTTTAAAAAATCAGAGGAATTCAAGGCTGCCCCTCCTATTAAACCTCCATCAACATCTGCTTTAGAAAATATTTCTGAGGCATTAATGGGTTTAACACTACCTCCATACAATATTGAAATATTTTGAGCAACTTCTAAATTAAATCTTTCTGAAATGTAACTTCTAATGTAACTGTGCATTTCTTGAGCTTGATCAGCTGTTGCAGTTTCACCTGTTCCAATTGCCCAAACAGGTTCGTACGCAAGTACAATATTTTTTAATTGATTTGATTTTAGTTTAATTATTGTATTATCTAATTGATTTTTTATTACTTCAAAATATTTTCCTGATTTTCTGTCACTTAATTCTTCCCCAAAACAGAAAATAACATTCATTTCATTTTCTAAAGCAAAATTTATTTTTTTAAGTAACAAATCATCGTTTTCATAATACAATGCTCTTCTTTCAGAATGACCGATTAAAGTTGTACTTAATCCAATACTTTTTAACATTTTAACTGAAACTTCACCAGTAAAAGCTCCGGAGTTATTTTCATTTACATTTTGAGATATAACTTCAATATTTGTATTTTCAGTTAAATCAAAGGCAACTTTTAAAAAAGGAAATGAAGGAGCTATCATAATATCTACTTCAGTTTTAGAAATTGCACTTTTTAATTCTTTTATTAAATCTATTGTTTGATCTAAATCATTATTCATTTTCCAGTTTCCTGCTACAATTTTTTTTCTCATCTAATTAATTATTTTTATTCTTGGGTCCAACCATTTATATATTATATCTACAAAGATATTGATCATTATGAAAATAACAGAAATTGTCAAAACTGCTCCGATTAAAACCGGAACATCTAGTTTGTTCAAAGCATCAACAATTTCTTTTCCCAACCCATTCCATCCAAAAATGTATTCAACAAAAACAGACCCAGCTAACATACTAGCAAACCAACCAGACAAGGCTGTTATCACAGGATTTAAAGAGTTTTTAAGTGCGTGATTTTGTATCACTTTTATTTTAGATAATCCCTTTGCGTACGCAGTAGTTATGTATTTCTTTTTTAATACTTTTAATAAAGAATTTCTCATCATTTGAGAAATTACAGCCACAGGTCTTATCCCTAAAACAAGGGATGGAAGAATCAAGTTTTGTAATTTAAGAGTCATTTGTTCTCCATAATCGTCTAGTTCAAATAAACTTCCTGTCATATTTAATCCAGTATATTCATTTAAAAGATAACCAAAAAGCCATGCAAAAATTATAGCACTAAAAAAAGAGGGGACACTCATACCTAATGTGCTGAAAAATTGAATAGAAACATCAATCCAAGTATTTTTATACAGTGCTGAAACAATTCCTAAAAACAACCCTAAAAAAATTGCAATGGATATTGATGAAACTGCTAAAACTATAGTGTTAGGTAACGTATTTTTAATAATCTCTGTTACAGTTAATCCATTTTTTTGATACGACTCTCTTAAATAGGGTGTCTTTATCTCTACATTGTAATTTTTTGTTGAAAATAAGTTAAATGAATTGTATTTGTTTTCTGATAAGAACGAAATATTTTCAGGATCTTTAGAATGAATTGATATTATTGAAAGATCATTAAGATAATACAAGTATTGATTGAAAACTGGTTTATCAAAACCATACTTTTTTTTGATTAATTCAAGCTGCTCAGAATTTTCATTTTGCCCGAGCATCATTTGTGCTGGATCACCTGGAAGAATATTAAACAAAAAAAAGATAATTGTTACTACTCCAAATAGAGTTAAAAGAATGTTAAGTATTTTTTTCAAAATCCTAAACATAAATAATTTATTTATGTTGAAGATGAATTAAAGCAAAAACGGAATAATTAATCATATCTTGGTAATTGGCATCTATTCCCTCGCTTACTAAAGTTTTACCTTTATTATCTTCAATTTGCTTAATTCTTAGAATTTTTTGCATTATCAAATCAGTTAATGAACTTACTCTCATATCTCTCCATGCTTCTCCGTAATCGTGGTTTTTATTTTCCATCAAACTTTTAGTTATTGACAAATGATGATCGTATAATTTAGTAGCTTGTTCAAGATTCAAATCAGGCGAATCAACTACTCCTTTTTCAATCTGTATTAATGACATTATTGAATAGTTTATGATTCCTATAAATTCAGAAACCTGACCTTCATCAACTTTTCGTTCTTTATTAGTTTGTAAACCTCTAATTCTTTGAGCTTTTATAAAAATTTGATCCGTTAGAGATGTTAATCTTAAAATCCGCCATGCACTTCCATAGTCAGACATTTTCTTTATAAAAAGATCTTTACAAATTGATGTAACTTCGTCGTATTGAATTGATGTGTTAATAGCCACTTTTTTTTATATAAATTTCGTTGAAAAATTTGAATTAGGTAGTTTACTTTTGTTAAAAGTTATTAAAAATATGACATTAAACTTTAAAGGAACTCTTTTTGACTTAAACTCTCCAAGAGTAATGGGTATTATAAATGTAACACCTGATTCTTTTTATGATGGTGGAAGTTATTCAAATAATAAAGATGTTATCAATAAAGTTGGTAAAATGCTTGATGATGGAGCTGACATTATTGATTTGGGAGGTTATAGCACAAGGCCAGGTGCAAAAAATATTTCCATTGAAGAGGAGGAAAAAAGAACCATACCAATTGTGAAATTAATTTTAAAAACATTTAAAAACACAATTATTTCTATTGATACATTTAGAAGTGAGATTGCTAAAAAAGCCTTAGATAATGGAGCTTTAATTGTCAATGACGTTTCTGGTGGAGATTTGGATTCAAATATGTTCAAAGTTGTTGGAAAATTTAATGTACCATACATAATGATGCATATGAAAGGATCTCCAAATAATATGCAAAACAATCCTCAATACAAAAATGTAACTGTGGAGGTTATAAAAAATTTATCTCAAAAAATAAGAGAAGCAGAAAGTTTTAATATTAGAGATATAATATTGGATCCAGGTTTTGGTTTTGGAAAAACCGCTAATCATAACTTCAAACTATTAAATGATCTAAACCTATTTAAAAATTTAGATCGACCTGTGCTGGTAGGAGTTTCAAGAAAATCAATGATATACAAAACATTAGATATTAAACCTGAAAATGCATTAAATGGCACCACATCACTAAATACTGTTGCCTTACTAAATGGGGCTAATATTTTAAGAGTTCATGATGTAAAAGAAGCAAAAGAGGTTATTAAACTGTATAATTTTGGAAAAAAAAACGCTTAAAACAATTTTAACTAATTTTATAGATCCTTGGAAGATATATTAAACATAGCGCAAAATTATCTGATCCCTGCAATTGACTTAATACTTTTTGCAGTAATGCTTTATTATGCCTATAAATTAGTTAAAGGAACCGCAGCAATAAATATTTTTTTAGGATTTGTTATTATATATATAATCTGGTCAATAACTGAACTAGTAAACATGCCTATTTTAAGTAATATTTTAGGCGGCTTTATTAGTGTTGGTTTAATAGCTTTAATAGTTGTTTTTCAACAGGAAATAAGAAAATTCCTACTGCTTTTAGGATCTTCAAATATTACTAACAACAAAAACTTATTAAAAAAATTCAATTTATTTTTTAAAATATCAAATGAACAAGCTAAAATGGATATTGATGAATTTATCGCAGCTTGCAAAAATTTAAAGAATAATAATACTGGAGCTTTGTTTGTAATTGAAAAAAACAACTCTCTTGATTTTGTCAGATCAACTGGCGATAAACTAAACTCTGTTATCTCGGCACCAATTATTGAAAGTATTTTTTATAAAAACAGCCCATTACATGACGGAGCTGTAATAATTGAAGGTAATTTTATAACTGGCTCAAGAGTTATTTTACCTGTTTCTGAAAATAAAAATATAAATTCAAGACTTGGTTTAAGACACAGAGCAGCTGTTGGTATTACAGAAAAAACAGATGCAGTTGCAGTTGTGATTTCTGAAGAGAATGGAAAGCTTTCATTAATTAAAAACGGAGAATTAAAGTCATATAATAATATTGGTTCTTTTAAATCTAGGCTTGAACTAGAACTTGATTATTAACTTCCTTTTGAAATTGTATTTCATATAACTTTTTATAAAAACCTTTTTCTTTTTTCATCAACTCATCGTGAGAACCAGATTCAACTAATTCTCCTTTATTCATAACAAAAATTCTATCTGAATTTAAAATTGTGGATAATCTGTGTGCTATGATAATTGATGTTTTGTTTTCAGTAATTTTTTGAGTTGCTGCTTGAATCAGTTCTTCAGAATTTGAGTCAATACTAGAGGTAGCTTCATCTAAAATTAAAATAGATGGATTTTTAATGTAAGCTCTCAAAAAGGAAATCAATTGTCTCTGACCTTGAGATAACATAACACCTCTTTCTTGTACATTATAATTGTAACCTCCGGGAAGAGACATTATGAAATCATGAATTCCAATTTTTTTAGCAGAGTCAATCACATAATCAAATGAGATGTTTTTATTAAACAAAGTAATGTTGTTAAGAATTGTATCAGCAAAGAGAAAAACATCTTGTAGGACTAAGGAAATTTTATTTCTAAGTGACTCAATTTCATAGTCTCTAACATTATTCCCACCAATTATTATTTTTCCTTTTTGTGCATCATAAAATCTGGTAATTAGATTTACTATTGTTGTTTTACCTGATCCTGTTGCCCCAACTATAGCTACTTTTTCTCCCTTTTTTATTTTAAATGAAACATTATTTAAAACCATCTCTTTTTCATTATAAGAAAAATTAACATTTTTAAATTCTACAGCTCCATCGTTTGAAGTGAAAACATCTTTACCCAAATTATTAATTTTACTTTCAGTATCTAGTATTTTAAAAATTCTATTTGCTGCCACCATACCCATCTGAAGCGTATTAAACTTGTCAGCTATTTGACGTAATGGACGAAATAACATTTGAGACAACTGAATAAACAGAAAAATTATACCTAAAGTAATATTTGAGTCCTCTGAAATTGAATTTAACCCTCCAAACCAAACTATAAGTCCAATTGTAATTGAGGTTGAAAGTTCTGCAATTGGAAAAAAGATTGAATTGTACCAAACTGTTTTTAACCAAGCGTTTTTATGTTCATTATTTATTTTAACAAAATTATCATATTCTATAACTTGTCTGTTGAACAATTGAACAATCTTCATTCCAGAAATTCTTTCTTGAACAAAGGAATTTAAATTAGCAACTTCAGATCTTACTTCATTGAAAGCAACTTTCATAGATTTTTGAAATTTTCGAGTTGCTAATAAAATAAATGGTAAAATGACAAAAACCGCAAGAGAAAGCTTCCAGCTTAATGTCAACATAACAATAATAACAATTAACATCTGCATTAAATCAGCAACTATCATAAATAGACCTTGACTAAAAATACTTGCAATTGTTTCCATATCATTAACTGCTCTTGTAACTAATCTACCAACTGATGATTTATCAAAATATGACATTTTGAAATCAAGAATATGTTTAAAAAGTTTAAGTCTTATATCATAAATTACATTTTGCCCCAAAAGATTAGCATAGTAACTAAACAAAAACATAAAAACAACAGTTAAAACTAGATTTGCAATCATAACGGCAATCAATAAAATGAAATCTTCGTACTTACCTACAGATAAATAATCATCTACCGCTATTTTAACTAGATATGGTGTTAATGTCGAAAATATTGATATTAGTATTGCGGAAATCGCAACAAATCCAAAGATGAATTTGTAAACTAAAACATAGTCTAAAAGTCTTTTAAAAAGATTAAAATCAAAAAGATTGCTGTTTTTTTTCATTAAAATTTAAAATCTGGGATAAATGATATTAGTTAAATACAAACCGTGTGCCGGGACAGAAAAACCAGCTAACTCTCTATTTTCACTTTTAATAATTTTTTCAATATGATTAATATCGTATTTGTTATCCCCAATATCTATTAAAGTTCCAACTATTGCCCTGACCATATTTCTTAAGAATCTATTTGCTGAAATTTGAAAAACCCAAGTATTATCAATTCTGACCCATTTAGCATTCGTAATTGTACAATTAAAAGTCTTTACATCAGAATTACTTTTTGAAAAACACTTAAAATTATTGTAATTGTACAAAATATTGGAAGCTAAATTCATTTTTTCAAAATCAAGATCCTTTTTAACGTAATATGCGGAATTGAAACTAAATGGATCTTTCTCAGTAGTAATTAAATATTCATAAGATCTTGAAATTGCATCAAATCTAGCATGAAAATTTTCATTTACAGAATGAATATTTATGATGGATATGTCTTTATTTAAAAATGAATTTAATTTGAAAATAAAATCATTTTTTGATGAAATTTTATTATTGTAATCAAAATGAGCACAGTAATATTTTGCATGAACACCAGAATCTGTCCTGCCAGCTCCAACTAACGAAATCTTTTCATTCAAAATAGTTGACAAGCATTCTTCAATAGTCTGTTGTATAGAACTAGCGTTTGGTTGTCTTTGCCAACCATGAAAATTTTCTCCATTGTACTTAAGCTCTAATAAATATCTCAAGGAAATAGTACTTTTGTTATACTCAAATATAGTTTTAATAAAATTTCTCAAAAACAAAAAGTTGAAAAAAATTCTTATAATTTCTGATACTCACAGCTACATTGATCAATCAGTAATAAAATACGTTAAACAAGCAGATGAAGTTTGGCACGCTGGAGATATTGGAAATATTAAAATTTTAACTGAAATTGAAAAATTCTCAAAAATTAAATCTGTATATGGAAATATAGACGATCATGTAATTAGATCTGTTTCACCTGAAACAAATTCTTTTTTTTGTGAAAAAATAAAAGTTTCAATGATTCATATTGCTGGAAATCCTCCGTACTTTAATAAAAAAACAAAAACAATTATTGAAACTGAAAAACCGAATATTTTAGTTTATGGTCATTCTCATATTTTAAAAGTAAAATACCATAAAGAAAATAAAGTATTATTAATTAATCCAGGTGCTGCAGGAAGGCATGGTTTTCATAAAAAAAGAACAATGGTAAGATTTGAAATTGATGGCAATGAAATTGAAAATATGGAAGTAATTGAACTTGGAAACAGATCAAAATCATCTAATTCTATTTGAAGAACTAATAATTTTTAAATCTTTTTTTATTGATCTAATAGACAACACTATAAAGAAAAAAGAAATTAAAAAATATATTAAAGCTGGATCAGTAATTGATTTTTCAAAAGATCTCTCATCAAATAAGTTTAATAAACCAAAAATTAATGAAAGCGTTATAATTCTAAGAAGATTGATTTGAAGGTTTGGTCTTTTAAACAAAAAAATATTAATTATTAGTAAAACACCAATAATTTCAGAAAAGAAATAATCGTTTATATAGGGTCTAAAGAAACCAAAATAAGATTCGGGCAAAGACACTTCGGGATTACTATCAATGGAAATTATTACTAATAGATTAGTTAAAACTAAAATTAACATATAAATAGACTGAATTCTCTGAATCATTTTAATATTTTAGATTAAAAATACAATTTTATATAATCTAAATTAATATTTGTATATTTACAGTGATTTTATAAATCATTTCCACTTTTTTTTATAAAAATACCCCACATTATTTAAATAATTAACTCAAAATAAATGTTTGAAATTTCAACCTTAAAAGAAAAAAAAATATCAGAACTTCAAAAGATTGCAAGTGATCTTGGCATCGAAAAGATTTCTGGATTAAAAAAACAAGATTTAGCTTACAAAATAATTGATCATTATGCGTCAAAACCAGAATCCAAAGAAGATTCCAAAGCTGAAATAAAAAAGGATGAATCTAAAAATCCTGATATAAAAAAAAGTGAAAAAAATAATAATAACAGAAACAATTCTAACAAATTTGTCAAAAAAGAAAAGAATCACAATAAAGACAATAGAAATAGGTACAAAGAACCCGATTTTGAATTCGATGGAATAATTGAAAGCGAAGGAGTTTTAGATATAATGCAAGAAGGATATGGTTTTTTAAGATCTTCAGATTATAATTATTTAACATCACCAGATGATATTTATGTATCTCAATCTCAAGTTAGATTATTTGGTTTAAAAACTGGAGATACTGTTTTGGGTCATGTTAGACCTCCTAAAGAGGGAGAAAAATATTTTCCACTAATTAAAGTTTCTAAAATTAATGGATTAAGTCCAAACGTTGTTCGTGATAGAGTTTCATTTGAACACTTAACTCCCTTATTTCCTAACGAAAAATTTAATATAGCTGAAAAAAACAGTACTGTATCAACTAGAGTTATGGACCTATTCTCCCCAATTGGAAAAGGACAAAGAGGAATGATTGTTTCTCAACCAAAAACTGGGAAAACAATGCTTCTAAAAGATGTTGCAAATGCGATTGCTGCAAATCATCCAGAAGTATATCAAATAATTCTTCTTATTGATGAAAGACCTGAGGAAGTTACTGACATGCAGAGAAATGTTAAAGGTGAAGTTGTAGCATCAACTTTTGATGAACCAGCTGACAGGCATGTAAAAGTAGCTAACATTGTTCTTGAAAAAGCGAAAAGATTAGTTGAATGCGGTCACGACGTTGTTATTCTATTAGATTCTATCACAAGACTTGCCAGAGCGTATAACACTGTTCAACCCGCATCTGGTAAAATTCTAAGTGGTGGGGTTGATGCCAATGCTCTTCACAAACCAAAAAGATTTTTTGGAGCAGCTAGAAACATTGAAGGTGGAGGTTCTTTGTCAATTATTGCTACAGCTTTAACTGAAACCGGATCAAAAATGGATGAGGTTATTTTTGAAGAATTTAAAGGAACTGGAAATATGGAATTACAATTAGATAGGAGAATTTCTAATAGAAGAATTTTCCCTGCTATAGATTTAGTATCTTCAGGAACAAGAAGAGACGATCTTCTGCTTGACGAAAACACTGTTCAAAGAATGTGGATTATGAGAAAATATTTAGCAGATATGAATCCAGTTGAAGCAATGGAATTTATAAATGACAGGATTAAGAAATCTCTTAACAACGAAGAATTTCTTATTTCAATGAATTCCTAAATTATTTAAGACCTGCTACTGATTTAGCAAGTTTAGATTTTAAGTTAGCCGACTTATTGGCATGAATAATATTTTTCTTCACCAACTTATCTAGCATAGAAGCAACTTGTGGGTATAGTTTTAAAGCTTCCTTTTTGGAACTTAAATCTTTTAATTTTTTAATAGCGTTTCTAGTAGACTTGTGCTGTAACTTGTTTCTAAGTTTTACAGCCTCATTTCTTCTAATTCTCTTTAACGCTGACTTATGATTCGCCATATTATTTGTTTAGTAGCCCGTAGGGGAATCGAACCCCTCTTACCAGGATGAAAACCTGGCGTCCTAGCCGATAGACGAACGGGCCAAAATTTAACGATTGCAAATGTAATTGAAAGGATACAAACTTGCAACTTAAATTTTTTGTTTTCTTAAAAGTTTCTATTAATAAGCTTTGGCAAACAAAACTCTCTGAGATGATGGTTTGTTGGTAACCATACAAAATCCTTTATCACCAACAGTTTCGGCAGGAATACATCTTATTGTAGCTTTAGTTTCTTTCTTTATTTTTTCTTCGGTTTCTGAGGATCCGTCCCAGTGAGCAGAAACAAAACCACCTTCATTTTTAATTAAGGATTTGAATTCGTCGTAACTATTGGCAACTCTAGTGTTTTCAATTGTAAATTTTTGGGCTTTATTAAAAATATATTCTTGTATATCACTAATTAGAAAATCTATTTTTTCGTATATTTTTTCAAATGGAATATTTTCTTTAAGCATTTTATCTCTTCTGAAAATTTCTATTGTATTGTTTTCTAAATCTTTAGGGCCTATCGCAATTCTTATTGGAACTCCTTTAATTTCGTGCTCGTTAAATTTGAATCCAGGTTTATGAGTATCGCGTTTATCAAATAAAACAGAAATATTTTTATTTCTAAGTTCAGATAATACTGGTTTAATTTTTTCTGAAATTTTTTCTAACTGCTCTTGAGATTTATAAATTGGAATTATTACAACTTGAATTGGAGCTAATTTTGGAGGTAAAATCAAACCATTATCGTCTGAATGAGTCATTATCAATGCTCCCATTAACCTTGTTGAAACGCCCCATGATGTTGCCCAAACATGATCTAACTTTCCTTCTTTATTAGCAAATTTTACATCAAATGCTTTAGCAAAATTTTGACCTAAAAAATGAGAAGTACCAGCTTGCAATGCCTTTCCATCTTGCATGAGAGCCTCGATGCAATAAGTTTCTTCAGCCCCAGCAAATCTTTCACTCTCAGATTTTAATCCTTTTACAACTGGAATACCCATAAAATCTTGAGCAAAATCTGCATAGATATTATTCATTAATTCAGCCTCGGCCAACGCCTCATCTTTGGTTGAGTGAGCAGTATGACCCTCTTGCCATAAAAATTCAGCTGTTCTTAAAAACAATCTGGTTCTCATCTCCCACCTAACGACATTTGCCCATTGGTTTATAAGAATTGGTAAATCTCTGTAAGATTGAATCCAATTTTTATAAGTGTTCCAAATTATTGCCTCACTTGTTGGTCTAACTATTAATTCTTCTTCTAACTTCGCATTTTCATCAACAATTAATTTGCCCGAATTATTTTCATCGTTTTTTAATCTGTAATGTGTTACAACAGCACATTCTTTTGCAAAACCTTCAGCATTCTTTTCTTCTGCCTCAAATAGACTTTTAGGAACAAACAATGGAAAATAAGCGTTCTGATGACCTGTTTCTTTAAACATTTTATCTAACTGAGATTGCATTTTTTCCCAAATAGCGTAACCATATGGTTTTATAACCATACATCCTCTTACAGAAGAATTTTCAGCTAAATCTGCTTTAACAACTAGTTCATTGTACCATTTGGAATAATCGACTTCTCTTTTTGTTAACTTCTTAGACATGAGTTGGTGTTGGCATAATTATTGTTTAATTTTAAGTAGTGCTAAATTAATTAAATAATTAACAAAATGAGATATACTTACATATTACTATTAACATTAACTTTTGTTGGATGTGGGCCTTTTAACTCCATTGATTCCTTTGAAAGTGATGGTATTTATGGTAATAATGAAAGAGTCTCAAATAGTAATAACAATGAAAATAACGGTCTATATTATAAAAATTATTTTGATCAAAAATATTCTGAATATGGATTTGATAATCAAATAAACGATAGTGTTTTAACCGATATTTCGAATTATTCTTCAAATTCAAACGTTACATACAATAATAGTAACGGATCTTGGGGAGATAATCCAACATCCGTTAATATAATTTTTAGAGACAGATATATTTACGACCCATATATTAATTATTATCCATTTGGATATTACGATTATTACAGGTCCTGGTATAGCCCTTTTTATTCAAGGAATTGGATGATTTGGGGTTATAATTCATGGCTTAATCCATGGGGTCCTTACAGGTATGGATACAGATACAATTACAGATATTGGAATTATTGGCACCCTTATTTTGGCTCTCCATACTATGGAGGTGACCCTTATTTCGAAAGAAATAGTAACAACTCTATTGCATACATGAATGGAAGAAGGAACTCCAATTCTCAGCTTGATAAATCAAACGAGATTTTATCAAACGGTAGATCCATATCAAACTACAATATTGGAAGAAATGAAGTCAAAATTGGTAACTCTGAATCCAAAACAGATAAATCGGAAATAATAAAAAATAGAAATATAAATAGGGTCTATTATAATTTAAAAAACGGTGTTCGATACAACGGTCAGACTCTAACAACCGAAAAAAGACGAGATTATCTCAATAGAGGAGAATTAAACCCTGGTGGAAGTACTAGAAGTTCGGCCATTAAAAACGCTAGATCAAATTTTCAACAAGTAAAATACAGCGGAAAGACAAGGTCTTACGATAGAACAAGATCCAGCCTTAATAATTCATCAAGTAACTTAAATCGTGGCAGAGATTATTCTAGAAGTGAAATAAATAGCTCAGGCGGTTCTAGTAACTCCAGATCATCATACAGTTCCTCGTATAGTTCAGTTAGATCCTCCTCAAGTAGTGTAAGATCAAGTCCAAGACCATCTTCAGGCTCTGCTGGAAGTTCGCCGTCAAGATCAAGTAGTGGACCCAGAGGTTCAAGATAATGACAAGAATGACGATAAAAAAGAAGTTTATATTTTTTTTAATTTCATTTCCTACTTTAATTTTTTCTCAAAGTGTAAGTGATATAGTAGACTTTTCTATTGACAATCCTCTTGGAACAGCAAGATTTGAATCTATGGGAGGTGCATTTGGAGCTCTTGGAGGAGATTTATCTGCAATAAATATTAATCCAGCTGGAAGCGCAGTTTTTAATACAAATCAATATGTATTGTCATTTTCCAATAACGAAAAAAAAATAAATACTAATTTTTTTAACTCCTTAAGCTCAAAGACAAGTAGCAAATTCAGTGTAAATAACGGAGGAGGAGTCTGGGTGTTTGAAAATTTCGGTGGCGGAAATATTGATAAAATTTCATTTGGAATTAATGCACAAACAAACAATTCATTTCATAATGATTTTCACATTAAAGGATTAAATAATTTAAACTCAATTGACAAGTTTTTTTTAAATAATGCAACTGGATTTTCAGCATCCGATCTTAGTGTAAATCAAAATGAAACAGTTTCTTCAACCTATAGAAATCTTGGGGAATACTTTGGCTTTTCTGCACAACAAGCTTTTTTAGCTTATCAGGCATACCTTTTGAATTACGATGACATTAATAACGAATTTTATTCTATTGCAAAATACGATAATGGTGTCTATCAAGATCATTTAAATGAAACAAAAGGTTACAATAGTAAATACAATTTAAATTTAGCTATTCAGTTTAAAGAGGATTACTATTTTGGTTTAAACATCAACACTCATGAAATATTTTTAGAAAATTTCATAAGACATAAAGAAACCGACTTTGATAGTGACTCTGCAGTAAAATCAATTTTGTATGAAAATAGGTTAACAACAAGTGGTGAAGGATTTTCATTTCAACTTGGAGCCCTAAGAAAATTTAATAATTTCAGAATTGGAATATCATATCAATCACCAACATGGTATAAGTTGTGGGACGAAACTATGCAATATTTTGAGACTGAGACTGTTGATATTAATGGAACAAATTATGTAGACATCGTTGATCCAAGAATTAGCAACTTGTACCCAATGTATAAAATCAAAACACCATCTAGCATAACTTTAAGTTCAGCTGTAATAATTGGAAAAATTGGACTTTTAAGTGTAGATATTGTTTCAAAAGACTATACTAAAATAAAGGCTAAGCCTAAAGAAGACTTTGTAAACACTAACATGATAATTGGCTCTAGTCTAAAGTCAACTATGGATATAAGGCTTGGCACGGAGATAAGATTAAACAAGTTTAGTGTTAGAGGTGGATTTAATTCAAATCAAAGTCCTTATAGAAATCAAGATTTAATAAAAGACAGCTCCTCTTATTCTTATGGATTTGGGTATGATTTTGGTTCAACTATTATAAACTTTTCACACAAAGTTTCGGAAAAAGATAGAAACTATCAATTGTTTGATAGTGGTCTTGTTGATAAAGCTAATCTTACAACAGATCAATCAATTTATACACTATCAATTGTATTTAACTTCTAAAACTTATTAGTATTCTTCAAGTTTTATTACTTGTAATTATTTCATATCATCTTCATTAATTTTTCGATGAAAAATTTAAAATCTAAGAAATATTAAATGCATATAAAGATGTAAGAATTAAATTTTAGATTATCTTCGTAATGAAAGCTGATTAAAATTGTAATGATTTCCAACTTCGCCAAAAACTTAAAAATTCATAATTCCATAACTAATAAAAAAGAGTCTTTTAAACCAATTGAAAAGAACAAAGTTGGAATGTATGTTTGTGGACCTACAGTCTACAGTAATGCACACTTGGGAAATTGTAGAACTTTTATTTCTTTCGACCTCATTTTTCGTTATTTAAAATACTTAGGTTATAATGTAAGATATGTTAGGAATTTGACAGATGTTGGTCACTTGGAAAATGAAGATGAAAATGGAGAAGATAAAGTCTCTAAAAAAGCAAGACTTGAAAAAATCGAACCTATGGAAGTCGTTCAAAAATACACACTTGATTTTCATGATGTTTTAAAAAATTTTAATACACTTCCTCCTAGTATTGAACCTACAGCATCCGGGCATATAATAGAGCAAATTCAAAGCATAAAGCAGATCATAAAATCTGGTTATGGTTATGAAGTAAATGGTTCGGTATATTTTGATATTGAAAAATTTAATCAATCAAATAAATATGGAAAATTAAGCGGAAGAAATCCTGATGACATGCTAAACAATTCTAGAGATTTAGATGGTTCATCTGACAAAAAAAATCCACAAGATTTTGCTCTTTGGAAAAAAGCGGATAAATCACACATAATGAAATGGGAATCTCCTTGGGGTAATGGATTTCCAGGATGGCATTTAGAATGTACTTCAATGAGTAAAAAATACTTAGGTGATAGATTTGATATACACGGTGGAGGAATTGACCTAAAATTTCCTCATCATGACTGTGAAATCGCCCAATCTGAAGCTATTGATGGAAAAAACCCTGCAAATTTTTGGATGCATGCAAACATGCTCACATTGAATGGAAAAAAGATGTCTAAATCTACAGATAATTTTGTTCTACCAGGTCAAATTTTTGATGGAAAAAATAAAATTTTTAGCAAACCCTTTAATCCAAATGTTCTGAAGTTTTTTATGTATCAGGCACATTATCGAAGTGTATTAGATCTTAGTAACGATGCTCTTTTAGCTTCTGAAAAAGGATTGTCAAAACTTATGTCTGGGTTTCAACTGATATTTGAACTGGAATGTAATGAAAATGAGTCTGATTTTAACGTAAACAAATGGGTAACTAATTGTTTCGATAAACTTAATGATGACTTTAACACACCAATGCTAATAGCTGAACTTTTTGAATGTGTCAAATTTTTAAACAATGTAAAAATCAAATCAAAAAATTTAAATATTGGTGATAGAGAAACTATTGAAAAAACATTTAACAGCATACTGTTTGAAATTTTAGGTTTTGATTTAAATAATGATGAGCCAAATGAAAAAGATTCAAAAACTCAACTAATAGAGCTATTAATCAAAATTAGATCCCAAGCAAGAGAAAATAAAAATTTCAAATTATCTGATGAAATAAGAGATGAACTATTGAGTTTAGGTATCAAACTAAATGACAATAAAAACGATTCATCATTTGAATTAATTTAATGAATAAAATTTTAATTTATCCTCTTTTAGTTTTGATTAAACTATATCAAAACTTTATCTCACCCCTACTTCCCTCAACTTGTAGGTACTCTCCTACTTGTTCAGAATATTCAAAACAATCTTTAGTTAAATTTGGTCTTTTAAAAGGCTTCATTTTAAGCATAAAAAGAATTATTAAATGTAATCCATGGGGAGGATCTGGATATGATCCCGTACCTTAGAAAAAATATAATAATATGATGATTTTTAAAATTGATTGGGCTCCAAACGAAGTGTTTTTAAACCTAGGCCCATTAACTATATATTGGTACAGTGTAATGTTTATAATTGCATTTTCTTTGGGCTATTACATTGTACAAAAAATTTACATAAACGATAACAAATCTGTTTCTTTAGTTGAACCTCTTTTTATTTATGTTGTATTTGGGACGTTAATTGGCGCAAGACTTGGTGAAGTATTTTTTTATAATTGGGGTTACTTTCAAAATCACTTGATTGAAATAATACTACCAATCAAAAAAGATATCAACAGCTCTATGTTATTTGGTTTTATTGATGGTTACAAATTTGTTGGATATAGAGGATTGGCTAGCCATGGAGCTACAATTGGAATCATAACTGCCATGTTTATCTATAAATATAAATTTAAATACGACTCAGTTTTATGGATTTTTGACAGGATAGTTATTCCAATTTCTATAGGTGGAATGTTTGTTAGAATAGGAAATTTCTTTAACTCAGAGATAGTTGGAAATTATACAAATTCTAATTTTGGTGTTGTTTTTCAAAACAGAGGAGAAATTTTTCCAAGACACCCAGCTCAACTTTATGAGGCTTTTGGTTATTTATTATTATTTATTTTACTCTGGAATATTTACTGGAAAACAGATTTAAAAAAATACAAAGGCTTTATTTTTGGATTATTCCTTACTTGTTTATTTTCAATTAGAGTTTTAGTTGAAAACGTCAAAGAAAGCCAAGGTGGTTTTGAAGAAACCTTGGGTATATTATCTACCGGCCAATGGCTAAGTATTCCTTTTATAATTATTGGAATTTGTCTAATGTTATACTCAAAAAAAAAAAGTAATTAACTCTTTTTCAAACTCTTTTTTAATGTATCGAACATTACAGGAGTTGCAATGAAAACTGACGAATAAGTACCAACAATTACACCAATTATAAGTGCAAACATAAATCCTCTGATTGATTCACCACCAAAAAGGAAAATTGCAAGCAATACAACTAATGTAGTAAAAGAGGTGTTTAATGTTCTACTAAGAGTACTGTTTAGAGCTCCGTTTACGGTTTTCTTAAATTCCCAAGATTTGTTGATCAATCTAAATTCACGAATCCTATCAAAAACAACAACAGTGTCATTTAGAGAATAACCAATAACAGTAAGAACTGCAGCAATAAATGCTTGATTAATTTCCATATTAAAAGGCATAAACGAATAGGTTAATGAGAAGATACCTAAAACAACTAAAACATCATGAAAAACAGCTGCAACTGCACCCAAAGAATATTGCCAATCTCTAAATCTGAGGAGGATGTATACAAAAACAACAAATAAAGAACCAAAGATGGCCAAGAACGAGTTCTTTTTAATGTCATCAGCAATTGTAGGACCTACTTTAGAAGACCCCATAATTCCTATTGCTTTGTCTTCAGAGCCATTAACAAATTCATCATAAGAAAGATTTCCTGGTAAAACATTTTTCAAAGACTCAAACATTTTGGTTTGAATTTCTTCATCAACTTGAGTCCCCTCAACATCAACTTTATAATTAGTAGTAATTTTTAATTGATTATCTGATCCAAAAGTTTTTGCTTCAGCATTACCTAAAACATCAATCAAACTAGCTTGAATTTCGCTTTGATTTACATCTTTGTCAAATCTTACAGTGTAAGTTCTACCACCCACAAAATCAACACCCTGGTTTAAACCGTTTGTTGATAAAGAAAATATACTCAGTGTTAACAGAGATCCTGATACAAAATATGCAATCTTTCTTTTTTGTAAGAAGGTAATTGACATATTTGTAAATAAATTTTTTGTCAATGGAGTCGAAAAATTTAAAATTTTTGATTTGGAAAGTCTCGAGTCAACTAACATTCTAGTAATAAAAATCGCAGTAAATAAAGATGTCGCAATACCAATTAATAATGTAGTGGCGAAACCTTTTATTGGTCCAGAACCAAATACAAATAAAATTAAGGCTGTTAACCCAGTTGTTATGTTAGCATCTAAAATAGATGACAAGGCATTATTAAATCCATCTCTTACAGACTGTTTTAGCCCTTTACCTCTGTTTAATTCTTCACGTATTCTTTCAAAAATAAGCACGTTAGCATCTACAGACATACCTATTGTTAGAACAATACCAGCAATACCAGGAAGGGTTAATACGGCGCCAAGGCCAGCTAAGATTCCGAAAATTAAAACCAGATTCAAAACCAACGCAACATCTGCATAAATTCCAGCTCTTCCATAGTAAAAAATCATCCATATAAGAACAAGAATAAGAGCAATTATGAAGGAATTTATACCTTTTTCAATATTTTCTTTACCTAGTGATGGACCAACAACTTCAGATTCAATAATTTCAGCAGAAGCAGGTAATTTACCAGCTCTTAAAACATTTGCTAAATCAATAGCTTCGTTTAATGTAAACTGACCTGAAATTTCAGATCTACCACCCGAGATTGCTCCTCTTGAAACTCCTGGTGCAGAGTAAACAATATCATCCAAAACAATAGCTATGTTACTTTTATCTTTATATGCTTTTCCTGTCATTTCTTCCCATGTCCTTGCTCCTTTTCCGTTCATTTGCATTGACACTGCAGGAGAACCAACTTGATCGTACGATTGACTTGCATCAACCACAACACTACCACCAAGTGGTGGTTTATTGTTTCTGTTTGACTGTATAGCATAAAGGTCAACAACATTACTATTAATATCCGGCTTTCCGAAAAGAAAACGAGTGTATCTTTTGCTTGAGGGAAGAAGTTGCCTAATTTCTGGCATTGATAAATATCCTTCTATTTTCTTTTGATCCTTTTCTAAAAACTGAGCAATAACAGGACCTCCCTGATAGCCAGTACCAACTAAATAATCAAATAAAGGATTGTTTTGATTTGAAATTGAATCGTTTGCTTCAACATCAGCTAATAAATCGTCAATCTCAGATTTTTCTTCAGATTCAGACTCACTAGATTCTTCATCTAAAATTGTTTTTAATTTCTCATTAGCTTGAGATAAAAAAGGTAAAAATTCATCGTTTTTTTCTGTGAACCAAAACTCTAATTGAGCTGTACTTTGCAATAAGTTTTTAACTCTGGCAACATCTTTAGCTCCCGGAAGTTCTACTCTAATTCTACCAGAATTACCTAAACGTTGAATATTTGGTTGAGTAACACCAAACTTATCAATTCTTTTTCTTAATACTTCAAAAGCAGACACTATTGATTCGTCAATTTTTCTTTGAATAATTGGTTTTACTTCAGCATCTGACATTTCAAAATTGATTTCATCGCTCAAAGATCTATTAGCAAAAATATCAGGTGAAGCTAAATTTGTATCTCCTTTTATTTCATCAAAAGCTTCAAAAAACGATTCAACATAAGTATCGTCAGATTGTTTTTGTAATACATCTGCATTATCTAAAGCTTTGTTAAATATTGGATCTTTAGAATACTCTGCTAAACCTTTCAAAATGTCTTTTACAGAAACTTGAAGAGTTACATCGATACCTCCCTTTAAATCTAGACCTTTATTTAATTCTTTATTTTTGGCACTTTTATATGTAGTAAATCCAAGTATTGATTCATCAGAAATAGAATCTAAAAAACTAGTATACTTTTCCTCTCTAAGATCTGCATAATTATCTTTTAAATCAGAAACTGAATTTATAGAATATTCCGTTGCTTTAGTTTCTACGTTTGAGGTTATAAACGTAAATGAAATTTGATAAATACTAACTAATGTAAAGCAAAAAGCAAAAAACTTTATTAAACCATTATTATGCATAACTTAAAATTTATTCTTATTAAAAACCGAGCAAATATAGGATTTACTTACTCATAAAACAATTATAGACAAAAACATAAAACCATTTATCTGGATTGTAAAATTTTAAAGTGCTAGATTCATTTTCCTAACAGCTGAAGCGCTCTCTGCAAATTTTATCATTTCTTGATCATCTAAATCTAGATTCACAATTTTTTCACAACCATCCTTTCCTATAATACAAGGGACTCCAATACATATATCGTCTTGATTGTACTCGCCTTCAAGAAAAACAGAACAAGGAATTATTCTTTTTTCATCATTCAAAATTGATTTAACCAAAAATGCAACAGAGGCACCAGGTGCATACCAAGCTGAAGTACCCAATAACTTTGTTAAAGTCGCTCCTCCAACCATTGTTTTCTTTGAAACATCCTCAAGATCATTTTTTGAAATAAGATCAGAAATAGGAAGACCATTATAGGTAGCTAATCTTGTTAACGGAATCATTGTTGTATCTCCATGACCACCTATTACCATTCCTTGTATGTCATTAGCTGGTCTATCTAGTGCTAAAGATAAGTATGTTTTAAATCTAGAACTATCTAAAGCTCCGCCCATTCCAACAACTCTATTTTTGGGCAATCCTGTTGATTTGAGTGTCAAATAAGTCATTGTATCCATTGGATTTGAAACAACAACTATGATAGTTTCAGGCGAATGTTCTAAAACATTTTGGGAAACAGTTTTAACAATCCCTGCATTGATTCCTATTAATTCTTCTCTAGTCATCCCTGGCTTTCTTGGGATTCCAGAGGTTATTACAACAACATCGCTATTGGCTGTTTTTGAATAATCATTGGTAGTTCCAATAATTTTTGTTCCAAAACCCAACGTTGTAGAAGTTTGCATCATATCTAGAGCTTTACCTTCAGCAAAACCTTCTTTAATATCTAGTAAAACCACCTCACTTGCAATGGATTTTGAGGCTATTACATCTGCACAAGTTGAACCTACATTTCCGGCACCTACAATTGTTACTTTCATTAATTAAAAATTTAGATTAAACGTCAATATTTGCATAAGTAGCATTTTTTTCAATGAACTCTCTTCTTGGTGGAACTTCGTCACCCATAAGCATTGAGAAAACCCTATCAGCTTCGACAGCATTATCAATTGTTACTTTTCTAAAAGTTCTAAATTCAGGATTCATTGTAGTATCCCAAAGCTGAATAGCATTCATTTCCCCAAGACCTTTGTATCTTTGAATTGAAGCACCCTGACCATATTCCTCTAAAATTTTATCTCTTTCCTCATCGTTCCATGCATATTGTTTTTTTGCTCCTTTCTTAACTAAATACAAAGGAGGAGTAGCTATATATACGTTTCCATTTTCAATAAGTTCTTTCATGTACCTGAAAAAGAAAGTCAAGATTAATGTAGCAATATGACTACCATCCACATCGGCATCACACATGATAACAATTTTATGATATCTTAATTTTTCTAAGTTTAAAGCTTTACTATCTTCTTCTGTTCCAATTGTAACTCCTAAAGCAGTGTATATGTTTATAATTTCTTGATTTTCAAAAACTTTATGCTGCATTGCTTTTTCGACATTTAAGATCTTTCCCCTTAGTGGTAAAATAGCTTGAAAGTTTCTATCACGTCCTTGCTTAGCTGTTCCACCCGCAGAATCTCCCTCAACCAGAAAAACTTCACAAAGTTCCGGATTCTGCTCAGAGCAATCTGAAAGTTTACCAGGCAGACCTCCACCACTCATCACCGTTTTTCTTTGAACCATCTCACGGGCTTTTCTTGCTGCGTGTCTAGCCTGAGCTGCTAAAATTACCTTTTCAACAATTGTTTTTGCGTCAACCGGGTTCTCTTCTAAATAATTTTCTAACATTTCAGAAACCGCTTGAGAAACCGCCGAATTAACTTCTCTGTTACCTAATTTTGTTTTGGTTTGACCTTCAAACTGTGGCTCGGCAACCTTAACTGAAACTATTGCTGTTAAACCTTCTCTAAAATCATCTCCAGCAATTTCAAACTTTAGCTTGTCTAGCATTCCAGATGAGTCCGCATATTTCTTTAAAGTAGCAGTTAATCCTCTTCTAAATCCTGCAAGATGGGTTCCACCTTCATGAGTGTTTATATTGTTTACATATGAATGAAGATTTTCGGAAAATGAAGTATTGTATATCATTGCTACTTCTACTGGTATACCGTTCTTTTCTCCCTCCATAGAAACAACCTCAGAAATTAAAGGTTCTCTATTTTCATCTAAAAACCCAATAAATTCTTTAAGACCATCTTCAGATTTATAAATTTCTTTTACAAATTCACCCTCAACTTTTCTTCTTTTATCTGTAAGAGAAATTGTAATTCCTTTATTTAAGAATGACAACTCTCTCATCCTATTTGATAAAGTTTCATAACTGTAATCTTGAGACTCTTTGAAAATGGATTTGTCAGGCTTGAAAGTTACTTCAGTACCAGTTTTTGTACTTGTACCGTCTGTTTTGACAGGGTACAAAGCTTTTCCTCTTTCATATTCTTGAATCCAAATTTTACCATCCCTGTAGACCTTAGCTGTTAGTTTGTCTGAAAGCGCATTTACAACAGAAACTCCTACTCCATGAAGACCTCCAGAAACCTTGTATGAATCTTTATCAAATTTTCCACCTGCACCAATCTTAGTCATAACAACTTCAAGAGCAGAAACACCTTCTTTTTTGTGCATTCCTACTGGAATTCCTCTACCGTTGTCATCGACAGATATAGAGTTGTCCTCATTAATTGATACATTAATTTCATCACAATGACCTGCCATAGCTTCGTCAATGGAATTATCAACAACCTCGTATACTAGATGATGTAAACCACGAACTCCAACATCACCAATATACATTGATGGTCTCATTCTTACATGCTCCATTCCCTCAAGAGCCTGTATACTGTCAGCAGAATACTGATTCTTATTAATTTCTTCGCTCATTTTATAATTGAATTATATAATTTTTTGGTTAAAACAAATATAACCAATTAGCAAGGTTTAGCTACCAATTATCAGAGATAAATGAGCATAAGTTATCAACAATTTTAACGTGAAAAAACTATTGATTAATAACTGTCATTATGAACATTTAAAACTGAGCGACCTGAGGGATCATTTAAATCTTTAAATGCTTTGTCCCATTCAAGTGCAATTGGAGTACTACAAGCTACTGATGGAACAGATGGAACTGTTTTTGCTGAGGTTTCAGATGGGAAATGTTCTTCGAAGATTGATCTATAAAAATATTCTTCTTTAGACATTGGGGTTTGAAAAGGAAACCTAAACTTTGCGTTATCAAACATATCATCTGTTACTTTTTCTTCTACCAATTCTTTTAGACTATCAATCCAATTGTAACCAACCCCATCACTAAATTGTTCTTTTTGTCTCCAAGCAACCGACTCAGGAAGGTATTTTTCAAAACTTTTTCTTAAAACCCATTTTTCCATCTTGTTTGAAGATATCATCTTGTCTTTTGGATTTAATCTCATTGCGACATCTAAAAATTCTTTGTCTAAAAAAGGAACTCTTCCTTCAATGCCCCATGCAGCAAGTGATTTATTTGCTCTTAAACAGTCATACTGGTATAGTTTATCCAACTTTCTTACAGTTTCATTATGAAATTCTTTAGCGTTAGGAGCTTTGTGAAAATATAGATATCCTCCAAAAATTTCATCAGCACCTTCACCAGAGAGTACCATTTTAATTCCCATAGATTTAATAACTCTTGCCATTAAATACATCGGAGTGGATGCTCTGACTGTTGTAACATCATATGTTTCCAAATGATAAATAACATCTTTTATTGCATCCAAACCTTCTTGGACAGTAAATGTTATTTCATGATGAATAGAGTTTATATGGTCAGCAACTTTTTTAGCAGCTTTCAAATCAGGCGAACCTTTCAATCCTACTGCAAATGAATGAAGCTGTGGATACCAAGCCGCTTTTAAATCGTTTGATTCTACTCTGTTTTTTGAATATTTTTTTGCAAGTGCAGATGTTATGGAAGAATCTAACCCACCTGAAAGTAAAACTCCATACGGCACATCGCTCATTAATTGCCTGTGGACCGCTTTTTCTAATGCGTTCTGTAATTCGTCTAATGACGTTTCATTATCCTTAACATTATCAAAACTCATCCAATCTCTATTATACCATTTTTCTACAACTCCTATCTTACTTGACAATAAATGTCCGGGAGGAAAGATTTCAATTTTATTACAAACTCCTTCCAAAGCTTTTAGCTCTGAGGAAACATAAAAAGTACCATGTTTGTCCCAACCCATGTATAGAGGAATTATACCCATATGGTCTCTTGCAACCAAATATTCATTCTTTTTTTCATCAAACAAAACAAATCCAAAAATCCCATTTAAATCGTCAATAAAATCTATTCCTTTTTCTTTGTATAACGCCAAAATAATTTCGCAATCAGAATTTGTCTGAAAAGAGTATTCTGAATTTAATTTAGATCTTAATTCACGATGGTTATATATTTCTCCATTAGCTGCTAATATCAAATTTTTATCTACACTGTAAATTGGCTGATTTCCAGAAGCTGGATCAACTATTGCTAATCTTTCATGAGCCAATAACACATTTTTTCCACAATGAATTCCATTCCAGTCAGGACCTCTGTGCCTTACCTTTTTTGACATTTCCAATACTTGAGGTCTTAAATAATCCGACGGTTGTTTTAAGTCTAACGCACAAACAATTCCACACATATATTAAAATTTTTATCAAATATCATATAAAAACTTTAATTTATAATTAAATATTATATAATTGGTTTCATTTTATAACTATTTTAATTAATATTATACAATAATGAAACTTATTTTATATTCAATTCCTTAATAGTGCTTTAAAATGAAACTTTTATTAATTTGGCTTTAATATTTGAAAATGGATCCTGTTGTTATTTTAAAAAATGCTACTATTTCTCATAATGGGATTAAAACATTGTCTAATATTAATCTTGTAGTCAAAAAAGGAGAGTTTATTTATTTTATCGGAAAGACTGGAGTTGGAAAAAGCAGTTTACTAAAAGTTTTATATGGTGAGATTCCTATTTCTAATGGTGAAGCTAAAATTCTTGATGTCAATTTACTAAAGATTAAAGAGAAAAAAATTCCATTTTTAAGAAGAAAACTAGGAATTGTTTTTCAAGATTTTAAATTACTTCCCAACATTACGATAAAAGAAAATCTTGAGTTTGTTTTAAAAGCAACTGAATGGAAAGAAAAAAAACTAATTGAAGCTAGGATTTCAGAAGTTTTAAACAAAGTAAAACTTGAAGATATTACAGAAAAGTATCCTAATGAGCTTTCCGGAGGAGAACAACAAAGAGTTGCATTAGCTAGGGCCCTTCTTAATAATCCTGAAATAATTTTAGCAGATGAACCAACTGGAAATCTAGATCCAGCCACCAGTAAAGAGATCATGAGTTTAATTAAAGAAATAAACACAACCGGGACTACAGTTCTAATTGCAACTCATGACTATGATATTATTTCAAAATTTCCGGAAAAAACAATTCGAATAGAAAAGGAAAGATTTTTTGAATTATCAAAAAAATAAATTAAAAATTATTACTTCTTTTTCTGTCATTTTCATTGAGTAAAATCTTTCTCAATCTCAAATTTGATGGAGTAACTTCAACATATTCGTCTTTCTGTATATACTCTAAAGCCTCCTCTAAGCCAAAAACAACAGGTGGCGCTAGCTTAACTTTGTCGTCAGATCCAGCAGCTCGAACATTGGAAAGTTTTTTTGTTTTAGTAACATTAATAACCATATCGTCAGATCTAGTGTTTTCACCTATTACTTGACCGGTATAAATTGATTCACCTGGACTGATAAAAAACTTACCACGATCTTGAAGTTTATCAAGCGAATAAGGGATTGCCGTTCCCTGCTCCATTGAAATTAATGAACCTGTAATTCTTTTTGGCATCTCTCCCTTGAAAGGTTGAAATTCAATAAATCTATGGTTCATGATAGCTTCACCAGCTGATGCTGTGATTAAAATATTTCTAAGACCAATAATTCCTCTGGAGGGTATCATAAACTTACATAACATTCTTGAACCCTTACTATCCATACTAATCATTTCTCCTTTTCTAACTGCAACCATTTCAATAGCTTTTCCAGAAACATGCTCAGGAATATCTATTATTAACTCTTCAACTGGCTCTGACTTAACGCCATTTATTTCCTTTATAATTACCTGAGGTTGACCTATTTGTAATTCGTAACCTTCTCTTCTCATGGTTTCAATAAGTACTGAAAGATGAAGAACACCTCTGCCGTACACTAAGAATTTATCAGCTGAACCTGTATCTTCAAGCCTCATTGCTAAATTTTTTTCTAACTCTTTTTCAAGTCTTTCCCTAATATGTCTAGACGTAACAAACTTCCCCTCCTTTCCAAAAAAAGGAGAATCGTTAATAGTAAACATCATACTCATGGTAGGTTCATCAATACTAATAGTGGGCAATGACTCTGGATTTTCAAAATCAGCAATTGTATCACCTATTTCAAAATTATCTAGTCCTACAACTGAACAAATATCCCCTGCTTGAATTGAATCAACTTTTAATTTCCCCAAACCATCAAAAATATTTAGTTCTTTAATTTTAGATTTTATAACAGAACCATCTCTTTTAACTAAGCTAACGTTTTGACCTTGATTTAATTCACCCCTTTGAAGACGACCAATCGCTTCTCTTCCAGTAAAAGATGAATAATCCATTGAAGTAATAAGTAATTGCGTAGAACCTTCTGAAACTTTTGGGCTTGGAACATGTTCAATAACAGCATCTAACAATGGCTCAATTGAAGACGTTTGGTTTTTCCAATCCAATGACATCCAATTATTTTTTGCAGAACCATAAACTACAGGAAAATCCAATTGCCATTCTTCTGCATCAAGTTCAAACATTAAATCAAATACCGATTCATAAACCTGATCTGGAGTACAATTCTCTTTGTCAACTTTATTAACTACAACTAATGGTTTTAATTTAAGCTCTAGTGCTTTCTGTAAAACAAATCGCGTTTGAGGCATTGGACCTTCAAAAGCATCAACTAAAAGAAGAACCCCATCTGCCATATTCAAAACTCTTTCAACTTCACCACCAAAATCTGCGTGACCTGGAGTGTCTATAATATTAATCTTAGTATCCTTATACTTGACTGAAACGTTTTTTGAAACTATAGTTATTCCTCTTTCTTTTTCAAGATCATTATTGTCTAATATAAGCTCTCCAACATCTTTGTTGTCTCGAAATAACTTGCAATGATGTAAAATCTTATCAACCAGAGTAGTTTTACCGTGATCAACGTGAGCAATAATAGCTATATTCTTAATTGAACTCATAAAAATTTTAATTTCGCGCAAATGTAAGTTTTTTATATATATTAAAACCTGCAAATAATATGAACTTAATTTTATTGATTAATTTAGCACAAAATATATACCTTAATGATAAGTAATATTCCAAAAATCAATCATACTAATTCAGGAAATTTCTTCGTTATGGCAGGTCCTTGTGCTATTGAAGGAGAGGATATGGCTTTCAAAATTGCTAATAAAATTTTGGATATTACATCAAAACTAGAGATTCCCTTTATTTTTAAAGGAAGTTTTAAAAAAGCTAACAGATCTAGATTAGATAGTTTTACTGGAATTGGAGACGAAAAAGCACTCACAATTTTAAATAAAATTGGAACAGATTTAAACATTCCTACAGTTACTGATATACATGAAATTTCTGACGCAGAGTTAGCTTCACAATATGTTGATATTCTTCAGATTCCAGCGTTCTTAGTTAGACAAACTGATCTTGTTATCGCTGCAGCAAAAACCGGAAAACACATTAACCTTAAAAAAGGTCAATTTATGAGTCCAGAGAGTATGACTCACGCTGTAAATAAGGTTCAGGATTCTGGAAATAAAAATGTCTTTTTGACTGAAAGAGGAAGCATGTTTGGATATCAAGACTTAATTGTTGATTTCAGAGGAATTCCTGTTATGAAACAATTTGCTCCAGTTATTTTAGACGTAACTCATTCTTTACAACAACCCAATCAAAGTTCAGGTGTTACTGGAGGTAGACCTGAAATGATTGAAACCATTGCAAAGGCTGGAATAGTCTGTGGTGCAGATGGCATATTTATTGAAACACACTTTGATCCAAAAAATGCCAAAAGTGATGGGGCCAATATGCTGGATATAACTGACTTGGAAGATATTCTAGTGAAGTTAATTAAAATTAAAAAAGCAATATCATAGAATATATTTAAAATATTCTAATTATATATATTTGCTTTCTAAATTTTGTTCTTTGAAAATTATGGGGTCGACTGGTTTTGACAGCAGGTCCGACCAAATTGTAAGCAGATCGAGCGCTGGATTATCGCTCGTAAATATAATGATACCAAACCTTAAATGGCGAAAATAAATACGCTCTTGCAGCTTAATAACTGAATTACAGTAAGTTAAAGCCTTTGTCCCGCCAGGCGGGAAAGTGAGATGTCTCAGAATTGCCCTTGTTGACGGCGATTCATTATGAGATACCATTAAAGTCAACATAGAAGTTCTAGTGCTTTGATAGGACTTCAAAAGTAAAAAAGCTAAGTAATATTTGGGCAGTTTTCAGTCAGAATATTATCGAAAATTAATTGAAAACTAAGTCTGTAGAAAGCTGTTTTGTCGCTTGTTTGGACGAGGGTTCGATTCCCTCCGACTCCACAAAAAACCATTATATGTCATTGATTTGCAATTGTTACTAATTATAATTTTCTGAATTCTTTTCTTAACTTTTTAAACCATCATTAAATTGATATAAAAAAAATAACAACTTATAAAGATTTAAAAGCATTAATAATTGAATTAATTATAATCTAACTTAAATATATTAATGGTATATTTTGGAAAAATATTATTTTTTAATTTATTTATAGCACGATACCAAAATTTAGAATCTTTGTATTGTTCTTTGTAATTAATTGAATAATATAGATAATCATTATTTTTAAATTCAGGGAACTTTTCATTAACAAGTGTATCTACTAATTTTTTACTATGTATACTAATATCAAAAGCAATCGCGTTATTTTTTTTCAAATTAAGCAAACCATTCCATTCGTAATACCTAAAAGTTCTATCAAAAGCATTATCTGTATAATCTTTAATGATGATAATTTTATCAGAATATTCTTCAACTCGATTTTCAAAAATTGATTTTAACTCCATTTGTTTGTTCCAATCTTTAAATAGATCAAAATAAAAATTAATGTTTATTGAAATTGAAATTGTAACAACAAAAACTAAAAACCATTTTTGAAAATTTAAAAAACAATAGATAGAAAAAAATATAAATGACATTCCAAACGGCATTAATAGTTGATGTCTTGAGTTCCAATCAACAAATGTTGGGGTGTGTCCAACTATCCAATACGGGAAAAGAACCAAAATAGTTGTTAATATTCCAAAGACAAAAACCTGTTTTGTTGTGAATTTTAGATTATATTTTTTATTGTAATTAGGTAATATTTTACTAATGATGTAAGCTAATATTAAAAATAAAAAAATATTAAATTCTAAATTAATTAAAAAATATCCTGAATTTAAAAACTGAATTATTGGATTAAAAAATAAATTATGTAATGAAAAGTCATTGTTATAATTAATATAACTTCCATAAGGAATGAAATAGGAATATTTTATAATAAAAAAAATAACTGGTAATAATAAATAATCAATTTTGCTCAATAAAATTTTCAAAGAAAATCTTTTTTTAAAATTATTTAGGCTTTCATAGTAAATATGTAACACTACTATTGAATACAAAAAAGGCAAAGAATTTGTTGTAAATGAAATAAAAAAAAGCGGCAAAGAAATATATCTAATATTTTTATATCTCCATGCAATAAAGAATAAAGTCAAACAAATTGTATAAGGAAAATCTATTAGAGCTACTCTTGCAATATTAAAAGGCAAAACTGTGAAAAACAATATTATTATAAATCTATTTTCTTTATCTAAAAATTTTAAACTTAAAAGTATTTTATTAAATAAATAAGAAATAAATAAATATGAAATTAAGGTCAATAATCTATAAAACCATGGGCCTATTGGAAGTACATAAGAATGTAAATAAGAAACAAAAGGAACAAAGACAGCTGATTCATGGAAATTTTGGAAAATTGTTTCTTTGTCAACATTATAAATAATCCAATCATCCCAATAAATAGCATTTGATATTAATAAAATTAAGCCATGAGAAAGCAAATAAATAAATAAAATAATTTTGTACTCTTTTTTCATATACGAATTAATGATTTTCATTAAAAAAACAAATTACTGAATCAATTATTTTTTGCTGATCATTTTGATTTAATTCATAATAAATTGGAAGACGAATTAAAGAATTAGCATATTTATCACAATTAATTAGAATTCTTCCATCATGTTTTTCTAAATAATAAGGGCTAGTGTGTAAACTATGATAATGAAATGCTGAGTATATATTTTTATTTTTTAAAAACTTATTTAATTTAAAACATTGATCTGAATCTTTACAAATTAAAAAAAACATATGAGCATTATTTAAACTGTATGTTGGGACATTAGGAAGTTTTACTTTGTCTCCAATAACTTTTAGGGATTCATAGTAATTATTCCATATTATTTTTCTTTTATTTTGAATTAAATCTAGGTTCTGTAATTGAGAATACAAAAATGCTGCTACTAACTCTGAGGGTAAAAATGATGAGCCTAGATCTCTCCATAAATATTTATCAACCTCCCCTCTCCAAAAAGCTGCACGATCAGTTCCTTTTTCCCATATAATTTCTGCTCTTTTAATAAATCTCTCGTCATTTACAACTAACATTCCTCCCTCTCCACCTATGATATTTTTAGATTCATGAAAGGAAAAAGCTGATAAATGACCTATCCCTCCAACTGGTTTTAAAACATTATGACTATCAACATAGTAATTATCTATAGCTTGAGCTGCATCTTCAACAACATATAAATCATATTTTAAAGAAATTGACATTATTTTGTCCATATCACATGAAAATCCAGCATAGTGGACAGAAACAATAGCTTTTGTATTATTGGTTATTAAACCCTCAATTAAGTCTTCATCAATTGAAGGATGGTCTTTTTTACTATCACAAAAAACAATTATTGCTCCTCTAAGGATAAAAGGATTTGCAGTACTTACAAAAGTATAGCTTGGCATTATAACTTCATCTCCAGGTTTTATATCTAGCAATATAGCTGCCATTTCTAAAGCATCAGTGCAAGAATTAGTTAAAAGGCATTTTTTAAAACTATATTTATTTTCAATAAAGGTTTGACATAATTTAGTATACTTTCCATTTCCTGAAATATTTCCAATTGAAATTCCGTCTTTAATATATTTAATTTCATCTCCTGAAAAATAAGGTTTATTAAATGGAATAAAATTTTTTGATTCTTTATTCTTAAACATTTTATAAGAAGTTATTTTTTATAGGCTAAATATTAATCTTTTCATCTATAATAAATAAAGGACGCCTTTTGGACTGAGAAAATATTTTTCCAATATAAATACCAGCTATTCCAATACTAGCTAATATTAATCCAGTAGAAAATAGAATAGCAACAACAATACTAACAATTACACTAGTCCAAACAATATCAAGATAACCTGAGAAATATCGAATTATAAGTAAAAATGCAGAAAAAATAGAAATTGTAGAAATAAAAAAACCAATGTAAATTATAAATTTTAACAAATTATCAGTATGATTAATCAAACCCTGAAGAGCTAAATCAAACAATTTCTTAAAACTATAAGTTGACTGACCAGAAAATCTATTACTATGGTTGGTTTCAATAATAATTGAATTAAAACCTAACCATTTTAAAATTTGAAGTGACTGTCTATCTTTATCTTCAAACTTATTAAAAGAAACTAATACTTTTTTTGAAAACCCAACAAATGAACCAATTTTTAAATCATTTTTTTCTTTTGAAAAAAAATTAATTAATAAATTAAAAATATATGAAGTTATTCTCTTAAACAAAGATTGTTTATTAGAAATTCTCTTTGTAAAAATAATTTCATAACCATTTTTAAATTCCTGAACAAAATTTTTGATATATTTTGGATCGTCTTGAAGGTCACAATCTATCACTATTATTAGATCTCCTTTTGCTTTTTTTGTACCTGCAAAAATCGCATAATGTTGACCAAAATTTTTACTTAATTTAATTCCCTTAACCTTCGAATTGATTTTACAATTTTCTTTTATTCTTGTCCAAGAATCATCATCACTTCCATCATCAATTAATAAAATTTCATATTCATTAGCGTTTATTTCTAATTCTTTGACCAATCTTTTTACTAGTTCATTAATTATACTTTCAGCTTGAAATACGGGACTTATTACACTAATTTTCATTTCCCAACTAATATAACAAACTTCTTTTATATGTTTAACAATGAAGCTTTCATAAAATTGGGAATAATTTTTATTAATATTATTCTATGTTCAAATGCATAGTAACAACAGGTTTGTTTGGCTTAAAACCTGCATTAATCATAGATTTATTAACTGAAATATTGTTAATTAATACGTTATGTTCACACCAATTTAAATTTTGATTTGAGGACCATACTAATCCAGCTTTTAAAATTTCTGAAAAAATATTCATTCCTCTATATTTTGAATCAACAGCACCCATTCCTCCTGCTGCATATTTTTTTATTGAAAATTTATTATGTATTTTGAACGATAGGTATCCTATTACAACATCATTATCACATGCAACCAATATTTTATCACTGAAATCACTATTGGTACATGTATTATAAGCCCAGTCCTCGTAAATTTCTAAACATTTACGTTTATTTAACTTTTCATTTTTAAAATAATGACCATAATTATTGAATGAACTTTTAGCCAAATTAACTAACGCATCAGTATCACTTAAATTAAATTCTCTAATGATTAAAGACGGTTGATTTGAAAATGAACTAGTAAAGTTTATGTTATCTAAATTGTGTTTGTATGTAGTTTGAATATCTTTAATTTTAAAACCGATATCTTCCATTTTATTAATTAAATCAATATCATTTAAGTCAACTCTTGCAATAATTAGTTTGAACCCACTTTCTTTTATTTCATGATAAGTTGAATTTCTCAATTTAATACCGTCTGTTTTTGCAACCTTAAAACCAAATCTATTTGAATCTATTTCACTTTCTTTCATAATAATCTTTATAGCTTTTAGGAATTAAATTATAAAAGCCCAATCTCTTTTTGGCCTTTTCATTAATATTAACCTTTCCAACAATGTTAGGTATATCCATTCTTTGCTTACAAAACTCTCGTGTCATGACAATTGTAAACGCATCTCTCCATAAGTCTGTTTTATTATGTCCTCCCGAATGCCAAATCCTAGGATTTAAGTAGAATACGGACCCAGCTTTTGCATTTAATCTTTTTGCATTCTCATAAAAAAATGAATTATTTGGTTTCTCTTTTAATTTATGAGATTTAGGTAAAAACCAAGTAGCTCCATTATCATTAGTAAAATCATCAAGAAGAATTAAGCATTGCATTCTTAATGGAAAATCAATAGGATAGTCTATTGGACAATCAATATGAATTCTTTTAGAATAATTAGATTTTCTGGGCGGCATTGAAGATGATGCATTTGAATAAACTATGCAATTTTTTCCAAGAATTAATTCAAATGGTTTAAATAATTTATCATTTTCAAAAATTTTTAAAAAACTTCCTCCATATTTAACACAACAAAGAATCATCCCATTGTCTTTATGTTTATTTGAACCATGAAACTCAGTTTCTTTTTGGATTGCAATTTTTATTTCATTTTTAAATTGTTTAATTAAAGAAGTTGAAATCAATTTATTAACCAAAACCATACCATCAGTATTATATTTATTAATAAATTCCTTATCGGTCATAAATATTTTATATTCTCTAAAAATTTGCATCCAAATTAATCAAATTTAGAATAACAATGGATTAAAAGTTAGCTGCTTGACTTTTTATAATAAAAATGTGATTATAAAATAGCAGATTAAATTCACTTTAAATACTACAGAAAACAAATGATAATTAACTAAGAAAATAGTTATAAGAATAAGTAAATATTTTTTAAATGGACATTATATCTCTTAGCTTTTATAAATAGTATTTAACTTCTTGAAAGAAATAAATATTTTAGTTGAGATGGGTTATTAATAAAACAAAGAATAATATTCCTCTCTTTCTTTCTTTTTCATGCCTACAGTTTCATCCATAAACTTGTTTCTCTCCAATCTTGATTTAAACACCCAAATACACACCGTATCTTTACTGTGGTAAATAGCTTTAAGTTCATCATCTATCTGACAAATATCTTCTGGAATTTCAGCTTTTATACAAATCATAGTTTAATAATTACATTTATCACCACTTTCAAGATTTGAAGATTTCCATAGCCTATTGCCAGCTTTTTGAGCATAGCAAGAATTAGAATATACTAAATCATTACATGCGCATACCGGTTCATAAATTTCATTACAAACAGCATCAAGATCTGGTGCAATAACACATTGTCCTAAAATATCTTCATCACTAACACAAGAAATCAGAAATAGAAAAAACATTATAAATCTAAATTTCATAACTTAATTTTTTTTGATAAAACAATTGCATCAGTATTAACAAATGGCATTGGCATCATATAATCTTCCCTAGGTTTAAAATTAAACTTTTCACTTTCAAATAAGTCAAACGAAGTTTCTATAAAATTTAAGCTAGGTGACAAATTTTCTTCAAAATCAAGCTCAATAATAACATCTTTATCTTCAAACGACAAATAATAAGTAAGAAATTGACCTGGATTTATTTTAAACTCAGATTTCTCAATTTCAAACTCAACACCCTGGACTGACATAGAATTTAAAACAAAAGCATCGTCGGTAGTTAAATCTATTTTATTAATTTTTCTTTTAGGTGTAATTTTAAGCTTTAAATTTCTTTTATTTTCAACTATTGTATCTGATAAAATTTGAATTTCTGAACTAGTAAATTCAATAAAGTCAGCTAAAGCACTTTGCTTGTGAGGTGTTCCATACTTGCTGAAAGAGGAAAAAAAGGAAGCTTCTTGAACTGACTCATTTTTTCCGAAAAACTGACTTGTGAATTTATCGAGATTTTCATTACGAGAAAGCCAATACGATTGTTTTGAATCTAAATCTGAATAATAAAGAATACTATTTGGTTTTTTATTGTTTACATCGTAATCATTATTTAAAAATGCTAAAGCAAAAAAAACAATAGCTGTTAAAAGCGTAAGATTTTTTATTTGATTTTTAAAAGCAAAATTTGAAAAAATTGGGATCAGTAAAACAAAAATTAAAATCAGAAAAAAAGAAGTTATAAACAAATTATCTAAACCTAAACCAACAGGAAACATCTTTAACTGAGGAGCAAAAATGTAGATTAGTGGGACACTAAAAAAAGTCCAAACAAGCATTTTATTATTTTCCTTGAAGTTTGAAAAATAAATTAAAAGAATTGAAAATAACACCAAGTTTACTGGAATGATAAAATATGCTGCCCCTTTTAAATAGATGGAAATTAAGACGTTAATAATAAGCCAAAAACCAATTGGTATAATTGTTAAATCTAGTCCTGAACTATTTTTAAAAAAAGGATAATAAATTGAAAAAAGACAAAAAAGATTTAAAAAAATAAAAGCCGCAATATAATAGTATCCATTGTATGTAAATCCATGTAAAATATCATTATAATCTGGATTTAAATAAACAATTAAATTCCACAAAATTATTGTTAAGGACAAACAAACAAAAAGTGAAATAATCAAAGGATATAAACCATTTAAAACACCTCTAATTGAAAGTTTGTTAACTCCTATTCCAAAATATATAATAAATAAATATAAAATGATTGAAAAAATTAAAAGCGGAAATATCCACGAGTATGGATAATGCAACATTTTTAAAAAAGGAAAGTTTAGATAAACATAATCATTATAACTATCAAGTTTAGATAAGTTAATCATTGAAAAATGATTAAGCATAGACATGATGTAATCTGCTTGATGAATTAAAGTATTTCTATCAAGTCGCTCATAGGAATCTAAGGAAGTATGATAATCAAAATGATCTCCAATAAATGCAAAATTAAAGCCGTTAATATCAGCTTTCTCTCTAAAAACAGTTAAATCTGTATCATTTGGCAGCATTTTATAAACACTATACATTAGTGAATTTGCAGCAGGAAAATCTGGCTCAGCATTAATAAATTCAGAAATTAAAGCTCCATTTTTTCCGTTTGTTTCCATCAGCATGTAACTTGGCCCACCACTTCCTCTTGCTTCAAAATTTAATACTAAACCAATATTATCCACAAGGCTATGGTTTTTAACAAAAGCTTGTGCACCTAGTAAACCAATTTCTTCTGCATCAGTAAATACAAGATGTATATCGTTTATTGGCACAGTATTTTTAGACAAAAATGCTCTTATACCTTCTAAAATAGTTACAACCCCAGAACCAGCATCACTTGCTCCAAATGAGGCATGATGTCTAGAATCATAGTGAGTAAGAAGCACAAGAGACTTTCCATTACCAGATCCTTTGATAGTTCCAATAATATTGGAAGTATTGGTTCCAACGCAACAAAATCTTGTAACCACCTGATTTTGAATTTCAGTTTCAAGCCCCATATTATTAAGTTCATTTAAAATATAATCTTTAACAACAGAGTGATATTCTGACCCAATGTAGTGTGGTTTTTTTGATATTATTTTAAGATGATCTAAAGCATTATCTACAGAAAATCCATATTTCTCAACAGATTTTTCTGAACTAGGAATTAAATCACTAAAACTTAAATTAACTGCTAATGAAATGATGATAATACATAAATAAGTATAGAGTTTTTTCATATACCTTTAAATAAACGATTTAATACTGCAGTCAAAAAAAGAGATTTTGGAAAACTTAGCATAATTTTAAACTCTTCAATGAAATTAGATTTATTATCCAAGAATTTAAATATGGTTTTAGAATTATTTTTTCTAAACATATCTGTAAATAATTTTTTTCCAAGATGATTTTTATAAAAAAGAACATCTAAAAAAATTAAATCATAAAACCAGAATCTATCTTTTGACATGAATTTTTTAAAACTTACATCTTTTTTTAAAAAATCAACAATTCTAGTTGTATGTTTATCTATGTTCTTAAAAGTGTATCCTGTACTTGGTTTACTCCATCCACCTGCTGAACCAATGTTTAAAATGTTTTCTGAATTTTTTTTAAAAAAAGGAAAACAAGTCATAGGTATTTTTCCAGATTCTTTTGAAATGATTTTATACTTGTTAATATTTGAGGAATTTAAATATTTTTTTATTGCAGTTTCATACTTATGAGATTCCAATAAATCTTTAGAAAATAATGTGTATTCAACTAATGCTTCAGTTTTTGAAAATGGAAGAATATACATGAACTGAGTTAATTGATTTTGTTTGATAGAAAAATCCATAAATGTGGCTTTTTTTGGATCAAAACTATCATTTTCAGTTTTTATCACCCAGCCCTCAAAATGTTGAATTAGTAAAGGATATTTGGTGTTTGTTTTAACCTCTTCCCAATCCATTATACTATTAAAAACTTTTGAACATGTAAAAATATTATTTGATGTTTTTACATTACAATGAGTTTTATTGTCTTTATAACTTAAAACGTTTGAATTCAACACATCAATATTGTTGTTATTTTTTATTAATGAATTAGAATAATTATAAAACTCAGAGCTTGACAACATCTTATAATTGAGTGATCCTAAATCTAAAGTTTTATTAAAATTATCGCTATTAAAAAAAACATTATCCCACTTGCTTTTTATGATTTCATCCCAAATCGTATTCTTATTATCCCAAAAGCATAAAGTCCTATCATTTTCATTTTTTGGAAAAACAGGATCAATCAAAAGGATTGATTTCTTTGATTGGTTTGGGTCTTGACTTAATTTAGTTGATAATAATAATCCGGAAATTCCACCACCACATATTATATAGTCGTAATCTAATTGCATCTCGATTTTAAATATAATTATAATTAAGAACCCAATGTAAATTTAATCAATAAAAAAAGCCGCTAAAAGCGGCCTTTTTTACTAATAATAATTTTATTATTATTTTGAAACAGCTAGGTTATATACAACTAGACCAAAACCAATCTTGTTGATTGAGTCACCTACGTTGTAAATAAAGTCAATGTTTTCAGCTGATACAGCGTTAGTCATAAACTCATACCACATTCCGTCTCCAGTTCCAATCATGTAACCTAGTGGATAAATAGCCCAACCAATGATTACAAAAAGAACTAAGGTGTTGTGTGCTGACTGAACTGCTCCTCCTGCTTTTTCAGCAAGCTTTGCAAGCTCTCCAAACTTGATAAGGTAAACAATGTAAAAGTAAGCAGCACCAGATAAACCACCCCAAACGGCAGCATTACCTAAACCTGCTTCTCCAACATAACCTGTTACAAGCATGGCTACAGAAGCCCAAATAAGAACTTTTAGGTGTTTTGTAGTAGCTCCAGCAGCTTTTAGAATAAGATAGAACTCAACGCACATTAATGGTACAGTCAAGATCCAGTCTACATATCTAAAAATAGTCGTACTATCACCAGCAGCATGAGCGTCTCTCATATACATGTAGTGAACGGCAGCAATAAAAGTAATTAAACCAGAAACTAAAATAGAAGATCTCCATTTCGAGTCAACTGCATTTAAATTTAGGAAGAAAAAGACAGATGCTGCCATCATTGCCATTGTTCCTATCCAAAAAGTGATTCCAACTAGATCGTCTCCAGCAGGCACATCACCAAAAAAATAAAAAGTGTTTAAAAATAATTCCATAATTTATAATTTATTATTTTGTTTAAACTCAAATATATAAAAAAACTTTTGACATTTACTACATTTATGTTAACAAAAGACCTAAATAGCTGATGAATTCATATTATTTTAACCATATTTCTTCACTGTTAATAATTTTAGGCACTCTTTTTTGTGTAATTCTAAATTACACAGTTTCAGAATCTTACACTGATATTTTATCAGGCTTTGGAATCTTAACATTTGGGATTGTTCATGGGGCTAATGATTTATTACTGATTAACAAAACTACAAACACAACAAAAAGCATATTAACTCAGTTTTTTATATATCTGACTCTTGTATTATTATTTTTCATATTTTTTTACAGTATTCCATCTTTAGCACTTATTACATTTGTAATACTTAGCTCTTACCATTTTGGAGAACATCAATGGACTTTATTTGAAAAGACCAATAACAACATTATTAAAATTCTCTATTTCAGTTATGGTCTTTTGATATTCTCGATACTATTTTATTTCAATTTCAGCGAGGTTAGTTTCATTATTAAAGACATTACAGATCAAAGTTTAGACTTAACTTTTTTTGAAAACCTACTTATTTATTCATCACTAACAACATTAATAATTTCGATTATGCTGTTTAAACATTTAAAAAATCAACTTTTAATACAAATACTTCTTTTAATATTTTTTGTCGTTACAGTTTATTTTACAGATTTATTATTGTCGTTTGCAATTTATTTTGTTTTGTGGCACAGTCTCCCATCAATTTTAGAACAATCTAAATTTCTTTTTGGTAGTTCACAAAGAACTCATTTGAAAATTTATTTAAAAAAAGCCTCACTCTACTGGATACTTTCAATTTTAGGACTTACAGTTACGTATTATATTTTTAAGGATAGTCAATCTCAATTACTAAGTATTTTCTTTTCTTTTTTAGCAGCTATAACCTTCCCTCATACTTTTGTAATTTCCAAAATAAAAAAGCCCTAATTAATAGGGCTTTTATTATGTTACGTTAATTTAAATTTAAGATTTCTTTCTGTTAGCAATAAAACTTTTCACAAAGAAAACCATAGCTATTATTCCTGAAGATATCATTGCAACTACTCTTAGTACTCCAAGATTATCACCTCTTCCAATTGCACCATTTAATGGCATAAACAAACCTAAAAGGCATATTAATGTAGCAAGTACTGCTATATGAGCTATAACTTTATTTTCTTTTTTTAGACCCGGAGAACAAAAAAGTAACGCCCATCCAAATATTACTGGAATAATTGCAGTCCCTGATGAACTTTCAAAATATCCCCAAAGTCCAATAATTATAAGAATTAATGAGTTTAAAATATTTGCTTTATATGAGTTCATATTTATTATTTAAAATTATTAGTCAAAAGTAAACATTAAATTACAATCTATTAATGTAATCAGAAAAAGAATCACTAAAAGACAATCCCCTTGAAGTTCTAGTGATATTAATTTTTTTATAAGAAGATAAACCCCAAAGTAAAAATTCACACATAAAATTTTCATCTTTATTTTCAAGATTTGGAATTTCTTTTTTAACAAAACTTTTTAAGACTTTAATAGTTTTAAATGTATCATCGTAAGCTTTATTATCAAGATTTTCATCAACAAAAAGCTCTTTATCCTTAAACCAATCTGTTATTTCTTTATAAGGATCGTCCTCGTCTGGTTTTGTTAATTTTTTAATTTTTGGAAAGAAATCATTAAAAAATGTTTTGACGGATTCTAAAATTAAAAATCTTGAAACTTCTACAGAACCTTCCTGCTCTCCCTCATACACTAACTCAATTTTTCCATTAATTGCTGAAATCACAGCGTTAAAATCAGACATACGTAGACTAGTTTCTGATTCACCATTTATCAACATTCTCCTTTTAGCTGAACTGACAAGATTCTCAAAAGCAGAAATTGACAATCTTGCACTAACTCCACTCTTGGAATCAACATAAACACTTTCTCTTGCTTCAAAACTTATTTGCTCAACAATATTTTTGGCTATTTCAGGGATGTAAATACTATCTGTATCGAAAGAATTTGATTCTTGGTTTGTTATTTTTTTTGCAACTTCTATAGTTTTAGGATAATGTGTCATGATTTGGGAACCAATTCTATCTTTTAAAGGAGTAACAATACTTCCTCTGTTGGTATAATCTTCTGGGTTTGCAGTAAACAACAGCTGTAATGATACTGGTAACCTTAATTTAAAACCTCTAATCTGAATTTCTTTTTCTTGAAGAATAGAAAAAAGTGAAACTTGTATTCTAGCTTGTAAATCAGGAAGTTCATTTAAAACAAAAATACAGCGGTTGGCTCTTGGTATCATGCCATAATGAATAACCCTAGGATCTGAGTAAGGTAGCTTTAAAGTAGCAGCCTTTATAGGATCAATATCTCCTATTAAATCTGCAACAGTTACATCTGGTGTCGCAAGCTTTTCAAAAAATCTTTCACTTTTGTGAATCCAACTGATTGGGGTTTTGTCACCCATTTCATCAATTATATTTTTGGCAAAATGAGATATTGGATTTAAGGGGTCATCATTAATTTCAGAACCACTAACTATAGGAATCCATTCATCCAATAAGTTTATTAATTGTCTTGCCAATTTTGTTTTTGCTTGTCCTCTAAGACCTAACAAGTTAATGTTATGTCTAGATAAAATAGCTCTTTCAAGATCTGGAATAACAGAATCCTCATATCCATGAATGTCATTAAAACTCGAAATACCATTGGACAGATTCTTTTGTAAATTATGAATCATTTCATCTTTAATATCTCTAGACTCATATCCAGAATCTTTAAGTTCTTTAATTGTCTTTGTTTTAGTTATTTCCATAAAAATTATAAACGTTTTTTTCTATTTGTTTCGTAATCTTCAAAAATCATTTCCCCTAATCCTTTTAATCCTGTGTAGAAGGCTTTTCCTTTATTAGCCTTTGTAAATTCTTGTACAAATCTTTTTAGATATGTGTCCTCAGCTATCATAAATGTGGTAATTGGGATATTTAATCTTCTTGCTTGCTGGGCCATATTGTAGCATTTATCTACAATATATGAATCAAGACCATTACTGTTTTTATAATAGGATCCATCTTTAAGTTTTAAACAGCTTGGTTTACCGTCAGTAATCATAAAAATCTGTTTATTAGAATTTCTATTTCTTCTAAGAATGTCCATTGCCAGTTCTAAACCAGCGACAGTATTTGTATGAAATGGGCCCACATTCAAATATGGCAGCTCTTTAATTGAAATAGGACGAGCATCATTTCCAAATACTATAATATCTAATTTATCTTTTGGATATCTTGTAGTTATAAACTCTGAAAGAGCCATGGCAACTTTCTTTGCTGGTGTGATTCTATCCTCACCATACAATATCATACTATGACTTATGTCAATCATTAAAACTGTACTCATTTGAGCTTGGTGAAATTGATCATTTATCATCAAATCTTCTTTAGATAAACTAAAATCATCTAGCCCTCCTTTAATATGTGCATTCTTTATGCTTTCAGTAATTGCTATTTTTTCAATAGAATCACCAAATTCATATTTTTTTAAGTCTCCCGAATCACTTAAACCACTTCCAGAATGTTTTGTGTTATGATTTCCATTTCCAATTTTCTTCATTTTACCAAAAATCTGCTTTAATGCATGTTGTCTTAAAAGCATCTCAGTTTTTGCTGTTATCCCCACTCCATCACCATTTTTTTTTGGATCAAATTCTTTTTTAATATATCCCTTCTTCAATAAATCGTCAATAAAATCTTCAATTGTATAATCCTCTGAACTTAGAACATATTCTTTATCAAGTTCCCTTAACCAATTTATCGCTTCATCAAAATCACCAGATGTGTATGTAATTAATTCCTTAAAAACTTCAAAAAGTTTCTCAAATGGTGTTTTTGATTTAGATCTATAATTAGTAAATAAAAAACCAGATTCTCTAATAGAACTCATTGACAAATCATTATGTTTTTGAAGAGGTATGATCACTAACAATATACCATTTACCTTTAATTTTTTTCCATATTAATGTGAAATGACCATGTGAATCTTCAATAGATCTTTTCAAGTGATACTCTCCAATTAAATAGGCGACATTTTTACTAACTTTTCTTATTCTTTTAACATCAAAAGTTAACTTTCCCATAATCTGAACATTTGGATATGATTTCAAATATCTTTCTTTTGTATTTTCCCAACCATATATAGGCCCACCACTTCCAGAAAAAACCAAATCATTAGATTTAATATAACCCTTCATAAAAGAATCAATATTTCCATCATTCCACGCGCTTTGCTGAAAATCAAGAACCTTAATTATACTTAAAGAGTCCTTTTCGGTTAATTTTGTTTGGGAATAAACGCTTAATGAAAAAATAAAAATGAAGATTAATAAAAAAATATTTTTATTTACCATTCTGAATTGGATCAGTATCAGACATCACTTTATTTAAAATGAAATAAACAGGACAAAACTTTGTTAATGGACTAATTACTTGCAAAGCGCCTACTGCTACTGCAATGTACAAGAAATCTAGATTTCCAAAATTTAAAGTTAATCCTACACTGATCAAATAAAGTAAACCACAAATCGCATCATGGGCCCTAACTTTATGTATATTTTTTTCCATAATTGTTTTTTTTAAATTAAATATTTAATAAGATTATTGAGAACAGATTATCTTAAATATAACTATTATTTAGCTATTGTAAAAGTTTTAGATTCATCGCCAGAAACCGACCAAGTACTACCTAGATAAGTAACAATTTCATCGTTATGCTCCCCTCCAATATCCCACATTCTTTTTTGTTTTTCAGACATAGGACCAAAATTCTCAATATTTCTGTGATTTTTTACAAAAGATTCCCATGATTTATACCAAAAGGCAGCTTGAAAAGTATACGAACTTCCACTGTAATGTCCAGTTGGGACTATAGCTAAGGCCTCACCCAGTTCAATTGCAGGCTTTCTTGTAAGTTCGTTCCACAGAGAAATATATTCAGATCTTTCAGACCAACGCGGATTACTTCTGTTAAATACAACAATATGTTTTTTTGAAAAGTCAAACTCACCATCAGTTATGTAAAATTGATCAGAAAAAGCTATTCTAAGTTCATCCGTATGATTTTCAAGAAATAGATTAAAATATAAGCTCCACTCTTCCTTCAACATCTTTTTTTCATCATATGAAATTTCCATATCATCAATATTTTTATTGACTTCTTGACCAAAATTAACAGCACTTGCTTGAGAGATTGCATCATTATAAACTTCTATTATTTTAAAAGTAAAGTTACTTCCGTATGTGTGTGAAAACAACCAAGAGGAATTCATTTTATTTTCTTTAGAACCTAGAAAATATATATCAGTAAATTTTTTATGCATTTTTACAAATTCAGACGCTTTTGATCTTGGGACATCTAAATAATAAAAGGAATGGATGTCTTGAGAATATGAGTTTAAAGTAATTAAACTTAATGTTAGTAATAAAAATAAATTTTTCATTGTTTTTTAAATTGTTAAGAAATAAATATAAGTAATACATTCTAATTAGTATGTTTCAAAAAAAAAATTATATATTTATAAAACAACAACTAATAATAGAATCTTTTTTACGAATTTTTTAGAGTTTACTGCTTTAAATTATTAATTTTACAAAATAGAACTATTTTTATTATATTATTCTAAAGCTCCAATGCTGTGAAACAAGAACTGAAATCGAGAGAAACTCAGGATCTAATCATAAATACCTCCTTTGAACTATTTTATGAAAAAGGATACAATGCTACTAGCATTCCTGATGTAATGAAAAAAACTTCTTTATCAAAAGGTGCTTTTTATCATCATTTTAAAAATAAACACGAAATTGGAACTCGTGTAATTGAAGTTATTATTAAAAGAAGAATCAAAGAAGGCTTTATCGATCCTTTAAAGGAGACTGATAAGAACATTCCTGAATTATTACTTGATGTATTTACCAACAGAATAAAAAACTATTCAGAAAGAGAAAAAGCATTAGGATGTCCTGCAAATAATTTAATTGGTGAGATCGGATATACTGAACAAGATTTCAGAATAATTCTCAAAAGTTTATTTGAAGAATGGAGACAAGCTTTAATAAATGCTCTGGAGGTTGGCAAGTCAAGAAACGAAGTAAAAAAAGATGTCAACTCCTCTGCCGCTGCAATCTCTTTAATATGTGCATTTGAAGGGGTAAGAAGTGTTAGAAAAGTTTATGATGATGATGTAATTTTTAATGAATTCATGGAATCTATGGGTGTTTTCATAAAAAACCTAGGCGTTTAATACATATTTTAATTATCCATTTATAAACTTTTGATCTAACTCTTTAGAATCTTTATATTTTTTTCTTAAATCGTATAAATCCTTAGTCAATTCTTCAACAATTTCGCTATACTCCGGATCGTTATAAACGTTTTTCATTTCTTTAGGATCTTTGTTTCTGTCATACAGTTCCCACTCATCAACATCGTAGTAAAAATGGACTAACTTGAAGTCTTTATTTACAATACCATAATGTCTTTTAACCATATGGACTGAGGGATATTCATAATAATGGTAATAAACTGACTTTCTAGTCCATTTATGATCTTCACCTTTAAGAATAGGAATCAAACTCTCACCTTGCATATCATTAGGAGCTTCAATCATGGCAGCCTCTAAAAAAGTTTGAGCATAGTCCAAATTTTGAACCATCTCATCACTAGTAATTCCAGGTTTAATTTTATTGGGCCATCTAATCATCAAAGGAGTCTTAAAGGACTCGTCATAAATAAATCTCTTATCGTACCAACCATGCTCTCCTAAATAGAATCCTTGATCTGAAGTATATACTACAATTGTATTTTCAGAAAGATTATTTTGATCGAGATAGTCTAAAACTCTACCAACATTATCATCAACCGAAGATATTGTGGCTAAATAATCTTGCATGTATCTTTGAAATTTCCATCTCATTTTTTCTTTATCAGACATTGATGGCCAATTTTCCTTAAAATCTTTATTGATTTTGTCTAGGGTTACATTGTATTTTCTTTTTTGATCTTCATTAGCCCTATTAAATGGCCCCATAAATCCATTTGGACCTGGTCTAACAACAGATTCGCCTCTTATGTACTTTATTTCTGGCTTCACATCTCCCATACTTTCTAAAGTTTGAGGTCTAACCTTACTATCGTGCATATATTGCATATGAGTGAGAATGTTCATTTCTGCAGTTTTTGCTGCAGTTCCTCTACCAGAATAATCGTCAAAAAGAGTTTCTGGTTCTGGAAATTCTTTTTCATAAAACTCAGCAAGCTTTTCTGGACTTGGCCACCAAGGTCTATGTGGAGCTTTATGCAAATACATCATCATAAACGGCTTAGTTTTATCTCTTTTTTTATCCAACCAATTAATAGTAACATCTGTGATAATATCCGTAACATATCCAGTAATTATGGTGTCTTTTTCTTTTCCTATAAATTTTGGATTTATGTAACTTCCCTGACCGGGAAGAATTAAAAAATCATCAACACCCTTGGGATTATTTCCGAAATGCAATTTACCAAACATTGCAGTTTGATAACCTGCTTTTTGAAACAATTGAGGAAAAGTAACTTGTGTTGTGTCAAAAGGTTTTCCGTTATCAATTTTTCCATTAATATGACTATGTTTTCCAGTAAGTATAACGGCTCTTGATGGCGCACATATTGAATTTGTAACTGAAGCATTTGAAAAAAGAATACCCTCATTGGCTATTCTATCAATATTAGGTGTTTGTATTAATCTTTGATCGTATGCACTAATAGCTTGATAAGCATGGTCATCCGACATTATAAATAATATATTTGGGCTTTTGGTGTTTTCAGATTTAGAACAACTAAAAATAAAAGGCAACAAAAAAAGTAGATAAAAATGTTTCATTTGTGATTGTTTGCTCAATCAATTTAATGAAAAAAAAAATTAACTTAGATAGAACTGATAAATAATTATGAATAAAAAAATTATAATTTCCTTATTTGCAGCCTTACTTTTATTGTCTTGTCAATCTGAAACTAAAAAACCAAATGTCATAATAATTTATGCTGACGATTTAGGCTTTGGAGATGTAAGTGCTTACAATCAAGGAACTTTAAACACTCCAAATGTTGACAGAATAGCCAATGAGGGAATTAGATTTAACAACGGACATTCATCCTCTGCAACTTGTAGTCCTAGCAGATACGCATTGCTCACAGGCACATATCCTTGGAGGAATAAGAATGCTAAAATATCTACTGGAGCATCATTAATTATTGACACCAGTCAGCAAACCTTGCCGAAAATGTTTAAAAAAAATAATTATGCAACAGCAATTATTGGAAAATGGCATTTGGGACTCGGATCTGGAAAAATCGACTACAATACTAAAATCGTCCCTGGACCAAACGAAGTAGGTTTTGATTATTCTTATATCATGCCAGACACCCAAGACAGAGTACCTACTGTATATATTGAAAACGGTTTAGTTAAAAACCTTGAAAAAGAAGATCCGCTGTATGTAAGTTTTAAAACTAATTTCGATAATCAACCTACCGGAAAATCAAACCCAGAACTTTTAACAACTAAATGGCACCATGGCCATTTTAACACGATTGTGAACGGAATTTCAAGAATTGGTTTTATGAAAGGTGGTAAAAAGGCACATTGGAGTGATATCGACATGGCTGATCATTTTTTAGATATTACCAAATCTTACATCAATCAAAACAAAAACAAACCTTTTTTTCTTTTTTATTCAATGCAACAACCTCACGTACCTAGAACGCCTCACCCAAGATTTGTAGGTAAATCTGGGATGGGTCCAAGAGGAGATGTTATTGTAGAGTTAGATTGGTGTATAGGTGAGCTTTATAAAACTTTGGAAGAAAAAAATCTTTTGGAAAACACTTTAATTATAATTTCAAGTGATAATGGCCCAGTTTTAAATGACGGATATTATGACGATGCAGTAGAAAAACTTGGAGATCACACACCCTCAGGAATATTTAGAGGAGGAAAGTACAGTCTTTTCGAAGCAGGAACCAGAGTCCCTTTTATAACTCATTGGAAAGGAACTGTAAAACCTAATGTTTCAAATAAATTAATATCACAAATTGATCTTTTTAATTCTCTGTCGTCTATAATAGGAAGCGACCAAAAAACCCATGATGGTGAAAACCTATCAAGTTTGTTATTATCAGGTAATGGTAAAGAAAGAGAAAAGTTGATTCTTGAAGCATTCGGAAAAACAGCTTTAAAAATGAAAAATTGGGTTTTAATTCCGCCTTACAAAGGAAGTGCTGTAAGCAGATATACTAATGTTGAATTAGGAAATTCAAAAGATTATCAGCTATATAACTTAAATGATGACCCAAGTCAAAAAACAAATCTTAAAGAAACCGAAAAAGAAAAATTTATCGAATTGTTAGAGACCTACAACGAAATCATAAATAATTAGGATGCTATATTAACAGCTCTAGTTTCTCTTATAACAGTTACTTTTACCTGACCTGGATAAGTCATATCAGTTTGTATCTTTTGCGAAATTTCAAATGATAATTTAGCAGCGTGATCGTCTGAAATTTTTTCACTTTCCACCATCACTCTTAATTCTCTTCCAGCTTGAATAGCATAAGCTTTATTTACACCTTTGAAAGAGTATGCTATATCTTCCATTTCTTTCAATCGTTGTATATAACTATCCAAAACTTGTCTTCTTGCTCCAGGCCTCGCACCTGAAATAGCATCACAGACTTGAACAATAGGAGAAATTAAATTATCCATTTCTATTTCGTCATGGTGAGCACCTATTGCATTGCAAACGTCAGGTTTTTCACCATATTTTTCAGCCCATTGCATCCCTAGAAGTGCGTGAGGAGTTTCTGTTTCTTCTTCAGGAACTTTTCCAATATCATGAAGAAGCCCAGCTCTTTTAGCTAATTTGGGATTTAAGCCTAGTTCAGAAGACATGATACCACAAAGTTTAGCAACTTCTCTTGAATGTTGTAATAAATTTTGACCGTAAGAAGATCTGTATTTCATTCTTCCAACAGCTTTTATTAATGCAGGATTTAAACCATGTATCCCAAGATCAATAACTGTTCTTTTACCAACCTCAATAATTTCGTTCTCTATTTCTTTTTTTGTCTTTTTTACAACTTCTTCAATTCTAGCAGGATGAATTCTTCCATCCGTAACTAACTTATGTAATGACAATCTTGCGACTTCTCTTCTCACAGAATCAAAACATGATAAAATTATTGCTTCGGGTGTATCGTCAACAATAATTTCAACACCAGTAGCAGATTCTATTGCTCTAATGTTTCTTCCCTCACGTCCAATTATCCTTCCTTTCACATCATCAGATTCAATATTAAAAACGGAAACACAATTATCAATAGCTTCTTCAGTTCCAACTCTTTGAATTGTACTAATTACAATTTTTTTAGCTTCCTGTCTGGCTGATAATTTGGCATCCTCAATAATATTTTGAGTTAACTCAAGAGCTTCTGTTTTTGCTTCTGACTTTAAAGATTCTACTAATTCTTTTTTTGCATCTGAAGCAGACATACCT
>CACPPV010000002.1 GCA_902635895.1 uncultured Bacteroidota bacterium
TTAGAATCAGAAATACCATCATTATCAGAGTCTAAAATACAATTATCACCCACTTTATATTTTAAATAAGGAGTTACTGTCATACCTCCTGCAAAAGCAAACTTACACGCATAACTAATCTCTTCACCAATAGTTTGATCTTTCAGAGTTAAATTAAATTTATTTTCAGAAACTTTTGTCATTTGAGTTTCACCAAATGGTGACTCTTTCCATGCATACGCTATCAAGTCTGATTTATTATCCAAAAGTTCAAATTCCATTGTCACATTTGTTCCAGAGGTAATAAAAGAATATTTGAAACCTATATCAAATGATCCTTGTTGAGCGGCAGATAATTGACCTGAACAAGAGTTGTTATTACTTTTTTCAGTTTTAATACTATACGAATTCGATTTTGAATTTAAATTTCCACTTGGATCTTTAACTTGAATTTTAAATGTGTAATTGCTGTCAGGGTTTAAACCAGGCCAGATTATTGAACTTTCTTCAGATGAGTTTTTTCTATACTGTTTTTCAGTATCACCTAAACTAATAGAATATATTACTTGTCCAGAATTATCGTCTGCATTAACAATAAACTCGACTGAGTTTGAGTTTATTTCACCAAGTTTTGATGTAAAGTTAGTTGGTGGGTCTGAATCGTTTTCATTACTACAGTCTGATCCTACAGTATATTTAATATATTTTGTAACAGACTGCCCTCCGCTGTAAGCGAATTTACAAGCATAACTAACTGTATCTCCTTGATTTAGACCTGTAATTGTTTTACTAAATATTCTGGATGATTGTTGTTTTAATTCAAATTCTTTAAAAGGATCTTCTTGCCATAAATATGCAACTACCCCCTCTTTGTCGGTATCTAAGAGTTCAAAAGTAATCTCAACCTTATTTCCAACTGTTTCAAAAATGGCTTTATAGCCAGCACTAAATTCACCTTGTTGAGCTTCATTTCCTGTAATAACACAACTTTTAACTTCTTCTATATAAACTGTTCTGCTATTTGATTTTGTTTCGCCATTTTCATTATCAACAGCAATAGCTGAAATTTCATAAGTTCCTATTTCTACATTATCCCAATTGTATTCATAGGGTTTTTCAAAATCCTCATGATGTAATTCATCATTAATTAAAAATTGAATTTTTTCAATACTACCATCCAAATCAGATGCCGATGCACTGATATATATTGATTCATTTTCTTTGAAAAAAGAATTATTTGTAGGATTTTCTAGTTTAACTGAAGGAGGGTTGTTTCCTGTTTTGTTAACTATAATAAATACTTCATCAGAATCAGAATAATCTCCATCATCTAAATTTAAACTAAATTTATAGACACCTTCAATAAGATTTGATATAGAAGGTTTAATTAAATTAATATCATCAAATTCAGCTTTTGAAGGTCCATAAACTTGATCCCATACATATTCTAATTCATTTTGTCCATCATAAGTAGACAAGCTACCATCAAGAGTTGTACTGTTTTGAGGTAAAATAACAGTTTTATTATCACCAGCACTTGCTTTAGGGACAGAATATTCTAAATCTTTGGAGAAAGTAAAAGTTAACTTTCCAAGATTAAATTCTCCATTCAAAAAATTTATTTTTAAAATATGCTCGCCTTCTTGAATTGGAATGTCATTAATAGTTTTGGATTTAAAATCATCCCAAGAATCAGTTGAGGATACCATCAAGTTTTCAGTTATTTTTTTTCCATCTATTTCTAATTGAAATGGTCCTCCGCCATTAGGATTATCTGAAGCATATTTATATTCCATATTGTAATATCCAGATTTATCAACGATTATACTGTATTCTAACCATTCACCACCTGAAATCCAACCCACAGTTGCTCCCTCGTTTTGAACAATACTTGAATCTACATATTCATCTGATCTAAAATCACCATTATTACTTTGAGTTAAGTCCAAATAAGATATTTCTTGACCAATACCTCCTTCAAAAAAATCATAGTGACCCGCTTCAATAATTCCAGGGATTTGATTCAATTTATCATTATATGGATATTGTTCACCAACCTGTACTTTAATCACATTCGATAGTTCAAAAGCTTCATCAATATACATTTTGGCATAAAATCTATGATTACCAACTTCAAGATTAGATGTTTTGAATTGAAAAGGCTCATCATTAACTGAGCCAATTAATTCATTGTCTTTGTAAAAATCTACTTTACTTAATCCATCTGTCTCCGATTTTAAATTTAAATCAACTCTACCATTAGCATAAGCTTGATTGAAACTAGAAGTTAAATTACCATCAATTTTAATATCTCTATTAGTAATCAGTTCGTTTGCAGGTACTTTTAAATTAAATCCATCTGAAAATTCTACATTAATTTCAATATTTGAGTAATTATGAGCAACGTAAGTTTTAATATTGTCTTTTACAAAAACTGAAGCTATTGGATAATTTGAAGTAATAGTTGAATCAATTAGCCCTATCCCATTTAATGAATGTAACCAATAATAAGTTTGCGCATCAGAAATTCCAAATTTCAAGTTTCTATCAGGAGATTTTTTATACAAACTGATAGCTTTTTCAGGATCAATTAATGCTAGGTATTTCCAAAAAGTATCATACCATAGATTTGGGTTATCAGATTCGGGATCTAAAATAGCAGTATTGTTTTCAATTTCATTCCATATTTTTTCAACATATTTTTTATTTTCACCTAAATAAAATGAACCCCCGTGAATTGGATAAAATTCAATACCATAAGAAGCTGTAATGTCAGATGTCCAAAATGTCCCGTTATCGTACGAATTACCCCACACCCTAGAAACTAGTCCGTAATTTTGATCCGCTTTAAAATTTCGTTCACTGATATCAAACCAATATTCGTTAATAGATGTTTTTTCAGTTGTATACAAATAAATGCCTAAATCTCTTATTTCATCTTGACCAGTAATAGTTCCCCAATGAATTAATGATGAATTAAATTGCATACTTTCTGAAGTTGATTCTTGGTCATTTCCTCCAGGAAATGAAGCAAATCCGTTTGCCCATGAATGCCCTGAATAAGGACTGAAATTTCGTAAAAAAGGAAATTTTTCATCTGATCTATCTGTAGATGCAGCATCTCTAATTAGAAAATTGATCATAGGTCCCCAAGTGTCAGCCCATTCGGAATCGAATTGTTGTAAAAATGAAGCAGCATGAATAAAATACCCCCAATGAAAATGGTGGTCATTAATGTTGTTATCCTGTCCATGTCCCGCAGGGTAACCAATTAAAGTAGACCAATCATCATTATAGTAGAACATGAATGCTTTTTCTCCAGACTCATAAGTTAGCCAGTCTTCAAGTCTTTCTTTAATTGTAGAAATAATTTTATCTCTTGCTTCGTGATTTCCAATTTCTTCAGCTATTCTACCTGTCTGAACCAGTCTATTCATCATTTGACCTTCATTGTAGGAATCTGTCCACAGATCTAATTTATTATTCTCAATCTGTTTTATTTTTTCATCTAATTCTCCTGGATTGTAAGAATCACTATATTGATTTAAGTATGGAAGTGTTGATAAAATTCCTGAAAATTTATTTTCAACTGTAAATTTATTTCCCTTTAAAATTTTTAATTCTCCTCTTACAGTTGAATAGTTTTTAAAATTAGGTACTTCACTTTCACTTGATAAATTATCCCATTGGTGAGGAAGTAATCCTTGTAGAAAAACTGAATTTGAACCTTCTTTTGTCTCAGTTAAAATTTCAAAATCTGTAGTCACAACTGCTGATTGAGAATCGTAATTCCATTTTGTTATGGTGTTAGATGGAAATACATAAGCAAAATCTTTGAATAATTCAGCTTCTTGATTTGCATTTGATGTTGATTGAGGAAGCATTAAAACAGACCAATATTTTTTATCATTTAAACTAGAAGAATATTTTGATCCACTAACATTCCAAGAACTTCCAGAGGGTGCATAAATAACAAAATCAGCGCCATTACTTGCATTTTCTATAATTATAATTTCATTATTTACAGTAACACTTCCACTGTTAACTATTATTTCAACATCTTGATTTGATTGCTTTTCAAAATATATAAATGGCATTCCGATTCCAGATGTTGCAGTCATTTTTCTATTACTGTCATCCCAGTTCATAGTAACAGTCCAATCTGAATGATTGGATACAGTTGTTTTATTTGCATTAAGACCAGCCAATCCAATTTCAATTGCTTTATTATCTCCAATTACCCCCCATGGAATATATGTTACTATAAGTCCATTATTAGTTGTTTTCATAGTCATTGGATAATTAAATAAATTATCAGCATGATTTTCTTTTACTAGTTTTGACCACCAATCGTTTGTTGGAACAGGTTTGTTAGCAGCTATACCTGATAATTGTGGGGTTCCTGATGGGTATTGGTTTCTTCCTGCAGAATCAGTACCAGGAAAGTTTTTAGTATAACTTCCTCCTCCTAAATTTGTTTGTGAAAATGAATATGAGTAAGTAAGAATAAATAATAGTATTAATACTAAGATTTTTGAATTAATGTTAAAATTACTCATGTTTCAATATATAACTTATATAGAAATAATTGTATTACAAAAACTTAACATTTTCTGGGGAAATTTAGTTGTTCAAATATTTATGATTCAAGAGGGAAATATTTTTCTAAAACAAGAATGTTATAGTAATGTATAGTTTTTAAAAATTATAAGTTTTATTAATCAGTAAATAATCCAATATAACAATCGCTGACATTGCTTCAACTATTGGAACTGCTCTTGGAACAACACAAGGATCGTGTCTTCCTTTTCCTTTCATTTCTACCTCATTATTATTTGAATCAATTGTTTTCTGAGATTTCATAATTGTTGCTACAGGCTTAAAAGCAACGTTGAAATAGATGTCCATTCCATTACTTATGCCACCTTGAATTCCACCTGAATAGTTCGTTTCAGTTTTTCCATCAGATTTAAATATATCGTTATGCTGACTTCCTTTTAATTTTGATCCATTAAAACCACTTCCAAATTCGAATCCTTTGACTGCATTAATTGACAGCATTGCTTTTCCTAATTCGGCGTGAAGCTTGTCAAAAACTGGTTCACCTAATCCAATAGGACAATTTTTTATAACACATGTTACAACTCCTCCAACAGTATCACCTTCTTTTCTAATTTGTTTGATGTAATTTTCCATTTTTATTGCTGTATCAGGATCAGCACATCTTACAGGATTTTTTTCAATATTAGAAAAGTCTAATAAATTATAATCTTTATCCAGAGAAATCTCACCAACAGAGGACACAAAAGCATTTATTTTGATCTTTTTTAGTATCTGTTTTGCAATTGCACCAGCAACTACCCTACAAGCCGTTTCTCTAGCAGAACTTCTTCCTCCTCCTCTATAATCTCTATGGCCATATTTTTTATCGTAAACATAGTCAGCGTGTGAGGGTCTGTATGTTTCTTTAATATGGGAATAGTCTTTAGACTTTTGGTCTTTGTTGTGAATTAAAAAACCTATTGGAGTTCCTGTGGTTTTTCCTTCAAATATTCCACTGTAAAAAGTTACAGAATCTTCTTCTTTTCTCTGCGTTACAATTGAAGATTGTCCTGGTTTTCTTCTTTGCATTTCATTTTCAATCAAAGTCAGATCTAATTCAATTCCAGAGGGACAACCATCAATTACACCACCTAAAGCAGGACCATGAGATTCACCAAAAGTTGTTAATTTAAATATATTTCCAAATGAATTACCTGCCATTATATGTACAATTTTTAAACAAAAATACTTCTAATATTTCTTTTAAAAAAAAGTAAAATGAAATTTGAATTTCAATAATAAATTAATTTTTCCAATATTTTTTTTTACTCGATTTTCCAATCCCGGGATTGAATGTATTTGTAGGATCAAGATTTTTATAAAAATCTTTAAGAACAGGTTTAGCATAATATTCATGACCGATGTTATGTTCAGCTGGATATTCTGCTCCTACTCTATCATAAATATTTAATAATTGTTTTTTTAATTTTTCTTCGTCAGCCCCTTTTTTTAGTATATAATTGTGATGAAAAACATGGCAAAATAGGTGTCCATAATAAAATTTATATTCAATTTGGTCATCAATACTTTTCGGAAGAACTTCAAGCCATTTTTTCTCATTTCTAGGAAATGCTATGTCTAGTGACATCATATCACCAATATTTTTTTTATTTAAAGCCTGATATCTTCCTATTGCACTAGCAGAAACATACCTGTGTAACATAGCTTTTTTTGCTTCTTTTGAATTGCAAATAAAAAAATCACCCTCATTATTTTTAAAAAAATTATTAAAATATTTTTCTGCCTCTTTAATTCCTTCATCAGTCATTTCAATAACCCAGTGATGTTCATAATTATCTCTGTATACTTCCATTTTTTTTGGTAAATGATTTGGCCAAAACTTACTTAAAAATTGCATCAACTTATCAGAGAATTTTTCAGGAAGAAAGTTTGTTTTTTCTGCTATAATATCTACAATTCGTTTAATCTCGAACAATGTAGGAAGAAAGTTTGTCCCTAATTTTTCAATAACTATAAAGGTGTCTTTACTATATTTTTTTGCTGCATCATAACAATCTCTATGTAAATAATCACCTAGTCTTGGAAGAGATTTAAAATTTTTTAAAATATCTCTTCTGATTTTCCAAAAGTTATTTGGATCATTCGATCCAACATAAAATATTTTACTTTTTTTAGGGGCTGGATAGGTATCTAGACGAACAGCAAATACTGCAACTTTTCCAGCACTTCCTGATGAACCATACAAAAGTCTTTCGTCTGCGTTGAAACGTGCAGGAGTGTTTTTATCTACATCTCGAACAATTGTTTCATATTTATTATCTGAGGCTAGTTTTTCGGAGGATTTAATGTCTGAACTATTATAATTATTGTTTTCTAGATTGGATAATATTTCTTCTGGTTTAGAACCTAAATTGATATCCAAATCATTTATTAACTCTAGATTACCTTTTTCATTAATTTTAGCATACAAGGAAAGTTGTGTAAAAGCTGGACCTCTGTGAACTAGTGATCCTCCAGAATTGTTACATACCCCACCTACTATTGATGCTCCTATTGAGGTTGAGCCAATTACTGAATGAGGTTCTCTATTTATTGGTTTTAATTTATTTTCTAAATCATATAATGTGCTTCCAGCTAATGCTATAATTTGCCTACCCTCATTTATGATCTGAATTGTTTTAATTTTAAGTGTGTTTATTATTATAACTGGTCTATCATAATCGTTTCCATATGGTGTTGAACCACCTGTTAACCCAGTGTTGGCAGCTTGCATAATAATAATTAAATCATGCTTGACACAAATCTTTAAAATTTCCCACATTTCTATTAGGGAAGCAGGTTTTACAACAGCAGTTGCTTGTCCTTTTCCATATCTCCATCCATTAGTGTAAGGCTCTTTACTCCAATTCTTGATAATAATATTTTTGTGTCCAGAAACACTTATAAATTCATCTATAAAATGGCAATAATTTTCCATTAAACTAATAATATTTAAATACTATATTTGCCAAAGTTAATTTTTATTCTATCATTGATGAAGAACTATATAACTTTATTAATTACTATATCTTTTTTATTTAGTTGTTCTAATAATACCTATACTATAGACGGGGAAACTAATCACGAATCGAACCTAGATGTTTTTTTGGTAAAAATTGGAAATAGTAACCTTCCAGTTATGGTAGATTCAACTATTGTTAGTGAAGGTAAGTTTTCCTTTACTGATTCAATATCAATTCCTGAAATGCATTATATTGTTTTTGATAAGCAAAGAGAAAATCTTCCTGTTGTTCTTGAGCCAGGAACAATAAATTTAAAAATCTATAAGGATAGTATTAGAGCTTCAAAAGTAAGTGGTACAAAATCAAATGAAGACTTTACAACTTATAAGTCTAAAACAAAAGATTTTTATGATGAATTAACAAAGATTCAAAATGAAATTAGAACTGCAAATTTTATGAAAGACACAGTTCTCATAAGAGACTTAACAACACAGTTTGAATCTTTAAGAACTAAACTAATTCAATATGAGGAAAGTTTTATAGTTGAGAATAATGATTCTTATCTCTCTTCTCTAATATTGCAAAGAATGCTGATGAATCAGGAACTTGAATTTGAAACTATTGAAAGCTATTTTTCGAGATTTACTGAAATAATTAAGAAAACAAAATCTTCAAAAGAAATTAAAAACAGAATAAACGAAGTCATTGAATCTAAAAATGCTATATCAATAGGTTCTACTGCACCAGACTTTGAAGGTCCTGGACTGGACGGAGAACCTATTTCTCTTTCAGATGTGAAATCCAAAATTATTTTACTCGATTTTTGGGCGTCATGGTGTGGTCCTTGTAGAATCGAAAACCCTGATTTAGTTAAGCTTAAAAATAAATATTCTTCTAATGAATTTGAGATTGTAGGAATTTCTTTAGATAGAGATAGAGATTCATGGATAAACGCAATAAAAAATGATAACATTGAGAATTGGGTTCACATTTCAAATTTAAAATTTTGGGGTGAACCAATTGCTAAACTTTATAAAGTTATTCAAATGCCAACAACATTTTTATTAGATGAAAATAGAAATGTTATAGGAAAAGATGTTAAAGGCATTGATCTTGAAAATTTAATTTCAGAACACCTTCAGAAGTAATTATTTTTTTATAAATCTCTCAATAATAAAGGGGAGAATAAGTAATAAGATAAGCCAAGTTTGACTAACTATAATACTAGGTTTAATAATAATAGTAATTATAATTCCTGAAATTGCTCCTCCTAGATGTGCTGAATGTCCAATATTGTCATTAAGCTTCTTCATACCATAAATACTATATAAAATATATACAATTCCAAAAATATAAGATGGTAAAGGAATTGGAAATAAGATAAATACAAGTTTCATTTCAGGAAACAACAAAATAGCAGAATAAACTATACCGCTTACTGCCCCACTTGCACCAACAGCCGAATAAAACCCGTTGTTTTTATATTGTTTATATGTGTAATAATTTCCAAAATAAAGACTTACTATGTAAATAATTATGTAGTATAAACCTCCTAGTTCATTTAATATTTGATTAGAAAATACAAGAAGCGTAAAAAGATTTAAAAACAAATGATTAAAATCTACATGTAAAAAAGCAGATGAAAACATTCTATACTTTTCACCATTTTTAACAGAAATAATACTGAATTTGTATTTATTAAAAAAAGAATGGTCTTTAAAACCTTTGATTGAAATTAAAACTGTTAATGCGATAATTAAATACAACATTATTCAAAAATATGATAAATTTGCATCAATGAATTATTTGACAAAATTTATTATTTCTCCGCTGTTAATATTCATTTCCTATCTTCCTTTTAGGGTTTTGTATTTTATTTCTGATATTTTTTATTACTTACTCTATTACATTATTAGATACAGAAGAAAAATTGTAAGAAAGAATCTAATATTATCAAATGTTTCAAAAAATTATAAAGACTTATTAAGAATTGAAAAAGAATTCTATCGTCATTTAACCGATGTCTTCTTTGAAATGTTTAAATTTTATAGCATTTCGCCTGACAAAATGAAAAAAAGATTTTATATAGAAAATCCTGAAATATTTTTTGAATTAGAGAAAAAAAATAAAAGTGTAATGTTTATGACATCACATTACGGAGGATATGAATGGTTTCTTTCAATAAATTATCACGTACCTCAACTCCCATTTGCTGTATATACCCCTCTAACAAATAAAGGATTAGAGAAATTAATTAAAAAATTCAGATTAAGACACGGTTCAAAATTAATTTCTAGGTATGAAGCAGGATCTTACATAAAAAAACAAATAAAAGAAAATAAATTGTTTCTGTATGGAATGGCTGCTGATCAATCAGCTCAGATTAGATCAATTACATATTGGAAAGAATTTCTGGGAGTCAAAGTTCCTGTTTTTACAGGATCAGAAAGAATTGCAAAACAACATAATATTCCTGTTGTTTTTGGAAAAGTAGTTAAAATTAAACGTGGATACTATAAAGTTATTGTTGATCTTATTTCCGAATTTCCAAATGAATTTAAAAATTATCAGATTACAGATATTTATCTTAAGAAATTAGAAGAACAAATTATTGATAAGCCTGAATACTATTACTGGACACATAATAGGTTCAAGCATATGGACAAAGCTCCAAAGGATTAAGCAGTCATATTTTTAACTAGAGTATCAATTTCACCAATCAAACTTCTTGCTTTTTCTTCACTTCTGGCTTCACTGTATATCCTAATAATAGGTTCTGTATTTGACTTTCTTAATTGAACCCAACTATCCTCAAAATCTATTCTAACACCATCAACTAAATCTAATTCTTCGTCTTTATATTTATCAGCAATTTGAGTTAATATTTTATCCACATCAATTGAATTAGAAAGGTTAATTTTTTCTTTAATCATAAAGTATTTAGGATAAGTATCTAAAAGTTTACTGGCTGTCAAACCTCTCTCACAATAAAGGGACAAAAACAATCCTATTCCAACTATTGCATCCCTCCCATAATGACTTTTAGGATAAATTACACCTCCATTACCTTCTCCACCAATAACTGCATTAACTTCTTTCATTTTTTTTACAACATTCACTTCCCCAACAGCACTATAATAATGAGTTTTATCGTATTTAAGAGTTACATCATTTAAACCTCGAGATGAAGATAGATTTGAAACAGTATTTCCAGGGGTTTTGCTTAAAACATAATCAGAACATGCAACTAGGGTATTTTCTTCTCCAAATAGTTCTCCATTTTCACACATGAAAACTAGACGATCCACATCTGGATCAACGGCAATTCCCATATCCGCGTTTGATTCTAACACCTTTTTTGATAAATCTGTAAGATTTTTTTTAAGTGGCTCAGGGTTGTGAGGAAAATTACCATTAGGTTCACAATGAATTTTTATAACCTCTACGTTCAATTCTTTTAAAAATTCTGGAACAATTATACCTCCACTTGAATTAACAGCATCTACAACAATTTTTAATTTTCTAGACTTAATATTATCTGCGTTAACAAGGTTTAAACTTAAAACCGAATCAATGTGTTGAGACATTGAATTATTTATTTTGGTTAGTTCTCCTAAATCATTAACGGAGGAAAATTTAAAATTTTTATTTTCTGAAAAGTCAATAATCAATTTTCCTTGATCTGAATCTAAAAACTCTCCATTTTCATCTAATAATTTTAGAGCATTCCATTCAGTTGGATTATGACTAGCAGTTATTATGATTCCACCATTAGCATTATATTTTTGGACCATAATTTCAACTGTAGGAGTAGTTGATAGGCCAAGGTCAACTACATCAACCCCCATTGATATTAAAGAGGATTGAACAAGATTTTGTATCATTTCTCCAGAAATTCTAGCATCTCTTCCTATAATAACTTTATTTTTTTTGTTTGGATTTTTAGTTCTAATCCATTGTCCGTATGCACATCCAAAATTTACAGCATCTATTGGAGTTAAATTGTTTCCACAAACACCTCCAATGGTTCCTCTAATTCCTGAAATTGATTTAATTAATGTCATACTTCAAAGATACAACTAGATTAATATTTTAATTAATTTTAGAATAGTTAATTTTCTATATGGTAAAAATATTATTCCGTTTATTTTTTTTTCTAACTATTATTTCATGTAATACAAATAAATTTAAAAATGGAATGGTTGTTTCAGCAAAACTGGATGCATCAAAAATTGGTATTGAGATATTAAAAAATGGAGGTAATGCTTTTGATGCAATGATTGCAACTGATTTAGCATTAGCTGTTGTATATCCAAACGCTGGTAATTTAGGTGGTGGTGGATTTATGGTTTACAGATTAGCCGACGGAACTAAAGGCTCACTAGATTACAGAGAAAAAGCACCTTTAAAGTCTTCAAAAAATATGTATTTAGATGAAAATTCCAATATAGTTAAAGGCTTAAGTATAAAAGGTGGTCTTTCAGTTGCTGTTCCAGGAACTGTTGCTGGGTTATTTGAAATTCATGAAAAATTTGGATCACTCCCTTTTAGTCAATTAATACAACCATCAATAGACCTTGCTGAAGTTGGATATGTTATTTCCAAAAAACAAGCAAAAACTCTTAATCAATTTCAAAATGAAATTTATGAACTGAATGATTCAATAAAACTCTTTGAAAGTAAATTTAAAGAGGGAGATGTTTTTGTTAACAAATCTTTGTCTAAGACATTAAAAAAGATACAGTCTGAGGGAAAGGATGCCTTTTACAATGGTGAATTAACATCAGTTATGATTGATTATCTTAATAAAAAAGGTGGGATTCTAACATATGATGATTTTAAATTATATGAGCCTATTTGGAGAGATCCTTTGATTTTTAATTATAAAGACTTAAAGATCATCTCTATGGGACCTCCCTCAAGCGGCGGAGTAGTTCTTGGTCAAATTTTAAGAACTATTGAGGATATAGATTTATCAAAAATAAAACATAACAGCACTGAATATATTCAATTACTTGTTGAAGCTGAAAAACTATCTTTTGCTGATAGAAGTAAATACCTTGGAGATCCTGATTTTAATACAATTCCAGTAAGTAATCTATTGAATAAAAATTATTTAAAGGATAGATTTAGTGATTTTAAATTTGAAAACGCAACTAAATCTTCAAACATTAGACCTGGAAGTTTTTTTAAGGAAAGTATCGAAACAACTCACTATTCTATTGTTGATAAATATGGAAATGCAGTTTCTGTGACAACAACACTAAATGGAAATTATGGATCAAAGTTAATTTCTGATGAATTAGGATTTTTTTTCAATAATGAAATGGATGACTTTTCTATAAAACCCGGATATCCAAATATGTACGGACTTGTAGGAGGTGAAATTAACTCAATAGAACCAGAAAAAAGAATGTTAAGCTCAATGACACCAACAATTGTTGAACAAAATGGTAAATTATCATTAATTCTTGGTAGCCCTGGAGGTCCAACAATTATAACTTCTGTTTTACAAACAATATTAAATTTTTATGAATATGGTTTTGATATACAAAAATCAGTAGATTTACCTAGATTTCATCACATTTGGCTTCCTGATAAAATATTTTATGAAGACAAAATAATGACAAATAAAACAAAAGAAGAGCTTATAGATAAAGATTATATTTTAAATTCAACTCACGGCTTTATAGGACGAGTTGATGCTATTCATGTCGATAATAATAATTTCTTTCATTCAGGTGCTGATAAAAGAGGAGATGATGCAAGTTCTGCATATTAATTAAAACTCAGTATAATTCTTGGCTTTATTGTTGTATTTTGCATGTTTGATTAATTATGAGTGAAGTAATTTCTGTCAAAGGTGCTAGGGAACACAATTTAAAGAATATAGATATAAATATTCCTAGAAATAAACTTGTGGTTATCACAGGTCTTTCTGGAAGTGGAAAATCCTCATTAGCTTTTGATACAATATATGCTGAAGGACAAAGAAGATATATAGAAACATTTTCAGCCTATGCTAGACAGTTTATTGGTGGACTAGAAAGACCTGATGTAGATAAGATTGATGGTCTTTCCCCAGTGATCGCTATTGAACAAAAAACAACATCAAAAAATCCTAGATCTACAGTTGGCACAATAACCGAAATATATGATTATTTAAGATTATTGTATTCAAGAGTTTCTGATGCTTACAGTTCAGAAACAAATGAAAAAATGATAAATTATAGTGAAGATGAAATATTAGAGCTAATTATTCAAAAATTTATTGGTAAAAAAATAAGTATACTCTCCCCTGTTGTGAAATCTAGAAAAGGACATTATAGAGAATTGTTTTCATCTATAATAAAACAAGGTTTTATAAAAACAAGAGTTGATGGAGAGATTAAAGATTTAACACCTGGATTTAAACTAGACCGTTACAAGACTCATGATATTGAAATTGTAGTTGATAGAATGTCTTTAAGATCTGAAGAAAGCTGTTATAAAAGACTTAAAGAAAGTATAACAACAGCACTTTATCATGGAAACGATTCCTTATTAATAATTAATGAAGATAATAATGAAAGCTCTTACTTTAGTAAAAGCTTAATATGTCCATCCTCTGGAATTTCCTATGAAAAACCAGAACCAAACTCTTTTTCTTTTAATTCTCCAAAAGGAATGTGTAAAAGTTGTAATGGTTTAGGGATAGAAAATAAGGTTAATATAAATTTAATTATTCCAGACAATTCTATTTCAATTTATAATGGAGGAATAAAACCTTTAGGTAATTATAAAAAAAGTTGGATTTTCAAACAAATAGAAACAATTTCCAACAGATATAATTTTGATATAAAATCTCCCATAAATAAAATTCCAAAGAAAGCATTGGATATTATTTTAAATGGTGGAAACGAATCTTTTTCAATTGAATCGAAGACTTTAGGATTAACAAGAAAATATACTATTGATTTTGAAGGCGTTATTACTTTTATTGAAAATCAATCAAAGGAAATATACAGTGCTAGAATAAAAAGATGGGCCAATAGTTTTATGGATAAAATAGAATGTGAAACTTGTAAAGGATCCAGATTAAACAACCAAACTAATTACTTCTTGATAAATGACAAGTCTATTCACGATTTAACAAATTTGGACATCGTTGATTTAAAGAAATGGTTTTCAAAAATTGAAACTAAACTTACTAAAAGAAAAAAAATTATTGCTTCTGAAATAATAAAAGAAATAAATAAAAGACTTGATTTTTTAATTGATGTTGGACTTGACTACTTGTCATTAAATAGACCTGTAAGATCTCTTTCTGGAGGTGAATCCCAGAGAATAAGATTAGCTACTCAAATTGGATCTCAACTTGTAGGTGTATTATACATACTAGATGAACCTAGTATTGGACTTCATCAAAGAGATAATTCAAAATTAATCGAATCGCTAAAAAAGTTAAGAGATTTAGGAAATACCATCATTGTAGTTGAGCATGACAAAGAAATTATGGAAAAGTCAGATTACATAATTGATATAGGTCCAAATGCAGGAAAAAATGGAGGTAATATTATCTTTGAAGGAACTTTTGAAAAAATATTAAAATCTTCAACTGTAACAGCTAAGTTTTTAAATCAATTAGATTCTATTGATGTTCCTAAAAAAAGAAGAAAATCTGAGAAAAAACTTATATTAAATGGTTGCAAGGGAAATAATTTAAAAAATATTAATGTTGAATTTCCTTTGGGTCTGACAATTGCAGTAACTGGAGTTTCAGGAAGTGGAAAATCAACTTTAATTAACGAAACATTATATCCCATTTTAAATAATCACTTTTTCAACGGAGTTAAAGAACCATTGAAGTATAAATCAATTAAGGGCTTAGAATATTTGGATAAAGTCATAGAAATAAACCAATCTCCAATAGGGAGAACCCCAAGGAGTAATCCTGCAACCTACACAGGTGTATACAGTGAAATAAGATCTCTTTTTTGTATGACTCAAGAGTCTTTAATTAGGGGTTATAAGCCTGGCAGATTTAGTTTTAATGTTGTTGGTGGTAGATGTGAAACTTGTCAGGGTGCTGGTCTAAGAAAAATAGAAATGAATTTTTTACCTGATGTATACATCAATTGTGATGATTGCCAAGGCAAAAGGTTTAATCGTGAAACATTAGAGATTAGATATAAAGGAAAATCTATTTCTGATGTTTTGAACATGACAATAAATGAGAGTTGTAATTTTTTTGAGAATTTTCCTAAAATTTTAAGAAAATTAAAAACCTTGAAAGATGTTGGATTAGGTTATATTACATTAGGTCAACAATCTACTACCTTATCAGGTGGTGAGGCACAAAGAATTAAATTAGCTAGTGAATTATCTAAAAAAGATACAGGTAAAACAATTTATATTTTAGATGAACCAACTACTGGATTACATTTCCAAGATATTAAGGTCTTACTAGAAATGGTTAACAAATTAGTTAATAAAGGAAATACTATTATAATTATAGAACATAATATGGATGTTATTAAAACAGTAGATCATATAATTGAAATTGGACCAAATGGCGGAAAACTTGGAGGTAAAATTATTTTCAGTGGTTCACCTGAGGAGCTATGTAAGTTAAACGATAGCCCTACAGCTCATTATTTAAAAAAAGAGTTAACTTAGATAGATGCACAGAAAAAACTTAAAAGGATGGAATGAGGTAAAAACAAATGACTCTTGGTCAGTTTTTAAGATAATGGGAGAGTTTGTTGATGGTTTTGAAAATTTAAGTAAAATAGGCCCATGTGTTTCTATTTTTGGATCTGCTCGAACAAAACCTGATCATCCTCATTACAAATTAACAGTTGATGTTGCTGAAAAAATTGTTGAACTTGGTTTTGGTATTATTACAGGTGGAGGACCAGGTATTATGGAGGCAGCAAATAAAGGTGCAAAGAATGCTTTAGGTCCATCTGTTGGATTATGTATTGAACTTCCTTTCGAACAAACAGTAAATAAATTTATTGACGATGATAAATCTTTAGATTTTGATTACTTCTTTGTAAGGAAAGTTATGTTTATGAAATATGCTCAAGCTTTTGTAGTTATGCCAGGAGGTTTTGGCACATTGGATGAGCTTTTTGAAGCATTAACATTGATTCAAACTAAAAAAGCTGAAAAATTCCCTGTAATTCTTGTTGGAAAATCGTTTTGGGATGGATGTATTACTTGGATTAAAGAAGAACTTTTAACTAATAACCAATATATTTCTAAAATTGATCTAGATTTGTTTTCTGTTGTTGATTCACCTAATGAAGTAGCCAACATTTTAAATGAATTTTATGATAAAAAAGGCTTCAATCCTAACTTTTAATGTGATTTTAAATTAGATTCATGAAAAAATATTTATTTATATTTTTTTCACTTTGGTCTATTTTAATATTTTCTCAAAGCAACGAATACTTTATTGATGCTGAATTTCTTCCTAATGAGAAAAAAATTATACTAAATCAAACTATAAATTTTTTCAATCATAGTGATAATAATCTTTCACATATAATTCTTAATGATTGGTCTCACTCCTACTCATCCTCTTTATCTCCACTTGGTCAAAGACTTTCTGAAGACTTTACTTTAAATTTTCAAAGATCAACAAGAAACCAAAAAGGAAATACATTAATAAAAGATTTATTAATAGACGATTCCTCTGTAAACTTTAAAAGAATTAATGATAATATAGATTTAATTAAAATAGACTTAAATGAAGAATTAAAACCAAACGATGAAGTTTCTATTTCTATTACTTATGAAATCAAAGTACAAATTGACGATTTTACAGGTTACGGTATAGATAAAAACTTTAATATTAATTTATCTGAGTGGTTCATAACTCTTGCCAAATTAAAGGACGGAAAATGGGTAAATGAAAGTAATTTGGACTTAAACGATCTTTCTTTAGATCCTGCATATTATAATTTTACTATTGTTTATCCATCAAATTACTTCATTATAAGTGACTTATCAATTCTATCAAAAGAAGAAAATTATGAAAAAATATTAATTAAAACTAAAAGACAACTTAAGATTAACAATCCTATTATTTTATCAAAAACGGACAATTTTAGAACATATCCTGTAAATAAAATAAAAATCATCACTGACCTTAATATTGATAAGAAAAATAAATCTGATTCTTTAGTTAGTAAATTAATTAGATATGTAGATAAAAAGTCAGGAAATAATTTAAAAACAAATCAAAACGATTCTATCAAAATAGAGTTCATTTTAAATAAAACTTTGACTTTTCTTGAAAATAAACTAGGAAACTATCCAATAGATAATCTAGTTCTAAGTGAGTTTGATCTTAAAAAAAATCCTATATATGGCTTTAACAATATTCCTGAAAGTTTATCTCCATACAAAGAGGGTTTTACCTATGAAATAAATATTTTAAAACTTTTAATCTCTCAATTTTTAAACAATGCTTACCCTTTTCATAAAAGAGTAAATTATTGGGAAATTAAGGGTATTGAAACTTTTTTACTTATTTCATATTTAAAAGAATATCATTCTGATGTTAATCTAATTGGGAAATTTTCAAACATGTCTATTTTAAAAAATAGAGAATATTCTAAATACAAATTTACAGATCAATTTAGGCTATTTGATAATATAATCTCAAGTAGAAATATTAATCAACCAATTAAAACACAGCTTGATTCTTTAACTAGAGTTAATTACAAAATAATCAATCCTTATAAAGCTGGTTTATCTTTAATTATGTTAAATGATTACTTGGGGGGAAATGAATTAAATAAAACATTAAAGGAGTTCTCCAAAATCAATAAGTTAAATTCAGTAAACTATAAAAGCTTACTTGAAATTTTACAAAGTAAATATGATTTAAATTGGTTTGATAATTACTTAAAGTATAATGGAAATATAGATTTTTCTGTCAAGAAAATTGTTTCTAATAATAAATCTAGATTTAAAGTTTCTAATTTATCTAAAATTGCTGTTCCAACTAAAATAACTTTTAAGAATGATAATGAAATAAACAACCATTGGATTCACTTTAAAAATGACACAATTTTAGATCCTCTTGAAAATAGTCAAATCACAGTAAATAAAGACAAATTCTTTTCTGAAAGCAATTTTAATAATAATACATCCTTTCTTGAAAAAAGCAGGAAAAAAATAAAATTTGTACTGTTTAATGATTTTGATGATTACAAAAGTAAAAAGATCAACTATATGCCATTGTTTAATTATAATTTGTATGACGGAATAATGCCTGGAATTTCTTTTTCTAATTCTTCCATAATCAGAAAACCTTTTAATTATAAAATAGTTCCATATTTTTCCACAAAACAAAAGGAAATTCTGGGAAAGTTTAATTTAAAATTTACTGATTATAATGAAAATAAAAATTCAGACCTGTTCAGTGTAGACTATTTTATTGGAGGTTCAACGTTTCATTACAAGGAAAACCTTTCATATGATACTTTTTTTCCATCTATTCTCTTTACTTTTAGAAACTCGGAAGATTTAAGATCTAATGCAAGAAAATACATTAGCCTTAGGTACATTAGTGTCTATCGTGAAGAAAACACAAACTTAATTGAGTATCCAAATTACAATATATTAAACTTAAAGTTTATATCATCTAACTCTACTGTTGAAAAAGCAAGAAATTATAAGACTGATTTTCAGTTCAATAAAGAATTTATAAAATTATCTTTTACGTATAATTATAGAAAATTTTATAAAAACAATAGACAATATAATGTTAGGTTTTTCGCTGGTAAATTTTTAGAAAATAATACTAAAGATAATTTTTTTAGTTTTTCTACTTACAAGGCAAGAGATTATTTATTTAGTGCTTTTTTATTAGGAAGATCAGAAAATACAGGATTCTATAGCCAACAATATTTAGGTACTGAAGGTGGAATGAAATCTAAATTAGAAAATGAATTTTCAAATGATCTTATTTTATCCTTAAACTCTGGAATTACAATTTGGCAATGGATTGAAGCATACGGAGGATTTGCCTTAATAAAAAACAAAAATAAAAAGCACAAACTTGAGTATGAATCTGGTTTGAGATTAAATATTTTAACTGACTATTTTGAGTTGTATCTTCCTGCATATTCTTCTATTGGAAATGAATTTAGTCAAAGAGATTATTTAAGTAAAATTCGTTTTAGAATTTCATTTGATCCCAAGACTTTATCTAGTCTTATTTCTAGAAGATGGTTTTAAGTGACTAATAGGATTCAAGTTCTTTTTTTTTTAAATTTGCAATCCAAAATTTCCTTATGGAAAACAACATAGATCTAAACCAAGAAATATCCTTTGATACTTTCAAAAAACAAGTTTTAAACGACTATAGAACCATTGTTTTAAGTAGAGAGGCTAGTTTACTTGGAAGAAGAGAAGTTTTGAGCGGGAAAGCAAAGTTTGGAATTTTTGGTGACGGAAAAGAGCTTCCTCAAATAGCAATGTCAAAAGTCTTCATGAAAGGAGATTATAGGTCAGGATATTATAGAGATCAAACTTTTATGATGGCTATTGATGAATTGTCTGTCAAACAATTGTTTTCTGGATTGTATGCTAATAATGATATAAAAGAAGAGCCAATGTCAGCTGGAAGACAAATGGGGGCTCACTTCAATACTCCTTTTTTGAACGAAGATGGAAGCTGGAAAAATCTTACAGAACTAAAAAATTCATCTTCTGATGTATCATGTACAGCATCTCAAATGCCTAGATTATTAGGATTAGCTCAAGCTTCAAAATTGTACAGAAAATTAAACATTGAAAATTCTGAAAAATTTTCTAATAATGGAAATGAAATTGCCTGGGGTACTATCGGAAATGCAAGCACTAGTGAAGGGTTGTTTTTTGAAATTTTAAATGCAGCTGGGGTTCAACAAGTTCCTATGGTTATTAGTATTTGGGATGATAACTATGGAATTTCAGTTGAAAATAAAGACCAAACAATAAAAGAAAGTATTTCTGATGCCTTATCTGGCTTTAAAAAAACTTCAAATTCAAATGGATTTGAAATTTTTTCTGTAAGAGGATGGGATTATCCAAACCTAATTAATACCTATCAAAAAGCTAGTGATATAGCAAGAGAGAAGCATATTCCAGTGATAATACATGTCAAGGAATTAACTCAACCCATTGGACATTCAACTTCAGGATCACACGAAAGATATAAATCCAAAGAACGTTTAGAATGGGAAAGAAACAATGATTGTAATTTAAAAATGAAACAATGGATAGTTGACAATCAAATTTCTACTTTAGATTATCTTCAAGAAATTGAAAATGAGTGTAAAGAATTTGTAAAGCAATCAAAAAATGAAGCTTGGGAAACATATTTAAAACCAATTTTAAAAATAAGAGACGAATACATAAGAGTTTTAGAAACTTTAATTTCTAAACATTCTGATTATTCTTTAGAAAAATTTTACAATCAGTTACAGAGAATTAAAGAACCTAATAAAAAAGATATTTTATCTAACGCAAGAAAAGTTTTAAGATTACTGTTTAAAGAAAAATCCAAAGAAATAGAAGTTTTAAAGAACTGGATTAATGAGTTTTTAAAAACTCAAAACGAGGTATACAGTTCAAAACTATATAACGAATACAAAACCAATCATCATAATGTTACGAAAGTTGAGCCAATTTATGATGATACATCAAAAAAAGTTGATGGTAGAATTATCTTGAGAAATAATTTTGATCATTTACTTTCAAAATATGACAACCTTGTAATTTTTGGAGAAGACTCTGGAAAAATTGGTGATGTTAATCAAGGCCTTGAAGGTCTTCAAGAAAAGTATGGGAAATACCGAGTTTCAGATAAAGGAATTAGAGAGGCATCTATAATTGGAGAAGGAATTGGCCTTGCACTTAGAGGCATTAGACCAATTGCTGAAATTCAATACATAGATTATTTGTTATATGGATTACAAATATTAAGTGATGATCTTGCAACTCTACATTATAGAACATTTGGAAGACAAATTGCACCACTAATCATAAGAACTCGAGGTCACCGATTAGAGGGTATATGGCACTCAGGTTCTCCAATGAATGCTATGTTATCAACTTTAAGGGGCATTAATATTCTTGTTCCACGAAATATGGTTCAAGCTGCAGGAATGTATAATACATTATTAAAATGTGATGAACCTGCTGTTTTAGTTGAGTCTCTAAACGGATATAGATTAAAAGAAAGTGAACCAAAAAATCTTTCTGACTATACAGTTCTTCTCGGACAATCTGAGTTAATTAAATCTGGAACTGATATAACAATAATTTCTTATGGATCAACATTAAGACTTGCTGAAAAGGCATGTGAAGAGTTATTAAATTTAAATATTAAGTGTGATTTAATTGACATTCAGACTTTAATACCTTTTGATTTGAATAATCTGACTATTGAGAGTTTGAAAAAAACAAACAAACTATTAATTGTTGATGAAGATCTTCCTGGTGGAGCTTCTTCATACATTCTTCAGAAAATATTACAAGAAAAAAACGGGTTTGAATATTTAGATGCAAAACCTCTAACACTTACCTCCAAAAATCATAGACCAGCTTATGGAACTGATGGTGATTATTTTTCAAAACCATCCATTGAAGATATCGTGGAAGAGTCATATAAAATAATGAGTGAGTACGATCCTATTAATTATCCTGAAATTTTTAACTCATAATTTGTACAATCAATTGATTTAGAAGATTACTATGAGTGTTACTATTAGAACCTAAACCTTTACTTTTTAAGTCAACATCTTTTATTAATGAAATAATTTTTGATATTTTTTTCATTGAATAAAGATTTGATGCATTTACATATTCATTAACGAAAAACCTATTTATTCCAAGAGTTAAGGAAATATTATTTTCAGATTTATTTTTAAGACTATGTAGTTGAAAGATTTGAATAAAAAAGCTGAATAATGAACCCAAGACATATGGAACTGGATAACTTTTGGAATTATTTGAAAAATACTTTCCAATTAGCAAAGCTTTTTCTTTGTTTCCAGATCCAATTGCTTTTCTAAGTTCAAAGACATTGTAGTCTTTACTGATTCCTATATTTTTTTCAATAAGTTCAGGTGTAATTTTATTATTCTCAGGATTTAATAACTTCAATTTATCTATTTGATTGGAAATCATTTTTAAATCATTGCCTAAATATTCAACTAACATTTGACTTGCTTTAAAATCAATCGAATAATTAGTTTGTCTTAATTGATTTGAAATCCAATCCGAAACTTGATTTTCATACATTTTTTTTGATTCGAAAACAACACCAAATTTTTTAATTGATTTGTATATTTTTTTTCTTTTATCAAGAGATTTGTATTTGTAATTAACCACCAAAATAGTACTGTGCATTGGATTATTAGCATAATTGTCTAATTCATTTATTTTTAATGATAAATCCTGAGCTTCTTTCAAAATAACTAATTGAAATTTACTCATCATAGGGTATCTTTTACAAACTGAAACTACTTCGTCAATAGTAGTATCTTTTCCATATAATATTGTCTGATTGAAACTTTTTTCATCCTCATTTAAAACCAATTCTTCAAGCATTTCGGTAAATAAATCAATATAATGCGTTTCTTCACCCATAAAAAAGTATATAGGCGAAAAAACTTTATTATTAATTTTTGAAATTATACTGTTTATTTCTTGTAAATTCATTTAATAAACTTATGATAAAGTTAGATTTCCCAGATTTTGAATTTAAGCTAAAAAAAATAGATTCTAAAACTTTTATTTTCGATTTTATAAGAAATAATTATTATTTATTAACACCTGAAGAATGGGTAAGACAACATGTTGTTAAGTTTTTATTTTCAAAAGGAATACCTAAATCACACATAGCTCTAGAAAAAAGTTTTACAATAAACAATCTTAAAAAAAGGTTTGATGTTGTTGTATACAATTCTTCTGGGAAAACTATGATGCTTATTGAATGTAAATCACCGTCTGTCAAAATCACTCAAAAAATTTTTGATCAAATTTCTATATATAATATCAAATTGAAATCCGAGTACTTAATGATCACAAATGGATTAAATCATCTATATTTCAAGATTGATGAAATCAATAAAAGACATATTTTTGTTAAAGACTTTCCTTTAAAATGAAACTGGCAATAGTAATTATTAATTGGAATGGTGTAGAACTTTTAAAAAAGTTTTTACCTAAATTGATAAAACATTCAAGAAACAATTCAATATACATTATCGACAATAATTCCTCTGACGAATCTGTTGATTATGTAAAAGAATTTTTTCCGATTGTAAAATTGATTGTAAATAAAAAAAACTATAGTTATGCCAAAGGTTACAACATTGGATTAAAACAAATTAAGGAAGAATTATATTGTCTAATAAATAATGATATAGAAGTTACCAAGGGTTGGATTGATCCAATTCTTGATCAATTCAAAGCCAATAAATTTCTAACTGTAGCTCAACCAAAAATTTTAGATTATAACAATAAAGACAAATTTGAACACGCAGGAGCTTGTGGAGGTTACATTGATTATTTTGGTTATCCATTTTGTAGAGGAAGAATTTTTAATTCAATTGAAAAAGATAATGGTCAATACGATCACGATTCAGATATTTTTTGGGCTTCTGGTGCCTGCTTTTTTATTAAGTCTAAAGTATTTCATGAATTAGGAGGATTTGATGAAAATTTCCATAACCATATGGAAGAAATTGATTTATGTTGGAGGATTTCAAAAAAGAATAATAAATTACAAAAAAAATTCATCCACAGCAGCACAGTTTATCATATTGGTGGAGCTTCTTTAAATTATGATAATCCTGAAAAAATATTTTACAACGTAAGAAATCATAAATGGATGATGATTAAAAACAGTTCAGATTACCAAACTAATACTTTAATAAAAATTTACATATTTATTATTACTGTTCTTTATGCTTTTTACTTATTACTTTCATTTAGATTTAATTTTTTTAAAGCAGTTTTTAAAGCAGTTTTTTCTAAAAGAAATGAGACTATTAAATATTCCTCACCAAAAAATAAAATTAAATATCATTATAGGAAATCTATAATTACTGATTATCTAATGTTTTGTAGAAGAAAATTTTCACAGTTAAAATAGAGTTAAATTCTTATTTCTATTTAAATATTTTACTAAATTTGATTCTCGATAAAAAATAAATGATATGAAAAAAACTCTACTTACTTTACTTACATTTTCTTTTTTGTTCACTTCTTGTGTGTCTAAAAAAGATTACGCTGCTTTAGAAGCTACTAACAAACAAAATAAAGATTTGTTAAACTCTGCAACAATAAAATTAAATGCTTGTTTGGAAGATAAAGCAAATGCAGATGCAAGTCTTCAAACTCTAAAAGATCAAGTTGCTTTCTTGAAAGCTAACAATCAAGATTTGATTAATAATATGGGTAACCTTACAACTCTTTCACAAAAAGGAGCTGAAAACCTTGAAAAGTCTTTAGAAAGTATGAAAGAAAAAGATTTAACAATTAAGACAATGCGTGATGCTGTAACCAGAAGAGATTCAGTTACTCTTGCACTTGTGACTAGTTTGAAAGGTACTTTTATCGATATAAATGATAAAGATATCGAAGTGAATGTTGAAAAAGGAGTTGTATTCATTTCTATATCTGACAAACTTTTATTCAATAGCGGCAGTTATGTTGTTTCTGATAGAGCAAAAGAAGTTTTAGGAAAGGTTGCTAAAGTTGTTTTAGACAAACCTGAAATAGAGTTTTTAGTTGAAGGACATACGGATAATAAATCTATACAAAACGAAGTGTTACTTGATAACTGGGATTTAAGTGTTAAAAGAGCTACTTCTGTTGTTAGAGTTCTTCAAAATGACTTTGGTGTACAACCTGAAAGAATGACCGCTGCAGGAAGAAGTTATTATGTTCCAGTTGCTGATAATGACACTGCTGAGAATAGAGCAAAAAACAGAAGAACAAGGATAGTTGTCCTTCCTAAACTTGACCAATTTTATGATTTAATTGAACAAGGTATGCAAGCTGCAGGAGGAAACTAGTTTATTTTTTTACATATCAATCAAAAAAAAGCACATCTTTCAGATGTGTTTTTTTTTATTCTTAATTATTCTGTTATTTCTCTTTGAATAACAATATAATAGTCGACATTTGCAACCAAATTTTAAAACAGTGAACAAATTCAAAGATCTTGGACTTCAAAGTAGTTTACTTAAAGCTATTGATGAATTAGGTTTTGTTAACCCCACTCCTATTCAAAATAAATCTATACCTATTGTATTAAATAGCAGTAGAGACTTAATAGCTTTAGCCCAAACAGGAACAGGTAAAACTGCTGCGTTTGGTCTTCCTTTAATTCAACAAATTGAATTAAAAAATAAAAACATACAAACTATCGTTTTGTGTCCTACAAGAGAATTATGTATTCAAATATCTAAGGATTTAATTTCATATTCAAAATTAATTAATGGTTTAAAAATCATACCAGTATATGGAGGTGCGAGTATTGAAAATCAAATTAAATCAATTAAAAAAGGTTCACATGTAATAGTTGGTACACCAGGAAGAACTAAAGATCTTATAAAAAGAAAAGTTTTAAACTTTAATTATGTTGATAGAGTTGTTTTAGATGAGGCTGATGAAATGTTAAGTATGGGTTTCAAGGATGATTTAGATTTCATATTAGATACTACAAAAAAAGATAGACAAACTTTACTTTTTTCAGCTACAATGTCTAAGGAAGTTAGAAACATTTCCAAAAAATTCATGAAGAATGCAGAAGAAATTACTGTTGAAAAACTAAACTCTGGTTCAAAAAATGTAGAACACAATATTTATTACGTTAGTTCAAGAGATAAATATGCAACATTGAAAAGAATTGCAGATTATAATCCATCCATATATGGTATTGTTTTTTGTAGAACAAGAAGAGAAACTAAGGATATTTCTAAAAAATTTATAAAAGATGGTTATAACGCTGATGCCATCCATGGTGATTTAAGTCAATCACAAAGAGACGATGTCATGTCAAGATTTAGAGATGGTATAATTCAAATTTTAATAGCGACAGATGTAGCAGCTAGAGGTTTAGATGTGAATAACCTTAGTCATGTTATAAATTATTCTCTTCCTGATGATCCTGAGGTTTACACTCACAGAAGTGGTAGAACAGGAAGAGCGGGAAATAAAGGAATTTCTGTAGTGATATCTAACTCAAGAGAAGGAAGAAAAATTAAGTCCATTGAAAATAAATCTCAAATTAAATTTATTAAAAAAGATGTTCCAACTGGAAAAGACATTTGTTCTAAACAATTATTTAATTTGATAGAAAAAATTGAAAAAGTAAAAGTTGACGAAAAACAAATTTCTCCATTTCTCCCTGAAATATATAAAAAACTTGATTGGTTAAGCCGAGAGGATTTGATTAAACATTTTGTTTCTGCTGAATTTAACAGGTTTCTAGATTATTACAAAGGGAATAAAGATATTAAGATCAATAATGATAGAAATTCAAAAGCTACAAAAACTGAGAAAAAAAGAAATGTTTTTGAAAATTTATCTATCAACATAGGGAGAAAACACAGTGTTTCTCCAATTGAACTAATCACACTAATAAATAGGATAACCAAAACAAATGATGTTGAAATTGGAAGTATAGACATTAGACAATCTTATACGCTATTTGAAATTGATAAAAACGTTTTTAAAACACTGATTGATAAATCTAAAGATTTTGATTTTAATGGAATTGGTTTAAATATTAAGAAATCAAAGGATAAAATTGATAAACAATATTCCAAAGAAAAAAGAGCTAAAAGTTCAAGAAAATCAAAATCAGTTTCCAAATACTCTTCAAGACAGTCGAGAAATAAAAACAAGAAGAATAGAAGAAAATTTAGGAGATAACTTTTTCGTACTTAGCAAATTTTAACAAAATTTTCTTTAAACCACTATTCCCAAACTTTACTTCAGCTTTTTTATCCCCACCAAAACCTTCAGTTCGAAGTACTTCTCCTTTACCAAATCTGTTATGAATGATAAAATCTCCTTCATTTATATCAATGTAATCTAAATTTGAAGATTTATACTCACTTATCTTGAGGTTCTTTAATGATTTTTTTAAAACAGGTTTTTTAAATCGAAGTTTATTTGTAGATACGGCGTCTGAATTAAACATTAAACTTTTATTCCTGTTGTAATTAACATATTTTTCATCAATCTCATCAATAAATCTGCTAGGTTCACAATCGTTAAGCTTTCCCCATCGATATCTTGTTTTGGAATACGATAGATTAATCTTTTTCATGCCCCTTGTTAAGGCCACATAAAACAATCTTCTCTCCTCTTCTAAGTCCGATCTTGTAGTTAAACTCAATGCAGATGGAAACAAATCCTCCTCCATACCTACAATATATACATGTGGGAACTCTAGTCCTTTTGCTAAATGTATAGTCATTAAAGATACCTTGGGCTCTTCATTATTGGTATTTTTATCCAAATCTGTTATTAAAGCAACATCTTCTAAAAAATCAGCTAAAGTAATTTTTGATTCAACCAAATCTTCCTGACCATCAATAAAGTCTTGAACTCCATTTAATAATTCTTCAATATTTTCAACTCTACTGATTGATTCTGGTGTTCCATCATTTCTTAATAAATTAACAATTCCGATTCTTTTAAGAACTTCATTTAAAGTTTCAAGAGCATTATTATTTTCATTTAATATTTGAAAATGTTTAATCATGTTCAAGAAATCAAGTAATTTTTGCTTGGTTCCGTTATTAATATTTAAGTCGTATTGATTAATTTTTTCAATTAATTGAAATAATGTAAGGTTATTTTGATTAGAAAAAATTTGAATTTTATCAAGTGTGGTTTGACCAATTCCCCTTGCAGGATAATTGATTATTCTTTTGAGACTTTCTTCATCATTAGGATTGACTATAATTCTCAAGTATGCCAAAACATCCTTTATTTCCTTTCTTTGGTAAAATGAGAGTCCACCAAATATTTGAAAAGGAATGTTTTTTCTTCGTAAAGCATCTTCAATTGATCTTGATTGGGCATTTGTTCTGTAAAGAACAGCAAATTGATTATTATTTAATTGAAAATTATGTTTTGCATCAAAAATTGATGAGGCCACATACCTACCTTCCTCTGAATCAGAAATAGTTTCTTTGATTTCAATTTTTTCACCTATTTCATTTTCTGTCCAAACTTCTTTTTCAAGTTTATTAAGATTATTTTTTATTACGGAATTTGCAGCATTAACAATATTTTGAGTAGAACGATAATTCTGTTCCAGTCTGTATACGGATGCAGATGGATAATCTTTTTGAAAAGAAAGAATATTTTCAATATTTGCCCCTCTAAAACCATATATACTTTGAGCATCGTCTCCAACAACACATATGTTTTCAAATTTATCTGCTAAAGATTTAACAATTAAATATTGAGAATGATTGGTATCCTGATACTCATCAACATGAATATATTTAAATCTTTGCTGATACTTTGCTAAGACTGTGGGATACTTGTTAAGTAACTCATTAGTTTTTAAAAGAAGATCATCAAAATCCATAGCTGATGCCTTAAAACACCTTTCAACATAGGTTTGATAAATTTTACCAAACATAGGTTTTCTTGATTCCTTATCAAATTGAATTAATTCAGGATTATTAAAATAAGCTTTAACTGTAACTAAATTATTTTTTAGGGAGGATATTCTATTTCTTATAGATTTATACTTATACAAATCTTTATCTAATTTTAGTTCTTTAATTATTGAAGAAATCAATCTTTCTGAATCTTGTGTGTCATAAATTGAAAAATTTGATGAATATCCTAGATACTCAGCTTCTGTTCTTAAAATTCTAGCAAAAATTGAATGAAATGTACCCATCCATAAAGATTTTGCTTCAGATTGACCTACTATACTAGCTATTCTTTCTTTCATTTCTCTTGCAGCCTTATTTGTAAAGGTTAATGCAAGAATTGAAAAGGGATCGACTCCCATTTCCATTAAATATGCAATTCTATAAGTTAAAACTCTAGTTTTTCCAGAACCCGCTCCAGCAATAACCATAACTGGACCATCTTTATGTATAGTTGGTAATTTTTGAGAGTCGTTTAACTGACTTAAATAATCTTTCAAGGGAAAAATTGTGATTAAATATTAGATAAATATAGTTCTATTTTTTCCTTATAAAGTTAATAAATTATATTAGTGTTGTGAAAGAAAAATTTCTAAATACACCTATTGATTACTTAAAAGGCGTAGGTCCAAATAGATCTGAAATTTTAAAGAAGGAATTCCAGATTTTTACCTTTAAAGATCTGTTGTTTTTTTTTCCTTACCGTTACATAGATAGAACTAAATTTTATAAAATTAATTATATCGAAAAATCTAACTCTGATGTTCAAATAATTGGAAAATTTATAGAATTTCAATTTCACAATAATTTTAATAAAAACAGACTGGTAGGTGTTTTTAGTGATGGTGAAAACAAAATTGAAATTGTATGGTTTAGAGGTATTAAGTGGATAGAAAAGTCAATAAAATTAAATAAAGACTATGTTCTTTATGGAAAACCTAATTGGTTTTCAAATTCCTTTTCAATTGTTCACCCAGAATTAGACTTACTTGAGGGTTTTAAAAGAAAAAAACAAACTGGACTTCTCCCTATATACTCATCTAATGACAGAATTTTATCTAAAGGAATTACAAATAAATTTTTTAGAGAAATTATTTATAATCTAATTGAATTATCAAATGGTAAGATTGAAGAAAATCTTAATAAAAAAATTAATGAAAAGTATTCTCTTTTAACAAAATTTAATGCTTTAAAAAATATTCATTATCCAGAATCGCAAGTTTTTCTTTCTAAATCTGAATACAGACTTAAATATGAAGAATTTTTTTATCTACAATTACAATTAATCAAAACTAACTTACATAACAAAACAAAATTTAAAGGTTTTAATTTTTCAAAAGTTGGTAAATATTTCAATTCTTTTTATAACAACCTTCTCTCATTTAACCTTACAGATGCTCAAAAAAAAGTCATCAAAGAAATTAGAAAAGACTTTTCTTCAAACACTCAAATGAACAGACTTTTACAAGGTGATGTAGGTTCAGGGAAAACTATTGTAGCTCTTTTAACCTCTTTAATAGCCATAGATAATGATTATCAAGTATGCATTATGGCTCCTACTGAAATATTAGCACAACAGCACTATAACAGCATAAACGATGGATTAAAAAATATAAATCTTAACGTTAATTTATTGACTGGTTCTTCAACGAAAAAAGAAAGAGTTGTTTTATTAGATGATCTTATTAATGGTAAAATAAATATATTAATCGGAACTCACGCTGTTTTAGAAGAGAATGTGAAATTTAAAAATTTAGGATATGTAATTATTGACGAGCAACATAAATTTGGAGTAGCTCAAAGATCAAAGCTTTGGAAAAAAAACACAATCCCTCCTCATATATTAGTAATGACAGCCACTCCTATTCCAAGAACTTTAGCTATGAGTGTATATGGTGACCTAGATATCTCAGTTATTGATGAACTTCCACCTGGAAGAAAGCCTGTTAAAACTGTACATCGAACCGATAAAAACCGACTTGAGATTTTTAAATTTTTAAAAGATGAAATTTCCAAAGGACGTCAAGTCTATATAGTTTATCCTCTTATAGAAGAATCAAAAAAGTTAGATTACAAGGATTTGATGGATGGATACGAAAGTATTTCAAGGGAATTTCCCATTGAAAAGTATCAAATAAGTATTTTACATGGTAAAATGAAACCTGAAGATAAAGCTATCGAAATGGATAGATTTAAAAAGGGCCAAACCCAAATAATGGTTTCAACAACTGTTATCGAGGTTGGTGTTAATATTCCTAATGCGTCTGTAATGGTAATTGAAAGTTCAGAAAAATTTGGTTTGTCACAATTACACCAGCTCAGAGGAAGAGTTGGTAGAGGCTCTGAAAATTCCTATTGTATTCTAATGTCTTCTCAAAAACTTAGTAACGACGCAAGAAAAAGAATTAAAACAATGACATCAACTAATGACGGTTTTAAAGTCGCAGAGGTTGATATGGAAATAAGAGGACCTGGAAATATTTTAGGAACTCAGCAAAGCGGGATACTTAATCTGAATATTGGTGACATTGTAAAAGATAAAGATATTTTAGAATCGGCTAGAAATGATGTAAAAAAATTACTAAGTGAGGATCCTAATTTAAAAAATCTAGAAAACAGAAATATTAAAGTTCATTTTGAACTAATGCAAAACAAAACAATCTTTTGGAAACACATTAGTTAACATATTCTTTAATTTAAATTATCATAATTGTATCTTTGAAAAAAAATAATCGTAATGAATATATCCTTTAATTGGTTGAGTGAATTTTTAAAACTTGATCTAAAAATTGATGAAGTTTCTAATATTTTAACAGATATTGGCCTTGAAGTTGAAGGAATTAAAGATTATCAAGAAATAAAAGGAAATTTTGAAGGTTTAATAGTTGGTGAGGTTATAGAATGCTCTAAACATCCTAATGCTGATAGATTAAAGTTAACTAAAGTAGATGTTGGTTCTGAGATTCTTCAAATAGTATGTGGTGCACCTAATGTTGATGTTAATCAAAAAGTTGTTGTTGCAACTGTGGGAACTACATTATACCCTTTAAATGGTGAGAAATTTAAAATTAATAAAAGTAAAATCAGAGGGGAAGTAAGTCAAGGAATGATATGTGCTGAAGATGAAATTGGATTGGGTAGTTCACACGATGGCATTATTATTCTTGATAATAAAATTAAAAAAGGAAAAAAAGTTAGTAGTATATATGAAAACTATAATGATAAAATAATTAATATTGGACTAACGCCAAATAGATCAGATGCTATGAGTCATTTTGGTGTTGCCAGAGATTTAAGAGCTGCTTTAATCCATAAAGGAGTAAAAACTGAGCTTATAACACCATCTGTGTCATCATTTCATGTAAATTCTAGAATTCATAAAGTCAATGTTATTGTTGAAGACAGTTCCTTGTGTCCAAGATTTATGGGTGTTTGTATTGAGGATATTAAGGTAAAAGACTCACCTAAATGGTTGCAAAATAAATTAAAAGCTATCGGCTTATCCCCATTAAATAATGTTGTTGACATTACAAATTACGTATTACATGAAATTGGACAACCTTTACATGCCTATGATTTAAATAAAATTAATTCAAAATCAATTGAAGTTAAAACACTAAAGGAAAAAACAAAATTCGAAACACTTGACGGAGTAATCAGAGATTTAAGTAAAGACAACTTAATGATATGCGATAAAGATATTCCAATGTGCATAGCTGGTGTTTTTGGTGGTTCTGAGCATGGAATTACTGATGAAACTTCCTCAATTTTTCTTGAAAGTGCTTATTTTGATCCTGTATCAATAAGAAAAACTGCCAAATTTCACGGACTCAATACAGATGCTTCTTTTCGATTTGAAAGAGGAATATGTATAGACACTGTTGAATATGCATTAAAAAGAGCTTCAATTTTAATCTGTGAAATATGTGAAGGTAAAGTTTCTAGCGACATAATCGATGAGTTTCCAAATAAACCTGAAGAAAAATCAATTTTATTGAATTTTGAAAAAACAAATAAGTTAATTGGACAAGAAATTCCAAGAGAAGAAATAAAATCAATTTTAACCTCTCTTGATTTTAAAATTAATAATATAACTGAAACCGGTGTAGGAATTACTGTTCCGTTTTATAGACATGATGTTACTAGGGAATGTGATGTTGTTGAAGAAGTATTAAGAATCTACGGATATAACGAGATTTCGCTATCTAATAAACTTTCAATTCCATTAAATCAGGAAAACTTGAACTTAAGCTATAAAGTAGAAAACACAATTTCAAGTCTACTTATTCCACTTGGTTTTAATGAAATAATGAATAATTCATTAACTGACAACAAACTTAATATCTCTGACAGAAAAGAAATTAATGTTTTAAATTCAATAAGTTCCGATATTTCTCAATTAAGAACTACTTTAATTGATTCTAGTTTAAAGACGCTCAGATTTAACTTAAATAGAAAAAATTCTAACAATAAGTTTTTTGAATTTGGAAAAATATATGAACAATTAGAAAACAAAACTTTGGAATCAAGAAGATTAAGCATTACGTTTTCTAATGATTTACTCAATCAAACATGGAATAATAGCTCTAAAAACGATAATTTTTATGTTCTGAAAAATTTAGTTTTAAATATATTTCAAAAACTTTCTATTTCAATTAGTCAAAAAGAAATTGAACACGAAGGGTTTTCAAACACTCTTGGTTTATTTTACAAAAAAGAAAGAATTGCAATAATTGGAGAAATTAATAATGATTTTAAATCAGTTTACAGTTTAAAAAAGAGGGTGTTTTATTCTTCACTAAATATAGATATGATTTTAGATTTATTAAAAATAGAATTTAACAAATATAAAGGACTATCAAAATTCCCATCTGTAAAGAGAGAACTAAATTTTTTACTAGATGATCAGGTTAAATATAACTCTATTAAAAAATTGATACTAGATAAATCAAATATTAAAAATTTATCTTCAATGACTTTATCTGATGTTTATGAAGATAAAAAACTTCCAGAGGGTAAAAAATCTTATACGTTAGCATTTGTATTAACAAATGATTCTAAAACACTCTCAGAAAAAGAGATTAACAATAGTATGCATAAAATTCAATCAAAAATTGAATCAGAATTTAATGCAACTTTAAGATCTTAAAATGTCTAATTATTTATTATTTAGAGGAAATTTTACCAAATCAAAACTAATTGAAAATGAATTAATAGCAAATGGAATATTTCCCATTGTTATAGATAGAAAACAATCAGCTATACTCTCTGGTTATGGAGTTAATCCAAACGATTTAGTTGAAATTTATGTTTTTAATGATCAGGTTAAAAAATCTGAAATTATTTTAAAAAACTTAGCTATATAATTTTTTTCTAAGCTCCTTAACTTTAGGATCTAGTATATAGGAATCAAATGTTGTTAATCTATCAATTACACCATTAGGGGTTAATTCTATAATTCTATTTCCAACAGATTTTGCAAATTCAAAATCATGTGTACTTAATATTACATTCCCTTTAAACTTTTTAATCGAATTATTAAGAGCAGTAATAGATTCTAAATCTAAATGACTGGTCGGTTCATCGAACATTAAAACGTTAGACCTAAGCATCATCATTCTTGATAACATGCATCTTACTTTTTCACCTCCAGAGAGAACATCACAGTTCTTTAATGCTTCTTCTCCACTAAATATCATTTTTCCTAAAAAACCTCTTATAAAAACTTCTTCTCTTTCTTCATCATCTTTTGCCCACTGTCTTAGCCAATCTACAAGTGAGATTTTTTGTGTAAAAAAAGAATTATTATCTAGAGGTAAATATGATTGACTAGTTGTAATTCCCCAATTAAATTTTCCTGTTTCAGTTTTAATGTTGTTATTTAAAATTTCATAGAAAGCAGTAGTAGCTTTTGTATCTTTTGAATATAAAATAACTTTTTCACCTTTATTAAGATTAAAACTTATTTTATCAAATAATTTACCTGAAGAATCTGAATAACTTAAGTTTTCAACACTCAAGATTTGATCACCAGCTTCTCTTTCAGAGTTAAAAATTATAGCAGGATATCTCCTAGATGAAGGCTTTATATCTTCTATTTTTAAATTATCTAACATTTTTTTTCTTGAGGTCGCCTGTTTGGATTTTGAGGCATTAGCACTAAATCGAGCTATAAAATCCTCTAGTTCTTTTTTCTTTTCCTCAGCTTTTTTATTTTGTTGTGTCTTTTGTCTTAATGCAAGTTGACTTGATTCGTACCAAAACGTATAGTTTCCAGAAAAATGATTTATTTTCCCGAAATCTATATCTGAAATATGTGTACATACTGAATCTAAAAAATGTCTGTCGTGAGAAACAACTATGACCGTATTTTCATAATTAGAAATAAAATTCTCTAACCATTTTATTGTTTCAAAATCTAAATCATTTGTTGGTTCGTCCATTATAAGAACATCAGGATTTCCAAAAAGAGCTTGAGCTAATAAAACTTTAACTTTTTGAATACCATCAAGTTCACTCATTAATTTATAATGATTTTCTTCTTTAATTTCTAAATTAGAAAGAAGAGCTGCAGCAGAACTTTCAGCATTCCAACCGTCCATTTCTTCGTATTCTAATTGTAACACACCTACTCTATCGCTATCCTTATCAGAAAAATCAGGTTTAGCATAAATCTCATCCATTTCCTTTTTTATTAAAAAAAGATCTTTATTTCCCATTATTACTGTTTCCAAAACTTGTTTGTCGTCAAATGCAAAGTGATTTTGTTCCAAGACTGACATTCTTTTTCCTGGTTCTAGAGAAACATTACCAGAATTAGGTTCTAATGATTTTGATAAAATTTTAAGGAAAGTTGATTTTCCCGCACCATTAGCTCCAATTATCCCATAACAATTACCCTTAACAAAGGAAGTGTTTACCTCATCAAATAAAATTCTTTTTCCAAATTGAACAGATAAATTAGATACGTTTAACATATTAAAAATTTTCGCAAATTTAATAAAATCACTGTTATGAATTTTCTTTATTATTATTTAATATTGGTTATTGTAATTTATTAAGATGTTAAAAAAAGTTTTTCTTCCTTTATCGATACTATTTCTTTCATGCAACACTGAAAAATCAACTTATTTCTCTGGAAAAATTATAAAACCAACTAATAATGAAATAACATTGTTAAAAGATGAATTAGTTATTAAAAGCTTGCCAATTAATAACGATGGAACATTTATTAGCTCTATTGATATCAACGAAGATGGACTTTATAACTTTATACATCTTCCAGAGTTTCAATATTTAATAATTAATAAAGGAGACAGTTTGTCGTTACGACTCAATTCATTAGATTTTGATGAATCTTTAGTTTTTTCTGGAGCTGGTTCTGAAAAAAATAATTTTTTAATTGATGTTTTTTTAGATCATGAACTTGAAGAAAATTTTATAAGATCAAATTACAATACATCTGGTTTAGAATTTTATGTACTTATTGATTCATTGTTAAAAAATAAAATTTTAAAATTTGAAAAAATTAGTTCTAATTTAAAGTTGAATAAGACTTCTAGTTTAATTATTGAAAATGCAATTAAACTTCCTTTATTATCCCATATTGAGAGTTATTTATTTAAGAACAAAAAAGAATATGAAAATAATTTAAAACTCTTTATGAATTACAGAAATAATATTGACTTAAATAATGAAACTCTTTTACATTTTAAACCCTATTTAGATTACATTATTTTAAGGTCAATTAATGAATCATTCAAAGTTGATGATGGATATGATTACAGTTTAAAATTTAACTTAAATAGACTAGAATTTATTAATTCAATGATTTATAATGACATAATAAAAAATAAACTTTTAAGATTTATAGCTTACGAATATCTTCTAGAGGAAAAATTATTAATTAACATTGATACATTTATTAATGAATTCGATAAAGTCTTAGTAAGTGATAAAACTAAAGATGAAATAAAAGAGCTTTATATGAATATTGCAGCTCTACAAATTGGTAGAAGTATGCCTGATATAAATCTAATACAAAGAGATGGAACTTTAAAAAAAATAAGTGATATCAAAAATTCAAAAAACGTATTTTTATTTTGGTCGTATGACCAAAATTCACATCAAATTAATCTTTTCAATAAAGTTTATCAATTTTCTAAAAATTATTTAGACTTTAACTTTTATATGATCAATATCAACGAGGATTTCAATAAGTGGGTTTTTAATATCAGTGAATATGAAAGTGAATCTAATATTATAAATATGAAAACTGAAGATTTTCAAACCATGAGTAAAAAAATGGTTTTAAATAACTTAAATAAGGTAATAATTACCAAAAACAATATTATAAATGGGGTAATTAATATTACAGAAATGGAAAATTTTTTAGATAAAAACTAATTTCCTTTTTTATAATCAGCTAAAAACTTTTCTAAACCAATATCTGTTAAAGGATGTTTTAATAATCCTTTAATTGAAGATAATGGACCAGTCATAACATCAGCTCCAATTTTAGCACAATCTATAATATGCATAGTATGCCTAACTGAAGCAGCAAGAATTTGTGTATTAAAAGCATAATTGTCATAAACATTGGCGATTTCAGAAATAAGATTAAGACCATCTGTAGAAATATCATCAAGTCTTCCAATGAAGGGAGAAACATAAGTGGCTCCAGCTTTTGCTGCAATCAAAGCCTGACCTACAGAAAAAATTAAAGTACAATTAGTTCGAATATCTTTGTTGGAAAAATACTTTAAAGCTTTAACTCCGTCTAGAATCATTGGGATTTTAACTACAATTTGTGGATGAAGTTTAGCCAATGCTTCACCTTCTTTAACCATTCCCTCAAAATCAGTTGAAATAACTTCAGCTGAAACGTCTCCATCAACAATTTCACAAATTTTAATATAGTGGTCTAATATATTTTTTTCACCAGTTATACCTTCTTTAGCCATTAAAGATGGGTTTGTAGTTACACCATCTAAAACGCCTAAGTCTTGAGCTTCTTTAATTTGATCTAAATTTGCTGTATCTATAAAAAATTTCATATCATTAGTTTTTGCTGTATTTCAAAAGTATTTTTTCGTAAAGTCTATCAGGTAATATGTTTTTTAAAATTATTGAAAATTTTTGAATAAATCGACCCACCAGATAATGTATTTTGGGAGATTTTGAATTTATAATTTTATAAATTAAAATTGCTACCTCATCCGGAGATCCAGCCTCATTTACATGTTTGTTAGCTGAATTAATAGATTTTTTATAATCTTCTTTATAGAAAGATGAATTATCTAATTTAACATCAATTCTTCTTGAGGCAATGTCAGTTTTAAAATCACCAGGTGCGACATTAACAACATTAATATTAAATTTTTTTAATTCCATACTTAAAACTTCTCCAATTATTTCAAGAGAACTTTTTGACGAACAATAAATACCTCTGTATGGAATTCCAAAGTATCCAAGAATTGATGTTATATTTATTATGAGTCCGCTTTTGTTTTTTCTCATTGTAGGAATACATTTTTTTATCATTTCAATTGGTCCAAATAAATTTGTTTGAAAAGCGGATTTTATTTCTTCATCACTTGTTTCTTCGATAGGACCAGTTATTCCAATTCCTGCATTATTGATTAATACATCAATGGTACTTTCATTGCTAAGAATATGATCAACAGCTTCTTTAATTTCATCAGAAGAATTTATGTCACATTTCAAAAGCTCATATTCATTAATAGAATATTTTTTTGGATCTCTACAAGTTCCATAAACTTTAAAGCCTTTATTTGTTAAAAATAATGAGATTGACCGTCCTATTCCTGACGAAGCTCCAGTAACTAAAACTACTTTAGACATATTAAAAAGAAGGGCAAGCTAATTACATCACACCGCTACGACCATCGACCCTTGCTGCGTTCCCACCCTGGGGGATTAAATGGGAGCTGGTTGTGTAAGACTTGCCCATTACAAATATATATGATTTCAATATTAATAAGTATAGCTTATTTAATAAATAATTAAATTTGATTAAAATTAGTTCCAATGAAACAATTTAATTTTGTTTTACTTTTCTCTTTAATATTATTTTCTTGTGGAAGTAACCAAAAAATAAATTTTAATATAAATATTAACAATACTCAGGAGTTTTTAAATAATGGAGATATTATTGAATTTTCTATTCCTAATTTTTCTAATAGTGAAATATATGACGTAGAATTTAGTTTAGATGAAAAAGTAGTCAAAACTCCATATAAGCTTAATAACAGATTAGGAAAAAATATATTAAAGGCTACTTTTAAACACGATGAAAAAGATTACTCTATATCTAAAGAATTCACTATTTATTCTTCAAAAAAACCGAGTTTGTATACTTATGAGATTATAAATGAATATTCACATGAAATAACTTCATATACACAAGGCTTAGAGTTTGATAATAATGGTCATCTTTTTGAAAGCACAGGTCAATATGGGTTTTCAACACTTCAAAAATATGATTATAAAACTGGAAATATCATTAATAAAATATTTCTTGACAATGCATATTTTGGCGAAGGAATAACGATATTAAATAAAAAAATCTTTCAATTGACTTGGAAAAGTAATATAGGATTTATCTATGATGTAAATGATTTTAAATTGATAGATTCTTTTACTTACAATAAAAGTATTGAGGGATGGGGATTATGCAATGATGGTGAATATTTATATAAATCAGATGGTAGTGAAAAAATATGGAGATTGGATCCAAATAATGCAAAAGAAATAGATTTTATAAATGTGGTGACAAATAATAAAGTCATTAATAAAATAAATGAATTAGAATGGTATAATAATAAAATTTATGCTAACACTTATCAATTCAATAAAGAAGTTGGTTTAATAGTTAATCCTAAAACAGGAAGTGTAGAGGGTGTTATTGATTTTACTGGACTAAAAGAAAGAGTTAAACAGCATCCAAAATTAGATGTTTTGAACGGAATAGCTTATAACCCTATGAGTAAAACATTTTTTATTACAGGAAAAAATTGGAATAAATTATTTGAAATTAAAATCGTAAAAAAAGACTAGTTAAAAAGAGGTCTTCCGCTCATTAAATTGTTAACCTTTTTTCTAACTTCATAAATAATTTTTTCATTTTCATGATTTGAAATAACCTCGTCAATTAATTCAACAACTTTTTTCATGTCACTTTCAATTAATCCTCTAGTGGTTATCGCTGGTGTTCCAAATCTAATACCCGATGTAACAAAAGGGGATTTATCGTCAAAAGGAACCATATTTTTATTTGCTGTAATGTCTGCTTTAACTAAGGCCAGTTCTGCATCCTTTCCTGAAATATTTTTGTTTCTTAGGTCAATTAACATCATATGATTATCAGTCCCTCCTGAAATAATATTATAACCTTTATTAACAAATTCCTCAGCCATTGACTTTGCATTTTGACGAACTTGGATCATATAAGACATAAAATTATCTGAAAGAGCTTCACCAAATGCTATAGCTTTTCCAGCAATTACATGTTCTAAAGGACCACCTTGATTACCTGGAAAAACAGCCATATCCAACAATGAAGACATTTTTTTTAATTTTCCACTTTTAAATTTTAAACCAAACGGATTATCAAAATCTTCACCCATTAAAATTAAACCACCTCTAGGACCTCTTAATGTCTTGTGAGTTGTTGTGGTAACAACATGACAATGAGGAATGGGATCGTTTAATATTCCTTTTGCTATCAATCCAGATGGGTGTGAAATATCAGCTAAAAGAAAAGCATCAATAGAATCCGCAATTTCTCTAAATTTTTCAAAGTCAATATCTCTTGAATAAGCTGATGCGCCTGCAATTATCATATTAGGCTTTTCCTCTTCAGCTATTTTCATGATATTACTATAATCTAATCTTCCAGTTGATTTGTCAACTCCGTAAAAAACAGGGTTATACAGTCTTCCACTAAAATTTACTGGAGAACCATGAGTCAAATGACCACCATGTGAAAGATCAAAACCTAGAATTTTATCACCAGGATTCAAAAAAGCATGATATACTGCAGTATTGGCTTGTGATCCAGAATGAGGTTGAACGTTTGCGTACTCTGCTCCAAAAAGCTCCTTTGCTCTATTTATTGCTATAGTTTCAATTTTGTCGACAACTTCGCATCCACCATAATATCTCTTTCCAGGATATCCTTCAGCATACTTATTAGTTAAAACTGAACCAGTCGCTTTCATTACATCTGGGCTAGTAAAGTTTTCAGAAGCAATTAGCTCTATGCCATTTAACTGTCGTTGTTTTTCTTCTGTAATTAGCTCAAAAATCTTATCAGTATTATTCATTTTTAAATTTTGATCAAATTTAATAACCAATAATTGAACCAAATAATTTATTTCATTTAATTATTAATAAAGAAATTAACAATTAATATTAATTAAATCTTTGAATTTTATATCAGAATGAGAGGCATCGAAAAGAAGTTTATTAGATTTTATAAGTAAAACTTGAGGAGACTCATGATTTAAATTATATAAGTGAGATAATTCATTTGAAATTTGACGTTCGCTTATAACGTTTACCAAATAAAAATTATCAATTTTTGATGATGGAGCATAATCGTATTCAAATTTTTTTAAAACAATTCTACTAATTATACATCTTGGTGAATGTTTAAAAACAATTGAAGTTTGATTATTCTGATATATTTCTTTTGGGTCATCAACTGATAACCATTTAATTTTAGACATAATTTAAATATACTTGTAACTTTGCAATGTGAATAAAAAAATAAATATATTAAATAAAAGAGCAAAATTTGAATTTCATCTACTAGATCAATACACTGCTGGGATTGTATTGACAGGAACTGAAATAAAATCAATTAGACTCGGCAAAGCTTCAATCACTGATAGCTTTTGTGAATTCAATGAAAACAATGAGTTGTTTATTATAAATATGTTTGTTGATGAGTATGAATTTGGCAATCATTTTAATCACAAAACTAAATCTCAGAGAAAACTACTATTAAATAAAAAAGAATTAAAAAAATTACACAAGGATTTAAAAAACTCCGGTTTAACAATTGTTCCCCTTAAAGTTTTTATTAGTGAAAAAGGATATGCAAAAGTCATAATATCTCTTGCTAAAGGAAAAAAAATGTATGACAAAAGACAAGTAATAAAAGAAAGGGAAAATAAACGACAACTTGATAGAATAAAAAAAATCAATTAGTATTTTTAAGCATAGGGACGAATTTAAAATTTCCATATATTTTCTTATCAAAAGATTTCTCAGATTTCCTTTCAATAACTGTCATTTTCTGAATATCTTTTCCAATTGGAATGACCAACTTCCCTCCTATTTTTAGTTGTAAAAGTAATTGTTTAGGTAAAATTTCAGCTCCTGCAGTTACAAGTATTTTATCAAACGGTTGATGTTCTTGTAAACCTTTATATCCATCTCCATATTTAATATTTATTGTTTTGTAACCCAAATTAGTTAGGTTTTTCTTAGATCTTCTATATAACTTATGTTGTCTTTCAATTGAAAAAACAGAATCTGCTATTTCCATTAAAATTGCAGTTTGATATCCAGAACCTGTTCCAATTTCCAATACCTTATCTTTTTTATTTAAATTTAAAAGAGACGTTTGAAAAGCAACAGTAAAGGGTTGTGATATAGTTTGTTCTGAATCAATTGGAAATGCTTTATCTATATAAGCATGAGTTTCAAAGTCTTGATCAATAAATAAATGTCTTGGCACTTTCAAAAGTGCATCGATTACAATCTTTGATTTAATTCCTTTTAAAACAAGCTGATCAACTAATCTTTTTCTTAAACCTTTATGCTTACTTGAATCTCTCAATATTATCTAAAATAATAAATAAGAATTGTATTTTTGAAAAAAAATATAATGATAAATACTGGAGTTATTGGTATAGGACATTTAGGATCAATCCATTTGAAACTTTTAAAAGAATCAAAGTATTTTAATGTTATTGGATGTTATGATAAAGACAAATCAAAAAAATCTAATACAGACCCTGAGATTAACTTTTTCACTGATAGTGATAAGTTAATTTTGGAATGTGATGCTGTTTTTATATGTTCTATAACCCCCTCACATTTTGAAATAGCAGAAAAATGTCTAAAACTTGGAAAACATGTTTTTGTAGAAAAACCGATAACAACTACAGTTGAAGAAGCTAAAACATTAGTAAATCTTGCAAAAGAAAATAATCTAATTGGTCAAGTTGGTCACGTCGAAAGATTTAATCCCGCAATAACCTCAGTAATGTCAAGTATTGATAATCCAAAATTTATTGAATGTCACAGGCTTGCAGAATTTAATCCCAGAGGAAACGATGTTTCTGTCGTTTTGGACTTGATGATTCATGACATCGATATTGTGTTAAAAGTTGTAAAATCAGAAGTAATTGATGTTAAAGCAAATGGAGTTAGCGTAATCAGTAAAACACCTGATATTACTAATGCTAGAGTTGAATTTAAGAATGGTTGTGTAGCTAATTTTACAGCAAGTAGAATTTCATTAAAAAATATGAGAAAATCAAGATTCTTCCAAAAAGATGCATACATCTCAGTTGATTTTTTAGAAAAGAAAAGTGAAATAGTTAAAATCTCTAATTATAATCAAAATGATAACTATGCCATGATAATCGAAAATGCTGAGGGTGAAAAAAAGCAAATTTATTATTCAAATCCAGAAACAAAATCCGTCAATGCAATTATAGAAGAACATAAGAATTTTGCAAAATCTATAAAAAATAATCTTAATCCTAAAGTTTCTTTTTCGGATGGGCTTAGTTCTTTGAAACTTGCAACAAAAATAATTGAAAAAACAAATGAAAATAGACAATAATTTAAGGTCTATTATTGACAATATTCCTGAACAAGTTACTCTTGTTGCTGTAAGCAAAACAAAACCTATGGATTTAATAAGAAATGCTTACGATTGTGGACAACGCGATTTTGGTGAGAATAAGGTTCAAGAGCTAGTTAATAAATTTGAAAACTTACCAAAAGATATTAAATGGCACATGATAGGTCATCTTCAAAGAAATAAAGTAAAATATATAGCTCCATTTGTTTACTTAATTCACAGTGTTGACAGTGTTAGATTACTCAATGAAATTAATAAACAAGGCAAAAAAAATAATAAAACTATTAGTGTACTTCTTCAAATAGATATTTCTGACGATAATACCAAGTTTGGTTTTAGTTTTAATGAAATCGATAACTTACTGAATTCTGATTTAATGAATGAATTAAATAATGTAAAAATTGAAGGCCTTATGGGAATGGCTAGTTTTACTTTAAACGAAGAAACTATAAAAAATCAATTTACTTCATTAAAAAATTTATACCATAATTATAAAAAAAATTTAAACTTTAAGATCTTATCGATGGGAATGAGTGGTGATTATAAAATTGCTATTGAATGTGGTAGCAATTTAATTAGACTTGGAAGTAGTATTTTTGGCAACCGATAAATCGTATAAGAATTTGTATTCAATAATAGACGTCGAAACAACAGGGGGGAAATATAATCAAGAAGGGATAACCGAAATTGCAATTTATAAATTTGATGGTGAAAAAATTATAGATCAATTTATAAGTTTGATTAATCCAGAAATTCCAATTCAACCTTATGTACAGCAATTGACTGGAATTAATGATAAAATGTTGATTAATGCTCCTAAATTTTTTCAAATTGCAAAGAGAATTCTTGAAATAACAGAAGATTCAATTTTAGTAGCTCATAACTCCTCTTTTGATTATCGGATGATAAAAATTGAATTTGAAAGATTAGGTTACGATTTTAATATACCACAACTCTGCACAGTAAAATTATCTAAAAAATTAATTCCAGGTTTAGAATCTTATAAATTAGGAAACTTAGTTAAAAATTTAGGTATTCCAATTTCTAATCGACATAGAGCTTCTGGAGATGCACTTGCTACTGTTGAACTATTTAAGCTTTTGCTTTCTAAAGATTTAGATAAAGAGATATTAAGTAAATCAATAATAAACAAAGAAAAAAAAATAGTAAATAAATGGCAAAAGCTTATTCAAGGCCTTACTAATGAAATAGGTATATATTATTTTTATGATACTAATGGTAAAATAATATATATAGGCAAAAGTAAAAATATAAAGAATAGAGTTAGTCAACATTTTACTGGGAAATCAACTAAATCATTAAATATTCAATTAGAAATTGATGATTTATCCTCAGAAAGAACTGGAAATGAATTGATTGCTATTTTAAAAGAAAATGAAGAAATTAAAAAACACAAACCCAAATTTAATAGACTCTTAAAAAAATCCATTAAAAAATTTGGATTAGAAATTTGCGAAGATAATTTGAGAAATAAATTTTTGAGAATAGTCCATTTTAATGAATTTGAAGATTATATTGAAACCTTTTCCACCTTAAAAGTTGCAAATAGAAGACTTAAATTAATAAAAAATATTTATGGAATAACAGAAAATAATTTAAAAAATAATATTCAAATTGATTTATTTGTAAAGGATAATAGTTTCAAATATCCCAATATGTTAATTATTGACAAAGGAAGAACTGTAAATGAAAAAAGTGTTATTTTAATTGAGGATAATAAGTATGTAGGATACGGGTATTTTAATTTAAATCATCAAATTAACAATACAGAAATTCTAAAATCCCTGATAGTTAAAAGTGAATATACAGATAACTCAAAAGAATTAATATTAAAACATTTTCGAAAAAAAAGTTGTGAAAAAATAATTAATCTTGATTTTAAAAATTGAAAAACCTTATCACTATTTCTGGACCAACAGCATCAGGAAAAACTGATTTAAGCATTAAATTAGCTTCATACTTAAAATGTTCAATTATATCATGTGACTCAAGACAGTTTTATAAAGAAATGTCTATAGGAACTGCTGTTCCAACAAAAGCCGAATTGTCCAGAATAAAACATTATTGTATTCAACATAAATCAATTTTTGATACTTACACAGTTGGTGATTTTAGACATGAAACTCTTTTATTATTAAAGAAATTATTTCAAAATAACGATTACGTCATTCTCACGGGTGGATCTGGATTGTATATGGATTCAATAGTTAAAGGAATAGATTTTTTTCCTGAAATAAATAAAAATGTTCGAGATGAACTTAACTATAATTTTAATTTAAAAGGTATTACATATTTACAAGAACAATTAAGTAGGCTAGATCCAATTTATTTTTCAAATGTTGATAAAAACAACCACAGAAGGTTAATCAGAGCATTAGAAGTGTGTATTAGTTCAGGAAAACCTTATTCTTCTTTTCTTAAGAAAAGAAAAAATGATTATAATTTTAATATTGAAAGTTTTGCAATAAGAACTAACAGAGATGTTTTATATAAAAAAATTAATTCTAGAGTAGATAAAATGATTGATTCAGGTCTGATTGATGAAGTAAAAAAATTATTTAAACATAAAAACTTAAATCCATTAAATACCGTTGGTTATAAGGAAATTTTTGAGTTTATAGAAAAAAAAATTTCTTTAGAACAATCCATAGAAAAAATAAAACAAAATACAAGAAGGTATGCCAAAAGACAGATAACATGGCTAAAAAACAAAGATTATAAATGGATTGATAGTGATATAAATCTTGATGAATTTATTAAAATGATTAACTCAAATAACTAACTACATTATTATTGATTCTGTTTTTAATTTCAGATAGATCAACCTTGGCAAATTTTTCACCTGTTATTTGTTCGTAAAGTTCAATATATCTTTCTGAAATAGTTGAAATATATTGATCTGTCATTTCCGGGATTTTCTGACCTTCTTTTCCTTGAAATCCATTACTAATCAGCCACTGCCTAACAAATTCTTTTGATAACTGTTTTTGGGGAAGATTAGAATTTTGTAATTCAGCGTAAGTATCCTTATAGAAATATCTAGACGAATCAGGGGTGTGGATTTCATCAATTAAAACTATTTTACCTTTTGAGTTTTTACCGAATTCATATTTTGTATCAACTAAAATTAGGCCTCTCTCATTAGCGATTTTAGAGCCTTCCTTAAATAATTCTCTAGTGTACATTTCTAATTTTATATAATCTGACTCACTAACAATATTTTTAGAAATAATCTCTTCTCTAGAGATATCTTCATCGTGAGCTCCATTGTCAGCTTTTGTTGTTGGGGTTATTATTGGTTTATGAAACTTGTCGTTTTCCTTTAAATTATCATTCATTTTTACTCCACATATAGATCTTTTACCTGAATTATAAAGTCTTGCTGCATGACCAGACAAATATCCTCTAATAACCATTTCTACTTTAAATGGGACACATGCTTCACCAATTGAAACGTTTGGATCTGGAGAATCTTTTAACCAATTAGGCACAATATGTGAAGTAGCCTTTAGCATTTTACAAGCTATTTGATTTAAAATTTGCCCTTTGTAAGGAATACCTTTAGGGAGAATTACATCAAAAGCAGATAATCTATCAGTAGAAATCATTACTAATGTGTTATTCTTTAGCTTATAAACTTCCCTTACTTTACCTGAGTATTTTGATAATTGATTTGGAAAATTAAAATCAGTATCAATAAGTGTGTTCATATAAATTAATTAGTGTGTTCGCTATTTTTATAGGCTTCAATAATTCTTTTTACAACTTGATGTCTAATTACATCGGAATCATCCAAATAAATTATTTTAATTCCTTCAACATTTTTTAAAATCAAGTTTGCTTCCTTTAAACCTGAAATCACTCTTCTCGGAAGGTCTATTTGACCTGGATCTCCATTAATCATAAACTTAGCATTATTCCCCATTCTAGTTAAAAACATTTTCATTTGATTATGAGTAGTATTTTGACCTTCATCAAGAATAACAAATGCATTATCAAGAGTTCTTCCTCTCATGTAAGCTAGCGGAGCAATTTCTATTATCCCTCTTTTCAAATAATCGTCAAGTTTCTCTACGGCTATCATATCTTTTAGAGCATCGTATAAAGGTTGCATATAAGGATCAAGTTTTTCTTTCATGTCACCAGGTAAAAAACCAAGACTTTCTCCTGCTTCAACTGCTGGTCTAGTTAATATAATTTTCTTAACAAGTTTATCTTTTAATGCTTTAACTGCAACTGCAATACCAGTATATGTTTTTCCAGTTCCTGCTGGACCTATTGCAAAAACCATATCATTGTTTTCAAATGCCTCTACTATTTTTATTTGGTTTATTGTATGTGCTTTAATTTTTCTTTTCCCAACACCATATAAAATAACTTTTCCATGCATAGAGCTAATAAGCTCGTCACCATTTCCTGAAATTATAGCATTTATAGTTTTATCATTAATGCTGTCGTTATTTTTCATAACCATGATTAATGAATCTAATCTAATTCTTAGTTGGATAATTAATGAATCTTCACCATTAGCAACAATCCTGTCTCCTTTTGGGATTATTTTGAGTTTAGGAAAATTATTTTTAATTACTTTAATGACATCATAGTTCTTTTTATCAAAAAAAACTACTGGATGTATGTCTTTAATAAAATATTCTAGTTTTTTCAAATTTACTTATGATATTGTTAACCGCATATTGTAAATTTATACAAATTTTAGTCTCAAAATTTAATTTTATATTAACAAAATGAGTGTAATTACGTTGACAAGTGACTATGGTATTAAGGATCATTATACTGGATCAATCAAAGGCGCTCTATTTAGTGAATTAATTAACCCAAATATAGTTGACATATCTCACCAAATTTCTCCATTTAATATTGTTGAAGCAGCATATATTATTGAAAATAGTTACAAGAATTTTCCAGAAAACTCTATCCATATTATTGGTGTTGACAGTGAAAAAACACCAGAGCAAAATCATATTGTAGTTAAATTAGATGGTCACTATTTCATTTGTGCTGATAATGGTATTTTATCTCTTTTAACAAATAAAATTAATGCTGAAAAAATTATTGAAATAAATGTACACAATGAAAATTTTTCTACATTTTCAGTTATTGATGTTTTTGTTAAAATTGCTGCACATATATACAGAGGAGGATCAATAGATTTAGTGGGAAAAGAAATTTATAAGCTAAGAGAATTATATAATATTAATCCCATACTTAATGAAAAAACTAATGAGATTATTGGAAATGTTTTATATCTAGATAATTATGAAAATGTTGTAACCAATATTACAAAAAATACATTTTTTGAATTTGGTAAATCTCGAAAATTTGAAATTAATGCTAGAAATTACGTTTTTAAAGAAATTGTTGAATCTTATAGTCAAGCTATAAGATTTGATGTATTGAAAGAAAATAGAAAAGAAATAGGAAAAAAAATAGCTCTATTTAACAAATGTGGTTATTTAGAATTGTCAATATATAAAAGCAATCCATTAACATCCGGAGGTGCATCAAGTCTTTTTGGTTTAAATTATAGAGATGTAGTATCAGTTAAATTTGAATAAATCTGTTAATAAGTTAGTTTTATTTTTTTACTATAATCTAATATCTTTAAGTATTATTTAATTAATATGAAATTTATAACATCAAGCTCATTATTACTCAAAAATATTCAGATTTTAGGGGGTATTTTGAACACCAATAATACACTTCCAATTTTAGATTATTTTTTATTTGAAATTTCCGAATCTAAACTTAAAATAACAGCTTCAGATTTAGAGACTACGTTGAGCGCAGATATTGATATTGAATCAGAAAGTAATGGATCTATAGCTGTTCCTGCTAAATTATTAATTGACACTCTAAAAACATTTCCAGAACAGCCTTTAACCTTTAATATATTAGAAAATAATACAATCGAAATTAGCTCAAATCATGGTAAATATGCCTTAGCTTACGCTAAAGGAGAAGAGTTTCCTAAAACATTACCAATAACAGATCCGTCCAGTTCAAACATTTCATCAAAAGTTCTTTTTGAAGCAATTAATACAACAATTTTTGCATCTGGAAATGATGATTTAAGGCCTGTTATGAGTGGTGTTTTTTTTCAATTCTCTAGTGAAAACTCAACATTTGTTGCAACTGATGCACACAAGCTCGTTAGGTATGTTAGAACGGATTATAAGTCAGAAAAACTTGTAGAGTTTATTATGCCGAAAAAACCTCTTAATGTATTAAAAGGTATTTTAGCAACACAAGATCTTGATGTTAATATTGAATATAATGAAAGTAACGCTAAGTTTGTTTTTTCTAATCTTTCACTCACGTGTAGATTAATTGATGGTAAATATCCAAATTATGAAGCTGTTATCCCCAAAGAAAATCCAAACGTCTTAACCATTGACAGAACATTGTTATTAAATTCAACTAAAAGAGTTAGTATTTTTTCTAATAAAACTACACACCAAATTAGATTAAAAATTAATGGTAACGAATTAATAATTTCTGCTGAAGATCTTGATTATAGTAATAAAGCGGAAGAAAGATTAATTTGTAATTATAATGGTGACGATATGCAAATTGGTTTCAATTCTAGATTTTTAATTGAAATGTTATCAAATTTATCTTCTGAAGAAGTAAAACTAGAATTGTCACTTCCAAATAGAGCTGGTATATTAACTCCAACGAAGTCTGATTCAGAAAGTGAAGAAATAACAATGTTGGTTATGCCAGTTATGCTAAATAATTAAAGGTAATAATCTGTCCTAATAAAGTGAGACTTTTTAGAGTCAATCATTTCACGTAAAATATTTTTATTGAGATCATTATCCTTTGAAGCAACAAAAGTTCTAATTGAAAATGATCTTAAAGCGTCATGTACACTTAGAGTTGCTACTGCAGAATCTTTTCTTCCAGTAAAAGGATAAATATCTGGTCCCCTTTGACATGCACTATTTAAATTAACCCTACACACAAGATTAACCATAGAATCAATGATTGGACCTAGAGTGTCAACATCTTGACCAAATATACTAACCTGTTGACCATAATTTGATTCGGACATATCAGCAATTGGCTTTGAAATATCATTAAATGAAATTACTGGAATAACAGGTCCAAACTGTTCTTCTTCATAAACGTTCATATCTTTTGTAATTGGATAAAGAACAGCCGGAAAAACAAAGTTCTTTTGTTTTTTTCCTCCCCTTCTATTTAATATTTTAGCACCTTTACTAACTGCATCATCAATTAAGTCTGATATATATTTTGGTTTTCCAGGTTCAGGCAATGGAGTAAGTAATGTGTTTTCCCATGGAAGACCAAGTTTTAATTCGTCAACAGCCTTAGTGAATTTTTCTAGAAACTCATCTTTAATATCTTCATGTACATATAATATTTTTAAAGCTGTACATCTTTGTCCATTAAATGATAGAGTTCCAGAAATACATTCCTTAACAGTTAAATCAATATCTGCATCTTTTAAAATAATTCCAGGATTTTTAGCTTCTAATCCTAATACTAAACGTAATCTACTTTTTTGAGGATGTAAATCTTGAAGAGAAATTGCAGATGAGCTGTGACCTATTAATGCCAGAACATCAATTTTACCAGTTTTCATTATTGGAGAGGCTATTTCTCTACCTCTACCAAAAACAATGTTTACTACACCAGATGGAAAAGATTCTTTAAATGCTTCAAGTAGAGGAGCAATTAAAAGAACTCCATGCTTCGCTGGTTTGAAAATTGTAGTATTTCCCATGATAATAGCTGGAATAAGAAGAGCAAATGTTTCATTAAGGGGATAATTGTAGGGGCCTAAGCACAAAACAACTCCTAATGGTCCCCTTCTTATTAAAGCTCTTACCCCAGATTTATTCTGAAAAGTAGCACCGTTTCTATCTATTATTTTATATTCTTCTATAGTATCTTTAATATATTCAACTGTTCTGTCGAATTCTTTAATTGAATCATTTAAATTTTTGCCAATCTCCCACATTAAGAGTTTTACAATTTCATCTCTTTTAAGAACCATCCTATCAACAAAGTTTTCCATACATTTTATACGTTCGTAAACCTTCATTGTAGGCCATGATCCCTGACCATAATTGAATGCTTTGTGAGCTGAATCTAATGCTTTTAAAGCATATTCACCAGACATTTCAGGTGTGTTTCCTATTAGAGTAGGTTCTTTATCTTCAGAGTCACACAATAATGTTGAATAAACATTTGCTTGTTTGCCTTTCCAAGAAGATATTTCTCCATCAATCAAATACTCAGTATGATTGATAATTTCATCTAATTGATAGTCTTTTGGAATATTAATCATATTTTCAAATTAAACAATTTTTTTCATTGAAGTCATAGATGCTCTTAATTTTTTTCCAACAATCTCAACAGGATGGTTTCTGATTGCATCGTTTACTTCAATTAATTTAGTATTATCTATTTTATCAGCAAGTTCAAAGTTTTTTCCAATGTGTTTATTTTCAATTTTTTTAAAAAAGTCATTTAATAATGGTTTACAAGCATGATCAAATAAATAACATCCATACTCCGCAGTATCAGAAATGATTCTATTCATTTCAAATAGTTTTTTCTTAGCTATTAAATTTGCTATTAATGGAGTCTCATGTAGTGATTCGTAATAAGCAGATTCATCAATAATTCCTGAACTTGTCATAGTTTCAAAGGCTAATTCAACACCAGCTCTAATAAAAGACACCATCAAAAGACCATTATCAAAAAATTCTTGTTCAGAAATTATATCATCAGATGGTTTTGTTTTCTCAAAATTTGTTTCTCCAGTCATCGATCTCCAATTCAATAGGTTTTGATCATCATTATCCCAATCCTTCATCATAGTTGATGAAAAGTGTCCAGACATAATATCGTCCATGTGCTTTTCAAAAAGTGGTCGCATTATAAACTTTAATTCTTCAGAAAGATTATATGCCTCAATTTTTGCTGAGTTATTTAATCTATCCATCATATTGGTTATTCCTCCATGTTTTAAAGCTTCAGTTACTGTTTCCCAACCATATTGGATAAGTTTAGAGGCATATCCAGGATTAATTCCATTTTCAACCATTTTATTAAATGAAAGAATTGAACCTGTTTGTAAAACACCACAAAGTATAGTTTGTTCACCCATTAAATCTGATTTCACTTCAGCTACGAAAGACGATTCTAAAACTCCGGCTCTATGACCTCCAGTTGCTACTGCATAAGCCTTAGCAACATCCATTCCAATATTTAAAGGATCATTTTCTGGATGTACAGCAATTAATGTAGGAACTCCAAATCCTCTTTTATATTCTTCTCTAACTTCAGAACCAGGGCATTTAGGAGCAACCATTACAACTGTTATGTCTTTTCTTATTTTTACTCCCTCTTCAACAATATTAAATCCATGAGAATAAGAAAGAATAGAATTTTCTTTCATCAATGGCATTAATTTATTTACAACATTAGTGTGATTTTTATCTGGAGTTAAATTCAGAACCATATCACAATGTGGAATTAATTCCTCAAAGGTTCCTACATTAAAGTTATTTGATGTTGCATTTTTGAAAGAATCTCTTTTTTGATCAATTGCTTCCTGTCTCAAGGCGTATGAAATATCAAGACCAGAATCTCTCATGTTTAAACCTTGATTGAGTCCTTGAGCACCACAACCTACGATTACAATTTTTTTATTTTTTAATGCATTAACTCCTTCATCAAACTCTGAAGGATTCATAAATCTACACTTTCCTAATTGTTCAATCTTTTGACTTAAAGTCAAGGTATTAAAATAATTTTTCATTTTTTATTTATCTGTGTTTAATCCTAATATATTAGAAATATTCATTGGTTCTTTTGATACTGAAATTCTTCCAGATCTTACAAATTGCAAAAGACCGTATGGTTCGAGTTCTTTGTAAAGTTTTTCTGTTTCATCTCTCCATCCAGTTTTTTCTATTACAAAATAATTGGGAGAAACAGTAACCATATTAGCTTGACTATTCTTAATTATTTTTTGAATGTGTTTTTCATCAAATAATGATTTTGATTTTACCTTATATAGAGCTGTTTCTAAAAAAATTGTTTCTTTATCGGTATGATAAAAGGAAGATATAACCTCAATTTGCTTATTAATTTGCTTGATTATTGATTTTATCATCTTCTCAGAAACATTTACTACTATAACAAATCTGAAAATAGAATCAATTTCAGATTGAGAAGTTGTTAAACTTTCAATATTTATATGTCTTTTTAAAAATATAGCAGAGATTCTGTTTAATAATCCAATGTTATTTTCAGTATATATAGAAACAGTAAAAGTTTGCTTTAAATCATTCATTTATTCAAGTCTAATATCAGAAACAGATGCACCTGTTGGAATCATTGGAAAAACATTATCTTCTTTTTCTACCTTTACTTCAAGAAAATAGGGTTTTTTTGATTTGATCATTATATCAACAGCAGATTTTAAATCTTTTCTTTTGCTTACTCGGTCTGCCTCAATATGATAACCTTTGGCTATGGCAACAAAGTCAGGATTTACTAGTTCTGTTGAAGCATATCTCTTTTCAAAAAACATTTGCTGCCACTGTCTAACCATTCCTAAAAAATCATTATTCAAAACCACTATCTTTACAGCACTATTTGTTTGAAAAATGGTACCCAACTCTTGAATTGTCATTTGATATCCTCCATCACCTATTACAGCAACAACTTCACGATTTGGAGCTCCCATTTTAGCACCTAACGCAGCAGGAAGAGCAAATCCCATAGTTCCTAATCCACCTGAAGTTACATTTGATTTTGATTTGTTAAACTTAGCATACCTGCAAGCTACCATTTGATGTTGTCCAACATCAGTAACTATAATTGCATCACCATTGGAAGCTAAGTTAATTTCTTTAATAACCTCAGCCATAGTTAACCCATCCTTTGAGGGGTTAACTTCTTTATCAATTACTTTATTGTATTCCTTTTTGTAATAAGTTGAGAATTCATTTAGCCAAGTGTCATGTGAATTATTTTTAACCATACTATTTAAAACAGGAAGCGTAGATTTAATGTTTCCAAGAATTGGCACATCACATTCAACATTCTTATTTATTTCTGCAGGATCAATTTCCATATGAATAATCTTAGCTTGCTTAGCGTAAGTATTTAAATTTCCTGTAACTCTGTCGTCAAACCTCATTCCGATTGCGATTAGAAGATCACATTCATTGGTTAAGACATTAGGACCATAATTTCCATGCATGCCAACCATACCGACATTTAGTCTATGATCAGTTGGTAAGGCTGAAAGACCTAATATTGTCCATGCTGCAGGTATACCTGTTTTTTCAATAAAATCTTTAAATTCTTGTTCTGCGTTTCCTAAAATAACACCTTGACCAAAAACAATAAAAGGTTTTTTTGCATTATCAATTAATTTAGTTGCCTTTTTAATCATGTCAATTGAATAATCTGGAACTGGATTATAACTTCTTACAGAGTTACATTTATTGTAAGAATATTCCATCATTTCAAATTGGGCATCTTTAGTAATATCTATTAATACTGGACCTGGTCTTCCAGATTTTGCTATATAAAAAGCTTTAGCTAAAACAATTGGAATATCAGCAGCTTTAGTAACTTGACAATTCCACTTAGTTACAGGTGTTGATATGCCAATAATGTCAGTTTCTTGGAATGCGTCAGAACCAAGTAAATGTGAAGCTACCTGACCAGTAATACAAACCATGGGTGTAGAATCAATTTGAGCATCTGCAATTCCCGTTATTAAATTAGTAGCTCCGGGTCCAGAAGTTGCCATTACTACTCCTACTTTTCCTGAAACTCTAGAAAACCCTTGAGCAGCATGAGTAGCACCTTGTTCATGACGAGTTAAAACGTGATTTAGCTTATCTTGAAATTTATACAATTCATCGTATATGGGCATAATAGCTCCTCCAGGATATCCGTAAATTAAATTAACATCTTCCTCTAGAAGTGATCTTATCACAGCTTCAGCTCCAGAAATTTTCAAACTACTCATTTATAAATCAGTTACGCATCCATTTGATGCATTTGAAACACTTTTACAGTATTTATATAATATACCACTTTTAAATTTCAAATCTGGTTTTACCCAATTAGATTTTCTATGGGATAATTCTTTTTCAGAAATTTCAACATCAATTGTATTGTCAACGGCGTTGATAGTTATTTTATCACCATTTTGAATTAAGGCAATGTTTCCTCCGTCTTGTGCTTCTGGACATATATGTCCAACAACAAATCCATGAGTACCACCAGAAAATCTTCCATCAGTAATTAAAGCAACATCTTTTCCTAAACCAGATCCCATTATTGCTGAGGTAGGTTTTAGCATTTCCGGCATACCTGGACCCCCTTTTGGACCAACATATCTTATTACTACAACACTACCTTTATGAACTTTACCTTCTTTTATTCCATCATTTGCCTCTTGTTCAGAATTGAAAACTATTGCTTTTCCAGAAAATATCAAACCTTCTTTACCAGTAATTTTTGCAACAGAACCCTCAGATGCTATATTACCATAGAGAATTCTTATGTGACCGGACTTTTTAATTGGACTGGATATTGGTTGAATAATTTTTTGATCTAAATCTAATGGTTTAATATCTTTTAAATTTTCAGAAATTGTTTTACCAGTTACCGTCAAACAATCACCATTTAATAATCCTTCATCAAGCATATATTTCATTACACCTGGTATACCACCTACATTATGAAGATCTTCCATTAAAAATTTTCCACTGGGTTTTAAATCTGCTAAAAATGGGGTTGCATCAGAAATTTCCTTAAAATCATTTATTGTAAAGTCAATTTTAGCACTTTTAGCTATTGCCAATATGTGTAATACAGCATTAGTTGATCCACCTAAAACAGTGATTAATTTCACAGCATTAATTATAGATTCCTTTTTTAAAACATCTAGAGGTTTAATGTCGTTTTTAATTAAATTATCGATGTATGAACCTATTTTACTACATTCATCTGATTTATCATTACTTGTTGCAGGATTAGATGAATTATATGGTATTGACATACCCATAGCCTCTATTGCCGAAGACATTGTGTTTGCCGTATACATACCACCACAAGCTCCTGCTCCAGGACAAGCATTTTTAATAACATTTGAAAATTCTTCTTCATTAATTTTTCCAGCAACTTTTTCTCCCCAGGCCTCAAAAGCAGAAACAACATCTAATTTTTTTCCATTATGACACCCAGGAGCAATAGTTCCTCCATAAACTAGAATCGATGGTCTATTTAATCGTAACATTGACATTAAAGCACCTGGCATGTTTTTATCACATCCAACAACTGTAACAACTGCATCATAAGCCATGGCTTGAACAACTGTTTCAATTGAGTCTGCAATAATATCTCTAGATGGCAGTGAATAACGCATTCCCTGAGTTCCCATTGAAATACCATCACTAACACCTATAGTATTAAAAATAAGGCCAATTAAATTTGAATCTATAATACCTCGTTTAATTTTTAATGAAAGATCATTAAGATGCATGTTACATGGGTTACCTTCATATCCGGTACTAGCTATACCTACAAAAGGTTTTGAAAAATCATTAGATTTTAATCCTATTGCGTGAAGCATAGCCTTCGCGGCAGGTTGAGTTGGATCCTGAGTTACAGCCTTACTGTATTTATTTAAAATCATCTTCAAAAAAAAACCCCTAACTTCTTGAATTAGGAGTAAAATTATAATTATTAAAATTACATAAAAAATTAATTAATATTAATGTTATACATTATAATTCATATTTTTACGAAAATCTCAATTTTAATATTGAAATAAAGAACTTTTTTATGGATAAATCATTAAAATCTATTATAGACAATCAAATAAATTATTTTTCATCAAAAAAAACTATTGATATTGCATCAAGGTTAAATTCCTTAAAAAAACTTTTAAAAGAAATTAAAGCATCTGAAAATGAAATAGAACTTGCTCTTTATAAAGATTTGGGAAAATCTAAAGGAGAAAGCTATTTGACAGAAATTAATTTTGTTTATACAGAAATTAACATTGCTTTAAAAAACATAAAAAAATGGACAAAAAGAAAAGCAGTCAAATCATCTTTAATTAATTTCCCGTCCTCAGATTATATCGTTCCTGAACCCTATGGTTTAACTCTTCACATTTCACCATGGAACTATCCATTTCAATTATCAATTGCACCTTTAATTGGTGCAGTTGCAGCTGGAAACACCATAGTTTTGAAACCGTCAGAATATTCAAAAAACACTAGTCTTTTACTTGAAAAAATACTTTCTAATGTCTTTGATCCTGGTCACGTGGTGGTTGTAAATGGTGGTGTTGATATATCAACTAAGTTGCTTGAATTTAAATGGGATTATATCTTTTTTACAGGAAGCATTGGAGTTGGAAAGATAATTGCAAAAGCTGCTGCAAACAATCTAACACCAACAACTTTGGAACTTGGGGGTAAAAATCCATGCATTGTTGATGAAACAGCTTCTATTGAAATATCAGCTAAAAGAATTGTGTGGGGAAAATTTACAAATTGTGGCCAAACTTGTATTGCACCAGACTTTATTGTAGTCAATAAAAAAATTAAAAATAAGTTCATTGACGCATTAAAAAAACAAATTGTTAAAATTTATGGAAACAATGTTGTAGATAATGATGAATATGGAAGAATTATTAGTGATAAACATATGAATTATTTAGTTTCTCTTCTAAAAAAAGAAAATATAATACATGGCGGAAAATTTAATTTTGACGATAAATTTTTTGAACCAACTCTTGTTGAAATAAACAATTTAGAATCTAAAATAATGGAGGATGAAATATTTGGACCTATCCTACCGATAATCGAGTACGATGACTTTAAAGAAGTACACGATATTATAAAAAAATACTCTCATCCCCTAGCCCTATATATTTTTACTAAAAAGAAAGAATTTGGACGAAAATTTTTAGAATCCTATCCTTTTGGAGGAGGTGCAATTAACGATACTGTTATGCATATAGCCAATGACAGGCTTCCATTCGGAGGAGTAGGACAAAGTGGAATGGGAAAATATCATGGAGAATCTACTTTTAATACATTTTCTCACTTTAAGCCATACCTAAATAAGCCACTTTGGATTGATCCTCCATTAAGATACCCACCATTTAAAAACAAAATAAATTTTTTAAAAAAAATATTAAAACTAATTTGATAGAATGAAAGAAATGAATGTGTCAGAAGCGATAAAATATCGTAGATCTGTTAGAGTTTTTGATGATAAAAATATAGATTCTGAAAAGGTTAAAAATTGTCTTATCAACGCAACTTTAGCTGCCAATAGTAGTAATTTACAACTATGGGAGTTTGTCCATGTTGAAGACAAAAAAATTCTCAAAGAATTATCTAAAGCGTGCTTTAACCAGAACGCAGCAAAAACTGCAAAACAGTTAGTTGTTATCGTAGTTAGAAAAGATTTGTGGAGTAAAAGAGCGAAATGGAATATTAAAGAAATTAAAGATCAATCTAATAAAAATGATATTACTATTAAAAGATTAAATCAAGCTACAGGATATTATAATAAGATAATTCCAACTCTATATTTTGATTTTTTTGGTTTATTAGGATTTTTTAAAAGCTTAATTTTTCAAGCCATAGGTCTATTTAGACCAACTATGCGACAAGTAACAAGTACTGACACTAGAATAGTTGCTCATAAAAGTGCTGCATTAGCAGCTCAAAACTTTATGATTAGTATGGCGGGTATTGGCTATGATACATGTCCAATGGAGGGTTCTGACACTTTACTTGTAAAAAAAATCCTTAAGCTTAACAGAAAAGCAGAAATTAGCATGGTCATTGGATGTGGACTTAGAACAGAAAAGGGTATATATGGAGAACAACTAAGAGTTCCATTTAATCAGGTATATACTTATATTTGATTTTTATTTTTAAATGAATCAATCGCTTTTCAAAGAAATTTGCAGCACCTTTCCAACAGGTGTAACAATAATAACATCAAAAAAAGACAATATTGATTATGGATTTACTGCAAATTCATTTACATCTGTCTCTTTAAGTCCTTTATTAGTTCTGTTCTGTCTTGACAAGAATGCTAAATCCAACGAAGCCCTTAATAAAAATGAGTTTTTTATAGTTAATGTATTAAGTAAAACTCAAGAAAAAGTTTGTTTTCAATTTGCTAATAGTGAATTAAGCCCTAAAGAAAGATTTGAAAACATTTCTACAAAAATTTCAAAAAAAGGAATTAAAATAATTTCAAATTCTTGTTCATTTATTGAATGTAAAATAAAAGAAAAATTCGATGGTGGAGACCATTATATTTATATAGGAGAATGTATAAATGGGGAAATTAACGATGAAATTAAAGATCCGTTAATATACCATAGAGGTAAAATGTTATAAATTATTTAAACCTTCTTTGAGCCAATTCAAATAATTATCCTTTGATGTGTATTGAATAGGTTTGTTTAGAATCCTTAAATCATTATCCAAAAGCACGTAATAAGGTTGTGATGCACTTTTGAAGTTGATTGCTTGAAAAGTAGATGCTTTATCACCTATTGTTTTAATTTGTTTAGATTTTCCAGATTTGTATTTTAATATTAACTGATCTTCTTCTGGTAATTCTTTTCTGTCATCAACGTAAAGAGAAATCAAAACAAATTCATCATTGATCAATTTAAACACTTCGGGATCAGTCCATACGTTTTCTTCAATCCTTCTACAATTGACACATGCCCAACCTGTAAAATCTAAAAGAATAGGTTTTCCTTGAGATTTGGCATAACTATAACCTGATTCAAAATCCTTAAAACAATTAAGACCCAGAGGGCAATCATTTGATTTTGGGTATATGGAATAAAAAGAAGGAGGACTGAATCCACTAAGAAGTCTTGCTTTTTGAGAACCACTAGGTAATAAAGCAGGAAATAAGTATACTGCAGTACCTAAAAAAACAAACCCTAAAATATAGTTAAATCTAGGTGTTTTAATTTTCTTTGTTTCATGTGGGAATTTAAAGGCTCCAATCAAATAAAGACACAATAAAACAGAAACGACAAACCAAATACCAATAAAGACTTCTCGTTTAAGTATCCCCCAATGTTCAACTAAATCGGCATTTGACAAGAACTTAAATGCAAATCCTAATTCTAAAAAACCCAAAATTACTTTAAAAGTATTCATCCAACTCCCTGATTTTGGGAGGGTTTTTAATAGATTGGGAAACAGGGCAAAAATAGTAAATGGCAAGGCTAAAGCAACACCAAATCCTAACATGCCAATGGTTAACTGAATAGCTCCACCTTGAGAGGTAATGGAACCAACCAATAAGGAACCAAGTATTGGTCCAGTACATGAAAAAGAAACCAAAACAAGAGTAAGAGCCATAAAGAAAATTCCTATCAACCCTCCAATGGAATTTGATTTAGAGTCAATTGAATTTACCCAACTAGCTGGAAGAGTTATCTCATAAAATCCAAAAAATGAAAAAGCAAAAAGAATAAAAATTATAAAAAATAAAACATTTAAATATGCATTAGTTGATACGCTATTTAAAATTTCTGGATCTAATGAGTCTAAAAAATGAAAAGGTATACTTAAAGCCAGATAAATTCCAACAATAAAAAAACCATAAACAAAAGCATTAAATTTTGAATTACTTTTTGATTCATTGTTAGTGAAAAATGAAACAGTCAATGGGATCATTGGAAAAACACAAGGAGTTAATAAAGCCAATAAACCACCAATAAACCCTAGTATTAAGAGATTTAAATAAGAATTGGAAGAGAATGAGTCAGAAGAATCATTAATAGATTCTAACAATTGTTTGTCCTTTAAATTTAGTAATAACGGATTGTTTTCTTCAATTATGAAAGAAGTTAAGTCCTGATTTTGAATTTTTAATTTAGAACCATCAAATTTAAAAACCAAATCGGCTTCTCTAAAAATACAAACCACATCATCACAAGCTTGGTATTCAACTTTTACATTGTAAGTAGAAATTATATTGTTTGTTTCTACTTTTTGAACAAATGTTGCTTCATCCTCGAAATAGGTTTGATCAATATTAAATATGGGATCAAATTTAGTAATTGACTCAGATTCGATTGTTTTTTCAATTAGTTCAATCGAACTAATTTTTTCGTATATAAAAGCAGTAGGAATAGCACCACCTTTTTGTAAATTTTGAGAATATAATCTCCAACCCTTTTCAATATTTGCATTAGTAATTAATTCAAATTTATTTTCAGAAATTTTATTAACCTCAGTTTGAAAAGTAACAGGATTTTGAGAAAAAATAATACCACTTATTAAACAGAAAAAAAAAGGAAAAAGTTTATTTATCAATTTTAGATATTTTAAAATTTAAATTTTGTTCATTATACTTTCTTTTATCAAACCTTATGCCAACTAACCATAAAATATGATCACAATCTTCGACAACCAACTGCTCTTCTTTTTCATATTTCGATAATTTTTTATCCTTAAATATTTTAGAGATTAGCTTTTTCCCTTTCATTCCGGTTGGATATATATAATCGCCTCTTATCCATCTTCTAATCGTGATTGGAAAATTTATATTTTTTTTATCAAGGTATAAAGAATTATCTAGTCTTTCATTAAAAACACCTTCTTCTATTTTAATATTTTCAGGTAATGTAAAATCTGTACTATTGTTGTAAAAAAAATTCTCAATTTTTTTGTTGTTATTTTTCTTTAGCAATAAGTTTTCCCTATCACTTAATAATGAATATTTTTTTGAGTGAATTATTTTCCCAGTTGAAGAAAAACATAAGTCAAAAATTTCATTTGAGTTTTTAAAACCATATTTCTTAAATAACCTGAATATAAAATTTTGATCCAAAGATTTAATAAGATGTTTTTTTATCTGTATAACGTTAGGCTTAGATTTGAAATGCTTCTTTTTAAAATCATCAATAATCTGTTCAATTATTAAATTATCTTTTTTTAGATAACCAATAGTATTGGAAAAATTTTTTATAAATTCTGGATTTAGTTCCAGTAAGAGTGGAACAATATTGTTTCTAAATTTATTTCTTAAATAATCACTTTTTGAATTTGATGAATCTTCCCTCCATTTTAAATTAGATTGCTTAGCGTATTCTATAAGTTGATTTTTTGAATATGTTAATAAAGGTCTAACAACATTGTAATTCTCTTCTTTTATCCCTAGCAAACCCTCTAAACCTGTAGATCTTGAAATATTAATTAGAAAAGTTTCTAAACTATCTTCTAAATGATGACCAGTCAAAATGTAATTTATCTTGTAAGTTGTTGACAGCTCATGAAACCATTCATATCTTAATTTTCTAGCTGACATTTGAATAGAATTATTTGGAATATTGGTGTTAAATTCTTTGTAATGAAAAGTAATATTGTTTGATTTACAATAATTTTTAATAAAATCAGCATCAGCATCGCTTTCATCATCTCTTAACTTAAAATTGCAATGAGCAACACTGATATTGTAATTTAAATTTTGAAATAATTTTAGCAAAACCATGCTATCGACTCCACTACTTACACAAATAAGAAGTTTCTTGCCAATAATATTAGAGAAATTTTTTTCTATATGTTTTTTAAAATCTATTAGCATTTGGTGGCAATATTACATAAAAAATAAATTATCAATTTAATGACAAAATCATAGCCTCTCCTTTAAGCAAACACTCGTTGTATTCATCAATAGGTGTTGATTTTGCTGTAATAGCACTACCAACATGAAATGATAGATAATCTAATTTAGAATCATATATTAGTGATCGGATAACTACATTAAAATCAAAGTTTTGTTCTGGATCTATAAAACCAACTGCACCACTGTATAATCCACGTTTAGTAACTTCAAAATCATCTATAATTTTCATTGCTTTAATTTTTGGTGCGCCAGTCATACTTCCCATAGGAAATGTACTTGAAATAATTTTTCCAAAGTTTAAATTTTGATCAATTTCAGACTCTATAGTTGAAATCATTTGATGTACTTGTTTAAAAGGATAAACTTCACACAATTCTTTAACATCAACAGATCCAGGTTTTGAAAATCTTGACATATCGTTTCGAACTAAATCAACAATCATTATATTTTCTGATCTTTCTTTTTTATTTAAACCTAGATTTATCATTAAGTTTTTATCAACTTTAGAATCTTTATCTCTTCTTTCAGTGCCTTTAATTGGTTGAGATATCAATCTATTGTGTTTTTTCTTCAAATATCTTTCAGGAGATGAGGAAACAAGAGATAATTCATTAAATTTAAACAATACACTCATTGGAGATTTTGAAATAGAATTTAAATTCCTGTAAACCTTAACAGGATCAATTTTTGCTTTTTCACAGAACCATTCAAAACAGAAATTTACTTCATAAATATCTCCTAAAAAAATATGTTCTTTTATAGTATTAATTTTACTTAAATATTGTTCTTTAGATAAAGTTGATCTCATGACAGGAGTGTTAAAAGTCTTATTTTCACTCTCAACTGAAAAATCGTTAATATTAATCCAGTCTTTTTCAATCTCTTCTTTATTTATGTAAAGAGCTTCAATCTGGTCTTTTCTAATTATCCATATTTTTCTGGGTTGAAAAAAAAACAGATTAGGTAAATTAAAATTATCTCGATTTTTACTTTTTAAGTTTTCGATTTCATTTTTTAGATCATAATTTAAATAACCAAATATCCAATCCCTAGTTTGGTCTATATAATTATCAAGTTTTTCGATAGAATTAGAAACAGTAAAGGGCATTTTAGAATGTACTTCGCAGGCACATATACATTCGTAATCTCCAAGTTTATTAATGTAATTATTAGAATTTAAAAAAATTGATGTTGAAAAAGAATTTGACCAACTTAGCAACTTCTGTTTAAAAAAGGATATATCATTTGATTTAAACTTTTTTGTGAATCGTTTCAATTTTTTATTTCAAATTTAATTAATTGTTTTTTATAAAATAAATCTTTGCTATTTGATTTTTTTTTATCAATTTTGCTCCTTTATGAATTTAAAAAATAGAAATTTTAACACTTCAGTTACTTTGCCGGCCCCTCGCCGCGCCCGCCCTTTTGGGTATTATTCTATTTAGGAAACTAGGTGAGTCCAGTTTCGTTTCGATTCAATCTTAATTAAATTTTAAACCATAGTGAAAATAACAGTCGCTTCTTTGAAGCATATTAAATATTGTGATATAATCTCAGAAACAATAAGTTCTTCTGCAAAAGTTAGAGGAACTGGAATTGCATTAAGATCTCCAGAGTATATTAAGCAAAAAATTGAAAACAACAACGCTGTAATTGCTATTGAAGATTCAGAATTTGCTGGTTTCTGTTACATCGAAATTTGGGGACATGGAAAATACGTTGCTCATTCAGGATTAATTGTATCACCAAAATTTAGAGGAAAAGGACTAGCAAAAAAAATAAAAAAGTTAACCTTTCAACATTCATTAGAAAAATATCCTGATTCAAAAATATTTGGAATTACCACTGGTCTTCCAGTAATGAAAATAAATTATGAATTAGGATACAAACCTGTAACATTCTCTGAACTAACTGATGATGAAGAGTTTTGGAAGGGATGTCAAACTTGCAAAAATTATGATGTTCTCAACAGAACAAACAAACAAATGTGTTTATGCACAGGGATGTTATATGAACCAAAAAAAAATATATGAAAAAAATAGTATTGGCCTATAGTGGAGGATTAGATACCTCATATTGTTTAAAAAAATTATCAAATGAAGGCAATGAAGTTCATGCCGTTAATATAAATACTGGAGGGTATACAATTATTGAAATTGAAAAAATGAAAGAAAAGGCATTGAAATTAGGTGCACATACATTTGTTTCAATTAATTCAGTTTATTCTTTTTATGAAAAAATTATTAAATTTTTGGTTTATGGAAACGTATTAAGAAATAATACTTATCCTCTCTCAGTTAGTTCCGAAAGGACAATTCAAGCAATAGAAATACTAAAGTATGCTAATAAGCATAATGCCTCTCACATCGCTCATGGAAGTACAGGAGCAGGAAATGACCAAGTTAGATTTGATTCAATATTTCAAATACTTGCTCCGAATATAAAAATCATAACTCCAATTAGAGATTCAAGTTTGTCTAGACAAAATGAAATAGATTATTTGTTGGAATCTGGTGTTAATATTTCTTGGGACAAAGCTAAATACTCAATTAATAAGGGTCTTTGGGGAACTAGTGTAGGTGGAGATGAGACATTAACATCAAATTTAAAACTTCCAGAAGAAGCTTATCCTGGAAAACTAACAGAATCTGAAAAAAAAGACATAGTTGTAACATTTAAAAAAGGAGAGGTTGTTGGATTAAATGGAGAATTTTATGATCCTGTGACATGTATAGAACTGATAAATAAAGAATGTGATAAATTTTGCATTGGAAGAGATATACACGTTGGAGACAGTATTATAGGAATTAAAGGAAGAGTTGGATTTCAAGCTGGAGGTCCTTTGATGATAATAAAATCTCATCACCTTCTTGAAAAGCATACATTAACAAAATGGCAACAATATCAAAAAGAACAACTGTCTAATTTTTATGGGATGCATCTTCATGAGGGTCAATATTTAGACCCTGTTTTAAGAGATATTGAATCTTTTCTTCAAAGTAGTCAAAAAAAGGTTAGTGGTGAAGTTTACATAAGCCTGTATCCATATAGATTTACTTTAAATGGAATAAAATCTGACAATGATTTAATGAATTCAGAATTTGGTTCTTACGGAGAAGAAAACAAGAAATGGTCTTCTGAAGACGCAAAAGGTTTTATAAAAATTATTTCTAATCAAAATAAAATTTACCAATATGTCAATAACAAATAAAATAAAAGTTGGAATTGTTGGAGGATCAGGATACACAGGTGGAGAATTAATCAGACTACTTGTTAATCACCCAAAAGTTGATATCAGCTTTATAAATAGTAAAACCTATACAGGAAAAAAAGTTGTTGACATTCATAAAGATTTAATTGGTGAAACAGAAATTAAATTTATTGGTGAAATCAAAGATTGTGATGTAATGTTTCTTTGTTTAGGACATAATAAATCAGAAGAATTTCTAAAAAAAACATCAATTAATACAAAAACTAAAATAATCGATTTAAGTCAGGACTACAGATTAGAAAAATCATTTAAAGTAAAAGATGAAAAAAGAAATTTTATATATGGTCTTCCAGAACTTTATAAACACAAAATAAAAACAGCGAAAAATATTTCAAATCCTGGTTGTTTTGCAACTGCTATCGAAATTGGTTTAATACCCTCAGTTGAAAAAAAACATATTCATGGTGAAGTTCACACAAATGCAATAACAGGAAGTACTGGAGCTGGAATTGTGCCTTCATATACAACTCATTTTAGTTGGAGAAATAACAATGTATCAAATTATAAAGTATTCAATCACAGGCATTTAAACGAAATTTATCATCATTTAAATCAACTTTCAAATGAAATCAAAATTAATTTTATTCCAGTAAGAGGAAACTTTTCTAGAGGAATATTTTGTACAAGTTATTTTAAGTCTAATGTTAAAATTGAAGAAATTAATGAACTGTATATACACTATTATAAAAATCATCCATTTGTACACATTTCTAAAAATGAAATTAGTTTAAAAGAAGTTATAAATACAAATAAATGTATTCTTCATTTAACTAAAGTCAATGACAAAATATTAATTACATCAATTATTGATAATTTAATTAAAGGTGCATCTGGACAAGCTATTCAAAATATGAATTTAATGTCTGGTTTTGAAGAAACGACCGGTCTTAATTTAAAATCATCAATTTTTTAAAAAATAATAAAATAATGAAAATATCAATTTTAGGAACAGGAAATTTGGGATCTAGCATAGCAAGTGGTTTGTTAGAAAAAAATATGATAACCCAACTGTTTTTAACAAAAAAAAACTTATCAACTTTAAATAAATGGGAAAAAGTTCCAGAAGTCAAAATCACAACAAATAATAGTAATGCTGTAAAAAACTCTGATATTATAATTATTTGTGTTCAGCCTTCTCAATTTGAAAATTTAGCAAATGAAATTAAAAATTATTTGACCGATCGGCACACAATAATTTCCACTATAACTGGTTTATCGATAAATAAAATCGAAAAAATTTTTGGTGCAAAAACAAATATTATTAGAGCAATGCCTAACACTGCTATTTCAATTGGTAAATCTACTACTTGCATATGTAACAATAAATATGGAAAATATAAAATAGAATTAGCTGAATCCATTTTTAACAGCTTGGGTGAAACTTTCATAATAAATGAAAATGACATGCAGGCTGCAACAGTATTATGTGCTAGTGGAATTGCTTTTTGGATGAGGCTAATTAGATCAACAGCTCAAGGTGGTGTTCAACTAGGTTTTGAAAGCAATAAATCATTAAAAATGTCTATTTCAACAGCTTTAGGAGCTGTATCACTATTAATGAACAATAAAAGTCATCCTGAACAAGAAATTGACAGGGTTACAACGCCAAGCGGTTGTACGATAAAAGGCTTGATTGAAATGGAACATCATGGATTAAGCTCTGCACTTATTAGTGGATTGTCATCCTCTTTTGAAAAAATTAATCAAATATCATCGAAATGAATTTATTTAATGTATATCCACTTTACGAAATGACACCATCACATGCCAACATGTGTTATGTATTTGACAAAAAAGGAGAAAAATATCTAGATTTATATGGAGGGCATGCTGTTATTTCAATTGGACACAATCATCCTAATTATATTAAATCTCTAACAAATCAATTAAATAAAATTGGATTTTATTCCAATTATATAATTAACGATTTACAAAAAGAAGTAGCCAATGAAATAATACAACAATCTAATTGTCATAATTATAAATTATTTATGACAAATAGTGGAGCTGAATCCAATGAGAATGCTTTACAAGTTGCTTCATTTTATAACAAAAGAGAAAAAATAATTGCATTTAAAAATTCATTCCATGGAAGAAGTAACGCTGCTCTTAGTATTACTGATAATTATAAAATTAAATCAGAAATAAATAAAAAAATTAATGTAATACACATAGAATTTAATGACAAAGCAAGCTTTGATAAAGAAATTTCAAAGGGAGATGTTAGTTCAGTAATTTTTGAGTCAATTCAAGGAGTTGGAGGATTGGATCAACCAAGTACAGAATTTATTAAACACATTTCAAAAAAATGTAAAGAATACGATACGTGTTTAATTGCTGATGAAGTTCAATCTGGATTTGGAAGAACAGGAGATTTTTTTGCATTTCAAAACCATGATATAAATCCTGACATTATATGTATGGCTAAAGGAATGGGAAATGGTTTTCCTGTTGGTGGAATCCTTATTAAAGATCATATAAAATCAAGTTTTGGTATGCTAGGAACAACATTCGGTGGAAATCATCTTGCATGTTCAGCAGTATTATCAGTGTTAAAAACCATAAAAGAAGAATCTTTACTTTCAAATGCTAAGGAAATGGAAGTTTATTTTAGAGAAAAAATTTCAAAAATCAAATCAGTAATTAAAATTAAAGGAAGAGGACTAATGCTGGGTATTGAATTTGATTTTGAAGCTGCGCATTTAAGAAAAAATCTAATTTTTAATCACAAAATATTCACTGGTGGAAGTGCTAACAAAAATCTTCTTAGAATTTTACCACCACTTAATATTAACAAGTCTCACATTGATATGTTATTTAACGCTTTAAAAGAGGAACTAAAATGAAAAACTTTATAAAATGTAACGACTTAATCAATTTTGATATGAGTGTAAATCAAATTATTGATTCAAAAAAAAACCCAACAAAAGAGATTTACAATAAAAAAGAAAAAGTCCTAGGTTTGATTTTTTTTAATCCTAGTTTAAGAACAAGATTGAGTACTCAAAAAGCTGCAATGAATTTGGGAATGAAAACGATATGTATGAACATTAAGGATGAAGGATGGCAACTTGAATTTGACGACAATGTAATAATGAATGGAGATAAAGCTGAACATGTAAGAGAGGCTGCAAAAGTTATTTCAACCTATTGTGATATTATTGGCATAAGGTCATTTGCGAACTTATCTAATAAAAAGTCAGATTTGGAAGATAAAGTAATTAATTCTTTTGTAAAACACTCAACAGTTCCTATTGTTAATTTAGAAAGTGCTTTAAGTCATCCTCTCCAATCTTTAGCAGATGCAATAACTATTAAGGAGATGAGTAAAGTAAAAAACCCCAAAATAGTATTATCGTGGGCACCACATCCTAAACCCCTTCCCCACGCAGTAGCTAATTCTTTTATTGAAATGTGTAGGCTTTGTGATTTTGATTTGACTATTGCCAATCCAATTGGTTACAATTTAGATAAAAAAATTACAAAGGGATATAAAATCATTAACAAACAAATTGATGCTTTTAAAAATGCAGATTTTATATATGCTAAAAATTGGTCATGTTTTGATGATTATGGAAAAGTAAATATCAAAGATAACTCTTGGACAATTGATGAAAATAAAATGAGTTTAACTAATAAAGCTTACTTTATGCATTGCCTTCCAGTAAGAAGAAATATGATTGTTACTGATTCTGTTTTAGAATCAAACAGTAACATTTCAATAACACAAGCAAGTAATAGAGTTCATGCAACTCAATTTATAATTAATGAATTATTGAAAAATGAAAACTAAATTAACAATTGTAAAAGTTGGCGGAGTTATTTTAGATGACAATTTATTGTTTGAAGAATTTTTGAAAAACTTTTCATTAATTAATGAAAATAAAATAATTGTTCATGGAGGTGGTATTATTGCATCTAACTACATGATTAGACTTGGAATAATACCCAAAATGGTTAATGGAAGAAGAATAACTGATTCTAAAACATTAGATATAGCTGTTATGACCTATGCTGGACTGATCAATAAAAAAATCGTTTCAAAACTCCAGAAATTAAATTGTAATTCAATTGGCCTTTCAGGAGCTGATGGAAATTTGATTAAATCAAAAATCAGAAAAGTAAATAAAATTGATTATGGTTTTGTAGGGGATATTGAAAAAATTAATGATGAATTTTTATTTAGTCTGTTAAACTCAAATTTAACGCCTACAATTTGTTCTCTTACACATGATAAAAAAGGACAACTTTTAAATACTAATGCTGATACCATAGCATCTGAAATAGCTATAGCGATGTCAAAATATTACAATGTAACATTAAAATATTGCTTTGACAAATCAGGTGTATTAATGGATCAAAACAGTAATACTAGTATTAAAAAAAATATAACCAAAAAAGAATTTAAAAAACTTGTTGATGATAAAATAATTTACGAAGGAATGATCCCGAAATTAGAAAACTGTTTTCATGCATTAGAAAATGGAGTTAATAAAATCTATATAGGAGATTTAGATATTTTAAACACAATTAAGCATTGTACAAAAATCACACTCTAATGAACGAACTTAAACTAAAATCTATTGAACTATTAAAAAAGTTGATTCAAACTGAATCATTTTCAACAAAAGAAGACAAAACTGCTGAACTGATTCAAAAATGGTTTAAAAAAAACAATATAGTTTCACAGAAATTTAATAATAATATTTATGCTTTTAACAAATATCATGATTCAAAAAAACCCTATATATTATTAAACTCTCATCATGATACGGTTAGACCAAATTCTGGATATACTTTAAATCCTTTTGATAGTATTATTAAAGACAAAAAACTGTTTGGATTAGGAAGTAATGACGCTGGAGGAGCACTAGTCTCATTAATGGCTGTTTTTTTACATTACTACAATAAAAAAAACTTAAAATACAACTTGATCATATTAGCCTCAGCTGAAGAAGAATCCTCAGGTGATAATGGAATTGCGTCAGTCATTCCTAAATTACCAAAAATAAGTTTTGCAATTATTGGAGAACCTACATTAATGAAGATGGCAGTAGCTGAGAGAGGATTAATTGTTTATGATCTAAAAGTTAATGGAACAGCATCACATGCTGCTCATAAAAACAACGATAATCCTATTATTAAATCAATTAATATTTTAAAATGGATTAATGATTTAAGTTTTGACAAAGAATCAACTTTTTTAGGAAAAGTTAAGACCACAGTTACTCAGATAAATGCAGGTGATCAACACAATGTAGTACCCTCAAATCTAAATATGGTTTTAGATGTAAGGGTTAACGATTGTTATACAAATAAAGAGATAAATGATTATATAGTTAAAAACTCCCCTTGTTATATAAAAGCAAGATCTCTCAATTTGAATTCATCTTCAATTGATTCAGATCATGAAATAGTTTTAGCAGCAAATAAGTTAAATATTGAAAAATATGGATCTCCTACTCTTTCAGATCAATCAAAAATAAGTTTTCCCTCTGTCAAAATTGGTCCTGGAGATTCAAAAAGATCGCATACAGCAGATGAATTCATTTACATAAAAGAAATTGAGGAAGCTATACCTAAATACATAAAACTTTTAAACGAATTACTTTAAAAAAACGATTATGAAACTTTGGAATAAAGAAAACAGTCTTAATGAAAAAATTGAAAAATTTACAGTTGGAAAGGACAGGGTTTATGATTTATATATCGCTAAATATGATGTTATTGCATCGATAGCTCATGCTAAAATGTTAAATAAAATTGGAATACTAAAAAATGATGAATCTGAAAAAATATTAAATGTCCTTGATGACATTGGTAAAGATATTAGCTCAGGCAACTTTAATATTGAAAATGAATTTGAAGATGTTCATTCAAAAATAGAATCAATTTTAATTAAACATTTAGGTGTAATTGGAAAAAAAATACACACTGGAAGATCTAGAAACGATCAGGTTTTAGTAGCAACTCAACTTTTTTTAAAAGATGAAACTTTACTGATCAAGGAATTGACAGTTAAATTATTTGATACATTACTAAATTTAGCCGAAAAAAATAAAAATAAATTACTTCCTGGTTATACTCATCTTCAAGTAGCAATGCCGTCATCTTTCGGCTTATGGTTTTCATCATATGCTGAAAACTTGATTGATGATATTTTATATTTAAACACTGCTTATAAAATTAACAATCAGAATCCTCTTGGTAGCGGAGCTGGATTTGGAAGTTCATTTAAAATTGACAGAGATTTTACAACTGAAGAATTGAAATTCGATGAATTAAAGTATAATGTTGTATCAGCACAATTAAGCAGAGGTAAAGTTGAAAAATCAGTGATAATTGCTATAAATTCAATTGCTAGCACTTTATCAAGATTATCGACAGATGTATGTTTTTACATGAGTCAAGAACTTAATTTCATTTCTTTTCCTAATGAAATAACAACAGGTTCTAGTATAATGCCTCATAAAAAAAATCCAGATGTTTTTGAGCTCATTAGAGCTAAATGCAATTCATTACAATCACTTGTAAATGAATTTAATATTCTTTCAATAAATCTATCTAGCGGTTATCATCGAGATATGCAATTGTACAAAGGAAAAACCATTGAAGCAATAATTGAAATAAAAGATTGTTTAGAAATTTTAGATTTTACAATTAAAAAAATTAAAATCAGAGATAACATATTAGAGGATAACAAATACGATTATGTTTTTTCAGTTGAAAACTTGAACGAATTAGTTGAAAAAGGTTATTCATTTAGAGATGCGTATATGAAAATATCTGATGATATCAAGAATAACGATTTTATTCCTAAAAGAGATTTCAAACACGTCTTAAAAGGTAGTATTGGTAATTTGTGTTTAGATAAAATTAAAGAGAAAATGAATAAAGCTATTAATTAAATATGAAGAGGTCTATTTTCAGTAGCAGCTAGTGCTGCTTCTTTAATTGCTTCAGCATAAGTTGGATGAGAATGACTCATTCTGGAAACATCTTCAGCAGAAGCTCTGAATTCCATTGCAGTTACTGCCTCAGCTATTAAATCTGCAGCTCTTGCTCCAATGATATGCACTCCTAGAATTTCATCAGTTTTTTTATCAGCGAGTATTTTGACAAAACCATCAACATCCATACTGGCTCTGGATCTTCCAAGTGCTCTCATAGGAAATTGCCCAGACTTGAACTCAATACCATTTTTACTTAGTTCCTGTTCTGTTTTACCAACAGAGGCAACCTCAGGCCATGTATAAATAACATTAGGTATTAAATTATAGTTAATATGAGGTTTTTGATTTGCTATAATTTCAGCAACTAAAACACCCTCCTCCTCAGCTTTATGTGCTAACATAGGTCCTTTGATAACATCGCCAATCGCAAAAATATTCTCATCATTTGTTTGCAATGTATCATTTACTGAAATTTGTCCTCTATCATTTACAATAATTCCAACTTTTTCTAAATCAAGACCTTCAGTGTAAGGTTTTCTTCCGACTGAAACCAAACAGTAATCACCATCAAAAGTAACTGTATTACCTTTTGAATCTTCAGCTGTTACTGTAACAATATTATCTTTAGAAATAATATTGTTAACCTTGTGAGAAAGATTGAAATTTATTTTTTGTTTTTTAAAAATTCTTAAAAGTTCTTTAGAAACAGATTTATCCATAAATGGGGTAATCTTGTCAGAATATTCAACTACTGATACTTCGGAACCCAATCTATTGTAAACTTGCCCTAATTCTAATCCAATAACACCTCCACCAATAACAATAAGTTTTTTTGGAATTTCTTTGAGCTGAAGTGCTTCTGTTGAAGATATGATTCTATCTTTATCAAACTTGGCAAATGGTAAAGAAATGGGTTTAGATCCAGTTGCAATAACTGCTTTTTTAAAATTTATTTCTGAATAGCCTTTAATGTTTGAAATTTTTATTGTTTTGTTATCTACAAATGATCCTATTCCATTAAAAACCGTAATCTTATTTTTTGACATCAAAAAATCTATTCCTTTAGTTGTCTGTTCAACAACAGAATTTTTTCTTGAAATCATCTTATTTAGGTCAACTTTAACAGTGCCTTCAATTTCAATTCCATGAGTTGAAAAATTATGAACAGCTTCATGATAGTGATGTGAAGAATCCAACAATGATTTCGAAGGGATACATCCCACATTTAAACAAGTTCCACCGAGTGTATTGTATTTCTCAATAATTGCAGTTTTCATCCCTAACTGCGCACATCTGATTGCACAAACATATCCACCAGGCCCAGAACCTATTACAACTACATCAAAATTTTCCATTGATTTTTTTTTCAAAAATACGAATGTTTTATTTTAATTCATAAATGAATTATATAAAATAAAGTATATTATTATAAGTAATTATATATTAGCAATATGGGAAAAAATAAGAATAAAAGTTCAGATAAAATTAGCTTGACTCTAAGCGAATCCTTATTACCAATTTCTCTTTTAATTATCATGCTATCATTCAATGTTTATGTCTATGGAGACAGCAGTATGAGTGGATCAAATCAGTTTATATTATTATTGGGGGCTGCGGTAGGTATAGTTCTTGGATTATCAAAAGGTTTAAATTTTAAAATTATTATTGAACAAATTGCCGAAAATTTAAAATCAGTTACTGGAGCAATTATAATTTTACTATTTGTTGGAGCACTTTCTGGGACCTGGCTTATTAGTGGAATAATTCCTTCAATGATTTATTATGGATTAAAAATTCTTCATCCATCAATTTTTCTTCCGTCATGTCTAGTAATATGTGCTATTATTTCTGTAGCTACTGGAAGTAGCTGGACCACTTCTGCAACAGTTGGTATTGCTCTTATTGGAATCTCAAAAGCTATTGGAATACCAGTCGAAATGTCTGCAGGTGCTATTATTTCAGGAGCTTATTTTGGTGATAAATTGTCTCCTCTTAGTGATACTACAAACCTTGCTCCTGCTATTTCGGGATCAGATTTATTTACACATATCAGATATCTAACAATAACTACAGTCCCCACAGTAACAATTAGTTTAATTATTTTTATTATTCTTAATTTTTATACTGTTTCATCTGGACCAACTGATAATGCTATTATGTTAAAATCAATCAGTGAAACGTTCAACATTACACCTTTTGTTTTTATTGTTCCAATGATCGTTATAATACTTATAACAAAAAAAACCCCTCCGATAATTGCATTATTTACCGGAACCATTTTAGGTGCACTTTTCGCTTTAGTTTTTCAACAAGATATATTAACTCAATTATCAGGTTCTTCAACATTAACATTTGAAGGAGCATACAGTGCAATTGTAAATTCTATAACAATAGATACTAATATTGAGTCAGGAAATAGTGAATTAAATGACTTGTTCTCAAGTGGTGGAATGTTTGGAATGATGAATACAATTTGGTTGGTAATTACAGCAATGGTTTTTGGTGGTGTTATGGAATCTATTGGAGCTTTAAAAAGGATAACAGCATCATTATTAAATCTTGGGAAATCTACTTTCTCTTTATTTGCAAGTACAGCAGGAAGTTGTATGGCGGTAAACTTAACTACTTCTGATCAATACTTAGCAATAGTTATTCCAGGAAAAATGTTTCAAAAAGCTTTTAAAGATAAAGGATTGGCTCCTGAAAATTTAAGTAGAACTCTTGAGGATACTGGAACTGTGACCTCTGTTTTAATTCCTTGGAATAGTTGCGGAGCTTATCAATCTACCGTGCTAGGTGTTGGAGTTCTCGATTACTTTTTTTATGCCATTTTTAATTGGTTAAGTTTTTTCATGACACTCATTGTTGCTGGTCTTAATTATAAGATTAAAAGAATTTAATTAGTAAAGTTTAAATATTTATTTTTGTTTATACACTATGACCAAAATTGCAGACAGATTGAAAGATTTTTTTAAACTATCGAGATCTCAGCAAATAATGTTTGGAGTATTTTTGATACTACTGTCAATCATAGTATTTTCTTCATTAGTTTCATATTTTGATACATGGAAAGCAGATCAATCTGAGTTAAATAGTTTTTTCGATAAAGATTCTGAAACATTAAACATAGCCAGTAAGTTTGGTTCAATTATAAGTCATTTACTTATATACATTATGTTTGGAATTTCATCCTTTATATTTCCTATTCTATTATTCATTTCAGGACTTACTTTATTTGTTGATGCCAATACTAATAAACTTTTAGATAAATGGTTTTGGGGAATAATAATAATGTTATGGTTTTCTCTATTTTTTGGTCATTTCTCCTCAAATTACATTTATTCTGGTTCTATTGGTTTTGAGATTAACGATTTTTTAATGGTTTATATTGGTGAAATAGGGATAATATCCATTTTAATATTCGTTTTGTTGGCATACTTAGTAATCAGATTGAAAATAACACCAGAAAAGACCTATGTTTTTCTAAAAGGACTTATTCCAAATACAAGTACTGAATTAGAGAAAGATTTCAATGAAACGCCGCAAAGCGAAATCAAGGAAAATGAAGAAAAAACAAATAAGTTTAATTTCAAAAACGAGGAAGTAAAACCAACCATTCAAAACTTTTCCTCCTACAAAAAAAATGATACAAATGAAGTAAAAAATGAAGATGAAATCAAAATTGAAATAGAAAGTACTGAAAAAGAAGAAATTTTAGATGAAGATGCAATTGCTAAAAGTTTAGTCAAAAAATTTGGAGAATACGATCATACCCTAGAATTAAAGAATTTTAAACCACCATCGATAGATTTACTTAATGAATACGACAAAGGAGGTGTTATTACAATAAATGAAGAAGAATTAGAAGAAAATAAAGAAAAAATTATCGATACCCTAAAAAATTATAAAATAGGTATTGATCAAATAAAAGCTACAATAGGTCCTACTGTAACTTTGTATGAAATAATTCCAGAGGCCGGGATTAGAATTTCTAAAATCAAAAATCTTGAGGATGATATTGCATTATCGTTATCTGCTCTTGGAATTAGAATAATTGCTCCAATTCCTGGAAAAGGAACTATTGGGATTGAAGTGCCAAACAAAAAGTCAACTATTGTTTCAATGAAATCTGTTCTTTCTTCCAAAAACTATCAAGAAGCTGAAATGGAATTACCATTAGCACTTGGAAAAAACATCAGTAATGAAACTTTCGTAGTTGATTTAGCTAAAATGCCACATTTACTTATGGCTGGTGCTACAGGCCAAGGTAAATCAGTTGGTCTTAATGCTGTATTAACTTCACTCTTGTACAAGAAACATCCATCTGAAGTTAAATTTGTTTTAGTTGATCCAAAAAAGGTAGAACTTACTTTATTTAATAAAATTGAAAGGCATTATTTAGCAAAATTACCAGACTCAAATGAAGCTATAATTACAGACAATAAAGCTGTAATAAAAACATTGAACTCTTTGTGCATTGAAATGGACAATCGTTATGAAATGCTTAAAAATGCAATGTGTAGAAATATTAAGGAATATAATGCAAAGTTTAAACAACGAAAATTAAATCCTGATTCAGGAAATGTATTCTTACCATATATAGTTCTAATTATCGATGAGTTTGCAGATTTAATAATGACAGCTGGAAAAGAAGTTGAAACTCCCATTGCCAGATTAGCTCAGTTAGCAAGAGCAGTTGGTATTCATTTAATAATAGCTACTCAACGGCCATCTGTTAATGTAATAACAGGTTTAATTAAAGCTAACTTTCCTGCGAGAATTGCATTTAGAGTAACATCTAAAATCGATTCAAGAACAATTTTAGATAGTGGGGGCGCAGATCAATTAATAGGAAAAGGAGATATGCTATACACACAAGGAAATGAACTAACTAGAATTCAATGTGCATTTGTAGATACACCAGAAATTAATAAAATAACAGACTTTATAGGATCTCAAAAAGCTTATGCTACAGCTCATGAATTGCCTGAGTATATTGGAGAAGAGAATTCATCATCACTTGATAATAATATTGAAGATAGAGATGTTTTATTTAAAGATGCTGCTGAAATTATAGTTATGGCTCAACAAGGTTCAGCATCATTATTGCAACGTAAAATGAAACTAGGCTACAATCGTGCAGGAAGAATAATAGATCAATTAGAAGCTGCTGGAATTGTTGGTCCATTTGAAGGTAGCAAAGCTAGAGAGGTATTAATTCCTGACATTGCTACTTTAAATGCATTTTTAGAAAACGAAAAAAGTTTATAATGAAAAAAATATCTTTAATTACACTCTTTTTATTTTTATTCAACTTTTTGTCTTCACAAAATGATGATAGAGCAAATTTGCTTTTAGAAGAGGTTTCAAAAAAAATAGACTCAGCCGCTAGTTATTCGATTGATTTCACATACTCTCTGGAAAATATTTCAGAGGACATTAAACAAGAATCCAATGGAAAAATAATAATTGAAAAAGACAATTATCTTTTAGAATTTATGGGGATAAAACAAATATCTGATTCAAATAAGATCTACTCAATAGTTCCTGAAAACGAAGAAGTTATTATATCAGATATTAATGAGAGTGAAGATAGTGGAACAATTAAACCATCAAAATTATTAAATTTTTACAGGGAAGGTTACTTAATATTATGGGATAAATCAGAAAATTACGATTCCACAGAAATTCAATTTGTAAAATTAATTCCAAGCAACTCAGATTCTGATATTGATTATTTATTGCTTGGGATTGATATTGAAACAAAAAATATTCAAAAATTAGTTGAAATTGGAAAAAACAAAACAAAAACTATTCTTACAGTAGATTCAATTAAGTACAATCCTGAAATTGATAAAGATCTATTCATTTTTAATGAAAATGATTATCCGGATTATTACATTGAAAGTTTATAGACATGAAAATTATAGATCGTTATATTTTAACATCTTATCTAAAAATTTTTTTTAGTTTCTTCTTCATATTAATGTTCATTTTTATAATCCAAATAATTTGGGTTTTTATAGATGACCTTGCTGGCAAGGAAGTAGATTTTGAAATTATTTTTAAATTTTTACTTTACTATTCACCAAAATTATTACCCTTAGTAGTTCCACTAACAGTTTTATTGGCTTCAATTATGACTTTTGGAAACCTTTCAGAACAGTATGAGTTAGCTGCAATAAAATCTTCAGGTCTTTCTCTTTTTAGATCAATGAGAAGTATTATAGCTGTTAATTTAGTATTATGCATAGGAATGTTTTTTATTGCAAATAGCCTTATACCCTTTGCAGAGTTTAAGTCTTATAATCTTAGAAAAAACTTAGCTAAAGTAAAACCTGCACTTGCAATTTCCGAAGGAGTTTTCAGCGATATAAACAACATGAATATAAAAGTTGAAAAAAAATACGGGCCTGACGATAATTTGTTAGAAGATATTATAATCCATCAAAACACATATAACTCTAAAAACACTTTGGTTATAAAAGCCGAATCGGGTGAATTAAAATCTAAAGAGTCAAGTGAAATTCTACAATTAATTTTAAATAACGGAAAGAGATACGAAGAGATTCAAACTAGCACCAGACCAAATAATAAACAAGTTTCTCCTCATTCTTTGGTAACATTTGAAAAATACATAATGAATATTGATTTAAGTGAATTTAATCAAGTTGATTTCAATGATGAAAAGTTTAATAATACTTTCAGAATGCAAAATATTTCTCAATTAAAATTCAGTATTGATTCTCTATCGAAGAATTTAGGTTTTAGATATAAGAATTTTTCAAAGAACTTCTACACTAGAACTGGAATTTCAAATTTTACAAGAAATGCAAGAACAGACAATTCTTACAAAGATTCTATTTTGTACACAACATACCATAAACATTTAAAAGACTATCCAAGAAAAAAAAGGTCTGATATTATTAATGACGCATTAAATCTAACTAATGGACATGTTCAGGTTTTGGTAAGTCAAAAGGACAATTTCTTTGTAAAAGAGAAAATCGTAAATCTTCACAAATCAAATCTTTATGATAAATATGCAATTGGATTTGCATCTATTATTTTATTTTTTGTTGGAGCACCACTTGGTGCAATAATTAGAAAAGGTGGAATCGGCCTACCCATGGTTATATCGTTAATTTTGTTTTTAACTTATCATTTCATCGGAACTTTTAGTAGAAATGCTGCTGAAGACGGAAGTATTGATGCTTTTATTGGTAGCATAATTCCAAATGCTGTTATGTTACCATTAGGTATATATTTGATCATTCGAGCAAGCTCGGATAAATCTATATTAAACTTTGATAAAATATTAAATCCATTTAGACTATTTTTGACAAAAATTTCTTCACTTAAATTAAGATTTAACAGAAAAGATGAGCAAAATTAAACTTGACAACATAAAAGATGCTATTAATGATATTAAAAATGGAAAAATCATAATAGTTGTTGATGATGAAAATCGTGAAAATGAAGGGGACTTTGTTTGTGCTGCCGATATTGTTTCGCCAGAAATAATAAACTTTATGGCAAAACATGGAAGAGGTTTAATTTGCACTCCTATAAGTGAAAAAAGGTCTAGGAAATTAGACTTATATCCGATGGTAACTAATAATACAGATCCAATGGATACTGCATTTACAGTTTCTGTAGATTTAAAAGGAAATGGTGTTACTTCTGGAATATCTGCTTCTGATAGATCAAAAACAATACAAGCTTTAGTTAATAAACAAACAAAACCAGATGATTTAGCTAGACCAGGGCATATTTTTCCTTTAATTGCTAAAGACGGAGGTGTTTTAAGAAGAACAGGACATACTGAGGCTGCAATTGACTTTGCAAGATTAGCTGGATTTTCTCCAGCTGGTGTAATTTGTGAAATTATGACTGAAGATGGATCAATGGCCAGAATTCCTGAGCTTATAAAAGTTGCGAAAAAATTTAATCTTAAAATTGTTTCAATTGAGGACTTAGTTGCCTACAGAATGAAACATGACAGCTTGATTATTAAAAAAGAATCATTTGTTTTTAACACAAAATTTGGAGATTTTAATTTGTCTGCATTTCAACAAACAAATAATAGTCAAATTCATTTAGTTCTTTCAAAAGGAAAATGGAAAGAAAACGAGCCAGTATTAGTTAGAATAAACTCTTCGATTACCAATAATGATATTCTCACTTCTTTAACATCAAAATCAAACAAAAAACTCGATGGTATTTTTAATAAAATTAGTCAATCTGAAAATGGAGTAATTGTTTTTATAAATCAACCTCCAAACCCTATAAATGTTCTATTAAGATTAAATGAAATTAAAAAACTTCAATCCAAAGGTGAGTACAGAACACCACCTGTTAGAATGGATGAAAAAGATTTCGGAATTGGTGCTCAAATATTACACGATTTAAAAATTCACAAAATAAGACTTTTGACTAACAGTACTCAGATTAAAAGAGTAGGAATGGTAGGTTATGGTTTAGAAATTGTTGAATACATTAATTATTAAAAAACCAAAGTCTTACTGACATAATAAACACCATAATTAACAAAAATAATTTAATAACCTTCTCCCCTTTTTTTACCGACCATCTACTAGATACCCAACCTCCCAAAAAATTTCCTGAGGCTAAAAAAAGTGCATAAATCCAATTTATTTTACCAGCAATAGCAAATGTAAAAATGGCCCCCGTTGTATAGATTAGAACTATAACAACTTTTGTTGCATTAACTTTAATTAAATTGAGTCTGTTATAATAATGCAGGAACAACATAATCACAAAACCAATTCCCGCATTTATAAATCCACCATAAATTCCAATAAAAAAAAATGCTAATAAAGAAATTAAAAGATGTTTTCCTTTTAATCTTTCAGTAACTTGAATAGAATCAATTTTGGGTTTAAAAACTATTATAAGGACAACTATAATCATTATAATAGCCAATATCTTGTTAAAGAGTTCTCCTTTAATATCTATAGCTATTTGAGCTCCTATTAATGCACCAATTAAGCCTGAAAGTCCTAAGTAGACATTAAAAGGATAATTTGATACTCCTTTGCTTTTAAAACCTGCAGTAGCAGAAAATGCTGACATAAAAATTGCAATTCTATTGGTTCCATTAGCAACTGCAGAGGGTAAACCCATAAAAATCATCAACGGAAGTGTAATTAATGATCCACCTCCGGCCATTGTGTTTATAAATCCTGCAATAAATCCTGCTAATACTAACAAAGGGTAATGCCAGGAAAATAAATCTAAATCAAACACATTATAAATGTATAAAATAGATACCATATAAAAGTTTAATAAAAATTGGTACAAAATAAAAAGGAGGTTATATTTGCAATCCATTGGAGAAATGGCAGAGTGGTCGAATGCGGCAGTCTTGAAAACTGTTGAGGGTCACACCTCCGGGGGTTCGAATCCCTCTTTCTCCGCAAAAGCCCTTGTAAATTGTTGATTTACAGGGGTTTTTATTTTTGGTTTCTTGAGATAAACTTTAAAATAACAATTGTTTATTTACTTTATATTTATAATCTAAATCTATTAATATCAGTCATGAAAAATTTATTTATAATCTTATTTACTTCGCTATTTTTAGTAAACTGCAATAATTCAAACCCCATGATGAAACAATGGTCGGATAAGAGTTCAGAATTTGGTGGAGTTCCTGCTTTTGATAAAATGTCACCAGAATTTGTAAAAGAAGCAATGCTCAAAGGAATGGAAATAAGTCTAAATGATTATGATAAAATTGCTAACAACTCTGATGCACCTACATTTGAAAACACTATTGAAGAAATGGAAAGGTCTGGAAAACTTTTAAGTGATGTTTATCCATACTACGGAATTTTATCAAGTAATATGTCAACACCTGAATTTAGAAAAATACAAGGAGAATTAGCTCCAAAGCTTTCAGAATATTCATCATCAATAAGTCAAAATGAAAAATTATTTGAAAGAATAAGCGCTATTTACAATTCATCTAAAACTAATCCTTTAGAAGAAGATCAACAAAGGGTTCTAGATTTAACTTATAAAAGCTTTGCTATGAACGGAGCTGCTTTGAATAATGATAAAAAAAAGAGATATGCAGATATTAATCTAGAACTTTCAAAATTATACAATGATTTTTCTAACAATGTATTAAATGATGAAGAAAATTATGTTACATACTTGGATGAATCTCAATTAGATGGTTTATCAGATGCATTTATAAAATCTGCTAAAAAAATTGCAGAAGACAAAGGTTTTGAAGACAAATATGCAATAACTAATACAAGATCATCAATGGACCCATTTTTAACTTATTCTACTAACAGAGCTTTGAGAGAAGTAGTTTGGAAAAATTACTATTCTAGAGGTGATAACGGAGATGAATTTGATAATAATGAAATTATTGCCCAAATATTAAGATTAAGAAAAGAACGAGTTGGTTTGTTAGGTTATGAAAATTATGCTCAGTGGAGATTACAGGATAGAATGGCAAAAAATCCAGAAAATGCGATGGCATTAATGGAAGCAGTTTGGCCTGCAGCTATTGCTAGAGTTGATGAAGAGGTTGCTGATATGCAAAAAGTTGCTAATAAACTTACAAAATCAAAAATAACTATTGAACCATGGGATTACAGATTCTATGCAGAAAAAGTTAGAAAATTAAAATACGATTTAGATTCTGATGAAGTCAAGCAATATTTACAGTTGGATAAATTAACAGATGCAATGTTTTATGTAGCTGGTGAATTATTTAATTACAAGTTTATAGCTTTAGAAAAAGGAAGAGTCCCCGTTTTTCATGAAGATGTAAACGTTTGGGAAGTTCAGAACAAGTCCTCAGGTGAACATATTGGATTATGGTACTTAGATCCGTATGCGAGACAAGGAAAAAGATCTGGTGCATGGGCTACAACGTACAGAAGTCATACCACTATGGATGGAAAAACTAATGTATTAGCTTCTAATAATTCTAATTTTGTCAAACCAGCCCCTGGAGAAGCACTGCTAGTTTCATGGGACGATGCTACAACTTTTTTTCATGAATTTGGACATGCATTACACTTTTTTGCATCTAACGTCAAATACCCTACACTTAACAGTGGAGTTAGAGATTATACTGAGTTCCAATCACAACTTTTGGAAAGGTGGCTATCAACAGAAAGAGTAATAAATCAATTTTTGGTCCACAACAAAACAGGAAAACCAATGCCAAAAGAATTAGTTGATAAAATAAAAAAAGCTTCTACATTTAATCAAGGGTTTAAAACAACAGAATATTTGGCTTCTGCAATTATGGATATGAAATTTCATTTAGCTGATCCATCTAGTATTGATGTTGATAAGTTTGAAAAAGAAACATTAGATGATCTTAAAATGCCTACGGAATTGCCAATGAGGCATAGAACTCCTCATTTTGGACATGTTTTCTCCGGAGAAGGTTATGCAACCGCCTATTACGGTTATATGTGGGCAGATGTACTAACTTCTGACGCCTCGGAAGCGTTTGCTGAGGCTCCAGGTGGTTTTTATGATAAAGATGTTGCTAAGAAATTGGTTGATTATCTATTTTCACCTAGAAATTCTATTGAACCAGCAGAGGCATACCGTCTGTTTAGGGGAAGGGATGCTAATATTAAAGCATTAATGAGAGATCGAGGATTTCCGTTTGAGTAAATTTTCTAAAAAGCTTAGCCCTTATTAATCAAAAAATAACCTAAACAAATAGATAAAATTGATAATGCAAAAAACAATATATCTTCAGGAGTTGAAAAGTTTTCAGTTAATTTTAAAATCTTCTCAAAAAACTTAACAATTAAGACAATAATTATGACTTTAATAATTTTATTTTTTAATTGATCTAAACTTTTAATTTTCAATGTAGATTCAGAAAACTTGGCTTTAGCAAAATTAATTTCACTTACAAATAGTTCATAAATTCCAAAACCGAATATTAATAAAACTATTCCTATTAGGAACAAATCTATTGAAGATATAATCTTGAAAAGAAGTTGATTATTGTTTTCGATAGATGAATTAAACAAAGGATTATTAAAAATTATTGCCTGAATAATATCCCAACTTCCAATAATAATTAATGATATAGAGGCTACAATTGAAAGTATTACTGCTAGGATTACAATATATCTGACACCCCATAAACCTTTTTCAAACTTATTTTCCATAGCACTAAAAATAGATGAATTAAAGTTGTATTCAAAATGGGAACTGAATTAATACCCTAAATAAATTAATAAGCATACAAAACGATTAATTATTCTTACTTAAATATTTTTTATCAACATAAAAGGTTCCAAAAGGAATTACTGAAGCTAAAAGTATTATATAAAAACTAGAAGTCTTCCAATTCATTTTTTTTTGCATCACAAATGACAAAACAATATATGCAATAAATAGAACCCCGTGTGGCATACCAAGTAATTTGACATATGATTCATCACCCACAAGATATTTTAGTGGTACTGCAACAAAGAGAAGTAATAAGTAAGAACTTCCCTCGAGTAAAGTAATTAACCTAAATAACTTTATCATTTTATTTAATTTTTAGAAGAATTATAAAACTGCATACCTAGAGTTGACTTATTATTATGATCAAATAAAGTAGCATTATCCCAATGAGATCCTTGACCCCATAAAGTTTTACAATTAGTTGAAACCCAAGCAGGTTCCCAATAAATTAATCCTTCACCTCCAGCCTCTTCAATTTTTTTCTTGAGTTCAGTTAAATAATTTAATTGGCCTTGTTGTGATGCTGGATATCCCGAAATCAGTGAATCTTCATTTAATAAATTATTGGCATTATCTGCATTTTGAAGAGTGAATGGATATGCAGTTTCCACAATCATTAAACGTTTATTATAGTTATCTATTAATGTTTTTAGTGGTGATGAAATATTATTTAAAGTATATTCTGACCATACAGGATAATAAGATAAGCCAATCCAATCGTAATCACTTATTCCTGCTGAGTAAGCTTCTTTGAACCACCAGAGTCCATTTTCTGGTTGAGCAATATGTAGCATAACTTCGATATTTATACTAGTTTTTGATGATATATCCCTTACAGCTTTAATTCCTTTATTTATTAATGATGAATTTCTAGCCCAATCTATAGGCCATTTTAATTCATCATGCTGCAAAATCATTGAATTAATTTCATTACCAATTTGAACAATATCAGGCAAAAGACCAGAGTTAGCTAAATTATTTAGAGTATCAAATGTATAATTGTACAATAAATCTCCCAATGTTTCAGTATCATTAATATAATTCAACCAATCTGATGGAATTTCTTGTTTTGAAGGATCCGCCCATGTATCTGAATAATGAAAATTTAATAATACTTTCATTTTTTCAGATTTTGCACGTCTAATTGAATTTTTTACATCCTCGTAATTAGAATAATTCGTCCATTTAGGATTATGCCATAACCTAATTCTTATTAAGTTAGCTCCCGCCTCATAAAAAATTTTAAATGGATCTTTTACATTTTCATCCATATCAGTGTAAATAGCACCACAATCTTCCATCTCATTTACATAAGAAAGGTCAGCTCCATAGTAAAAAATATTTTTAATTGGATTTTCGGTGGATTCTATTTCAGAATCTTCACTTGAACAGGCTAGAAAAAAAAATAAAAACGATAAAAAGAATATTTTGTTTTTCATTTAAATAAATTAAGATATAATTCTCACACTTCAACTTGTTTTCCTGTCTTTATTGATTTATCAGCAGCTAAAACAATTTTCATACTATTTATAACATCTTTCATTTCTTGTGAAATATCAATATCTTCTTCGATTATCTTTAATAAATATCTTTGTTCAAGTTCACAAAGAGTATTGTGATCTGGTTCATCCTCGGTATTTATATGTCTATCTGGATTCAAAAACATTCCATTTTCATCTCTTTTTTCATTGTGAATCAAAAGCAAGTTTGTTTTTGTATGACTATCAATTTCATCAGACTTGATATCGTTATTATCTAAAGGTTCAACGATACTTACTGATCCGTTGGGTCCTATAACATCTTTAACAAAAAAAGCTGTTTGACTTATCATTGGCCCCCATCCCGCTTCATACCAACCAATTGAACCGTCTTCAAAAGTTATTTGTAAATGACCGTAATTGTACATATCAGAAGCTATTTCTTCCGATAACCTTGCTCCAACAGCGTTAACATACAAAGGTTTTGATTTTGTCATTTGACACATAACATCTACGTAATGAACACCACAATCAACAATTGGAGATGTTGAATTCATCAAATTTTTATGGACAGTCCATTGATCTCCTGAACTCTGTTGGTTTAGATTCATTCTCATAACTAATGGAGATCCAAGATTATGAGATAATTTTATAAATTTATTCCATGTTGGGTGATGTCTTAAAATATATCCAACTAAGATTTTTTTATTTTTTTTCTTTGCTAAGCTTATTATTTCTTCTGCATCTTTAATGTTTTCAGCTAATGGCTTTTCAATAAATATATGAGCTCCTGAATTCAAACTTTTTATAGCAAAATCTTTGTGTGTTTCTGTATATGAATTTATTGATACTATATCAGGTTTAGTTTCTTTGAGTGCTTTATCAAAATCATCAAATTGAGGAGCGTTACCTAGTTCATTTGAAAGTAGATTTCTCTTTTCAGGAGATCTTGCTACTAATCCAACTAAGTTAAATTCATCAATTTTATAATATGCTTTGGCATGAGCTTTACCCATATTACCTACCCCCACAACCAGAACATTATAAATCATCACCTTAATTTACGATAAATGAAAAATAATTTAAAATTTATGAATAAAAAAAGCCCTAAAAAGGGCTTTATTTTAATTTAAATTAAAAAACACTAAAAATCCATTACTCTAATCATCATTGTTGTATTGACTAATTTTCTAATCTTAGCAACTTTTGATGAATATTTAGCAAATAAAGGATCATTAAACATTTTCTTCGTGGTAGATAGAGCTGTTTCAACATCAGGTGCTCCAGTCCATACAAAATGAGAAAACTCAGCATTTTTACCACTTATTGGAAAACCTACTCCATATGAATTAGTTATTCCAGATTTTTTTGCCCAACTCATAGAAAATTCAGCAAATTCTTTTACATATGTAGCAGGATCAGAAACATCCATTTGGTAAATAAAAAAGACTTGATCTGGAGTCCAATCATTTTGAAACCATACTGGTGTGTTTAATGCTTGATTTACAGGCTCAATGTATTTATTTAATTTTTCACCAAATATTTGAGCTACAACCGAGCTGTTCCAAGTTGAACTAAATTTAGCATAAGCTGCTTCGTTTGGGAAACAAAATTGAACAGAGTGAGTAGCTTCATTGGTACCATTAAATTGATAAGCAAATAAAGATTTTGTTCCCTCAATATTCTTAGCCCATTCAGTTTGCATCATTCCATTTAAAGAAGATATTACCATTTCAGGTTCATCAGTCTTAAAATCAAAAAATGCACAATATTGTGAATATACAGATGAGGAGATTAAAAATGTTAAAATAAAGATTAAATTTTTCATATTATTTTTTATTAGTTACTCAATAAATATAATAAAAAAAATAAAACATTCTTTAAGGGATGTTTAATTTAAAATCATATCTGATGCTTTTTCAGCAATCATATAAACTGGTGCATTGGTATTTCCTGAAACTATTGATGGCATTATAGAAGCATCTACAACTCTAAGAGAAGAAATACCATAAACCTGTAGTTTGTGGTTTACTACTGAAAGAGAATCATTACCCATTTTACATGTACCCACAGGATGGTAAACAGTTTCTAATGTTTTTTTAATATGATCTATTAACGATTCAGAATTTCGATTGTATGGCAAACCGTTTCGTTTAATAAATTTAGAAAGAGCAGTATCTTTTAATAATTTAAATGCAATTTCACCTCCTTTAACAAGTTGATCAAGGTCATCTTTGTGACTTAAAAAATTTGGCTGAATAGTTGGTGAAGAAAGTGGATCAGAGGAACTGAGAGTAACCTCACCCCTACTTTTGGGATGTAAAAGTGTGGGTAAAATTGTAAAACCATCATAACTAGGATAATCATTTATATCATAAGCGTCATACCCATATTCTTCTTTTATACATATTGGAGAAAAATGAAGTTGAAAGTTTACATTTTTACTTTTTTGATTAATATCAAAAAATGCCATTCCCTCTAGTGGACCATTACAAAAAGCTCCTTTTCTTTGAATTAAATACTTAAGAGTAGATTTTAATTGATTAATTGTAGGTATATAATGATTTATACCTTCTTGTTTATTAGAAATTGAAGTAATTGGATAAAACAAATGGTCTTGGAGATTTTTACCAACTCCATTTAATTCATGAACACATTTTATTCCAAATTTGGAAATCTCTTTTTCATCTCCAATTCCAGAAAGCATCAAAATTTGAGGGGATTGAAATGCACCAGCAGATATTATTACTTCCTTAGATGCAAAAGCATTCATTTTTTGACCTCTAAGAAAATATTCAACTCCAATAGCTTTTTTATTTTTTATAATTATTTTAGATACTCTACATCTGGTTATAGTATTGAGATTAGATCTATTTAATACAGGCTTTAAAAATGCTTCAGCTGCACTATGACGCCTTCCATTATCAATAGTTGAATGAACCAAACCAGCTCCATATTGAGTTTCACCATTGTAATCGTCATTTTTATTTATTCCAATGTTATTACATGCTGAAATAAACCCGTCGACGTAAGGAGTTTTAAATTTTGTTGGTAAAGTAACTGACAACTCACCTAAATCACTATGAAAATCTTTAGATACATGATTGATTTGTAAATGGTTTTCAGATTTTTTAAAATAAGGCAAGATGTCTTTAAAAGCCCATCCTGTATTACCTTGTTTTTCCCAATTATTGTAATCATTAGCATTTCCTCTAACATAAGCCATTGCATTAGTAGAACTACTTCCACCTAATGTTTTTCCTCTAGGCAAATATATCTTACGATTATTTACATTCTTTTGTTTCTCTGTCCAGAAACCCCAATCTTGTTTACTTTTATGTAATTTCAAATATGCACCAGGAACTTTAATATTAAAATTATTATCAGGACCACCTGCCTCCAACAGTAATACTGAGTTTTTATGGTTTTTAGAAAGACGATTAGACAATACACACCCAGCTGAACCAGCACCAACAATTATGTAATCAAATGAATTATTCATTATTGATTTGATTTAATTAATTAACATCCATAACAGTTCTAAAACCAGTATGCATACTTCCAGTATCTGGAGTAGTTTTCATACGCATAGAGTTTCTATAACCACTACAATAACTTTTATTGCATAAAAAACTTCCTCCTCTACTGACTCTCTTTTCGGAGTAAGGTTCGTTAGAGTCATAACTAACTTTTGGTCCTTTTGGGTTAACAGTAACTTTATCTTTTAAAGTTGAATAATAGTTTTCATTGTACAAGTCTGAACACCACTCCCAGACATTTCCCGAAATATCGTATAAACCATAACCATTTGGAGAATAGCTTTTAACTGGCGCAGTATACAAATGACCATCGCGTAAAGTATTACTGTAGGGAAAAATACCTTCCCATGTGTTAGCTTTAGCATTACCATCATCTAATTTTTCATTTCCCCAGGAATAAACTGAATTATTTAAGCCTCCTCTACTGGCATACTCCCATTCAGCTTCAGTTGGCAGTCTAGATCCAGACCATTCACAATAAGCCACAGCATCATACCAACTAACATGCACTACTGGATGATTTTCTTTTCCTTCAATTGAACTTTCTGGTCCCTCTGGATTACGCCAATTTGCTCCTTTTTTCCAAATCCACCATTTAGAAACATCATTGAGTGGAATTGGGGAGTCAGAGGGATTAAAAACTAGAGAAGCTGGTGCTAGTTTTTCTGGATCAGGTTTGGGAGTCCCTTCTGGTAAAAGTTTTTTAAGTTCTTCCCAATCAACCATTTGCTCTGCAGTGGTTATATATCCTGTTGATTCAACAAAAGCTTTGAATTGAGAGTTAGTAACTTCATGAATATCCATCCAAAAAGAATCTACCACTACTTCATGTTTGGGAAATTCATCTTTCCAACCTAAACTTGAATCACCACCCATACTAAAAGTCCCACCAGGAATCAAAATTTTACCTTCAAAAGAATTTTTAGAGAAAGGCGTTATTTCTTGTTTATAATAATCAAGTTTATTTTTTGATGGTGTACAACTATGATTATTAGCTATTTTATTGTTATTAGTGTCGTTACAACTAATAAAAAAAACAATAAATAGATAAAATAATCTTTTCATTTTTGTGTGGTTCAAACAAACAATATAAGATTATTTTGTGATTTAATTTAAAGCTGAAAAAATATCAAAAATTTTTATCTAATGTGAGATTGAAATTTGTTTCTTCAAATCACTCATGAACTTGTGAAAATCTACAGTAATTCTGTGTCTGTTAGTATCAATTTGTTTCATATGAGGATTACTTACTTCAGACTCACAAAGGTCTTTTATATTTGATGGACGTTTCCATTTGTTGTTTAAAGTTAGTGCAAGTAACTTACTTTGTTGTTCAGAGCCTGGCCAAATACAACCTAAGGGTTGAAACATTCCAATAAAAAATAAGTCATGATAGACTGGATGAAACATTTTTAGATAAAGAGGAACACTACCTTCTTTATAGTCAATGAAATTCTTTTCAAAAAAAGGATGTGACAACAAATAACCTGTGCAGGCGACTATAACATCAAATTTTTCCTTTGTATTGTCTTTAAAAAAAACATATTTACCATCAAATCGATCAATTTCCACCCTAGGTTTGATTTTTCCATGTCTGATTTTATAAAGCAGTTCACTGTTTATTGTTGGATGAGTTTGACCAAATCTATGTTTCGGTTTTTGTAAACCATAAATTTCGTTTGATCCATTTGAAATTCTGGCTAATAATCCGGCCAATAAGTTTCTAATTTTTATTGGAAGAAAAGACATTTTTGATGCAAAAACATCAGATGGTATTCCCATAATAAATTTTGGAATTATTCTGTAGCCTCTTCTCCAACTGATTGATGTTGATTCACTAACCCTACTTGTTTCAACTGCTACATCACATGCAGAGTTACCACCACCAATAACTAAAACTCTTTTATTTTTAAAAGAATCTGCCTTTTTATAACTATGAGAATGGATAAAAACACCATCAAAATCACCTTTATATTTGGGAAATTTTGGTTCCCAATGATGTCCATTACAAACAACTAAGTCTGTAAACATCTCGAATTTAACTTTGCCATTTTTTACTGTTTGAATTTCCCAATTATTGTTTGCAATTCTTTTGCAATTTTTTACCATAGTCTCAAACTCTATGTACTGATACAATTTAAATCGTTTGGCATATAACTGAAAATATTCTCTTAACTCATCATGGGAAGGGTAATCAGAAACTTCTGAACCAAATGGCATGTCTTCGTATTGAGAAAGTGATTTTGAACTAATAATATGAGTTGTTTCAAATACACTTGAATGACCTTCTTTTTCATTAAAAATCCAATTCCCGCCAACGTCTTTATTTATATCATATGCTACGATATCTAAACCTGCTTCACTTAAATTTTTAATAGCTGTTATTCCTGAAGGTCCAGCCCCAATAATACAGATTCTTTTTTTCAAGACTAATAATCTAATAGTATAGGTTCTCCATAACCAAGTTTTTTCAATCTTTTTAATTGAGTTTTTGCATCGCCAACAAACAACCAAATCATTTTATTTGGATCTACGTATTTTTCAGCTAAAGATTTTATTTTATCAATCGACATATTGTTTACTATCTCTTCCCTCTTTTCGATATAATTTGGTTCTAAATTGTAATTACTAATATTTGATAGCATATTCAATTTTGCATTTGCGGTTTCGAAAGCTCTTGCATTACTTTTAATTAAGTAGCTTTTAGTTGTTAAAAGATCATTCTCTGAAAATGTAGATGGATATTGACTTAGAATATCTTTGACTAACAATGCTGACTCCAAAGTCACATTAGCTCTAACTCCGCTGGAAATACTAAATGTTCCTTTAGCTTTTGTTCCATAAAACCCAGATCTTATCCCATATGTATAACCTTTGCCTTCTCTCAACTCTTGAGTTAATCTTGAAGCAAAACCACCGCCCCCAAGAATATAGTTCATGACTGAAGCTGGATAATAATCGGGGTCAGTTGCTGACAATGCTAAAGATCCAAATTGTAAAACCGATTGTTTAGCATTTGGAACATCAATAAAATAAACTTTTGATTTTTTTAGTTCTTCAGGATTAGAATAATTAGGGATTTTTACCTCATTTGATACCCAATTCGACTCGATACTTTTTAAAGAGTTAACAATGTCGTTTTTATCAATATTTCCAACTACAAGTATTTTTGAAATTGATGGTGAAAAATAGTCGTAATAAAAAGACTTAACATCATCAATGGTTATTGATTCCAAGCTTTCAATTGTTCCTAGAATATTTTTGGAACGTATATTTTTTTCTCCGAACACAAGCTTGTTAAATTCATTGTTAGCTATTGAATATGGATTTGCCTTTTGTTGTCTTATGATAGAGGATATTGCTTTTTTTAACAATTCAAATTCATTAATATCAAAACGTGGTTTTAGTAACATCTCTTCAACCAGTAACATTGTTTTGTTGTAATTTTTTGATAAAGTTGATCCAGAAATGGTTATATTTTCAGATCTACAAGAAAAATATATTGAAGCACCTAATTCTTTTATGCTATTTTCTAGTTCATCAACAGTTTTATCTTTAGTTCCCTTATTTAGTAAATTAGCAGTCAAATAAGCTAAACCAGTTTTGTCAAAAGAATCCATGAGTTGTCCACCCTCAATAGATAAATTAAAATTAACAAGGGGAACCTCATCATTGTTAATTCCATATATTTTTAATCCGTTGGTTAAACTATCCTTATAAATTTTTGGGACGGAAAGTGTGGGTGTATTTCCATAATCAGGTTCAATACTTCTGTCAAAACTAGATGGTGTTTTATTGTACTCAGCCGCAATATTTGGATTTACTGAAGCCTCAGCACCAATTACAATTTGTTCTTCAATTACATCAGCTAAAACAGAATTAGCTAAAACCAGTTTAGACTGGCCTTTAGGAACAAAACTAGTTGTCAAGTAATATTTATTTTTTATATACTTGTTATACACATTCATAACATCATCAGTTGTAACTTCAAGTTTTCGGTTTATGTCTTGGTTTACATAACCAGGATCACCAGTAAAAGTGTTGTATGTAGCTAAACTATTTCCTTTACCTAAAACACTTGAAAGACCTCTGTAAAAATTTGTTTCTTGACCAGCTTTAATTCTATTAAGTGACTTTTCTGAAATTCCATTTTTTTCAAATAATTCTAAAGCTTGATCAACACCAGATTTTACTTCATTTAAATTAACATCTTTAAAAGCTCTTACGGTTAATTGAATTTCACCAGACAGTTCACTGTTATAGTTAAACATTCCAGAACCAGAACTTAATTTTAAATCATCAACTAATACTTTATTTAAGGGTGCTGATTTGCCATCAGTAAGGTATTCACATAAGATATCTAATGCATAGGAATCAGGATGATAACTTTCAACTGATGGCCATACTATGGTCAACTGTGGAACCCTAGCAAAATTATCTTCATAAAATAAATTTATATTGTTAGATAATTTAGCTGGTTTTTTATCATTAGGAATTATCTCATCTCCTCTTGGAATTTCATCAAAGTATTTATGCACCCATTTCTTAGCTTGATCAACATCAATATCACCTGATAAAACTAATGTAGAATTGTTAGGTACATACCATTTTTTAAAAAATGATTTAACATCATCAATTGTTGCGTTTTGTAAATCCTCAAGAGAACCAATTACTTGCCAATTATATGGGTGGTTTTCTGGATATAAGTTTTTCCCTATTACGTATTGATTGTGTCCGTATGGTCTATTGTCAACCGATTGTCTTTTTTCATTTTTTACAACTTGTTTTTCCTTTTCAAGAACAGGAACTGTAACTGTGTTTATAAACCAACCCAGTTTGTCAGCTTCTGCCCAAATCATTTTTTCTAGGGCATCTTTGGGAACTGTTTGTAAATAATTTGTTCTATCCCTTGATGTTGATCCGTTTGCTCCCGATCCACCAATTCTTGCACTCATCTTATCTAATCCACCTTTACCTAAGTTTTCTGATTCTAAAAAAAGTAAGTGTTCAAATAAATGTGCAAAGCCAGTTCGACCTTTCACTTCCCTTGCAGAACCAACATGCACCATCAATTCAACAGCAACAACAGGGTCTGATTTATCGACATGAAAAATAACATCTAAGCCATTATCGAGTTCAATTTTTTCAAATTCAATATTTAAATCAGTTTGATGTTTTGAAAAAAAATTACAGCTTGAAAAAAAGACTAAAACTGTAAATAATTTATAAACTTTATTCATTAGGTTTTAATGTTAAAAATTATCCTTCTCAAATTGTTCTAAAGACCATAACATATCTGGTTTATCTATAAAATCAGGCTCTATATTAACCGCATATGCATGTATATCAATGTTTTCGTTATTCAAACAAACCATCCAATAATCAATTTTATTTATTCTTGACATTCCTTCAACTAGCTGAGCATCAATGTTGTGATTATTTTTTAAATAATGGGTAAAAAAATATGAACTTTTCCAGCTTTGTTCTTCTTTAGGTTTAAAGGTTTTTAAAAAATCTTCAATTAATTCTTCTTTATTCATCATTACTATATTATAAACTATTTGCAAAATTATTAATATGCATTAATGAAGATCTATATATTTTAGGAGTAGCGTTAATAAAAATCATATCACCTGCGTGAACAGTTCCGTTAATTGTTATACTTGAAGCATCTACACCTGAGGAAAGTAATTTTTTATAATACAGAAGCCCTTCATCTCTCAAAGGATCTAATTCGTTAACGGAAATGACATGAGGAGGCAGTCCAGTTAGATCTTCAGATGTTGCAAATAAAGGCCACGCTAGTGGATTAGTACTATCAACTCCATCATAAGCTGTTGCCATTACAGCCATATCTTTTACATTTAAAAAATAGCCGTCGTTTTCTTTTAGCGAAGTTAGATTATTAATAGATTGATGATATTCGTTAGAAATGTAGGGACATTGTGCATAAACTCCATCAATTTGAAAAAGTTTTTCATCCTTTTTTGCTTTTAAAGTAGTTGCCAAAGTAAGATTACCACCACCAGATTCACCAGAGACAATAATTTTTGAGACTCCTAATTTTTCTTTATTATCAAACATCCATTGCAAAGCGCTACTACAATCATTCAAACCAGCAGGAAAAGGATGACTTCCTAACTCTCCAGCTACATTTCGAAACTCAACACCAACTACTACTAATCCAGTTGCAGCTAAATCATCCCTCCATCTTTTATAATTTGCATTTCTAGCTTTCATAATGCTCATACCACCACCGTGTATATGAAGAATTCCAGGAACACTAGATTCAAGATTTTTAGGTTTGTGTATATATAATGTTATTTTATTTCCATCAACTCCATCAATAACTTTAGTATGTCTCTCTAATCCTTTAACTTCTTCTAAATCTGAATACCAAGATTTGAATATTTCTTCGTAAACTGGTTCAAGAGAAGTCATATAATCAACTTTTTCCTTCTGAGTTGCTTCCATTGAAAGTGGAGGATCAGGAGCTAATTCATCTAATCCATATTGAGACATTACTTTTGTAACTGCAGGGATAGCTCTAGGGTCATTTTTTAAGCTCATTTCAGAATCTCCTAATCTTCCAGGAAGGGTACTTGTATCTTTCACAGAAGTTGAGCATGATAATATAAAAAACAATGATATTAGAAATGATATTTTTTTCATAATGTAATTTTTTAATGATTTATAAAGTTTAAATATTCTTTTTACTTACTATTTTATTAACAAACATTGAAACTGTTGCATCTCCTGTTACATTTACAACTGTTCGACACATATCAAGAGGTCTGTCTACAGCAAATATAAGGGCTAATCCAATTTCAGGAATTCCGGCTTGCGATAAAACAATTATTAACATGACCATTCCAGCACCTGGAACCGCTGCAGAACCAATTGAGGCTAGCGTTGCTGTTGTTACAATTCCTAACTGTGCAGCTAACGTAAGATCCAATCCAAAAGCTTGAGCTATAAAAACAGCTGCTACCGCTTGATATAAAGCGCTACCATCCATATTAATTGTTGCACCAATAGGTAAAACAAAGCTACTAACCTCCTCTTTTACGTCTAAATGATCTTTAACTCGCTCCATGGTAACAGGTAGAGTAGCTGCACTTGAACTTGTGGAAAAAGCAAGAAGTTGAGCTGGTGAAATACCATTTAAAAAATAAGACGGTCCTTTTCCTATAAAAACTTTTACGATAATTATGTAAATGCATATTAAAAGAACCAACCCAAATAAAACAGTTAAGGAATATAAGCCTAGGGCCTTAAACAAATCCATACTTGGAGATTCAACTATAATCGCAGCTAAAAGAGCAAATACACCATAGGGTGCACATAACATAATCAAATCAATTATTTTTAAGATAACTTCATTTAAAGAATCGAAAAAGTTTTTAATTGGTAAAGATTTTTTAGGAGGAATTAATATCATTGATATCCCAAAAATTATTGCAAAAAATATTACCTGTAGCATATTTCTATTGTTAGATGCAGCATCAAAAATATTTGATGGAACCATATCAACTAATGGTTGTAGAGGGCCGAGGCTTTTTTGATCTTTTGCCACATCTATTTTTTCATTAGCATTGGATGAATAAGCATTAACTAACTGTTCTCTTGTTTCCTCAGCAATAAAATTACCTGGTTCAATAATATTGACAGCAATAAGACCGATACTAACGGCCATCATTGTTGTAAATATGTATGTTGCAATCGTAACTCCTCCCATCGACGAAAGTTTTGATAAATCCTTTAAATCAGAGACTCCTTTAATTAGGGAAGCAAGTATAAGAGGAACAGCAATTAACTTAAGTGAATTAATAAATATTGTTCCAAAGGGTTTAATCCAGTTAATTACAAATTCTTTGCCCCAACTAAAATTCAGAAAAAATAACCCAAAAACTACTCCCAAAACCATCCCGATTATAATCTGCCAATGTAATGCGATCTTTTTCATAAAAAACTATTAGATAAATTGATTAATTATATTTTCAAACATCTCCTGTTTACCACTGACTAACTTATAGTTACCAGTTTTGTTAGCTATTTTATATAAATCAAGTAAACTTAATTTTCCATTTTCATAATCTTTCCCAAGGCCAGTATCAAAACTCTCATACCTCTTTTTGAAAAGTTCAGAATATTTTGAACTTGATAATATTTTATCAGCAGTAATTAATGCTCTTGCAAAATTGTCAGCACCACCAATATGAGCATGAAATATGTCGTCAGCATCAGTTGAATTTCGTCTTATTTTTGCATCAAAATTTATACCTCCACCTTGCAAACCTCCAGATTGTATAAAAACAAGCATAGCCTCTGTCGTTTCATAAATATTGTTAGGAAATTGATCAGTATCCCAACCATTTTGATAATCTCCTCTATTTGCGTCTATACTTCCAAGCATTCCTGATGAAGCAGCAACCGAAAGTTCATGTTGAAATGTATGCTGAGCTAATGTTGCATGATTAACTTCTATGTTAATTTTGAAATCTTTTTCAAGACCAAAATCTTTTAAAAAACCAATGGCTGTAGCAGTATCAAAATCATACTGATGTTTTGTAGGCTCCATCGGTTTAGGTTCAATAAAAAAAGTTCCCTTAAAACCTTGAGAACGAGCATAATCTCTGGAAATTATTAGAAATTTGCCAAGATGCTCTAATTCTCTTTTCATATCCGTATTTAAAAGACTCATGTAGCCTTCTCTCCCTCCCCAAAAAACATAGTTTTCTCCATTCAATGCCATTGTTGTGTCTAAAGCTAATTTTACTTGAGCACCAGCTCTTGCCAAAATATCAAACTCCGGATTAGTTGCAGCACCGTTCATGTATATTGGATTAGCAAAACAATTTGCAGTGCCCCAAAGAACTTTAACATTTGATTGTTTTTGTTTGGCTTTTATATAATCAGAAATGATTAATAATCTTTTTTCACTTTCAGCTAAAGTTGATCCTTCTTGAATTAAATCAAAATCATGAAAACAAAAATAATCAAAACCCATCTTGGTAATAAATTCAAAAGCAGCATCAGCCTTATCTTTTGCACTTTGAATAGGATCTTTAGATTTATCCCATAAAAAATTTTGAGTTGCTGATCCAAAAGGATCAATCCCTTGACCACAGAAAGAATGCCAATATGCAACAGCAAATTTGAAATGATCTCTTAGGGTCTTTCCTGCTACTACAAGATCAGGATTGTAATACTTAAATGCTAATGGATTGTCTGAGTTCTTTCCCTCAAATTTAATATCATTAATTCCCTTGAAATATTCTATATTTCCAATAAGTCCCATTATAATTTATTTAAAACTAATTTTAATTCATTGAGCCAGCGATCATAGGCATTTGTATAATCGTAATGATTAGCTCTTGGCTTGTATGTTTTAAAATAGTCATTTTTATCCACATTAGACGCAAATTTTTCTAAATTACTTACATTCAGATTCGAAGCTCTTGATGCCCCAATTGCTCCAGTAGTATTGTATAATTCAATTTTTATATTCAAAACCGTTGATATAGTTTCTGAAAAAACTGAAGATTGAAAAAGATTATCATTACCAGCTCTAATTAAATTTGGATTTACTCCATCTTTAATTAGAATTTTCATTCCATAAACAAATGCAAAAGCAATTCCTTCAAGAGTTGCTCTAATAAGATCTGAATTAGTATGTTTTTCTTTATCGTAATTGATCAACTTTGAACCAACATTCTTATTGTTCAACATTCTCTCTGAACCATTACCAAAAGGTAAATAAATAAGATTTTTAGATCCAATAGGTGATTTTTCTGAAAAAAGATTCATGGTTTCATAAGAATCTAAATCAAGCTTGTTTTTTAATTTTGCATACTCAATTCCTGCACCATTTATACACAAAAGCTTTCCAATTAATTGATCTTTTTTTGGAGAAACATGCATAAAATTATTTATCCTCTCAGTTTCTAAAGTTTTTAATTGATCTGTCACAGCATAAATTACTCCAGATGTTCCAGCAGTTGCAGCAACTTGGCCAGGTTTTAATACATTTAAAGAAAGTGCATTATTTGGTTGATCTCCAGCTCTATAATTGATACAAACATTTTCACTTAAACCACATTCATTTTTTACATTTAAACTGACATTACATTGAAAACCAAATGATGGTACAATTTCAGGGATCATTGAAATGGGTATTTGAAAGTTTTTGAGTAATGCACTAGAAATCTTGTTTTTTTTGAAGTCCCAAAAAATCCCTTCAGACAAACCACAAACAGTAGTTGTTATTTTTTCTGAAAATTTAAAAACAATGTAATCTCCAGGAAGCATTATTTTATGGATTTTTGAATAAATCTCAGGTTCATTTTCCTTTACCCATTTTAATTTTGATGCAGTAAAATTTGCAGGAGAGTTTAACAAATTTTCAGTACAATATTTTTCTCCTAATGTTACATATGCATTTTTACCTATCTCCACTGCCCTATCATCGCACCAAATAATACTTTTTCTCAAACATTTCCCCTCTTTATCAACAAGTACAAGCCCATGCATTTGATATGAAATCCCAAGAGACGTAATATCATTTGGGTTAAGATTATTTTTTGAAATCAGTGATTTTATTGCTTTACATGAATTGTTCCACCAAACCTCTGGATCTTGTTCAGCCCATCCGTCTTTGAATGATATTATAGCTTGTTCCTTTGATGGTTCTAAAACGAGATCAATTAATTTTCCTGAAGAATTTTTAGTTAATGCAGCCTTTATAAAAGAAGTTCCTATATCTAGACCAACACTATACATGAACTACGCAGTAAAATACATTAAAATTGAAATTACAATTCCTACTAAAACAATAGAAAGAACAACATCAACAGTAGAATATGTCTTTTCTTTCGAATTTAAAGATTTAGGATCAAGATTTCCAAATGACAATCCTCTTGTTCTCTGGTAATCAGGCTCTGTTGTTATTAGACTAACTGATACACATAATATTACTGAAAATATAAATAAAATAATAGCCATATGTGCAAAATTGATTGTTGCAAATGTGAATAAAAAACCATCTACATTTTCACCAGCAGAGATTTGAGGTTGAAAATATATCTCAGAACCTAATCTGAGAATTAATAAAAATAGACCCATAAATAACGTGGTAATAGCAGCATCAGAATTGACTCTTTTCCATATTATACCTAGTAAAAACACAGCAGTCACAGGTGGAGCAATGTAAGACTGAACGTTTTGTAGATATTGATACATAACACCACCCCCTATCTTTTCCATAATTGGAATCCATAAAATTCCTAAGAATACTATAACTGATGTAGCTATTTTTCCAATTGTTAATAATTGGGTTTCACTTTTATTTGGTTTTAATTTCTTGTAAATATCAATTGTAAAAATAGTTGAGCATGAATTAAAAACAGAAGCCAAAGAACTCATTAGAGCAGCCATTAATCCACCTGCGACTAAACCTTTAAGACCAACAGGAAGCAAAGTGTTCACAAGCATTGGAAATGCTCTATCTGCTTTTGTTACAACATAAGTATCAGGATCTTGAATTGTCAAAGCAAAAGCAATAATTCCTGGGATTAAGAAAATTAATATTGGGAGCAACTTTAAATATGCTCCAAAAATTGCACCTCTTCTACCAATTTTTATATTGTTAGCAGCTAGTGTTCTTTGAACAATATATTGATCAGTACACCAATACCAAATTCCAACAATAGTTCCACCAATTAAAAGTCCAGTCCAAGGAAAATCTGGATCTGTCATTGGTCTCCACATATTAAAATGATCAGGACTAACGGCGGTAACTGTTTCTTGCAATTGACCCCAACCTCCAACTTCTTGAAGCCCCAAGTAAGTAATAATAACTGATCCTAATATTAAAACAATAGTTTGTAATGTTTCTGTATAAATTACGGCCTTCATTCCTCCAACTATTGTATATGCTCCAGTAAATATGACTATACCAATTGCTCCATACCAAAATGGAATACCAAGGAGCTCAGAAACTACAATTCCACCTGCATATATAGTTACAGAAACCTTAGTTATTACATATGCTAACAGAGAAAAAATTGAAAGAAACCATCTTGATCTGCTATCAAATCTTTTTTCTAAAAATTCAGGCATGGTAAAAGCACCACTTCGAATATAAAAAGGTAAAAACAACCAACCTAATAATAAAACTATCCAAGCATGAAGTTCATAATGAGCCATTGGAGTTCCAGATTCAAATCCAGTACCAGCTAAACCGACAACATGTTCAGAACCAATGTTTGATGCAAAAATTGAAGCTCCAATTACAAACCAACCTACGTTTCTACCTGCTAAAAAATAGTCTTCTGTATTTTTATTTTTTTGAATTACAACCCATACTGCTACTCCAATTAATAACAAGAAATAAATACTTAATACAAACCAATCCAAGGTCTCAAATACTGTCTCCATAATAATTTTGAAAGTT
>CACPPV010000003.1 GCA_902635895.1 uncultured Bacteroidota bacterium
GAAAAGGAAAAATTAAGATCAATTCTTAACAACAAGAATTTAATAGTAATTGGTTACGATTTAAAAAGTCAATTTAAAAAATTAAATGATTTTGGAATTTCTTTTGACGGAATATGTTTTGACAATAAAATAGCCCATTATCTTGTAAATCCAGATTTAAATCACGATTTCAAAACACTTTGTGAGTCTTACTTAAATTACACTCCAAACATTGATAATGAAGATTTAAAATTTTTATCAATGGAAAAATCTGACTTGAATTATCAATTATATAATTTTTTAATTTCTGATCTTAAAAAAGGCGGTTTAGAAGACTTATTTAAGAAAATTGAAATGCCTCTTTTAAAGGTATTGAGTACAATGGAACTCAACGGAATTAAATTAGATTCTGAATTTTTAAAAGAATTATCAAATAATTTTCACAAAGAACTTAAAGAATTAGAAAAGTCTATTTTTAAATTGTCCAATCAAGATTTTAATTTGGCGTCTCCAAAACAATTGGGAGAAGTATTGTTTGGACAAATGAAAATTATTGAAAATCCAAAAAAAACCAAGTCTGGTCAATATTCAACAAGTGAAGAAGTTTTATCAAAATTAGCTGAAGAGCATTTAATTGTTGAAAAGGTTTTAGAATGGAGATCCCTTCAAAAACTTTTAAATACATATGTTGATGCTCTTCCAAAACAAGTTGATACAACGACTGAAAGAATACATGCTGAATTTAATCAAGCTGTTGCATCAACTGGGAGATTAAGTAGTAATAATCCAAATTTGCAAAATATTCCAATTAGAAACCCAAGGGGGAGAGAAGTCCGAAAAGCATTTATTTGTGAAAACGAAAATTACGTCATGCTATCTGCTGATTATTCACAGATAGAGCTTAGGGTAATTGCCGCATTAAGTGAAGATCCAAACATGATATCTGCATTTAACAAAAATTTAGACATTCATTCATCTACCGCATCAAAAGTATTTAATGTCAAATTGGAAGATGTTACAAAAGAGCAAAGATCAAACGCCAAGACAGTAAATTTTGGAATTATATACGGAGTTTCTGCTTTTGGATTGAGCAATCAAACATCTCTTACAAGATCTGAGTCTAAATTACTTATTGAATCTTACTACGATGCTTATCCAAAACTTAAGAACTACATATCAAGTCAAATTAATTTTGCAAGAGAAAATGGTTATGTCGAAACTATTTTAGGAAGAAAAAGATATTTACGAGATATTAATTCAAGAAACGCAATAGTCAGAGGAGCTGCTGAAAGAAATGCTGTTAATGCACCAGTTCAAGGAAGTGCAGCTGATATTATTAAGATTGCAATGATTAAAATTCACGAAAAGTTTCAAGAAAGTAACTTTAAATCTAAAATGCTTGTTCAAGTTCATGATGAATTAGTATTTGAAGTACATAAAAAAGAATTAGAACAAGTAAAAAAAATAATTAAGATTGAGATGGAAGAAGCCTACTCTTTTTGTGTCCCATTAAAAGTTGATATGGATCAAGGTTTAAACTGGTTTGAGGCCCACTAATATTTTTGTTTATTTCTGATTTGTAGATTTGATTTATTATTGTAGATTTGCAGGCCAATAAAAAGCATTAATAGTGCTTTTAAAAATTAATTATTTTGGATTCGTTAACATTTAAAACAATATCTGCAAACAAAAACACAGTTGATAAAAACTGGGTGATTGTCGACGCTAACGGACAAACTCTTGGAAGAATGTGTTCAAAAATAGCTAAGCTTATTAGAGGAAAATATAAGCCTAACTTTACTCCACATGTTGATTGTGGAGACAATGTAATTGTCATAAACGCAGAAAAAATTATCCTTTCTGGAAATAAATGGGAAAGTAAAGAATACATTCGTCACACTGGCTACCCTGGAGGACAAAGGTCATTAACTGCTACTGAACTATTTGCTAAAGATCCTTGTAGACTTGTCGAAAAATCAGTAAAAGGAATGTTGCCTAAAAATAAGTTAGGAGCTGCATTATTTAGAAACCTTAAAGTTTATGTTGGTGATAACCACAAACACGAAGGTCAAAATCCAAAATTGATAAATCTAAACGATCTAAGATAATATGGAAATTGTTCACAAAATCGGAAGAAGAAAAAAATCTGTAGCTAGAGTTTATCTTTCTAAAGGAAAAGGAGCTTACTCAATTAATGGAAAATCACTTAATGACTATTTTCCAACTGACACTCTTCAATACAAAGTAAATCAACCATTTACTCTTACAGAAACTTTATCGTCATTTGATGTAAAAGTCAATGTTTATGGAGGAGGGATAAACGGTCAAGCTGAATCAGTAAGACTTGCTATTGCAAGAGCACTATGTGAAATTAATGAAGAAAACAGATCAGTTTTGAAGAAAGAAGGATTGCTCACAAGAGATCCTCGAATGGTTGAAAGAAAAAAATTCGGACAAAAGAAAGCTAGAAAAAAATTCCAATTCTCTAAACGTTAATTTGTTTAAGGAACTGGATAAAGTTCATATAAATATTGAAATTAACCTGTTGTCGTATTTCGCACAGCGAAAGTTAGTTTAGCATCTAAATAAATTATTTAAAGATTTATTGCTAATCATACGGAACGTAAACTAAAAAAAATGACAAAAATTGAAATCAAGCCTTTATTAAAGGCTGGTGTTCACTTCGGGCACCTTACTAGAAAATGGAATCCAAATATGGCTCCTTTCATTCATATGGAGAAGAATGGGATTCATATTATTAATCTTTACAAAACTGCATCAAAAATTGAAGAAGCTGCATCAGCTTTATCAAAAATAGCATCTTCAGGGAGAAAGATATTATTTGTTGCCACGAAAAAACAAGCTAAAGATCTTGTTTCTAAAGCAGCTGAAGAAGTTAATATGCCATACATTACAGAAAGATGGCCAGGCGGAATGCTAACTAACTTTGTTACAATCAGAAAAGCTGTAAAAAAAATGTCAGCCATTGATAGAACTAAACAAGATGGTACATTCGATGCTCTTTCTAAAAGAGAAAAATTACAAATTGACAGATTAAGAGCAAAACTTGAAAAGAATTTAGGATCTATTACTGATATGACTAGATTGCCAGGTGCATTGTTTGTTGTAGACATCAGAAGAGAACACATAGCTATCAGAGAAGCTCAAAAATTGAATATTCCAATTTTTGCAATGGTAGACACAAATTGTGATCCAAGAGAAGTTGATTTTGCAATTCCTTCAAATGATGATGCTTCTAAATCTATTAATATTATTTTAAACTTTATTACAGGTGCAATCAAAGAAGGTCTTTCTGAAAGACAAAAAGAAAAGGAAGTTGCAGAGGTAATAAAACAAAAAGAAGAAAACCAAGAACCAAAAGATGATTCAAAAGTTGAAACTAAAGAGGAAGTAAAAGAAAATAGTTTAACTGAAGAAGGTGAGGTTAAAAAGAAAAGAAAAAGAGTTTCTAAAAAATCAGAAGAATAAATTATGGTAAAAATATCCGCATCAGAAGTAAACAATCTTAGAAAAATTTCAGGAGCTGGAATTATGGATTGTAAAAACGCTTTAGTTGAAGCTAACGGTGATACTGAAGCAGCAATTGAAATTTTAAGAAAAAAAGGACAAAAAGTTGCAGCAAAAAGAGCTGACAGAGAATCCTCTGAAGGTGCTACCATAGCACAAGTAAGTTCAGACAGTTCTGTTGGAGCAATCATTTCATTAAACTGTGAAACTGATTTTGTTGCAAAAAATGAAAGTTTTGTGAGTTTAGCCAATCAGCTTGCTGAACTAGCTTTAAATTACGACACAAAAGAAGATTTTTTAAATGCTGATATCGACTCTATGACTGTAAACGATAAATTGATACAACAAACTGGAGTAATTGGTGAAAAACTAATGATTGGGAATTTTGAAAAAATTTCTGCTCCATTTGTTGGCAAGTACATTCACGCTGGAAATAAAATAGCTACAATAGTTGGTTTTTCTAAATCAGTAGAAGGTATTGAAGAAGCTTCAAAAAATGTTGCTATGCAAGCTGCAGCTATGAATCCAATAGCTCTTGATGAAAATGGAGTTGACCAAGATGTAATCGAAAAGGAAATTGAAATTGCTAAAGATCAATTAAGACAAGAAGGTAAGCCTGAAGCTATGTTAGACAATATTGCAAAAGGAAAATTAAAGAGATTTTTTAAAGACAATACATTGATTAATCAAGCTTACATTAAAGACAATAAACAAAGTGTTTCAGCTTACGTAAAATCTGTTGATAATGAACTATCTATTACAGATTTCAAAAGAGTAAGCATAGCTTAAGAAAGTTAATTTTTCTTTTTCAGATTTAATGTAATCATTAACTATATTTACATAAATGATTTACAAGCGAATCTTATTAAAATTAAGCGGAGAAGCTCTTCTCGGTGAAAGAAGCTATGGGATTGACCCTAAAAGAATCGCACAATATGCTAAAGACATTAAAAGTATTACTGACTTAGGTGTCGAAGTAGCAGTAGTAATTGGAGGAGGAAATATTTTTCGTGGCGTTTCAGCAGCTAGTAATGGAATCGATAGAGTTCAGGGAGATTATATGGGCATGTTAGCAACAGTTATTAATGGAATGGCATTACAAAGTTCACTTGAAGAAGAAAAAATTCAAACCAGATTACAGACTGCATTAAAAATTGAAGAGGTAGCTGAACCATATATTAAAAGAAAAGCAGTAAGACATTTAGAAAAAAAGAGAGTTGTTATTTTTGGAGGCGGCACTGGAAATCCCTTTTTTACAACTGATTCCGCAGCAGTGTTAAGAGCTATAGAAATAAATGCTGATGTGATTCTAAAAGGAACAAGAGTTGACGGAGTCTACGATTCAGATCCTGAAAAAAATAATAATGCAGTTAAATTTGATTCTATGTCTTTTTCTGAAGTAATCAAGAAAAACTTAAAAGTAATGGATTCTACAGCATTTACATTGAGTCAAGAAAATAATTTACCTATTATTGTTTTTAATATGAACAAAACTGGTAATTTATTAAAACTAATCAACGGAGATAAAATTGGAACTATTATAAAAAACTAATTGTGGAAGAACTAGAATTTATTATTGAGGCTTGTGAAGAATCGATGACAAACTCCATCAAGCATTTAGAAAAAGAACTTGTTAATATCCGAGCTGGTAAAGCTAACCCTTCAATGTTATCAAGTGTGAAATTAGACTACTATGGGGCAACAACTCCATTATCTCAAATTTCAAACATTAGTACTCCCGATGCTCAAACTCTTTCAATACAACCTTGGGAAAAAGACAAGCTTCAAGACATTGAAAAGGCTATTATGGTAGCTAACCTAGGCTTTAATCCCATGAACAATGGAGAATCAATAATCATAAACATTCCTCCTTTAACTGAGGAAAGAAGAAAAGAACTTGTAAAAATTGCTAAATCTGAAATAGAACATGCAAAAATAAGTGTCAGAAATGCAAGAAAAGATGCTAATAACGAAATCAAAAAAATTGAAATTTCAACTGACCAAAAAGCAATTTCCGAACAAGATGTTCAAGATTTAACTGATAGATACATATCCAAAATAGATTCCATTTTTGTTTCTAAAGAAAAAGAAATTCTTTCAGTTTGATTTTAAATGAGTAGACCAAAAAATTCCAAAAGCTGGGAAATATTTGCAAATTTAATTTTAAGAAATCGAATTGTTTTTTTAGCTTTTGTATTTATTACAACACTTCTTTTATCTACTCAATGGAAAAATTTAAAATTTAGCTATTCGGAGGCTAATTTAATGCCTAAAGATCACCCTTTTAATTTATCCTACGATAATTTTGTTAATGTTTTTGGAGAAGAGGGTAATTTATTAATTATAGCAACAAACGACAGTGCTGTATTTGAAAAAGATAATTTCAATTCTTGGATTAAACTAAGTGAATCTTTTGAAAATAAAAAAGAAGTAAATAATGTCATTCATGTTGGAAATATTCCAATAATTTCTAAAGACAAACAGAACAAAAAGTTTACTATTGACTCTATTATTAATAAAAATTTTAAAACTAATTCGTCAGTAGAGAAATTCAAAAAAACTATTTTCAACAGATTCCCTTTTTATGAAAATATTCTATTTAATAGTAAGACTCAAACTATTCAAACAGCCATTTATTTAGACAAAAATGTGGTCAATAATGTTGAAAGAATTGACTTTGTTAATAATGTTTTTATTCCTCTAATTGAAAATTTTGAAAATGAAACTAAGCTTGATGTTAAAGTTTCAGGAATGCCCTATATAAGAACCATGAATGCTCAAAACATTATGGATGAAATAGGAAAATTCGTAATTATAGCCATATTAGTTACAATATTTATATTTTTCTTTTTCTTCAGATCATATCGAGCTACATTAATTACTCTTAGTGTTGTAGTAACAGGTGTAATGTGGGCTTTGGGAATACTTGGCCTACTTGAATTTGAAATTACAGTTTTAACTGCGCTAATTCCTCCTTTAATAATAGTAATTGGTGTTCCAAATTGTATTTTTTTGATAAATAAATACCAACATGAAGTTAAAAAGCATGGAAATCAGGCTCGTTCTCTTCAAAGAGTAATTTCAAAAATTGGTAATGCTACCCTGATGACTAACATAACCACTGCATGTGGATTTGCTACTTTCATTTTGACTGACAGTAAAATTTTAAAAGAATTTGGAACAGTTGCATCTATAAACATTATGGTTATTTATGTGCTTTCCATTTTACTAATCCCAATAATTTATAGTTTTCTTCCACTGCCAGAAAAAAAACACTTAAATCATTTAAGTAATAATTGGTTAAATGTATTTGTAGGGTTTCTAAGTAATACAGTAAAAAATCATAGAATCCCTGTTTTTATTATTTCCATTATATGTTTATGTGTAAGTATTGTAGGAATAAATAAAATTGAAATTTCGGGAAATTTAATTGAAGATATGCCTAAAAAATCCTCATTTGTTAAGGATATTAAATTTTTTGAAAAAGAATTTAAAGGTATTCTTCCACTGGAAATTATGATTGATAGTCGTAGAAAAAATGGAATGCTCAGGCTAACCAATATTAAAAGAATGAATGATTTTCATGAACACATTTTAAGAATCCCCGAACTATCATCTCCAATTTCTATTGTCAATCTTTCTAAATACATTAAACAATCGTTTTATAATGGGAATCCTAATTATTTCCAACTACCTTCATCACAAGAGAATACCTTTATATCAACATATGTTAAGAATTCTGATTTAAAACTTGGAGAACAGAACGCATACATAAACGAAAATGGGCAAATAGCAAGAATAACAACAATGATTGGAGAAATCGATACTGAAATAATGGAAGGCGTAGAAGAAAGTCTTTTAAAAGGAATAGAAATATATTTTCCAGCTGAAAAATTTGATGTAACATTAACAGGAAAAACATTAGGGTATCTCAAAGGGACAAAATTTTTGATTAAAAACCTTTTACTTTCGCTTTTTTTAGCAATTCTATTAATTTCTTTGATGATAACTTATTTGTTCAGATCATACAAAATGGTAATCATTTCTTTAATTCCTAATATTCTTCCTCTTTTGTTCACTGCAGGCGTTATGGGCTTCTTTAACATTCCTATAAAACCTTCTACAATTTTGGTGTTTAGTATTGCATTTGGAATTTCGGTTGACGATACTATTCACTTTTTGGTAAAATATAGACAAGAACTTATGGCTAACAATTGGAAAATCAGGAGATCTGTTTTTGCTTCACTTAGAGAAACTGGGATTAGTATGTTTTATACTTCAATCGTATTGTTTTTTGGATTTTCAGTATTTATGACATCTAGTTATGGAGGAACTATAGCATTAGGGGGGCTAGTTTCAACCACTTTGTTGTTCGCTATGTTAGCTAATCTAATATTACTTCCCTCGCTTTTAATCTCCTTAGAAAAAAATATTTCAAACAAAAGAGATTTAAAAGATTCTGTTATAAATATAGACTCAAATTAATTACTCAATAAACGATTCAAAACTTTATCTTTGAAAAAGTTTTATTTATACTATGACTATTAAAGACTTGTTTTCAAATCCTACGATCTCAAAGAAAGTTTTAATCAAAGGTTGGGTAAGGACATTTAGAGCTAATCGATTTATTTCAGTAAACGATGGATCATGTTTGCAAAGTTTACAATGTGTTGTTGATTTTGAGAATACCGAACAATCCATTTTAAATAAAATAAATACAGGAGCTTCAATAGAAATTGAGGGAACTTTAGTTGAAAGCCAGGGGAAAGGACAGAAAATTGAAGTTCAAACGGAACAAATCAAAATTTTAGGTGAATGTGACCCAGATATATACCCAATTCAGCCAAAAAAACACAGTTTAGAGTTTCTTAGGGAAAACGCTCATTTGAGAGTAAGAACAAATACCTTTGGAGCTGTTTTTAGGGTTAGATCTAGCATTTCCTTTGCTATACACAAGTATTTTAAAGAAAATGGATTTGTTTATGTTAACACTCCTATTGTAACCGGAAGTGATGCTGAAGGAGCTGGAGAAATGTTTAAGGTTACAACATTAGATTTAAATAAAGCTGATGTTAATGATAAAAATGAAATTGATTTTTCAAAAGATTTTTTTGGAAAAGAAACCAACCTTACAGTCTCAGGTCAGTTAGAGGCAGAAAATATGGCTATGGGTCTAGGAAAAGTTTACACTTTCGGACCAACTTTCAGGGCAGAAAATTCGAACACATCAAGACATTTAGCAGAATTTTGGATGATTGAACCTGAAATGGCTTTTTATGATCTTAATGACAATATGGATTTAGCTGAAGATTTTATAAAGAAGGTGTTAAAATATGTGATTTCTGATTGTAAAGAAGATCTTGAATTTTTAAATACTAGGTTAATTAACGAAGACAGAACGAAACCAGCAATTGAGAGAAACGAATTAAATCTTATAGAAAGATTGAACTTTGTGGTTGACAATGATTTTAAAAGAATTAGTTATAGCGAAGCATATGAAATTCTAAGAAACTCAAAACCTAACAAAAAGAGAAAATTTAAATTTCCTATTGACGATTGGGGTGTTGATCTTCAAAGTGAACACGAGAGATACTTGGTTGAAAAACATTTTAAAAAACCAGTAATTATATACAATTACCCAGCCAAAATAAAAGCATTTTATATGAGAATGAATGAGGATGGGAAGACAGTTAAGGCCATGGATATTTTATTTCCTGGAATTGGAGAAATTGTTGGTGGTTCTCAAAGAGAGGAAAGGTTAGATGTTCTAAAATCTAGAATCAAAGATTTAGGTATAGACGAAAAAGAATTATGGTGGTACCTAGATTTAAGAAAATTTGGGACTGTTGAACACAGTGGGTTTGGCCTTGGATTAGAAAGGCTAATTTTATTTGCCACAGGAATGAGTAACATACGAGATGTTATTCCTTTTCCAAGAACTCCAAAAAACGCAGAATTTTAAGCAACATACCTTACTTTGGTTTTTTGTATTTTTAATTTATAATAAATCAAAATGCTTAAACAGTATTTACAATTAAAATTATCTCAAAAATTATCTCCTCAACAAATCCAGTTGATGAAATTAATTGAACTTCCCCTTCAAGAACTAGAAGAAAGATTGTCTCGAGAAATTGAAGAAAACCCCGCATTAGAGTCTGGGAAGGAAAATGAAGACGACTTCTATGAAAATGAATCCGATTATGGAGATGATTCAAATTCTGATGAAAACGATATAAATGTAGAAGACTACTTAAGTGATGATGACATTCCTGATTATAGATTAAAAACCAACAATTATAGCGAAGATGACGAAGAAAAATCAATGCCATTTATTTCAGGGTTGAGTTTTAACCAATTTTTGAAAAATCAACTTTCAACTTTTTCTTTAAGTGAAGAAGATCAGAAAATAGCTGAATTTTTAGTTGGAAGCGTGGACCAATCAGGTTATATAAGAACAGAACTAATTGATATAGTTGACGACCTTGCGTTTACGATGGGTGTGTATACTGATTTAGATTCAACAGAGAGAATTCTAAAAAAAATTCATTTATTAGATCCTCCAGGCGTTGGTGCTAGAGATTTAAAAGAATGCTTAGTTATCCAACTTAAAAGAAAAAACAATTCCAAATCTGTTGAAAGTGCAATAAATATTCTGGAAAATCACTTTGAACTTTTTATAAAGAAACACTACCAAAAAATTATCCAAAAAATTAATATTACAGAGGATGAGTTAAGAGAATCAATTAAAGAAATCGAAAAACTAAACCCTAAACCAGGTTCAGCATTTTCTGAACCAACTAAAATTAATTCTACAATAATTCCAGACTTTAAAATTGAAATAATTGATAATCAATTGGTTTTGAACTTAAATTCAAGAAATGCACCTGAACTTTTCGTCTCTAATGAATATAAAAATATGCTTTCTGGTTATCAAGAAAATAAAAAAGTTTCAAAAAGTCAAAAACAAGCGGTATCCTTTATAAAACAAAAATTAGATGCTGCTAAATGGTTTATTGAAGCAATAAATCAACGTAACCAAACTCTATTAATTACGATGAAAACAATCATGGATTTTCAAAAAAAATACTTTTTAACTGGTGATGAGAGTAACCTTAAGCCAATGATTTTAAAGGATATTGCTGAGAAAATTGATATGGATATTTCAACTATTTCAAGAGTTGCCAATAGTAAATACGTTGATACACCTTATGGAATAAAACTAATCAAATCATTTTTTTCAGAGGGAATTACAAACGACAAAGGGATTGAAGTTTCAACAATCGAAATTAAAAAAGAACTTCAATCTATAATTGATAATGAGAACAAATCAAAGCCTTTTACTGATGACGAACTAACAAAAAAAATCAATGAAAAGGGCTATCCAATAGCAAGAAGAACAGTCGCTAAATACAGAGAAATGATTGGAGCACCTGTAGCAAGACTAAGAAAAAAGCTTTAAAGTATTTTTTTTTAAAAGATCAATTTACAATCTGGTTTTGAAAATCTGTTAGGCTGATCAAGACCATCAATAGGATAAGATTTAGATGAATTCTTTACAGGACCAACAACATAGTCTTTTTTTAAAAATGTCAACTCTATTATAGAGGGAAAATTATTTTTTCCAAATAATTTTCCGTAATTATTTCCATGAGCATGTACTATGTAGAATTTTTCTAAAATTTTATCAATAAGTAAATTAAATTCTTTTGAATACTCCTCAATTTTATGAAATTCTATAGCCATTCCTACTATATTTTTTTTTGTTTTAAAAATATCGTCTAGAACTTTATACTCAGCAGTTTCAATATCCATTTTTAAAAAAATATTTTTGGCACCTGAAGAATGTATTTCTGTCAAAGTATCATTAACGGTCTTACTATTCTTGTCATTATTAAACCATATCCTGTTCTTAAAATAGACTCTGTTCTTTTGAAAGAAATTAAAATAATCAGGAATCACAAAAAGTCCTGAAAATTCTTTTTCAAACCTTTTTCTGTCTAAAAGAATAAGACGCACTATCGAAAGAAAAAAAGATTTAATTGTAAAGAAAATTAATGTCACAAAACTTACTGAATGGTCGTAGCAATGAATTATTGCATTTGGATTTTTTTTCCAAAAATCTTTTTCAAAAGACCAATCTTTATTGATACCGTAAGACAATAACCCATCACAAAATGAAAATATTTTTTCCGGTATAACATATCCTCCATCATTTGGCCTACCCATTCTTATTAAATCTGTTGATTCAATCGGTCTTAAATTTTTGGTATTAATCGTCATTACGAGATGTATAGAAGATATTAAGTCTCATCCTCTTTTCTAACTTATCAGGACTTGGACTAGGGCCAATTAGAACGGTGCCTAGCGGGTTAATTGCAGAGGAATTCGGAGTAAATGTCATAAAATCTGAGTTCTCAACTTCAATATTCATAGTATTATTTATATCAGATGAAACCACAAGACCTAATTTAAGATTTGTTGAATCTTTTCTTACAACGTTTTTGATGTGCTCGCTTATTCTAATTTTATACATTAATCCATTCTTGTCCTCATCTAGTTCAATCAATCCACCATGGACAACTTTGTTTTGAAATTGGTCTGGACCTGAAGAATTATCTACAAAGTAATCAATCACTGGAGCTTTATTTTTAATATCGTATAAATATAGCCTAGAAGGTTCAATGATTCCTCCGTTGGCTGACAACATTTCTTTGTCTATGTATAATGATATATTTGCTTCATTTACAAGCCATGGTTTAGATCTTATTTCTTCTAACACATCATCACCATTATCGTCTTTAAACAATTCAATTTCTGCCATTATTCCATCACCACCTTTTAAAAAGACTTGTTTGGGATTGGTTACAGTATCATTAATGGAAGTATAAACATACCCTGGATATGCATCTTTTTTAAAAGAATTTAGTTTTATCCCAGAAAATACAAGTTTAAATTCAGACTCCTCAGAATCAATAGTGTCATCGCTTGTATCATCAGGCGTGTCTTTCTTGTCGTATTTATCGTAATCGTAAACAACTCTTACTTCAGCTTCATCAAAATTTAAGATCATCATTAATGGATCTGAAAAATCATAAGTCTCAATTATCAATCCTTTAAAAAAAAGTTTAAAATTATCAATATTGGATGTTTCTTCAGAGCCTTCTTTATCTACAATCTTACTTTGGAAAAAATCATTATTTAGTTCAACTCTAATTCTTGGGGTTAATCTTTCCTTTACAATTTCTGATTCGTCATCATCTTCAGTATCAGGATCGTCTTCTTGATAAAAAACTAACTCATTTGAATTAATTGAAATTTGATCATCAAATAAAACAGTTCCTGCAAAATCTTGTGCTATTGTATTATTAGAATAATATTTTTGAAATTTTTCAAAATTAGCATCAGGATCATAAGGCCTTAAAAAGTACTCAAGTTCACTAACTTTTAATCTAAAAGTTGCTTGTGGATTACCCAATAATGAATCTAGCTCATATAAAGTTCTTCCAGCGTTAGGATTAATTGACTCCGTATCATCCCCGTCTAAAATACCGTCTCCATCTGTGTCCTGATTAAGAGGATCTTGACCATTTGAAGTTTCTACAACATCAGCAACTCCATCTCCATCTGAATCACTGTATGGGTCCGAACTGTCAACATCATAGATGTTAATTACTCCATCGTTATCATCGTCATCAACATTATTAAAAAATGGAATATCTAAAAAAACTTTTTTTACTTTTTCATTTTCAGGAATTACTGCAATATTATCATCGGATCCACTGTCTTCAGAAGATTGAGAAAACTCTCCAAAATCCAGTGAGGGGTCTTCAAAAGCAATTTGAGTTAAAAAACTTGCACTAGACTTACCATATATATTATCGTAATACTCGCCTAATTGAAAAGTAGTTAAAGAGTTAGCAACATAAGTTGGAATTTTTCTCATGGTGACCTTAACCGGCACTTCCTCTAAACTTGTATTAAATGGCTCATCATCAATAAGGTTTAAACCAATGGTATTATAGTCTTTATTACAAGATACTACTATCAATGAAATGAAAATGAGTTTTAAAAAATTTTTCACTCGTTTAATTTAAAATCTTATCGTTATAAAATTCAATGTATTGTTTTTCATATCCTTCAGAATAACCACATTTTAATGTTGGAATTTTTAAGGATTTGGCTAAATCTATATAGGACTCTTTAACATTATCGTTAGCAAAAATTACCCCGTCAGAATTCATAATGGATATTTTGTACAAATTTTCGTAAGATGTCTTATCCAAAACTTTTAAAGTGTCACTTTCAACTTCATCGAATTTTATTTTCTTAACAATCTCATTATTAAGATTTCCACTTATTTCGTTTTCATAAATTGAAGTGACAATTTTTGATTTGGAAAAAAGAGGGTCATCTTTATAATATTCCTTTAAATATAGTGGCATGAGCGAAGCTATCCAGCCATGAACGTGAATTATATCAGGTGACCAATTTAATTTTTTTATAGTTTCAACAACTCCTTTTGCGAAAAAAATAGCTCTTTCATCATTGTCATCATACAACTTCTTCTTTTTATCTGAATCTAAAAGTCTATTTTTAAAATATTCTTCATTATCTATAAAGTAAACTTGCATTCTTTCCTTAGGAATTGATGCAACTTTTATAATTAATGGCATATCAAGATCATCAATAATAAGGTTCATCCCTGAAAGACGAATTACTTCATGAAGCTGATGTCTTCTTTCATTTATAATCCCGTATTTAGGAATAAAAATTCTAGTTTGACCACCGTTTTTATTTACTACTTTAGGAAGACTGTAAGATAAAGTTGAAATGTCATTATTTGGTAAATAAGGAATAACTTCAGATGAAACGTAAAGTACTTTTTTACCAGTCATAATTTCCTTTCTTAAAACTCAATTTAATTGAAATGCGAAATTACAAAAATTATGTTAGATTTACGCTCAATTATCATATTTATACACTGTTAAAGTTTTATTAAATGATTATCTGTTCTCTGAAATCTGAAGTTGGGAATCACATTAACAATGATTTATTATTAGGTAAAACTATTGGCTTAGTTCCAACCATGGGCTCACTTCACAATGGGCATTTATCATTAATTGAGAGTGCTGTCAAAATGTGTGATAAAGTTTGGGTTTCAATATTTGTAAATCCCACACAATTCAATAATAAAAGTGATCTAAAAAAATATCCTTACGATTTAAAAAAGGATATTGAACTTATTAAAAATATTTCAGAAAAAATATATGTTTTTGCTCCAAAAACTAAAGAAATGTATGAAGATGAAATAAAGCATAAAAATTACGATTTTCAAGGCGTTGATTCTGAGCTTGAAGGAAAATACAGAAAAAATCATTTTAACGGAGTAGGGACGATCGTTTCCAAGTTGTTTTTTTTATTTAAACCAACAAAAGCTTTTTTTGGAGAAAAGGATTTTCAACAAACCCAGGTTATTCAAAAATTAATAGAAATTGAAAATCACAAAACACAATTAGTAATTTGCCCAACAGTTAGAGAAAAGAACGGATTAGCCATGAGCTCAAGAAATTCTTTGCTTTCAGATGAATTAAAAGAAAAAGCTTCAATTATCTATGAAACTTTATTGCACTTAAAAAGTAATTTCAAAACGCAGGAATTTAACGCTCTAATTAATGAATGCGTAAATAAAATTGACTCTAATAATTGTTTTAAAACAGAGTATTTTGAAATAGTTAATTCTATCTCGCTAAAAAAATTAAATTCATTTAGTGAAAAAAATAGTCACAGAGCGTTTGTTTCAGTTTTAGTTGACAATGTAAGATTAATTGATAATATTTTGTTGAATTAATATATATTTGCCTGATGCAAATTGAAGTTTTTAAATCCAAAATACATCGAGTCACAGTTACGGATTGTGAACTTAATTATATTGGAAGTATCACAATTGATGAGTCTTTAATTGAGGCAGCAAATATGGTAGTTGGTGAAAAAGTCCAAGTAGTAAATATTAACAACGGAGAAAGACTTGAAACTTACATTATAAAAGGTAAAAGAGATAGCGGAGAAATAACTTTGAATGGTCCAGCTGCAAGAAAGGTTCAAAAAGGAGATAAAGTTATAATAATTAGTTACGCAAGAATGAGTGTAGAGGATGCAAAAAACTTTAACCCAACTCTAATATTCCCAGATAAAAATAATCTTCTTAAATCATAATGCAAAAATTTGCATTTAAGTGGTTTAAAAATCTTTTTCCTCCCTTTCTAGGATTTTTTCTGATTTACTACTCTTACATCAATACTACTGCTGAAAATAAAAATACTATTTACTCATCTATACTTAATGCAGATTATTTTTTTGTTTTAATATCAGTTTTTCTTGGGTTTTTGAGTCACTTTATTAGAGCTCTACGATGGAAAAACATGTTGTCTCCTATTGGACACAACATAAAGTTTAGGAATTCACTTATGTGTGTTTTCATTGCCTTTTTATCAAATTTAGGCTTTCCAAGATCAGGTGAAATATTAAGATCTTCATCAATTTCTTTCTATGAAAAAATACCATTTGAAAAGAGCTTTGGAACCCTAATTACTGAAAGAATAATAGATGCTTGTTTGCTAGGATTAATCATAGTTTATGGATCTTTAATTTCAGCTAGTATTAGCTTATCTGAGTTTTCATACGCCTATTTTTTAATTTTTGGGGTTCTCTTTGTATCCATTTTTTTAATAACAAAAATTAATTTAAACCCTAGAATTTCAAAAATTGTTAAGGGCTTAAAAAAAGGAGTAATGTCGGTCTCAAAAATTAAAAACAAAACTATTTTTACTCTACATACTTTATTAATTTGGGTGTGCTATTTTCTAATGTTTTACTTAGTAAAATTTAGTATTAACGAAACCATGAACCTTGAGTTTGAAGCTCTAATTTTAGCTTTTATAGCAGGTGCAATAACTATGTCACTTACAAATGGAGGTATTGGAGCATATCCTCTAGCTATTGCAGCTGTAATAAGTCAATACGATGTTTCTTACGAAAACGCTTTAGCATTAGGTTGGATAGTTTGGAGCACACAAACATTAATGATTATTTTTTTTGGAATATTATCTTTTATTTTTTTACCTATATTAAACAAATAATTGATTATGTCTAAAGTTAAATCTACATTTTGTTGTCAGAGTTGTGGGGCCCAACATTCTAAATGGCTAGGTCAATGTAGCTCTTGTAAACAATGGAATACAATAGTTGAGGAAATTATTAAAAAAGAAAGTACTCCAACATTAGGTCTTACAAAAGATCAACTTTCCTCTAAAATACAGTTAATAAGTGATGTAGATTTTAATAATGATCCCAGACTAAGCGTATCGGATGAAGAATTTAACAGAGTTCTTGGTGGTGGAATTGTTCCTGGATCTTTAATTTTGATTGGAGGGGAACCAGGAATAGGAAAGTCCACATTACTTTTACAAATATCATTAAAAATGAAGCATAAAGTTCTTTATGTTTCTGGTGAAGAAAGTCAACAACAAATAAGTAGAAGAGCCAATAGGATTGAAAATAATTCTGAAAACTGTTACATTTTAAACGAAACCAACGTTGAAACAATTTTAACTCAAATTAACACTTTAAATCCTGATTTACTTATTATAGATTCTATTCAAACACTACAAACTGATTTGATTGATAGTAGCCCTGGAAGTGTATCTCAAATTAAGGAATCTACATCTCAATTTTTAAAATATTCCAAAAAATCAAACTTACCCGTTTTCCTTGTTGGTCACATAACAAAAGATGGAGGAATAGCTGGCCCAAAGGTTTTAGAACATATGGTAGATGTTGTTCTTCAATTTGAGGGAGATAGAAACAATTTATACAGGATTCTTAGAGTGAAAAAAAATAGATTTGGATCAACTGCTGAAATAGGAATTTATGAAATGTTAAATAATGGTTTAAGAGCTGTTCATAACCCTAGCGAATTATTAATTTCAAATAATAAATTAGATCTAAGTGGAAATGCAATAGCATCAACTATTGAAGGAATTAGACCTATTATGATAGAAATTCAAGCTTTGGTCAGTAGTGCTGTATATGGCACACCTCAAAGAAGTACAACAGGTTTCAATTCTAAAAGGTTGAATATGCTTTTAGCTGTATTAGAGAAAAGAGCAGGTTTTAAATTAGGGACAAAAGATGTTTTTTTAAATATTACTGGTGGTATAAAAATTGAAGATCCTGCAATTGATTTAGCTGTAGTCGCGGCAATCCTTTCAAGTAATTTTAATATTCCGTTAAAAAAAGGGGTTTGTTTTGCAGCAGAAATAGGACTTTCTGGGGAACTAAGGCCTGTTCCTAAAATTGATCAAAGAATAAACGAAGCTGAAAAACTAGGATTTAAAACCTTAATAATTTCTTCTCAATCAAAAATAAATATTAAAACTCAAAATATTAAAGTTGTTGAGTTTCCAACAATTGAATCGGTTTTGAAAATTCTATTTAAGGAGCAGGATTAGGAATCTTGTTGTGAATTTTTTCTATCTCACTTAAAACTTCCTCACCAAGATCAATATTTATACTTTCTATGTTCTCTTTTAGCTGAGATAATTTTGAAGCTCCAATAATATTACTAGTTACAAAAGGTCTAGAATTTACAAATGATAATGACATCTGGGTTAAACTAATATCATGCTTTTTTGCAATTTCATAATAATATTGTGTTGCTTTCATTGAATTTTCTCCGGAAAATCTACTTAAATTAGGAAACAAACTTAATCTACTATCATTGGGAATTTTCCCATTTAAGTATTTACCGCTTAAAACACCAAAACCCAATGGAGAATAGGCTAACAATCCAACATTTTCCCTCTTACATATCTCAGCATTACCAACTTCAAAAAGCCTGTTTAATAGCGAATATGGGTTCTGAATAGTAATTGTTTTTGGTAAATCCTTTTTTGATAGTTCTAAATATTTCATAAAACCCCATGGGTTTTCATTGGAGAGTCCAATAGTTCTAATTTTACCACTGGAAATTAATTTTTTTAAACACTCTAAAACTGACTGAAAATTTTCTTGCCATTGATCGTCAAAACTTGCATTAAATCCTCTTTTACCAAAAGTATTAGTAACTCTTTCTGGCCAATGTAATTGATACAGATCAATATAATCAGTTTGTAATCTTTTTAAACTTCCGTCGACAGCAGAAACTAATGACTTTTCTGAAAATCCCGTTGTGCGAATATGCTTTGTATAATCGCCAGGGCCTGCAATTTTAGTAGCAAGAACTATTTGATCTCGGTTATTTCTTTGATTCATCCATTTACCAATAATTTTTTCGGTGTCAGCATAAAGTGCTGCAGTAGCTGGAACAGGATAAAGCTCAGCGGTATCAAAAAAGTTAACTCCATTGTCTAAAGCATAGTCCATTTGTTCAAATCCTTCCATTTCAGAATTTTGATTTCCGAACGTCATTGTACCTAAACAAATCTTACTAACTTTAATTTTAGTCGATGGCAAATAAGAGTATTTCATTTAATTTATAATTTTAGTTCAACAACAATTGGACAATGATCTGAGTGAAAAACTTGATCTAAAATGGATGAAGATTTAATCTTAGCTCTTAAATTTTCTGAAACTAAATTGTAATCGATTCTCCATCCCTTATTATTTGCTCTAGAATTTGCTCTATAACTCCACCAACTATATTTATGAGGTTCTTTGTTTAATTCCCTAAAAGAATCAATAAAACCTAAATTTATAAATTCTGAAAGCCATTCTCTTTCCCAAGGCAAAAATCCAGAAACTTTTGCGTTTCTAATTGGATCATGAATATCAATTGCTTCATGACAGATATTATAATCCCCACAAATAACTAGGTTTGAAATATTTGTTTTGAGATCTGAAATGTAATCCTTAAACTCTTTCATATATTTAAACTTATAATCAAGTCTTTTGATATTTGTTCCTGAGGGCAAGTATAAACTCATGACTGAAAGATTTTCAAAATCAATCCTTAAATTTCTGCCTTCAAAATCCATATGATCAATACCGGTACCATATTCAATATTAATTGGCTTGTGCTTGGAAAGTATAGCAACTCCACTATATCCTTTTTTTTGAGCGGAAAACCAATAATGATAATCGTATCCTATTTCAGAAAATTGGTCTAAATCAAACTGATCCTTGTTAGCTTTAATCTCTTGTAAACAGATAACATCACAGTTTGTTTTTTTGAGCCAATCAAGAAAGCCTTTTTTTAAAGCAGCACGTATGCCATTAACATTGTATGAAATAATCTTCATTTTAAAAACTCAACCAAGTTTTAATGTCCAATTCGTTTTTGATTTTTGTTTTTACTTCATCTACTGTCATTCTTTGTTGAACCATCGAATCTCTGTCTCTAATAGTAACAGTACCATCATCAAGAGTTTGATGGTCGATTGTTAAACAGAATGGAGTGCCTAGTGCATCTTGTCTTCTGTATCTTCTGCCTATAGCATCTTTTTCATCATAGACAGTATTAAAATCCCATTTGAAATCTTCAATTATTTTTTTAGACAGCTCTGGAAGGCCGTCTTTTTTTAATAATGGAAGTATAGCGATTTTTTTTGGAGCCAAAATTTTGGGTATTTTCAAAACGACTCTTTTTGAACCGTCAGCTAATTCTTCCTCAATTAAAGATTTTGAAAAAACAGCTAAAAACATTCTATCTAGACCAATTGATGTTTCCAGAACGTAGGGAGTATAGCTTTCATTGGATTGTGGATCGAAGTATTTAATCTTTTTTGAAGAATATTTTTCATGACTTGAAAGATCAAAATCAGTTCTCGAATGAATTCCCTCAAGTTCTTTAAAGCCAAAAGGGAAATTAAATTCAATATCACATGCAGCATCAGCATAATGAGCTAACTTTTCATGGTCATGAAATCTATAATTTTCTTTTCCTAATCCTAGCGATAAATGCCAAGCCAATCTAGTTTTTTTCCATTTTGAATACCACTCTTTTTGAGTGCCTGGCTTAATGAAATATTGCATTTCCATTTGTTCAAATTCTCTCATTCTAAAAATAAACTGTCTAGCTACAATTTCATTTCTAAAAGCTTTTCCAATTTGAGCTATACCAAAAGGAATTTTTAGTCTTCCTGTCTTCTGTACATTTAAAAAATTGACAAAAATTCCCTGAGCTGTCTCAGGTCGTAAATAAAGATCTGTAGCATTTTCCGCTGATGCACCAAGCTTAGTCCCAAACATCAAATTAAATTGTTTTACGTCGGTCCAGTTCTTAGAACCAGAAACAGGACAAACTATTTCTAGGTCTTCTATCAATTTCTTTAAAGAAATTAAATCGTCACTTTCAAGAGCTTTACTAAAAGTCTCTGTTATATCTTTAATTTTTGTTTTATATCCAACAACTCTGGGGTTAGTTGATGAAAATTGATCTAAATCAAAATTATCTCCGAATCTTTTCTTTGCTTTTGAAACTTCTTTTAAGATTTTGTTTTCAATTTTAGCAATATGTTCTTCAACTAGTACGTCCGCTCTATATCTCTTTTTTGAATCTTTATTATCAATCAAAGGATCATTAAATGCATCTACATGACCAGATGCTTTCCAAATTGTTGGATGCATTAAAATAGCCGAATCAATATTTACAATATTTTCATTAAGCTGAACCATAGATTTGATCCAATAATCTTTAATATTGTTTTTAAGATCCGTTCCATTTTGTCCATAATCGTAAACAGCACTTAAGCCGTCATATATCTCACTTGATTGAAAAATAAACCCATATTCTTTCGCATGGGAAATTACTTTCTTAAATTTATCCTCATTACTCATATGGCTAAAATAAGAGTAAATTTTATAATAATTCCATAAATTAATTTAAAATAGAAATGGAAAAATTAATTGTTATTTTGCTTTAAATAAAAACAATGAAAAAAACTTATTTATTCTTCATTCTTGTTTTTTGTTTGACATTAGTTAATTGTGCTAAAAGAGGAATACCGGAGGGAGGTCCAAAAGACGAAACTCCACCTGTTTTAATTAATGCCGAGCCTGAAATTAACACTATTAATTTCGATGAGGATAGAATAAGACTTTTTTTTGATGAATACATTAAATTAAAAGACTTTAGAAAGCAATTAGTAGTTTCTCCTCCCATTGATAAAAGTTTTTACACTATAAATCCACAATCTGGAGCTTCAAAATTTATTCAAATTGACATAAAAGAAAAACTAGACCAAAACACAACTTATGTCTTTAATTTTGGAGAAAGTGTTGTAGATAATAACGAAGAAAATAAATTACCTTTTTTTAACTATGTTTTTTCTACTGGAAATTATATTGATTCTTTGAAAATTTCTGGAAACATAAAAAGTGTATTTCAAAGAGAATCTGAAAACTTCATTTCAACGTTTTTATACCCAGTTGATGAAAAATTTAATGACTCTGTTATTTACAATGGTTTGCCTAACTATGTTGGAAGCACACTTGACTCTACTAATTTTAAAATGACAAATCTAAAAAAGGGTAAATATTTATTTATAGCGCTTAAAGACGAAAACAATAACTACAAATTTGATCCAGAATTTGAAAAAATAGGATTTACTGAAAAAATATTAAATATTCCAATGAAAGATAGTCTGGACATAAGATTATTTAAAGAAAAGTTGCCTTTTAAAAGTTTTAAACCATTTTTAGAATCAAATAATAGAATTGGTTTTGGATTCAAAGGGGATTACGTCAACACTAAAATAGAACTAATTGACAGTCTTGATGTAAAATCCGTTCTAACTAAAAATAAGGAAACGGATACTTTAAATTATTGGTTTAAGGATTATAAATACGATTCTTTGAGATTTAAAATATCCAACTCAAATTATGAAAAAAAATATACCATTAAATATAAAGAGCTTGACAAGGACTCTCTTATTTTGTCTCCATCATCAAATTCTGTTTTAGAACTTAATGATTCGTTTAAAATTTATTCAAATATTCCCATCTCTGAGATTGATGAAGATAAAATTCAAATTTTAAATAAGGATTCCGTTTCTGTGCCTTTTACTGTTCAAATAAATAAAAATAAATTTGATGTTGATTTTTATTTTGAAGTTCTTCCAAATGACAATTATAATTTAGACTTATTTCCAAATGCTATCAAAGATTTTTTTGATTCAACTAACGACTCGATAAACTATTCCTTTAAAACTAAAAGTAGGGCTGATTATGGAATTTTAAAATTGGGAATTCAAAATGTTAAAGAATTTCCAATAATAGTTCATCTTATCAATAACAAAGAGGAAATAATTAGAGAAATTAATTTAAACTCTTACGATGACTCTTCAGTTTTTGAAAATTTAAAACCAGGTAACTACTATGTTAGAATTATTTTTGATGAAAATGAAAACGGAAAATGGGATACTGGAAACTTTTTAAAAAAAATTCAACCTGAAAAAACATTTCACTATGAAGAAGAAATTATCATAAGGGCAAATTGGGTATTGGAGGAAAAAATATATCTCAACTAATAAAATAGATGACTAAGAAATTTATTATTGTTATTGTAGTTCTTATTGTTTCAATTGGTTCTCTGATGAATAGTACTGGATTTTTCAGATCTATTGACAAAAAATTTGATGGTAATATTATAAAAAAAATTAATCTTAAAGGTGCAGAGGACATAACAATAAATCACATAGATAGTTTTGCTATAATTTCAGCTACCAACAGAAAAAATCTACCTGCAATTGATCAGGAAACTGGTGGATTATATTTTTTAGACTTAAAAGATATCAACTCAAAACCTCTACTGCTAACAAAAAATTTTAAAAAACCATTTGCTCCGCACGGGATATCAATTTATTCAAAAAATAATATCACAACTATAGCAGCTGTAAACCATACGTTAGAGGGTGAATTTATTGAAATATTCGAATTAAATGATATGAAGTTAACTCACGTTAAATCATTAGAAAATGATCTGATTTTTACTCCAAATGATGTTGTTTTATTGGACGAAAAAACTTTTTACTTCACTAATGACCATAAATTTAAAAGTGGCTTTATGAGATTTATTGAAGAAAATTTGGGCCTTTCCCTATCCAATGTAGTTTTTTACAACGGTCAAAGTTTTAAAGAAGTTAGTACAGATATTTCCTATGCAAACGGTATAAATTATGATGAAAACAGAAATTTGATTTTTGTTGCTTCACCAAGGAAGTTTGAAATAAAAGTCTACAAAAAAGAACTAGACAATTCTTTGACATTTTTAGAAAATATATATTGCGGAACTGGCGTTGATAATATAGAATTTGATTTAAAAAACAACCTTTGGGTTGGAGCACACCCCAATCTTTTACATTTTTCGTCATATGCTTTGGGCTACAATAAAACATCCCCATCAGAAATTATTAAAATTCAATATAATAGTAAAGGCAACTATAAAGTTGATACTGTTTACTTAGAAAATGGTGAGGAAATGTCTGGATCAACAGTAGCTGCTCCGTTTAACAACTTATTACTAGTTGGTAACGTATTTGACAAACATTTTTTGATTTTAGAAAGCTCTAATTAAGAGGAAACTTTAGCTTTTAAATAATCTCTATTCATTCTAGCTATATTTTCTAGAGAAATTCCTTTCGGACACTCAACTTCACAAGCGCCAGTATTTGTGCAATTACCAAATCCCTCATCGTCCATTTGTTTTACCATATTAAGAACTCTTTCATTGGCCTCAACTTGTCCTTGAGGAAGAAGTGAAAACTGAGAAACCTTTGCAGATACAAACAACATTGCACTTGAATTTTTACATGTTGCAACGCAAGCACCACAACCTATACAAGTTGCTGCGTCAAAAGCTTTATCCGCATTGCTTTTCTCTATAGGAATTGCATTCGCATCTTGGGTATTACCAGATGTATTAACAGAGATAAATCCACCAGCATGTTGTATTCTATCAAATGAGGATCTATCAACTACTAAGTCTTTTATGACTGGAAATGTATTTGCTCTAAAAGGTTCAATAAAAATTGTATCACCATCTTTAAATTTTCTCATATGTAACTGACAAGTTGTAACTAACCTATCAGGCCCATGAGCTTCTCCATTTATAAACATTGAGCATGATCCACATATTCCTTCTCTACAATCGTGATCAAAAGCAACTGGGTCAACCCCCTTGGAGGCTAATTCTTCATTTAAAACATCCATCATTTCTAAAAAAGACATGTCAGGAGAAATATTATCAATGTCATAGGTAACCATTTTACCTTTATCTTGATTATTCTTTTGACGCCAAATCTTTAGTTTTAGTTTCATCTATTTGTAGGATCTTGTTTTTAATTCAATATTTTCATATTTCAAATCTTCTTTATGTAATAATGCATTAGATGGTTCTCCATTGTATTCCCATGCTGATACAAATGTAAAGTTTTTATCATCTCTTAAAGCTTCGCCTTCTTTAGACTGAGATTCTTCTCTAAAGTGACCTCCACATGATTCAGATCTTTCTAATGCATCTTTAGCAAATAATTCTCCTAATTCTAAAAAATCAGAAACTCTGGTTGCTTTAGCCAAAGACTCATTGAAAGAATTTGCAGTGCCAGGAACCAAAACATTTTTATAAAAATCTTTTCTTAAAGATTTGATTTCATTAATAGCTTCTTTTAATCCTTTTTCATTTCTTGACATTCCACATTTATTCCATATTATTTTACCAAGTTTTTTATGAAAATAATCTACAGTTTTAGAACCTTTGTTGTTAATGAGAGAGTCTATTTTATCTTTTACTGCTTTTTCAGCTTCATCAAACTCTTTAGAGTCAGTTGATATGGGGCCAGTTCTGATGTCATCTGCTAAATAATCTCCAATAGTGTAAGGGAGAACGAAATAACCATCTGCAAGACCTTGCATTAAAGCAGATGCTCCAAGTCTATTTGCTCCATGATCGGAAAAATTAGCTTCCCCGATTGCAAAACAACCAGGAATTGTTGTCATTAAGTTGTAGTCAACCCAAACTCCACCCATTGTGTAATGAACAGCAGGGTAAATCATCATTGGAGTCTCATAAGGATTTTGATCTACAATTTTTTCATACATCTGAAACAAGTTTCCGTATTTTGCTTTTATTATTTCCTTTCCAAGCTCTTGAACTAAGTTTTCATCATTTTCATTTAAACCTTTAACATGAGCTTTTTCTTTGCCATATCTGATTATTGCAGATGCAAAATCTAAAAAGACAGCTTCACCGGTTTTATTAACTCCATATCCAGCATCACATCTTTCTTTTGCAGCTCTAGAAGCAACGTCTCTTGGAACTAAATTACCGAAAGCTGGATATCGACGTTCTAAGTAATAATCCCTTTTTTCTTCAGATAAATCGGTTGGTTTTAATTTTCCATCACGTATGGCAGCAGCATCTGATTTTGACTTAGGAACCCATATTCTTCCATCATTTCTAAGAGATTCCGACATTAATGTAAGTTTAGACTGGTGATCTCCAGAAACCGGTATACATGTTGGATGAATTTGAGTAAAACATGGATTTGCAAAATAGGCTCCTTTTTTATGAATTTTCCAAGATGCTGACACGTTACTTCCCATTGCGTTTGTTGAAAGGTAAAATAGGTTTCCGTAACCTCCTGAAGCTATTACAACAGCGTGAGCAGAGTGTCTTTCAATTTTACCATCTATCAAATTTCTTGTGATAATTCCTCTCGCTTTACCGTCAACCAATACTATGTCCATCATTTCATGACGATTAAACATTTGTATTTTTCCTCTTGCAATCTGACGATTCATAGCTGAATAAGCTCCAAGTAATAACTGTTGACCTGTTTGCCCTTTAGCATAGAATGTTCTAGAAACTAATACTCCTCCAAATGATCTGTTATCTAACAATCCTCCGTAATCTCTAGCAAAAGGGACTCCTTGGGCTACGCATTGATCTATAATATTTGCAGAGACTTCAGCCAAACGGTAAACATTGGCCTCTCTTGATCTATAATCTCCTCCTTTAACAGTATCGTAAAACAATCTGTGGACCGAATCACCATCACCTTGATAATTTTTTGCTGCATTTATTCCTCCTTGTGCAGCAATAGAATGAGCTCTTCTGGGTGAATCCTGGAAGCAAAAAGATTTTACGTTATAACCGAGTTCAGCTAATGTTGCAGAGGCAGATCCTCCAGCGAGTCCAGTTCCAACCACAATAACATCAATTTGCCTTTTGTTAGCTGGGCTAACTAGACGAATATTATTTTTATGATTTGTCCATTTTTCTGAAATTGGTCCTTTTGGAATTTTAGAGTTTAATTTAGACATAAATCAATGGTTTAAATAATGAAATATTGCAATAAAACTAAACCCAAATGGAATACCAATTGAATATATTGTTGTAACTATTTTAATAATAGGACTATACTTGTTGTTTACACCCATTGATTGAAAAGAGGAAGAAAAGCCATGTAACAAATGAAGAGATAAAAACCCAAATGAAACAACATAAATTACAACCTTAGTCAAGTCTTCAAACTTATGAGTTAGTTCAGTATAATATCTATTAGGATCATCAGGAAGAAATTCAACATATTTATATTTCATTTCTGGAATCCAAAAATCGTAAAAATGCAACCCTAAAAAAGACAAAACAACAAGTCCAGAGATGATCATATTTCTTGACATCCAACTTGCGTTACTTGATCCTTTATATTTTACATATTTCACATTCCTAGATCCTCTGTTTTTAAGATCCAATACAAAGCCCATAACAAAATGAAATATTACACCAAAAATTAATATCGGCTGAGCAATAAACTGGACAACAAAATTAGTTCCCATAAAATGCGAAAACTGATTGAAAATTTCCTCACTAAATACTGACGTTATATTGATAATGAAATGTTGAAGTAAAAACACAATTAAAAAAAGACCAGACAAAGCCATGGCAAATTTTTTAATTATTGAAGATTGAATTACGCTACTCACTAAAAAGTTTTATAATTTAAATACAAAATTAACCCTTGAACGTTTACAAGACAATAAAAAATCAATTTTTATTTGATTTTAAACTTCTTCGAAATTTGATCAAGGTTTAAGATATATTCTCCTTTGTTAAGAAAATATTTTCCATTATCTGACTTAAAAAAATTATTTTTATTTTTCTTATTTATTAAACCAGGTGAATGCTCAATAGGAATCTTAAAGGACTGAAATCCTTTCTCTAAATTTATTTCTTCCTTGTAAATCAATTTCTTATTTTCATCAAATAGCTTTAACCATTTAGTAGACTTTTGGTTTGAAAACACGTGAAAAAATTCATTAGCTGATGTGTAGTTTGACCAATTATAAACTCTCTTTCCCCATCTTGATGAAAAATTTATATCAGAAACATTTAAGTATTGAGTTTGAAATTTGATTTCAGACTCTGACAAGTATGAATAAATCACTGATAAATCAGTTTTATAAATTGATCGACCATGAGTAGCCAACAAAAGATCTTTATTTTCTTTTTGAATTACTAAATCGTGTACTGCCACTTTATTTAGTCCATTATTAAACATGTTCCATTTTTTTCCTTGATCCAAACTAATATATGCCCCATTATCAGTTCCAATATAAATCACATTTTCATAATACGGATCCTCTTTAACTACATTAACTGGTGAATGAGGAAGATTGTCTCCTATTTCAATCCAACTCTCACCATTATCATCTGTATAATATAAATAAGACTTGAAATCATCAAATCTATATCCATTTAGAGAAACATAAATTCTATCTTCTTTATGATTGGAAAAATTTACTCTACTAACCCATAAGTTTTCTGGAAGATTATTTGAAATTACTTTCCATGAATTTCCTAAATCGTTGGATAATTGAATTAAACCATCGTCAGTTCCAACTACTAATTTTCCAAATTTAAAAACAGACTCGTCAATCGTCGTAATTGTTCCATAGGGAACGTTCCCTTTTTTTATTCCTTTTGTCAAATCAGGCGATTTAAAACTCCAATTATCTCCTCTGTCATAGGAAATGTGAAGTTTGTTGCTTCCAAAATAAAGAATGTCCTGGTTATGAGAAGAAAGTAAAATAGGTGTTTGCCAATTAAATCTTAAAGGAGATTCTCCTAAATCGTGTTTGGGTTTTATGTACTTTCTAGTTCCATCTTCAATATTTAATCTGTAATAAACTCCAAACTGAGATCCAGTATAAACAACATTTGAATCTCTATTATCAATCTGAATTTGCATTCCGTCTCCACCCATAATAGATTTCCAGTTATTATGGCCAGATTGATGCCAGCCTGGACTCTCAACTGATTTATTACTTGCCATCCACACACCGTTATCTTGTAATCCTCCATAAACATTATAAGGAGTTTCGTTGTCAACATTTATTGTATAAAACTGTCCTACACTTGGTTGATTAAGTTTTATCCAATTTGAACCGTTATCGTAACTTATATTGACTCCCCCATCATTTCCATTAATCAAATGATTAGGATTTGAGGGGTTTATCCATAAATCGTGATGATCTACATGAACATTTGGATAATCTATAGATTCATAAGTAATCCCTCCATCTGTTGATTTTATAAACGGGACTCCGTAAATATAAATGTGATCTTTATTTTTTGGCGAAACATGAATTCTCCCAAAATAATATCCATAAGTATTATAAAGCCTATCTAAATAATATGAATTTTTTTTAGACCAGGTCAATCCTCCATCATCACTACGATAAACTTGAGCCCCAATTATTGGAGTTTCAAACATAACAGTATTTGCATCTTCCAAATAAGATTTTAAATCTGAGGGCTTTACTTTATTGCCTTCAACTAGTTTCTTCACATATTTAGCGTTATATGTTTTTGGAAAATTATTTTTTCTTAGAAACGAATTTAATTTTGAGTTTTCTAAAAGCAAGAATTCTTCTTTAGAAAACTTCTCAAAATCACTTTTAACAAATTCATTTGTTTTTGTTTTTTTAACTGATTTTGGTCTTCTAAATTGATTGTCGACTATTGCATATATTGTATTACCATCAAAAACAGCAAGTCCAATTCTTCCAACACCTTCTCCGGTTGGGAAACCACTCTCTTGATTTGATATTAAACTCCAAGTTTGACCAGAATCTGTTGACTTATAAATACCAGAATTTTTTCCATTACCAACAAAATCCCAAGCTTTTCTATGTTTTTGCCAAGACGAAGCATATTGAATGCTAAAGTTATTAGGATCAATATCTAAATCGATAATTCCAGTATCATCACTAACATAAAGAGTTTTTTCCCATGTTTGTCCTCCATCTAATGTCTTGAAAATTCCTCTTTCAGTATTTTTAGAATAAAGATGCCCCAAAACTGCAACAACAATTTCATCTGAATTTTCTGGATTAATTTTCACTTTTCCAATATGATGTGAATCATTAAGTCCAATATTCGTCCAGTTTTTACCATTATCGTTTGACTTTAAGATTCCTATACCTGCATAGGAGGATCTCGAAGAATTGTTTTCGCCAGTTCCAACTATTATAGTTCTTGTGTTCCAATTTATATCAAAGTCTCCAATATTTTGTGTATTGGAATTATCCATAATAGGAACGAAAGTTGTTCCATTATTAATTGTATGCCATAATCCTCCAGAAGCATATGCAACGTAAAATTCTGCTGGATCATCAGGGTTAACCTCAATGTCAGTGACTCTTCCACTCATAACACTTGGGCCAATATTGACAAACTCAATATTTTTAACCAAAGAATTATTTAAAAGATCGTTTTGATATTTTAAGCTGTTAATTATTTCTTGTGAACCTGTGGCATTTTGAGAATAAGAAAAAATAGATACTGCAAATAATAAAATAAAGAGTCTCATGTAATTAAAATTAAGTTTATTGTTGATACTATGTTGTAGGCTAAATATACTATTTTTGAATTTTAAATTAATATGAAATACTTCCCTATTGATAATTCTCTTTTTGTTATAAATAGAAAAAAATTTATTGCAAAAATGAAAAACAATAGTATTGCTTTTTTTAACTCAAATGATAAATATCCTGTAAGTGCAGACACTACTTTGCCGTTTGAACAGCACAGAGATTTATTTTATTTAACAGGAATTAATCAAGAAGAAACCATTTTGGTTTTATTTAAAGAAAATGAAAAAGTTTCTAAACAGGTTGTGTTTCTAACAAAGCCAAATGATCTTCTCACACATTGGGAGGGGGCTAGACTAAATAAAAAAAATGCATACTCCATTTCTGGTATTTCTGAAGTGTATTGGCTTGGTGAAATGGAAAAGATTATTGAAAAATTATTAAATGAAAATACATCACTTTACGTCAATCAAAACGAACACTACAGGGCTAAAGTTGAGACTGAAACAAGAGAAGATAGATTTACCAATTGGCTTAAAAAGAAATATAATTTCAAAAATTATGAAAGAAGTAATCCGATTTTACAGAAATTAAGATCAGTAAAACACCCAATTGAACTTGAACTAATTCAAGAAGCATGTAATATAACTGAAAAAGGGTTTAGAAGAATACTGAACTTTGTTAAACCTGGTGTGTGGGAATATGAAATTGAAGCTGAATTTTCTTATGAATTTTTAAAAAATCGTTCTAGAAAATTTGCTTATTCACCGATAATTGCGTCAGGAGTTAACTCAAATATTCTTCATTACATTGAAAACAACAATCAATGTCAAGATGGTGATGTTTTATTACTTGATGTTGGTGCAGAATATGCTAATTATTCAAGTGATATGACCCGAACAATTCCAGTATCAGGAAAGTTTTCAAAAAGACAAAAATTAGTGTATAATTCTGTACTTCATGTAAAAAACGAAGCAACAAAATTACTCAGACCTGGTATTCTTTGGAAGGAGCATTATGATGAAGTTGGGAAATTAATGAGTTCTGAATTATTAAAACTAGGTCTTATTTCAAAAGTTGATATTCAAAATCAAACTAAAAAAAATCCAGCGTTTAAAAAGTACTTTACTCATGGGGTTTCCCATCATTTAGGATTGGATACCCACGATTATGGAGATTTAAATGATCCTATTGAAGAAAATATGGTGTTTACAGTAGAGCCTGGAATATATTTACAAGATGAAAAATTTGGCATAAGACTTGAGGATGATGTAGTGGTACAAAAAAACTCTGATCCTATCAATCTTATGAAAAACATTCCTATAGAAATTGATGAAATTGAAGATTTAATGAACACTTAATTTTTTATAATTGAATTCTAATAAAAAAAACCTTAAAAGATACTGGCCAATTGTAACTACAATGATTGTTTTTTCAGCAATTGTAATTAGTTCATTTTATTTTATGAAAAAGCCTGTAAAAAGTTTACCTATCTACAGCCCATCCATGATTTCGAAAGAACTAGTTGCAGAAGAAATTCAGTTTGTTAAAAAATATCACAAGATTAAAGATTTTAGTTTGCTCAATCAAAATGGATATAAAATAACCGAAGAAGATTACAACAATAAAATTTATGTAGCTGATTTTTTCTTTACGACCTGCCCAACAATTTGTCCAATAATGACTGAAAACATGGGCTATCTTCAAAACAAATTGATTGATAATCCCGAAATATTATTGGTTTCCTTTTCCGTAACGCCTGAAATTGATAGCGTACAGCAATTAAAAAAATATGCTTTAGAAAAAAATGTTATTGACTCGAAATGGAATCTGCTAACAGGTGATAAAAAAGAAATTTACGATTTAGCTAGAAAATCTTACTTAGTAGCAAAAAACGATGGAGATGGAGGAAAATACGATATGATTCATACTGAGAATTTTGTTCTGGTTGACAAAGAAAAAAGAATTAGAGGGTTTTATGACGGAACAAACCAATCAGAGATGGACAAACTACTTAATGATATTAGAATTCTCGAAAACTCTTACTTAAAATGAAAAAACTATTATTCAGCCTTTTAATCACTTTTCTATTTTCTAATCTATCAAATTCTCAAGAATTAATTATTGGAAAAGAGAGAATCGAGCCTGGTATTTTATTAATTTTTGAAGGAGCTATAAAAGATCACGTTTCTCCCAATTCTATGCATCTTGAAGAAAACCTAACTAATGTGCACATAGAGGCAAGGGTAAATTGGGATGAAAAGAACATTCCACCGGGTGCTCCAAAGGGAGGATTCATTCCCTACTTACACATAACTGCTCAAATTATAAATGAAACAACAAAGCTTAGTACGTTCATTGATTTAACTGCTCATATCAACTTAATTGATAATTTTCATTATGCAAGAAATATTTCGCTTCCGGGGAAAATTGATGATCTGTATACAGTAAAATTTTCAATTATTCCTCCTACAAATATTGAGTTGGCATTTCATAAAGATTGGCAAAAAAAATATGGAGAACCCTTTGTTAAAGATTCTTCATTCACTTATTCTAATGTCGATTTTGAAGAAATAGCAAAAGCATCAAGAAATTAATTTATCTAATTTACTTTTTAGATAAATCATTTAAGTTAAATTTAAACCCAACGTAAAATTTAACCCCTTGATTTGGTGCATATACATATGAGGTATCAAAAAATGGACTAAATCCTTTTTCATAGTTGGGATCGTTGTAAGCTACCAATGAAGATTCTTTTTGTTTGAAATTTAATACATTAAACAATCCAAAATAAATTTCATGTGTATTATTTAACTCCCCAGTTAAATTTATATTATGAATCGAAAATGGCTTACTTACAGTTGGTCTTGGAGTTTTAGACAATTCTCCTTGATTATTCATGTCATATACAATGGGTAATTGCATTTTTCCAGTATAGTTCGATGAAGTATTAATAGACCAATTTTTGTATACTGGAAATTTAAAATTTATACTTGCCGTCCAATTTGGCGAATGTTCAATGCTTGATTTTGCCTTTTCATTATTGTTTACTTCAACGTATTTAGCAATTTGATGATTAAAATTTAATGTAAAAGCTATACCACTTATAAAAGTATAATTCCATGCTCCACTGAATCCCTTTGTAAAAGCATATCCGTTAGAATTTCTATAAATTATGTACTTACTTTCCTCATAGCTTGGGATTATTTTATTTGAGAAATGAGTGTAAAAAATATCAAAATCAAAATTCCCAGATCCATTTGAAGTAGTGTATATGTAATTAGAATTTAAAATTACACTTTTTGATCTTTCAGGCTGTAATTCCTCTAATATTTTTACTTCTCTTTGACCTGTAACAAAAGCATGATCCTCTGAAAATAAGTTAACGATTCTAAAACCAGTACCAGCGTTTAATCTGAAAGATAGCCATTCGCCTGGATTATATTTCAAATGCAGGCTCGGAGAAAAAATTGATCCATGATCTTTGTAGTTATCGACTCTTAGCCCAGAAATAATTGATAGTTTGTCAGATGGGCTATACTGATCTTGAACAAATATTCCAGGGATAAACTGGTTAGAACTTTCATTAACAATTACACCATCAATTATTTTTTCAGTTACTGAAGTATTATCATCATATATATTATTTCTAAATGATAAACCGTATAGCATATCATGTTTTGAAAATTTTCTTTTTAAGGTAAATTGTGAAAATAAAATTTCTTGATTTGCTTTATAAAAATCAGATCCGTAAAAACTATTTTGGCTGTGTTTTGAATAAGAATAATTTAATTCAAAATCATCTAAAAAATCAAATTCGTACTTTCCAAATAATTCAAATCTGTGAGTTTTAATGCTTTCTCCATAAACAGTTTCTGATCCTCTTAATTTTTTATAATTATCCTTAAACATAAAATCTTCAACTCCATTTCTTCTATCTTCAAAATAATATCTGGAATTGATAATAAAATTTTTTTTTGACTTTCTGAAAATATCCCATTTACTAAATAGTGAAAATCTATCAAAATTGATATCATCTCCAAAACCATCATCATTGTAATCTCTATAATAATTTTTTTTATCCCATGTCGATCCAAAATAAGTCTTTGATTTTCCAACTTTTGGCGCCATTGCCAAATTTATATAAGATTCTGAGTGCGATGTTCCTTGAACATCTAAAGAAAAATACGGTTGATCTTCAAAGTTTTTGGTAATGATATTAATCACACCAGCTACAGCCTCGGATCCATACAATGTGCTACTTGGACCCTTAACTATTTCTAGTCTATCAATTATCATATTGGGTATTCCACTTAAACCATAGACTGAAGCTAAATTGCCATACATTGGAATTCCATCTAACAAAATTGAAGTATAAGGTCCCTCCAGACCATTTATACTAATTGAATTTGTATAACAAACTCCGCAGGCTATAACCTCTTGAGCTCCACTAATAAGCTTAATAATTTCTTTAACACTACTTCCAGCAGAGGGTAAAAATGAATTTATTTTTTTTGAAGTAATGACATTTACTTTGACCGGAGATTTAGTAACAAATTGATCCCTCAGGCTTCCAGTAACAACAATTTCGTTTAAACCATTAATATCTTCTTCAAGGATAACAACTACGTTTTGTAAATCTTTATCGATATTTTTTAGAGAAATTTTTTTTGAAATATATCCTAAATAAGATACCAGTAGGTAATTGTCTTTGGAAGAATCAACTTGAATTTCAAAATATCCATTCTCATTTGATGTTACTCCATAACCAGAATCTACAATACTAATAGTAGCAAATCCCAATGGTCCGTCGTTTGAATTTACAGAGCCTTGAACATTAATAATTTGTGCATTTATAAAAAATGGAAGTAATAATAAAATATATTTCATGGACTATCCTAAGGCAACATCTAAAATCATCATCACAATAAATCCGCCTATAAAACCTAATGTCGCTATATCAGTATTTTTCTCCAACTGAGTTTCTGGAATTACTTCCTCAACTACTACAAATATCATTGCGCCTGCTGCGAAAGCAAGTGCGTAAGGTAAAATAGGGGTGAAAAAAGTTACCGCCAATGCTCCAATAACAGCAGCTATTGGTTCTACGGCTGCTGAGGCTTGGCCATACATAAAGCTTTTTCTTCTACTCATTCCTTGACGTCTTAGCGGCATAGATACAGCTATTCCTTCAGGAAAATTTTGAATTCCTATTCCAATTGCTAAAACAACTGCTCCAGTAAGTGAAGCTTCTGGTAAACCTGCAGCAACACCTCCAAAAAGCACACCTACCGCTAATCCTTCTGGAATGTTATGAAGTGTAATTGCTAAAGTGAGTAATGTAGATTTATGCCATGGAGTTTTAATTCCTTCAGCCTCTTTAAAATTTATATGAAGATGTGGTAAGATTTTGTCTAAACCAAAAATAAATAAAGCTCCAAGAGCGAATCCAACAGCTGCTGGAATTACTTTTACAAATCCCTCTCCCTCGCTCATTTCTATGCCTGGAGCAAGAAGACTCCAAAAACTAGCAGCAACCATAACGCCACCAGTAAATCCTAACATACCGTCTAAAAAAACTCGATTCATAGTCTTAAATAGAAAAACAAAAGAAGCTCCAAAAGCTGTCATTGCCCAAGTGAATAGAGTTGCATATAATGCTCCTAAAACTGGATCAGTGTTTTGAAAAAATGTAATTATTTCTTGAAACATATTAAATTTTAGTTATGTATAAGTTACTTGCCGATTTAACAGAAATGGTAAGATTAGTATCGTCCAAACCAATATGTAATGATTGATCAAATTCTTCTTGATGAAGCACTTTAATATTACAGCCCAGAGATATTTTTCTTTTATCCAAATACTTAAGAAATGCTGAGGATGAGTCTTTGACGCCAACAAATTTTCCTGTTTCACCAATTCCTAAATCACTCAATTTTAGTTTTGGAGTGATCTTAATAAATCCAGCTGGATTAGGAATAGGATCTCCATGTGGATCGTGCGTAGGAAAATTTAAAAACTTATCTAATTTGTTGGTCAATTTTTCAGATTGAATATGTTCCAACTGCTCAGCTATTTCGTGAACTTCGTCCCATTTAAAGTCTAGTTTTTCTACTAAAAAGACCTCCCACAATCTGTGTTTTCTTATAATTTTGAGAGCTGTTTTTCTGCCAAGTTCAGTTAATTGAGCGCCATGGTATTTTATATAAACGATAAGTGATTTTTCACTGAGTTTTTTTAACATTTCAGTAACTGAAGAAGCCTTAGTGTTTAAATTATTTGCAATTGAATTGGTAGAAACTCCACTGTCAGAATTCAATGACAAATGAAAAATAGATTTTAAATGATTTTCTTCAGAAAGAGATAACATAATGCAAATGTATAATATTTAGCTTTAAATAAAAAATAATTTAGTCTTGCCTAAATTATTATTGAAAAAAATTATAGTTTTCTATCCATCAATGATTTTGAAAAATTAATCAATTGCAATTTATTTTCATCTGAAATAATTAATTTATCTATTGATTTTAAAGCTTGAACTGTATACTCTTTGACTAAATCTAGGGTCTTGGAATCTGAACCAGTATCTTTAAATATTTTTGTGACTTTTAAAACTTTATCTTCAAAATCAGAACTACTGTAGAGTTTTGTTAATTCCTTTTTTTGCTGTTTGTTTGAATTAGACATAGCCAAATGATACATCGCAGTTTTTTTATTTTCAACTATATCTCCCCCAATTGCCTTACCTACCAATAATTGATCGCCAAACGTATCTAAATAATCATCTTGAAGCTGAAAAGCGATCCCTAAGTTTACACCAAAATTGTATATGTTTTGTAAATCAGTTTCTGAAGCCTCCGAAATTATAGCTCCCATTTTCAATGCAGCTCCAACTAAAACCGCAGTTTTAAGCTCAATCATATTGAGATACTCATCAAGTGTGACATCATCTTTATTTTCAAAATCAATATCTAACTGTTGACCTTCACAAACTTTTAATGCTACTGTATTTAAAACATTATTTAGTTTTTTATACATTATTGGTTCGTAGGATTCTAACAAATGATAGGAATAAATTAATAAAGCATCACCTGAGAGAATCGATTGATTAACATCCCATTTTAAATGAACGGTCTGATTTCCTCGCCTTAGTGCAGCAGAGTCCATTATGTCATCATGCATTAAAGTAAAATTATGAAAGCACTCTACTGAAAGAGCGGCTGGCAAAGCTTTTTTAAAATCGTTTCCAAAACATTCTGCTGACATTAAAACCAAAAAGGGTCTGATTCGCTTACCTCCAATTTCTAAAATATACTTAATGGGATTGTAAAGAGATTTGGGATGATCAGAAAAAGATAAATTTTCTAATCCTTTGTTAATTAAATCGGCATAAAATTTGATATTGTACAAACTAGTTATTTGATTCAAAAATACATCTTTTCCATTTTACTATTATGTTCCCGCTTAAGAAACTTTGGAAACTATTTGCGTTTTATAAGTTTCCTTTTTATATTTGCACTCCAAAAAATTAAAGTTGAAAGATTTAATCTTAGAAAAAACTCGTGAACTTTTTTTAACCATAGGCTTTAAAAGCGTCACTATGGACCATATTGCAAGCGCAATGGGAATCTCAAAAAAAACCATATATAATTTTTTTGAAAATAAAACAGATCTGGTTAAATCTGTGTCAAACTATATGTTTACAAGCATTACAAATGGGATTACTGAAATCAAAAAAACATCTGAAGATCCTATAAGTGAACTTTACGATATCAATTTATTTTTAATAAAATATTTAAAAAAAGAAAGTACATCTCCCTTATACCAACTTGAAAAATACTATCCGCTTATTCACAAAAACATAAACAGCAAGCAGTTTGATTTTATAACTAAATCAACAAAAGAAAGTCTTGAAAATGGAATAAAACTTGGTTTGTTTAGACACGATATTAAAATAGATTTTATTTCAAGGCTTTATTTTAAAGGAATGATTGGTATCAGAGACTTGGACACATTTCCATCAGAAATGTACGACCCGGTGAAACTTAAAATAGATTTTATTGAATATCATTTAAGAGCCATAGTCACCGAAAAAGGATTAAAAAAATTAAATCAGTTTATAAATAAATAATGAAAAAAATAGTTTTATTTATCACTATATCTCTTTTGTCTTTTAACTTGAAAAGCCAAAATGCTTTCACTCTAGAAAGTGCAATAGAGTATTCTTTAAATAATAACAGATTGTCTAAAAATGCAGCAAGCGATATTGAAAAAGCTAATGCAAAAAAATGGGAAACAATAGCAACAGGTCTTCCACAAATAAATGCATTTATCGATTACAATAACAATCTAAAACAACCTGTTTCATTGGTACCAGCTGAGTTTTTTGGAGGAAATCCTGGTGAATTTGCAGAACTTTCTTTTGGAACTAAACAAACTATTGACGGCTCTGTAACCCTGACTCAACTATTATTTGATGGATCGTACATGATAGGTCTTGCTTCAATAAAACTCTACATGGATATAGCATACAAGGCCAAAATAAAAACGGATCAAGAGGTTAAAAAAGCAACTATTTCTGCATATGGAAATGCCTTGGTAAGTCAAGAAAGAGTAGAAATCCTTAAAAGAAACATAAAAAATGTTGAGGAAAATTTAAATGAGATTAAAAAAATCTATGAAAACGGTTTTACAGAACTTGAAAATGTTGAACAATTAACAATTTCTTACAGTTCTTTGAAAAATTCTTTAGAGTATGCTGTTAAATTAAATAAAACATCATTGAATCTCTTGAAATTGATTATTGGGTACGACATTGATAAAGAAATTGTACTTCTAGATAATCTTTCTGGCCTCACTCTGAAAAGCTCTAATCTAGAAAAATCTTCAGATAGTTTTGATATAGAAAAAAATATTGATTACCAACTTGCATTAAACAATAAAAAATCACAACAAACATTACTAAGATTAGAACAATCAAAAGCACTTCCGACATTAAGAGCTTTTGTTAAAGGTGGATACGATGGAAATAATGAATCTTTTGAATTTTTTAAGCCCAACCAAAAATGGTATGGATATTCTTTTGTTGGTATTACTATGTCCGTTCCGATATTTAGTTCTTTAAGAAAATCTGCCAAAACACAACAAGCTAGAATAGAATTTGAAAAATCAAAAATAGATTTAACTGACTCTAAAAATAAAATTCTTATTGAATTAGAAAATGCAAAAAGTGAGTACGAATATGCCCTGAACTCATATAATAATGCAGTTGAAAATTTAAAACTTGCAGAAAAAATCGAAAGAAAAAATCAGATAAAATTTTTAGAAGGATTAATTTCTGCTTTAGAGCTTAGACAGGCACAAATTCAACTTTACACAATACAAAATGAATTACTTCAGTCCATGATAGAAGTAATAAATAAAAAAACAAACCTTGAAATTATTTTAACTCAGAATTAAAAGAATATGAATAAAATATTTTACCTATTTACAATACTACTTTTGTTTTCATGTGAAAACAATGAAACTTTTAATAGTATTTTAAAATCAACTGATATTGAGAAAATTAAACTTACTAGAAAAACTATTGTTGCATCTCAGCAGGATCTTAACAGTAAAATTGAACAGCTAGATAATAGAATTGAAGAGTTAAACGAAAATCCTCAGTTACCAATAGTAGAGGTGGTGAGTGTTACCCCCTCTCAGTTTGATCATTATATTCAAGTTCAAGGAAGTGTTAAATCTGATCAATTGATCAGCATCTTCCCCGAGTTTTCTGGTGTTATTAAAAATATTTACGTAAAAAGCGGAGATGATGTTAAAAAAGGTCAATCTTTAATTAAAATTGATGATGGAGGTTTGAAAGAACAATTATCTCAACTTGAGATCAAATATGAACTGACAAAAACAACTTTTGAAAGACAAAAAAGACTTTGGGAGCAAAAAATTGGAAGTGAAATTCAGTTTTTAGAAACCAAATCAATGTTTGAGGCACAAAAACAAGCAATCAATCAATTAAAAAAACAAATTCAAAAAACATTAATTCAAGCCCCATTTAGTGGAACAATTGACAACGTAATTGTTAAACTTGGAGAGGTTGTTTACCCTGGAAGATCAAACTTAATGATGTTATTAAACATGGATAATCTTTATGTTGAATCAAATGTTCCTGAAAAATACATCTCCTCAATAAAAACAGGCAATAAAGCAATCCTAGAATTTCCTCTAATTGGGAAATCTGTTTCATCAGCTGTTCGCCAATCAGGAAATTATATACACCCAATAAATAGAACTTTCAAAATTGAAATTGATGTAAAAACTAGTGATTTTGAAGTTAAACCCAATTTAAATTCTAAAGTAAAAATCAACGACTATTCAAATGAGAAAGCTTTAATGATTAACCAAAATATTATTAGTGTTGACAGTAACAACAAAGAATATGTATACAAGTTATATACTAAAAATAATAAAGATTATGTTTCTAAAACTACCATTGAAACTGGAAAAAACGATGGGAAAAACATAGAAGTTATTTCTGGACTAATTCAAGGAGATTTAATTGTCTCAGAAGGAATTAGAAAGTTGGTTGACAATTCAAGAGTAAAAATTATAAAATAGACCATTGAAAAAATTTAATAATAAAGAAAAAGAGTTTGCTCCCTCATCATGGGCAGTTAATAACAGTACAACAATGTATGTTGTTATGGCATTGGTTCTCTACCTTGGTATTGATGCATATTTTAATATGCCAAGAGAAGATTATCCCGAAATAAAAGAAAATATAGTATTTGTAAGTTCAATATATCCTGGTAATACAGCTGAAGATTTAGAAAAATTAATCACTGAGCCACTTGAAGATAAACTAAAGTCTGTAAACAATATTTTAGAAATCAAATCCTCATCCCAAGAGAATTTCTCATTGATTATTATAGAATTTGATGATGGAATTGGATACACTGAAGCTAAGCTAAAAGTTAAAGATGAAGTAGAAGCTGCAGTAGCCAGTGAAGATTGGCCAATGTTTAATAATGTAAAGGTTGATCCTAGTGTCTTCAACATGACATTCACCGAAGAAATGCCAATATTAAACATTAATATTTCAGGTGATTACACAACTGAAAAGCTTAAAGAATATTCCGAAATTTTACAAAAAGAAATCGAAAGTTTAAGTGAAATTAAGAAAGTTGACATCAGAGGCGCTCTGGAGAAAGAAGTAGAAATAGCAGTTGATATATATAAAATGATGGCTTCTAAAGTTTCATTTTATGACATTATAAATTCTGTTCAAGCAGGAAACGTCTCTATTTCGGCTGGTAACCTTAAGGCAAATGAGGAAAGGAAAACCATCAGAATTATTGGTGAGATAGATTCTCCACTAGAATTAGAAAATTTTGTTGTTAAATCGTCTTACAACAATTCTGTTTTTCTCAAGGACATAGCTGAAATTACTTTCAAAGAAAAAGAAACAACAACCTATGCAAGGGAAAACGGAAAATCAGTTGTAATGCTTGATGTAAAGAAAAGATCTGGTGAAAATATGATTGAGGCAGCTGAAAAAATACATTTGATTGTTGAAAGAATTCAAAAAAATATCTTTCCTAAAAATTTAGTTGTTTCCATCACCAACGATCAGTCTGAACTTACAGAAAATCAAGTTATTGATTTAGTCAATAGTATAATATTTGGGGTGGTACTTGTTGTTATTGTTCTCTTGTTTTTCCTAGGATTTAAAAATGCTTTGTTTGTTGGAATAGCTATTCCGATGTCAATGTTTATGTCCATTGCTATTCTTGGCGCCATGGGCAATACTTTGAATACCATGATATTATTTGGTCTAATTCTCGGACTAGGGATGCTGGTTGATAATGGAATTGTAGTTGTAGAAAATGTGTATAGACTGATGGAAAAAGAGGGAATGAACAGAATTGAAGCAACTAAAAAAGGAATTTCAGAAATTGCATTTCCAATTATAATATCAACAGCTACAACAGTTGCTGCATTTATTCCTCTTGGTTTATGGCCCGGAAGAATTGGGAAGTTTATGATTTTTTTCCCAGTTACCTTATCGGTTGTATTATGTTCATCTTTAATTGTTGCAATATTTTTTAACTCAGTTCTTGTTTCCAACCTAATGAAAATTGAGGATACTAATATGCCTTTAAAAAGAATTATAAGACTAACATCAACATTAGGAATTTTTGGAGTTTTATTTTTAGTTCTTGGATTTACTGTTGAGGATTTGGAGTCCGCTCAATTTTATAGGTTTTTAGGTTCCATTCAAATATTTGTAGCAATAAATTTTTGGATATATAGATTGGTTTTAAGAAAATTAGCAAATGATTTTCAATCTAAAGTTCTACCAATTCTTGACTCTTATTATGAAAAACTACTCAAAACAATTTTAATTGGAAAAAGACCATACCTTATAATACTATCAACCTTTATAAGCTTGATAGTTGCTTTTATGAGCTTTGGTAAATCTGTTTCCTCTCAAAGAACTAGCATCGAGTTTTTTCCCGATGAAGATCCTAGACAAATCATAGTTTATGTACAATATCCTGAAGGAACAGATATTTCTAAAACAAATCATATTGCAAAATTGATTGAATCTGACATTAATAAAATTATATACGATAAAAAATATTACGAAGAGTCTGGATACAATTTTATGGTACAAAATAATGTATCTCAAGTCGGAGAGGGCTCTGAAAATCCTGAAAAAGAATTAGGAGCTTTATCCGAGATGCCAAACAGGGCCAAAATCACAACATCGTTTAGAGATTTTAAATATAGAAGAGGTTTTAGCTCTAGAGATGTCAGAAAAGAAATTCAGGAGACTCTAAAAGATAAATACCCTGGAGTTTCAATCGCAGTAGAAAAAAACTCTTCTGGTCCTCCTGTTGGTTATCCGATCAATATCGAAATAACTGGAAAAGATTATACAACTTTAATTGAGAAAGCCGAAAAAATAACTGAATACATCAATACCAGAAATATTCCTGGCATTGAGGAGTTAAAAATTGATGTGAACAAATCAAGGGTTATTAATCTTGTAGATATTGATAGAGAGAAATCTGGTGAATTAGGGTTGAGCGTTGGACAAGTTGGACAGCAATTAAGAGCAGCACTTTTCGGGACCAAAGCTGGTATCTACAAAGAAAACGGAGAAGACTATGACATCAACATTCGTTTTAATAAAGACAATAGATACTCTGAAGATGTTTTATTTGATCAAAATTTAACTTTTAGAGATCCAAACAATGGGATGATCAAAGAAATTCCTATTTCTAGTGTTGCAAGTTCATCTAGATCAACCACTTTTAGTGAAATTAAGCACAAGGACTTCAAAAGAATTGTAACAATATATTCTGGCCTATCCTCTGGATATGTAGATGCTGGTGCGGTTGTAAATCAAATTGTAAATGAAATGAAGAATTTCAAGGGGGATATTAGCATGATTGATATTGATTACACTGGACAAATCGAAGAACAAAACAAAAACCAAGAATTTTTATTGAAAGCTTTTTTAACAGGTCTGTTGTTAATTTTTCTATTATTAATACTTCAATTTAATTCAATAAGTAAACCAACTATTATAATGATTGCTATCATTTTAAGTTTAATTGGAGTTTTCGGATACCTAGCTTTAACAGGAAATTCTTTTGTCATTTTAATGACAATGATGGGTATAATTGCCCTATCGGGAATTGTTGTAAACAATGGAGTTGTATTACTTGATTACTCTGTTATTTTATTAAATAGAAAAAAACAAGACCAAGCCAATAAGGACAAAAAATTAATAGATTTAAAATATGAATCAATTGTCGAGTCTTGTAAATCAAGATTAAGACCAGTCTTATTAACAGCAATTACAACTATAGGTGGTTTAATTCCTCTAGCTGCTGGATTTAATATTAACTTCTATACTCTTTTTAGTGATTTAAATCCAAATATTTATTGGGGAGGCGATAATTTTGTTTTTTGGGGACCTTTAGCAGTCACTGTGATTTCAGGACTTGTAGTTGCTACGTTTTTAACTTTATTTGTTGTTCCATCTTTGTTTATAATGATTGAAAAATTTAAATTGTGGATTGGTTTAAGATATAGATAATATCTTCTTAAATTTACACCATAATAAATTAAAATGTACAGAACTCACAACTGTGGCGAGCTTAGATCCAAAGACAATAATATTGAAGTAACTCTTTCAGGTTGGGTTCAAAAATCCAGAAATAAAGGCTTCATGATATGGATCGACTTAAGAGATCGATATGGTGTTACTCAATTAATATTTGACGAAAAAAGAAGTTCTAAAGATCTTTTTGAAAAAGCCAAATCTCTTGGAAGAGAATTTGTGATTCAAGTTAAGGGAATAGTTATTGAAAGAGCTTCAATTAATCCTAATATTGATACAGGAGAAATAGAAATTTTAGTATCCGAGTTAACTATATTAAACGAATCTATCACTCCTCCTTTTACTATAGAAGAAAACACTGACGGAGGAGAGGAACTTAGGATGAAATATAGGTATTTAGATATCAGAAGGACTTCAATAAAAGAAAAACTAATCTTCAGACATAAAGTAAGTTCTGAGATAAGAAATTATTTGAACAACTTAAACTTTGTTGATGTTGAAACTCCTTATTTAATAAAATCTACACCTGAAGGAGCCAGGGATTTTGTGGTTCCATCTAGAATGAGCCAAGGTGAATTTTATGCCCTACCACAGTCTCCTCAAACATTTAAGCAATTATTAATGGTTGGGGGCATTGACCGCTATTATCAAATTGTAAAATGTTTTAGAGACGAGGACCTTAGAGCTGACAGACAACCAGAATTCACTCAAATTGACTGTGAAATGTCTTTTGTAAACCAAGAAGATGTTTTAACAACTTTTGAAGGTTTAATAAAACATTTGCTTAAAGAAATTAAAGGTATTTCTATAGATGAATTCCCAAGAATGACTTACGACCAGGCCATGTCTAAGTATGGCTGTGACAAGCCCGACATTAGGTTTGCAATGGAACTTATTGATTTAAATGACGTTTCAAAACATAAAGATTTTAATGTTTTTAATTCTTCTGAACTTGTTATTGGAATTAGAATTGAAAAGGGGAATACATTAACTAGAAAACAGATTGACAACTACACAAATTGGGTTAAAAGACCTCAAGTTGGTGCTAAAGGGTTAATCTATCTTAGATGTAATGATGATGGAACCTACAAGTCCTCAGTTGATAAGTTTTTTGATCAAGATGACTTAAAAAAATGGGCTGATAAAACCAAAGCTGAAAGTGGAGACCTTGTATTTATTTTATCTGGAAAAATTGCAGAGGTTAGAGCTCAAATGAGTGCATTAAGATTAGAAATTGCAGAAAATTTAGGGCTTAGAAATTCTGAAGAATTTGCTCCTTTGTGGGTTACAGATTTTCCACTACTAGAATGGGATAAAGAATCTAAACAATTTCATGCAATGCACCACCCATTTACATCACCAAAAATTGACGAGTTAGATCTTCTAGAAAAATCTCCTGAAAAAGTCAAAGCTAACGCCTATGACCTAGTGTTAAACGGAAATGAAATTGGTGGAGGGTCAATTAGAATACACGATAAAAAAATTCAATCACTAATGTTTAATCATTTAGGTTTTACTGAAAAAGAAGCCAGCCAGCAATTTGGCTTTCTAATGAATGCCTTCGAATATGGTGCTCCTCCTCATGGTGGTATAGCGCTTGGACTCGATAGATTAGTAGCGTTGTTAGATGGTCAGGAAAGCATTAAAGAATACATCGCCTTTCCAAAAAACAACAGCGGTAAAGATATTATGATCGATGCACCTTCCAAAATTGATGATTCTCAATTAAACGAATTGGGAATAAAACTCAACAAAAAATAAAAATGAAAAATCTAATTTCACTATTATTTTTTATTTCAATCTCTGGAATAATGGCTGGTACTTACGTAGCTAATGATGACGAAGTTTTAGGTAATAAAATTATTGGTTTTAGTGTAGTTTTTTTAGTTTTTGTTTTCATGCCTATTTTTCTCTACAACAGATGGAAAGGAAAAAAATTAAGTGACTATACACTTAGTGAAGAAAACTTAAAAAAAATGAAGGCAAAATCCTCAAAATCAATTAAATAAATTAAATTTTTTCAATAAAATATCCTCACTTAATTATTAATGTATACATTTGCATTCAAATAATTAAAATAATTAATGACAGGTACAGTAAAATTTTTTAATGGATCCAAAGGTTATGGGTTCATTACCAACGACGAAACGAGCGAGGATATCTTCGTTCATGTAACTTCTTTAGACGGTGTAAAACTTAACGAAGGAGACAAAGTAGAATATTCTGAAGAAGAAGGAAGAAAAGGAAAAGTTGCAGCTAATGTTACACTAATAGAAGAATAATAAATATTTTATTTTATAACGATTAGACCCTCAATTTATTGAGGGTTTTTTATTTTATTTCTCTTTTCTTTTTAAAAAAGTCATCAATCAAAATTTTAGATTGCTTTGCCATTATCCCATCAATTACTTTAGTTTTTGGGTGAAGCTTAGTGTTCATTACTCTAAAACCCCTATGAGCATCACTTGCTCCGATAACTAATTTTGAAATTTGTGACCAATACAATGCTCCTGCACACATTTGACATGGTTCAAGGGTGACATACATTGTACAATTTTTTAAATATTTTCCTCCAATATAATTAGCTGCTGAAGTTATACATTGCATTTCAGCATGTGCCGTAACATCATTTAATGTTTCAGTTAAATTATGTGCTCTGGCTATTATCTGATTATTACTAACTATTACTGCTCCAACAGGAACTTCGTCTTTTTGAAAAGCAATTTTTGCTTCGTCTAAAGCTCTTCTCATAAAGTAATTATCATCGTAAAGGTTGATCATTTAACTAATTTTATTATACCATTCTAAAGCATTGCCATCAGTTAAGCTTGCTACAAAACAACTAACATCAAGAAGTTGTTCGTATAACTCTCCGTCCTTATGAATGTAAGTTTCAGGAAGTGAAGCCAAAACTAAATCGTCTAAAGCACTAGTTTTATCTAATTGATTATTAACCGTTGCGTTTACAAAAACACTGAGTAATTTATGAATCACTTGATATCCTTTTAATTCTTTTTCAATCACTTCTTTAGATTGATATACTTTTTTAACACTGATATCAATAATGTCCTTCATTTGAGCCTTAAATACACTTTCAGAAAGAAGAGTTTTTGAAAAGTCTCCATTTAATATTTTTTCTTCATTTGCTAAAAATATTTTTACAGTGTCGTTAATCAAAGTATTAACTGACAGAGCTCTTAAATATGCTACTCTGTCTGTTTTATGTTTTAATGAATTATACTTTTTAGTGTCAATACTATCTTTTACCAATCTTATTAAAAATTCTAATGCATACTCCTCAGAAATCCACCCTAAATTAATCCCGTCTTCAAAGTCAATTAAAGTGTAACAAATATCATCGGCTGCTTCGACTAAAAATGCTAAAGGGTGTCGCATAAAAGAACCATCATTACTAACCATTCCAAGCTCATTTGCTACCTCCTCAAAAAATGAATTTTGTGAGGCAAAGAATCCATATTTTTTATCTTTAATATGAGTTGATTTTTTTGAAAATACAGATCTTCTAGGATATTTAGTAAAGGCGCCTAAAGTTGCATAGCTTAACCTTAAGCCTCCTTTAATTCCAGCTTTATTTTCAGAAAGAATTTTAAATCCATTAGCATTCCCCTCAAAATAACACAAATCTTTATATTGTTGATCGCTAAGATTTTCCTTAAACTTTTTACCATATCCATTTTTAAAAAAATCTCCAATTGCCATTTCTCCACTATGTCCAAAAGGAGGATTTCCTATATCATGAGCTAAACTTGCAGCAGCAACTATAGCCCCAAAGTCATTACTTTGAAATCCATAAGTTTGTCTTAAATACGGATATTTTTCAATCAATTTTTTTCCAACAACTCTACCTAAACTTCTACCAACAACTGAAACTTCTAGACTATGAGTTAATCTAGTATGAACAAAACTCGTTTTTGAAAATGGTATAACTTGGGTTTTATCTTGAAGTGATCTAAATGATGATGAAAAAATTATTCTATCATAATCAACCTCAAATCCGATTCTTGTTTCGTCTTGTTCAACTCTTAGCCTCTTAAGAGTATCTCCTTGTCTTTTTAGAGATAATAATTTTTCCCAATTCATCAATGCAATTTACTGAACAATTTAATAACATAACAATTTCTTAACATTAGGATCAAAATAAGGTTTTAAAATTGCATCATAAATTATAACCAAAATGAAAAAAATATTATTTACTCTATTTTTACTATTTTCAATTAATGGATTATCTCAAGATGATCCAGCCGGAAAACCAAGCTTCAAAGTTTTTTGGAATTTTAAAAACGACTTCACAAAAGATGTAGAAAAAAACACAGCCTTTGAACTTAAAAGAGTTTATTTAGGTTACTCTTACAAGTTTGATGATAAAATATCTGGTAAAATAACCTATGACATAGGATCTAATTCAAGTGGAAGTGCTTACACTGCTTACGTTAAAGTAGCTCAACTAGATTGGAAAGTAAGTTCTAAGGTTAAGTTTAGTTTAGGTCTTATAGGAAATAAACAATTTAAAGGTCAAGAAAATTTGTGGGGTTATAGATATGTTTACAAATCCTTTCAAGATGAATACAAATTTGGAGCAAGTGCAGATTTAGGGTTTAATTCTGAATTTAAGTTAAATTCTAAATTAACAATGAATGTATTCTTTTTAAATGGAGAAGGATATAAAAACGTGCAAGACAATGATGGTAATATTAGACAAGGTGTTAGTTTTTTCTATGATCTGCCAAAAGGATTCGAAACTAGAATTTATTTTGATTCTCATGATGCAAAAGATGCAAGTGCAATTACGAACTCTTCCTTTTTCCTAGGACACAAAGGAGACGGAGGAAGATTAGGGCTAGAATATAACAAACTTAATAATGCGAGAAACTATAAGTCATCCCAAGATGGTTATAACAGAGATGGGTTTTCTATTTATGGATCAAAAAAATTACCAAAAAATTACGAATTATTTGTTCGTTACGACCAAATAACCTCAAACATACTTAATGGAGAATCCAAAGCATGGAACTATAATAATGATGGTAGTCTTTTAATGTTTGGTACTCAATACCAAGCAACAAAAGGTGTTAAATTCAACATTAACTATAGATTATTTACTCACGACAATTCAATAATAAACAACAAATCAATTCTGTCATTAAACGCAGAATTTAAAATTTAACATATGAATATTCTTAACATTAATTTTACATCGTTTTTTCTAGATTTAACGTATTTTTCAAGTCAATTTAATAATGACATGGACGTATATTTAATAATGATTATTGCTCTAGCCATCCTAGCCATTGGAGACTTGGTTGTGGGTGTTAGTAACGATGCCGTAAACTTCTTAAATTCAGCTTTAGGATCAAAGGCTATTTCAGTTAGAAATATTATGATCTTAGCCAGTTTAGGTGTTGCAGTTGGAGCTGTATTTTCAAGTGGAATGATGGAAGTTGCGAGAAAAGGAATTTTTAATCCAGATATGTTTTTCTTCTCAGAAATCATGATCATTTTTATGGCGGTTATGATTACGGACATATTGCTGCTTGATTTCTTTAACACACTAGGGATGCCTACTTCAACTACAGTTTCTATTGTATTTGAACTTTTAGGTGCAGCTGTAGCGGTTTCACTCATTAAAATTTTTGCTACAGGTGGTGATTCAAGCATGCTAGTTGAATATATAAACGTAACTAAAGCTACTCAGATTATTGGAGGAATACTGTTGTCAGTATTTGTTGCTTTCTCTGTTGGAGCAGTTGTTCAGTATGTTTCAAGATTATTATTGTCTTATAATTATGAGCAAAAAGCGAAATGGGTAGGTTCATTATTTGGCGGGGTTGCTTTAACTTCTATAACCTACTTCATATTAATGAAAGGAATAAAGGGTACAGCTTATGCTAAACAAAGTTTTGACATACTAGATGGTTCAACCATTGCAAACTTCATGGAAACTCAAGTTGTTTTAATTGCAATAAGTTTATTTATTGTTTTATCGTTAATTTCATTTTTAATTGTTTCTGTTTTAAAAATTAACATCTATAAAATTATAATTGGTGTTGGTACATTTTCATTAGCGCTAGCATTTGCTGGAAACGATTTGGTTAACTTTATTGGTGTTCCAATTGCTGCATGGCAATCTTATGAAGCTTGGAGTGCGTCTGGAGTTGCAGCAACTGAATTTTCTATGGCTGTTCTATCTAAAAAAGTTCCTACTCCAAGTTTGCTATTATTTTTAGCTGGAATGGTAATGGTAGTGACTTTATGGATTTCATCTAAAGCTAAAAAAGTAACTAAAACTGAAATAGATTTAGCTAGACAACAAGACACAAAAGAAAGATTTAACCCAAACTTTTTATCAAGAGGAATTGTTAGAGCTTCAGTTAATTTGTCAAATATATTTTCAAAAGTTGTTCCAAGTAATGTTCAAAAACACATTGACTCACAATTTGAAAAACCTGCAATAGAATTATCATCTAACAAATCAATTGAATTGCCTGCTTTCGATATGATCAGAGCAGCAGTAAATATGATGGTTGCAGCAATTCTTATTTCCATAGCTACATCTTTCAAATTACCTTTATCTACGACTTATGTAACATTCATGGTTGCAATGGGAACATCATTGGCTGATAGAGCATGGGGAAGTGAGAGTGCTGTGTACAGAGTTGCTGGAGTTCTAAATGTAATTGGTGGTTGGTTCTTTACAGCTTTTATTGCTTTTGTAGGTTGTGGAACTATTGCATTCCTAATAAATTTAGGCGGACCTACAGCTATAGCTATTCTTCTATTTGTTGCGTTATTGTTATTAGCAAGAAACTATATTTCTCACAGAAAAGAAACTGCTCAGATTAAAAATGAAGATGCATTAAGCTCAGCCGAAAGCAGTTCTATTCAAGGTGTTATCATAGAAAGCTCAAGCAATGTTTCAAAGGCTTCAAAAAAGATTAAAAAAATCTTTGCAGCATCTATAGATGGACTTGCTACTCAAGACTTATCTACTCTTAAAAAAAATAAAAAAGAAGTTAAATCTTTAGCTGAAGAAATTGAGGATTTAAGAAATGATTTATTCTATTTTATTAAAAATTTAGATGAGTCCACAATTAAGGGAGCTAGTAACTTTTATATTAATGTTCTAGGTTCTTTACAAGATATTTCAGAGTCACTACAGTATATTTCAAAAGTTACTTTCAAGCATATTAATAACAATCACAAGGCTTTAACTTTTAATCAAATAAGAGAATTAAAAGAAATTAGCCTTGAACTTGAAACACTATTTGAAAGAACGAAATTTGCCTTCTCTAAAAATAATTTCAAGGAAATTTCTAGTATTCTTGACTCTAAACAAGAGTTGTTAGACTCTGTAAGAGAAAAAATTAACAATCAGATTTCAAGAACAAAATCTGAGGAATCAAGTCCAAAAAACACAACGCTATACTTTAGTATTTTGACAGAATCTAAGGATCTTATCAAAGCAACTATGGCGATGTTAGAGCTTTACAACGAAGAATACGATTCAAGTGTAGAGCCTCCATCAAACGGAAAATAATAAGTAATAAAACTTTATTCCATAAAAAAAGCAATTCGTAATGAATTGCTTTTTTTTATGAATAATTTAATAGTTACTAGCCTTCACAACTAACACACTCTTTCTTTTGTTTGAACTTTTGGGCAGCATTCATACTGTGCTGATAATACAATGATTTTAGTCCTAACTTCCAAGCTGTTATGTGTATTTTATTAATATCCTTTGTGGGCATATCTGGATGTACAATAATATTAAGTGATTGACCTTGGTCAATATGATTTTGTCTATTGGCTGCCTGATATACAATCACTAACTGGTCTATTTCAGAATATGTTTTGAATGTATCTTTTTCATTTTCTGATAAAAAGTCTAGATGTTGAACAGAGCCATCTCTGTCTCTAATATCTCTCCAAATCTCTGGAGTATCCATACCTTTTTCCTTTAATAATTTTTCTAAAAAGGGATTTTTAATTGTCGTTTTTATTTTTGCGATATCTTTCACATAGATATTTGACCATATTGGTTCAATGCCTTGCGATACTTGTCCTAATATAAAGGCAGACGATGTAGTCGGAGCCACAGCATTTAAAGTTGCATTTCTTCTTCCATATCCTTTCAAAATCTCTGGTTCTCCAAACTTTTCAGCTAAATGTTGAGAAGCTTTATTAGACAACTCTTTAATTTTTCTAAATACCTCACTGTTTAAATCATACGATTCTTGACTATCAAAAGGGAGCATTTTAGACTGTAAAAGAGAGTGCCAGCCTAGAGTTCCCATTCCTAATGCTCTATTTTCTTTTGCAAAATTATAAGCCCTTTCCATAAACAAAAATGTTTGCTGATCCTCTCGGTCATCTGAGTTTTTGTAAGATTCTAGTTTTTCCAAAAACTCTGTAATTATTGCATCTAAAAAATAAATCATTGTTTCAACAGCATCAGTATCTTTCCATTTATCATAATGCAATAAATTAATACTTGACAATACACAAACAAAAGACCAATCATGGTTTGAAGGCAGCATAATTTCTGTGCATAAATTACTTGCATAGATAGGTAGCTTCTTATCTTTATATACATCAGGAGCCCCATTGTTCGCATTATCTGTAAAGAAAATATAAGGATATCCCATTTCACCACGACTCTGTAGAACTTTAGCCCAAATTGTTCTTTTTTCTACATCGCCATCTATCATCTCTTGCATCCAGTCATTAGTTACCGTGACACCGTGAGTTAACTCTTGTATTGGATTACCTTCTGTGCCTATTTCCAAGAATTCCATAATATCTGGGTGATCAATTGGTAAATAGGGAGAAAAGCGACCTCGTCTAACTGAACCCTGGCTTACAACATCTACCATAGATTCAAATAATCTCATAATATGAACAGCACCCGAGGCTTCTCCATTATCCTTTATTGCAGCACCTCTATGTCTAATTTTACCAAAGTATCCAGATGTTCCACCACCCAGTTTAGACATCATACCAACCTCAGACTGACTATATAAAATATTTCCTATATCGTCATCTATATGTGAACCAAAGCAACTGATTGGTAAACCACGCTTTTTCCCAAAGTTTGACCAAACAGGTGATGCCAAAGAATAAAATCCTTCGGACATGTAGTAATAAAATTTTTCTGCGTAGCCTGGCATTTGTAGAATTTCTTCAGCTCTTTTTGCAATGTTAGCTATACGTTCTTCAGCACACACTCCCTCTCCAATGTATCCCGCAGCAAGAAACTTTCTACTATTTTCGTTAAGCCACTCAAATGGTTTTTCAGAACTCAAATTCATTCTTTTGTTTGAGTCTTCTCTTGCCTGAACTAAGTCGTGGGAGGAATTTACTTGTTTTTGCTCGTCTAATATTTTTGTCTCCATATTCTAAAAAAGATCATCATTGGTTATACTTTGGCTTCTTTTACTATAATTGATGGATCTTTTGACAAAAAAGTCCCCATGTTTGGTTCCTATAATTTCATCATCAAACCATTCTGTTTCTAAAACTAAGTTTTGGTCTACCTCAAACACCTTCTCTATACCAATGCTTTCCAATGAGTTATTAAATCTGTTTTTTAGAAATTCATTAATTACTGCTTTAGGTAAAAAATCTAGTTCTCCATTTTCAAAAATCCAGTCTACAACATCTTGCTCAGCTTCGAAGGCTTCCTTACATAAATTTTGAATGTTTTGATGATATTCTGATGTGAACCATTCAGGATGTTCTTTTTGTAAAATTTTAATTAAATCGATTCCAAAGTCACCGTGGATTTGTTCTTCTTTAGATGTTGCCTCTACTACATTTGAAATTCCTTTCAACATGTTTTTGTGTTTGTTAAAGGCCATAATTATTAAGAACTGTGAGAACAATGAAACGTGTTCAATAAACAATGAAAATAAAAGGATAGCTTCAGCATACTCTTTATTGTCATCACTTTTAGAATTTTTAAGTGCTGTTTCTAGATAACGCACTCTTTTCATTATACTTGGTTTCTTTTTAAGTTCTTTGAATTCTGAGTTTAATCCTAATATTTCTAATAAATGAGAATAGGCATCAGCATGACGAACTTCACTTTCAGCAAATGTTGAACCTACTGAACCAATTTCAGGTTTGGGAATTCTATGATAAAGATCTCCCCAAAAAGACTTTACAGCAACTTCAATTTGAGATATTGCCAACATTGTGTTTTTGATTGCGCTTCTTTCAGAATCAGACAAACGGGATTTAAAATCTTGAATATCGCTTGTGAAATTGAATTCTGAATGTATCCAATATGAATGTCTAATAGCCGGAACATATTCATATAAATGAGGATATTCATATGGTTTTAAGTTTACTCTTTTTTCAAAAATATCAGACTCTCTTTTCTGACTTCTTTTATTTCTGTATAATATGTAAGCTTTTGCAACGTCTTTAAACTTACTTTCCATTAACTGTGTTTCAACAATATCCTGAACCTCTTCAATTGTAGGAATATATTCCTGGTGTTTATTTTTTCGATCTAATAATTGAGTGTAGACGGATAAAGACACGTCTTGCGCGTCTTGTCTTGTACCTACTTCTACTGCTACCATTGCTTTGTGAATAGCTTCTGTAATTTTATCTAAGTCAAAAGCTTTGATGTCGAAATCTCTCTTAATTATTTGATCTATCTTCATTTGGTTCAATTTTTTTTATTCTCGTTTAATATAAAAATATCTATTTTATTTATTCAGTTTTATGCGGCCACTTTATAAGTTCTTAACAAAATTTTCAACATAAAATTTTAATCTTTATTTTTATGTTTTCCCTTTAAAAAAACAGTATAATTTTTACTAAACTTTTGTGCTTAAAAGTTTAGCTAATTAATTATTCAACAACAAATAATCTTATTTCAACACCCCCTCATTTACATCCGAACCAAAAAAACAGGGACAATATTTGTTTTAAATATTGTTGTTTTTTTTAAAAATTGGTACAGCAGTAGACATCTTTATTAAATTTAATTATAAAAACTAGTAAAATTTTTGGTTGTTGTTTAACACAAAGGTTCTAAAATGTTTCCAAAAATAAAAGCAGTATTTATTCACAAACAAGCTTAGTTCTTAACAATTTTAAAATCATCATTTTTAATAGTAAAGAATGATTTGTAAATATAATGTTTTGATTTTCAGTAAGTTAAATTAGTTTAAGTATTTAATTGAAAATTTGAGCGCTATTAAGTTTTGTTTTTAGCTATTTTTTCGAGCTCCAAAAACCACTGCTTTCCAAATTTTTTTATTAGTGCTTCTTTAACAAATTCATAAACAGGTTTTTTGAGTTCGTTACCCAAACTACATGCGTCAGAACAAATTGACCATTTATGATAATTAACAGCCGTAAATTCTGAGTATTCTTTCACCCTAATTGGATACAAATGACAAGAAATAGGTTTATTGAAATCAATTTCTTTTTTATTATGTGCTTTTTCAATAGCGCAAGATAATGTGCCATTTGGCTCGTAATGTACATAAACGCAAGCTTTAGAATCCACAAGTGGTGTTTCTAATTTTCCATTTTTTGTAGTAATATACTTTCCTTTTGATTTTACTATTTTGACAGCTCTTGGCAAAAGATATTTTGAAATTTTATCGAAATCTTTCTCAATTGATTTAGCTTCATTAATTTCTAAAGGAGCTCCAGCAATACCTTCGACACAACACGCCCCTTTACATTTTGAAATATTACACTGAAAATTGTTTTCTAAAATTTCTTCAGAAACCAAACTTTTACCAATTCTAAACATTACGTTAAATTAAAAAAATACTTGATTTTTATTTTCAATATAAATATATATTTGCAAAAAAAATTGATGGTAAATATTAAAGAAATTTTTACGGTAGGAATGATACTTTTTGCTGTAATTGATATTATCGGAAGTGTTCCTATTATTATTGAACTAAGGAAAAAAGTTGGACATATTCAATCAGAAAAAGCATCGATTGTTTCAGTTATAATAATGATCGCTTTTCTTTTTATTGGAGAAGAAATTCTAAATATCATTGGAATTGATGTAAACTCTTTCGCTGTTGCAGGAGCATTTGTAATTTTCTTTATCTCCCTAGAAATGGTTTTGGGAATTTCAATTTATAAAGATGAAACACCAGAAACTGCTTCAATTGTTCCAATTGCATTTCCACTAATTGCTGGTGCTGGTACACTTACAACACTTCTTTCTTTAAGAGCAGAATTTGAGCTGGTTAATATAATTATTGCTATCGTTGTAAACGTTTTATTTGTTTATCTAGTTTTAAAATTTTCTGACAAAATTGAAAGGATCTTTGGAAAATCAGGAATTGCTGTTATAAGAAAAATTTTCGGTGTAATTTTAATGGCAATTGCAGTCAAATTATTTGCTAGTAATATTCAAGGTTTATTTTAATATGAAAAAAATTTATTTCTTTATAACATTAGCTGTTCTGTTATTAATTTTTAATCTCACTAAAGTCGATTTTGGTCAACTTTTTTCCAAAGACAGTAAAATTGGATTAATTGGGGTGTTGGCTTGTGCGTGTGCTGTTGTGCTATTATTAATCCTTTACGTCTCTAAAAAAATCAATAGTAAAAACTAATTACACATCAGGAATGTGAACTATTTCCAATCCAGATTTTTTAAGAAAATCTATTCCTGTTTTATCCTTGTATTCAACAATGTAGACCACTCTTTTTATTCCGGACTGGAAAATCAATTTACTACATTCTCTACAAGGTGATAATGTAATATATAAAGTTGCACCCTCACAAGACTGTGTAGAAGAAGCTACTTTCATTATGGCGTTTGCTTCAGCATGCAAAACATACCACTTGGTGTTGTTCTCTTCGTCTTCACAAACATTTTCAAATCCAGTTGGAGTTCCGTTGTATCCATCTGAAATGATCATTTTATCTTTAACTATCAATGCTCCAACTTGTCGTCTGTGGCAATAAGAAAGTTTAGCCCACTCTTTAGCCATTTTTAAATAGGCAATGTCATATTTTTTTTGCTTTAACAAGGTCATATTAAATCATTTGATAAATTAATTTTAAAGATACTAATATGATAAAAACTGAGCATATGTTTATATAACTTGATCTCTTCAAAATATTTAGTTTTATCACTATTAAATTAATTAATAGTATTGCTAAAACTACAACAAGTTGAGACAATTCTACTCCAATAGCAAAACCTAAAAGAGGAGTTATTTTAGTGTCCAAAGAATCAGTTAACATCTCGAAATAGTTTCCAAAACCAAAGCCATGAATTAATCCAAAGAAAATTGAAAAACCATACTCAAACAATGCATTTATTTTTGTCTTATTGTTTAAAATATTATAAACAGACGTTAAAATAATTGTTACTGGAATCAAAAATTCAATAATTTCTGAAGGTGGTTTTAAAATATCAAACGCTGATAAAATTAAAGAAAAAGTATGACCTATTGTGAAGGATGTAACTACCCAAAAAACAGTTTTATAATCTTTAAAACTATAAACAATAGTCAGAGCAGAAAGGAACAACATATGGTCTATTGCATTCCAATCCAAAACATGAAACAATCCCAACTCCAAATAAAAAACTAAATCATACATAATTTAAATATAATTAAAAGCCTCTTTTATTTTTAATGTTTTGATAAGCTTTTTGAATTTTTTGAAATTTATCTTGAGCCGCTTTAACATACGCTTCACCAAGATGTTGAACTTTATCTGGATGATGTTTTTTTGCTAAGGTTCGATATGACTTTTTTATTTCGTCATCGGATGAGTTTTTATCGACTTCTAAAATTTTATAATCATTATCAGTTTCTATAATAAACATCGCTTTGATACTTAAAAAATCTGCATATGATAATTTGAATAAATTTGAGAACTCTAAAAGTTTATTGATTTCTTGCTGGCTAATGCTTCCATCAGCTTTGGCAATTCCAAACAGGAAGTGAATTACCTGAAGTTTACTTTCATAATTCAAACCCAAATTAAATAATTTTGATATTTGATTTACAGAGACACCTTTGTTTTTAAAATTTTGATTAAAAATTTTAAAAACTTCATTAGCTCTATTTTTGCCATAAGCTGAAACAAAATAACGTCTTACAAAATCTAATTCTTTTTGAGATACCTTTCCATCAGCTTTGATAACTAGTGAGGCTAGAGCTAATAAATTAATTTCAAAATCTTTGTTTGAAATCTTTACTGATTTGGGTGATAAAAAAGATCCAATAAAAAATCCTATTAAAGCTCCAGGAAGCCTAAATATTGTGTATCCAAAAAAAGCAAATAACCATTTATACATTCACAAAGTTTCAGTCAAATTTACAAATGTCTACTTAATTAAATAAGGAGTTTTTAATCATTGTTTATTATATTTGCAAAAACAAAAATTTAACTTATGTATCCAGCTGAATTAGTCAAGCCAATGAGAGAAGATTTAACATCTGTTGGCTTTATTGAACTGAAAGATTCCAATGATGTTAACACCAATCTGCCTAATAGTAAAACAGCTGTTATAATCGTTAATTCAGTCTGTGGTTGTGCAGCTGCCAATGCTCGTCCTGGTATAAAAAATTCATTAAATAATGAAAAAACACCAGAAAAATTGTTTACCGTTTTTGCTGGTGTGGATAAAGAAGCAACCGATGCTGCAAGAAGTCTAATGATTCCATTCCCACCATCGTCACCATGTATTGCTTTATTTAAAGATGGAGAATTGGTACACATGCTTGAAAGACATCATATTGAAGGAAGATCCGCTGAAGTGATCAGTGAAAACTTAAAACAAGCATACAACCAATTTTGTTAACTTTCTAAAGGAAAATTAATTGTAAAGGTTGTGCCTTTGCCAAGTTTAGTGTCAAAATCAATCTTGCCATTATAAGACATAACAAGATTTTTAACCATTCCTAAGCCTAGCCCCATTCCTCCCGACTTTGTAGTAAAATTTGGTTCGAAAATATTTGAAATAATTTCATCAGGAATTCCATGACCATTATCTTTTACCTTTATTTCGACAGTATCTTTTCTTTTCTTAATATGAACTTTAATTTCTGGATTAGAAACATTTTGACAAGCCTGAACTGAATTTTTAATTAGATTGGTAATAATTCGGACAATTTGTGGCTTATCAATTTCAACAATTATGGTTTGTTCGTCAGATTTGAAAGAAATATTTTCTTCTTTAAAAATCTCTAATGCTAATTTAATTGCAACTACAATATTTGTTTTTTCTCCTTTTTGAATTGGCATCTCAGAAAAATTTGAAAAAGCAGAAGCTATTGAGCTCATTGTATCTATCTGTTGAATTATAGTTTGAGTAAATTCCTGAACCTTATCTTCATTTGCTTTGTCATTTTCTTTAAAATTTCTCTCAAAGCTTTGGACACTTAATTTCATTGGAGTTAAAGGATTCTTTATTTCGTGCGCTACTTGTTTAGCCATTTGTCTCCATGCTTGCTCTTTGTTAGACTGAGACAATTCTTTAACATTTTTATCGAGCATTTCTACCATGTTATTATATGAATCAACCAAACTATTGACTTCTTTGCTTCTTGCTTTAATTTTAATTTTAGAATTTCTTTTGTCTAACCTAGTCTGTTTCATTTTTAAAGCTATTTCTGAAATTGCTTTAGTCATATACTGTGAAATAAAATATGATATTATGATGGATAAGATTAGTAAAAAAAAGTAAACCTCTCCTAGAATAATTAGAAATGATTCTAGTTCGTAAGAATTTAAGTTGTCGTCGTCATAATATGGAAGATTAAGAATCCATAGAGGGTTAAAATTATCATCAATAATCAGGGAATATGATGACCTATATTGGATATCATTTCTTTGAGTAATTTCTATAATTTTGGAATCCTTTTGTTCTAAAATTTTAGAAAGAAGCTCTTTGTCAATAATGTTAATTTCGTTCTTTGGAAGTGTTGAGTTAATAAGCGATCCATCCAAATTGTACAAACTAAACTTTACACTTTGAACATCTGAAACCTCATATATTTTTTCAGCTAAAATAGAATCGAATTCTTCAATGTTTTTTTTATCTCCAGCTTCATTGGAAAAGTAAGCTATACTTCTTTGAATTTGAGCTTCTTTTCTTTCTAATCTCTTTGAATGATATTTGTCTGACTGTGTTTTAAACTGTGGTATTGTAATTAGAGAAATTAATATGAACGTGGCAACTACAATAACTGTCATTGCTAAAAAAATTCTAGCCCTTAAAGACAAGTTTGTTTCAAAATTTAAAAATTTTTTCAATTCCTTATTCTCTTGTAAAGTTTAATTAAAACTAAAATCAATATTATAAATACTATAGTTCCAGCTGTAAATTTAGTCCAGTTTACAGTATTTTTTAAAACTACTAAAAAAACAACCGACACGAGAATCACACTTGTTACTTCATTCCAAATCCGCATAAAATCTGAGGAGTATTTTACAACACCTAACTGTAATTCTTTAAATATGAAGTGTGTTTTAATGTGATATAAAATAAGACCTAATACAAAAATTAATTTTGCAATCATCCAGTTTTCATACAACCAACTTGGAACTAAAATCAATAACCACGTTCCAAACAATAAAGCAAGAATTGCAGATGGCCAAGAAATTATAAACCAGAGCCTATTCATCATAATTGAAAGTTGATTAGTTAGAATTTCCTTTTCAGATTCTTTCTTTTCAGAGGCTTCAATATAGTATATAAACAGCCTTGGAATATAAAATAATCCAGCAAACCACGTAACTACAAAAATTATATGTAAAGATTTAATTATGTTATAGTATTCCAAAATAATTTTTTAATTAAGATTTGCCCACTCATCTATCCATCTACTTAAAGTTTTTACCCATTCTTTGTCATCATTTAAACATGGAACCACATGAAATTTCTCTCCTCCTTTTTCAATAAAGTCTTCTTTAGCTTCCATGGCAATTTCTTCCAATGTTTCTAAACAGTCTGAAACAAAAGCAGGAGTAACTATAGCCATTTTTTTTGTTCCTGTTTCAGCAAAATTTTCAACTACCTTATCAGTGTATGGTTTTAACCAGGGTTGGCCAGCTAATCTTGATTGAAAGGAACTAGAATAAGAACCCTCACTAAGTTCTAAATACTCAGCAACTTGCCTTGTTGTTTCATAACATTGGTGTCGATAACAATATTTATGAGCTGAAGATTTAGTCTGACAACAGCTTTGATCAATTTTACAATGAGATTTTGTAATATCCGTTTTTCTTATATGTCTTTCAGGAATACCATGGTAAGAGAAAAGAATATGATCCCATTCTTTACCATTTAAATAGCTTTGAATCGAATTTGATAAAACCCTTATGTAATCTTTATGATTGTAAAAGGCTGGTAAGTTCGTAAAGTGAACATCTGGAAAAAATTCATTTTTTATTTTATCAGCTAAAACTAATATAGTTTCAGTAGATGCCATAGCGTGTTGAGGATAAAGAGGAATGAGTAAAATTTCTGTAACGCCTTTATCCACTAATTCTTGAATTCCAGATTTTATTGAAGGGTTTCCATATCGCATTGAAAGTGCTACAGGTATAGAAGTGATGTTTTTTACTTTTTCCAATAATCTGTAAGACAATACTATCAATGGGGACCCTTCATCCCACCATATTTTTTTATAAGCTTTGGCTGATTTTTTGGGTCTAAAATTTAAAATTATTCCCTTTACAAGAAGAGTCCTAAGCCATAAAGGTTCGTCAATGACTCTTTCATCCATTAAAAATTCTTTTAAATATTTTTTTACATCCTTAACCTCAGTACTGTCTGGTGATCCTAAGTTAACTAATAAAGCTCCTTTCATTTTTAAATTAAATTGACATTAAATATTTTTTTGGTGTGGTTCCGAACTTTTTCTTAAAAGCGTTTATAAAATGTGTAGCTGTACTATATCCAATTTTAAGTGCAACTTCGTTTACATTGTATTTTCCAGATGACAATAGTCTTTTTGAGACCTGCATTTTATAGTCCAACAAAAAAGAAAAAACTGAAGATCCGTAAACTTGCTTAAAACCTTGTTTCAACTTTTTTAAACTTATATCAACCTCTTTTGCAAGTTCTACTAAAGTTGGAGGTTCCATCATTCTTGAAATTATTATTTCTTTAGCGAGTTTTATTTTCTTTATGTTATTGTCATCTGCCAAGAAAGGACATTGTTCTATGTCCATTTCTTTATCTTTACTAAAATACAAACTCATCAGTTCAAAAACTTTTCCTCTTAGATATAGAGTGTACATTGTAAGATCCATCGACTGTTGATACATTTGATTTAGAACAATAGCAATCATTGGGCCAATTTTTTTTTCTTTATACAACTTGTTTCCAGCATTTTCATTATTTAAAAAAGAAATCTGATCAGCTTCACTAGAGAATAAACTATGAAATTTTTTTATCGAAATTAAAATTGAAAGTACTTGGCTTTCTGAATTTAAAACTAAGTTAATAGGTAATTCTTTATGTGGATTATATAATAAAATAGAGTTTTCGTTCTCAACATTAAAAACATAAGATCCTTCATTAAACAAAAAATTAGAAAACCCTTTTATACAAAAATGGAATTGAATATAGTCCTTGCCTATGTTATAATTAAAATTTTCTTCATACTCACTTTCGTTAGTATGCTTAAGTAAAATTAGACCCTCATCAACCTTAAAACTTTCACTAGTACCTTTTGCGATATTTTTTAAATTCATTTAAAAAAAATTTTTAATTTAGAATCGTTCTAAATTGAGAATAATCTATTTTAATTTTTACTCTGTAAAAGTATAAAATTTAATAGTATTTTAACAACACTTTTTATTAAAAAACTTATATGGTTATTAATTGAACTTTAAGAGTTATTTTTTGAAAAAGTCTAATAGTATTTTTACAGCTGTAAAAAAGATTATTTGAAAGCTCCTTTTTTTATCGTTATAGGTATAAGCTATAAAGATGCTGACACTTCTACAAGAGGTAAATTTAGCTTGAGTTCATCTTCTTCTGAAAGGCTTATTAAACATTCTATTAAAATAGGCTTAAATAATCTTGTAGTAAACTCTACATGTAACAGAGTTGAAATTTATTCGTCATGTAAAGACCCTAACCTGCTTATTGACTTGCTTTGCGAATATTCTGAGGGGACAGTCCAAGAATTTAATAACTATGGATACACCATTAAAGGAGAAAAAGCTGTCAAACACATTTTTAATGTTGGAACTGGCTTAGACAGTCAGATTTTAGGAGATTTTGAAATTATTGCTCAACTTAATAATAGTTTTTTAAGATCCAAAAAATTAGGTGCAATTGACCCTTCCTTTGATAGACTTTTTAACATGGTAAAGCACTGTAGTAAAAGAATAAAAAACGAAACCAACCTTTCGTCAGGAGCAACCTCTGTTTCTTATGCTGCCGTAAGATATATTCTAGATAACATACCAAACTTAAAATTTAAAAAAATCCTTTTGTTTGGAGCGGGAAAAATAGGAAGAAACACATGTGAAAATTTAGTAAAACACACCTCAAATAAGCATATAACATTGATAAATAGATCTGAGGATAAAGCTAAGCTTGTCGCTGGCAAATTTGAGGTTTTAGTTGAAAATATTGAAAATCTAAACACTGAAATTTCAAATTCAGACATTCTTATTGTAGCAACCTCGGCAGAAAAACCTACAGTAACAAAAGAAATGGTTCCCAAAGCTAAAACTCTTACGATTTTAGACTTATCCGTTCCAAAAAATGTAGATGAAGATTTATCTGATTTTGAAAATGTAGATTTGCTTGACCTGGATTACTTGTCAACTATTACAAACACTAACCTAGAAAACAGAAAAAAATTCATTCCTGATGCTAAAAAAATAATAAAAGAAATTATTGAAGACTTTTATCTATGGATTGACACTCGAAAATTTGCGCCAACAGTTAATGCTTTGAAAATAAAGCTTAAAAAAATTCAACAAAATAAAATAGACCTTCTAAAAAAAAGAACATCTTCATTTGATGATAATAGTGTGAAAGAAGTGTCTGAGCATCTAATACAAAAAATTACAAATCAAGTTGCCAATCATTTGAGAGATAGCGATGATTTTGAGGAAGAATTGGAATCTATAAAAACAATTTTTCAATTGAATCAAAATGATTACTAAAGTAAAAATAGGCACCCGGGATAGTGAACTAGCAATTTGGCAAGCCAACTTTTCAAAAAAAAAACTTCAGGATTTAGGAATAAATTCCGAAATAGTAAAAATTAAATCTGAAGGTGATTTAAATCAAATTACTCCTTTATATGATTTTGGTGTAAGTGGAGTGTTTACCAAAAGTTTAGATCAAGCCTTATTAAACGATAAAATTGATATTGCAGTTCACAGCCTAAAAGATGTTCCAATTAATCTAGCCAAAGGACTAGAAATCCCATGTGTTTTTCAAAGAGCAAACCCTTATGATGTTCTTGTTTTGAAAAAAAGAAATTTAGACTTTAATTCTCCTTTAACAATAGCAACAAGCAGTATTAGAAGAAAAACACAGTGGCTAAACAAATATCCAAATCACAATATTGTTTCGCTTCGTGGAAACGTTGGCACCAGAATGAAAAAGTTAAAGAACAATAACTGGGATGGTGCAATATTCGCTAAAGCTGGTTTGGACAGGTTATCAATAGACCCCGAAAATAAAACAATTCTTAACTGGATGATTCCTTCTGCTGCTCAAGGTACTGTCGCAGTAGCATCCAAAGAGAATAACTTAGAGTTAAATAAGATCTTAAAATCTATTTCCTGCCAAAACACTTTTCATTGTGTCGACCAGGAAAGAAAATTTTTAAAGCTAATGAATGGAGGATGCTCAATGCCAATATCATCATTTGCATGCATTGAAGAAAAAAAACTAAACTTTAAAGTTGGATTGACCTGCATTGAAGGCAAAGATTCAATTACTGCAAATGAATATTATGAAATTGAAGATGCTAATGCTTACAAAAAAATTTACGACTTATTAATGTCTAAAGGTGGAAAAGAAATCCTTTACAAACTCAAAAAAAGTAATGGAAAAAATTAGAATTCTTTCTACTAAAAGTTTAGAAAATAATCTTAAAAATCTGTTTAATAAAAAACAGTTTGATTTGCATGAACATGATTTTATTACAATAGATTTTACAAATTTTGATCTTCCTCAACATTTTCAAAGCTGGATTTTTAGTAGTAAAAATTCAGTTGAATCTATTTTTTCAAAAAAAATTAGCGCAAAAACTTTATTTAATAAAATATATTGTGTTGGAGAAAACACAAAATCCCTAATTGAAAAGTATGGTCAAAAAGTAAATAAAATGTGTCATAACTCATCAGAGTTATCAAACCATATTTTAAAACATTCCAGTAAAGAAAAATTTCTGTTTTGCAGAGGAAACATACAAAATCATAGTTTTACAAATTTTTTTAAACAAAAAAACATTGACTTAAATGAGCTCGTTGTATACATGAATAAGTCAAACTCAAAAAAGTTAAAAGAAAAATTTGAAGCAATTATGTTTTTTAGTCCTAGCGGTATAAAAAGTTTTCTTGAAAAAAATAGTCTTGGAAATTCAATTTGTGTTTGTATTGGTCAAACCACAGCTGAATTTGCAGAAAAACACACCTCAAAAGTGATTTACTGCAACACCCCCTCAATAAAAAATGTAATAAATAAGACAATAAAATTATTTAACAATGAATAGTATTAATGAAACTCCTCTGTTTTTAAAAGCTTTAAATGGAGAAAAAGTAGATAGACCTCCAGTCTGGATAATGAGACAGGCAGGAAGATATTTGCCTGATTTTATGACATTAAAAAATAAGTATGATTTCTTTACTAGATGTCAAACTCCTGAACTGGCTACAGAAATCACATTAATGCCAATAAAACAAATTGGATTAGATGCAGCTATTATATTTAGTGATATTCTAGTAATTCCACAAGCCATGGGTGTAAACGTTGAAATGAAAAATAATTTTGGGCCATATATTGAGTTCCCTGTTAGAAACGAAAGTGATGTTATAAACCTAAATATTTCAAATGTTGAAGAAAAATTAAATTATGTTTTTGATGCAGTTAAAATGACAAAAAAAGAACTTCCAGAAAATATTCCTTTAATTGGGTTTGCTGGATCTCCATGGACTATTTTATGTTACATGGTTCAAGGAAGCGGTTCAAAAACATTTGACATTGCTAAAAGTTTTTGTTTTAAAAATCCTAAACTTGCCCACACTTTATTAAATAAAATTACATCTATAACCATTGATTATTTAAAAAGAAAAATAGATTCTGGAGTCGACGCAGTACAAATTTTCGATTCATGGGGAGGAGTTCTTTCACATAGTGATTATAATGAATTTTCTTATCCCTATATAAAACAGATTAACGATGCATTAAAAGTTTTAAAGCCTGTTATAATATATCCCAAAGGATGTTGGCATGCAATAAATTCTTACTCAAAAATTGGAGCTTCTGGATTAGGAATTGATTGGTCTTGTTCAGCAAGAAATGCACGTTATTTGTCTGGAAATAATATCACGCTTCAAGGAAACATGGATCCGAGTAGACTTTTTTCTCCAAAAAATGAACTGATTAAACTGACAAAAGAAATGTTAAATGAATTTGGAAAGGAAAAATACATAGCTAATTTAGGCCATGGTATTTTACCAAACACACCAGTCGATAATGTTAAGGTTTTTGTAGATACAATTAAAAATTATTCTTAAAATGATAAAAAAAGATTTCTCAAATTTTATCGATAAACTTCAAAAAGATATTGTTACGTCTTTGGAAAAAATTGATGGAAAAGAGAAGTTTAAATGTGACCATTGGACTAGAGAAAAAGGCGGAGGAGGGCTCACTATGGTTATTGAAAATGGAAATGTTTTTGAAAAAGGCGGGGTAAATGTTTCTAAAGTTTATGGTCAGCTCCCTGAATCAATGTCAAAAATGTTGAAAGTAAATAACTCTGATTTTTTTGCTTGTGGAATTAGTATAGTAATTCACCCAAAAAACCCCATGGTCCCTACATTTCATGCCAATTTAAGATATTTCGAATTGTATGAAAAAGGCACTTTAACAGATAGTTGGTTTGGAGGAGGCCTTGATCTAACCCCTTATTATTTATATGAATCCGATATAGTTCATTTTCATAATTCTTGTAAAAAAGTTTGTGATCAATTTAATCCGAATTTCTATAGGACATATAAAAATAAATGTGACGAATACTTTTGGAATGATCATCGAAACGAAGCTAGAGGTGTTGGAGGTTTGTTTTTTGACTATTGTAGAGAAAACAAAAATATGAGCTCAAATAATTGGTTTTCTTTTATTAAACAAATGGGAGAGTGTATAAAAAATTCTTATTTACCAATTGTAAAAAAGAGAAAAGACACTGTCTATAACAATGAAAATGTTAAGTGGCAAAATATTCGAAGAGGAAGGTATGTTGAATTCAATCTTTTACATGATAAAGGAACTCTGTTTGGTCTGAAAACTAAAGGTAGAATTGAAAGTATTTTAATAAGTATGCCTCCAAAAGTAAGATGGGTTTATGATTACACCCCAAAAAATGGAAGTCAGGAAGAAGAACTAATAAATATTTTAAAATCCCCAAAAAACTGGGTTTAAATCTAAAATTATGTATCCATTAAATAGAAATAGAAGACTTAGATCAAAAGAATCTTTAAGAAACTTAATTCGCGAGTCAACAATTCATCCACACGATTTTATTGCTCCGCTTTTTTTAGTTGAAGGAAAAAATATTAAAGAGGAAATTTCTTCAATGCCAGACTATTATAGATATAGCTTAGATAATATTGGAAGAGAAGTAAAATATCTTTGGGAATTAGGAGTTCAAGCAGTTCTTTTATTTGCAAAGATCCCAGAAAACTTAAAGGATAACACTGGAGCAGAAGCCTTGAACATAGATGGATTAATGCAAAGGGGTATAAAAGAAATTAGGAATACTGTCCCTGAAATTACGATAATGACTGATGTTGCTTTAGACCCTTATTCAAATTATGGCCATGACGGAATTGTTGAAAATAACGAAATATTAAACGATAAAACAAATGAAATTTTGTCCAAGATGGCATTGTCTCATGCCATGGCTGGAGCGGATGTAATTGCTCCTAGTGATATGATGGATGGAAGAGTATTATCTATAAGAAACATACTTGAAAAAAACGGGTTTCATAATACTGCAATCATGAGCTACACAGCAAAATATGCCTCAAGTTTTTACGGCCCCTTCCGTGAAGCTTTAGACTCAAAGCCAGGTTTTGGAGATAAAAAAACTTATCAAATGGATTTTTGCAATAGGTTTGATGCTGTAAGTGAAGCAAAACTAGACATAAATGAAGGAGCTGATATTATAATGGTAAAGCCTGGAATCTCTTACCTTGACATTGTGAGAGATCTAAAAAACACAATTGATTCACCAATAGCAATTTATCAAGTAAGTGGCGAATACTCAATGTTAAAAGCTGCAAGTAAACAAGGATGGTTAGATCACGATAAAGTTATGATGGAACAGCTTATCTCAATGAAAAGAGCTGGTGCAAGTATGATAGCCTCATACTTTGCTAAAGATGCAATAAAGTTAATCTCTTAAATTTTGATACTTTAGCTAATATGAAAAACAGAAAAAGTTTCATATTATTCTTTTGCATTACTTTTTTTGCATTTATTTTTAAATCAGATTTAATATATTTTTCAGAACTAGTTTCTACTATAACTAAAATTAAGAGAACTAAAGCAGACATTACCGATTACCTTTATTTTGAAAATATTGAAATCAAAAAAAGCAAAACACCTCAACCGTGGCCTATTCACACAAATTACAATAAAATAGAAACAACAGATGATTTAAAAGATCTTCATTCCGAACTTGGTACTGTGGCTTTTATAATAATTAAAAACGATTCCATTTGGCATGAAAAATATTATAATGGATACAATATGAATTCATACAGTAATTCTTTCTCAATGGCAAAGAGTATCGTCTCCGCTGCTATGGGCAAGGCTATTGAAAAAGGATTTTTTAAATCAATTGACGATAAAGTCAGTGACTACATTGATGGATACGATTCTGAATTTTCTTCAGACCTTACAATTGGTGATTTATCAAGTATGTCCTCAGGAATGGACTGGAACGAAAGTTATACAAATATTTTTGGAGTCACAGCTCGATCCTATATAACAAGTGAACTGAACGAACTAATAAAATCTAGAGAAATTTTAGAACACCCAGGTAAAAGTTTTAAATACTACAGTAGCAACACTCAACTTCTTTCAATGACAATTGAAAAAGCGACTAACAAGAAAATTTCAACGTTGGTTAAAGATTGGTTTTTAGATCCGCTTGGATTTGAAAATAATGTGTTTTGGCAAACTGACGGAAAGAAAAATAATACAATTAAAGCATATTGTTGTTTTAATTCAAACGCCAGAGATTTTGCAAGATTTGGAAAGCTTTATAAAGACTTTGGAAAATGGAACGGAAATCAAGTCCTTGATTCAGCTTTTGTTGCAAAATCAATTAGACCGAGGTTTGAAAAAAGTCCAGAATATGGCTTTGGATTTTGGCTTGGTGAAATTGATGGAAACAAATTTTTTGCAATGAGGGGTATTTTGGGACAATACGTTATTGTTATTCCAGAAAAAAACATAATCATTACAAGACTTGGAGAAAGAAATAATGAGAAAGATAATAACAGGCCAAAAGACTTTGATATCTATTTTAAAGAGGCCCTTAAAATGCTCGAAACTAAAGTTTGATTAATGAGAGCGAAAAAAGTTTTATCCGTTAAAAATTATTCCTTAAAAATTGATGATAAAAATGTTTTATCTAACATTTCTTTTGAACTGAGAAAAGGAGAAATTTTAGGAGTTGTTGGAGAGTCTGGTAGCGGCAAGTCTTTAACAGCACTTTCTGTTTTAAAACTTTTAAATATACAAAACTTCCAAAGTGATGGAGAAATTATTTTTAACGGGAATTCCCTAAGTCAACTTGAAGAATCCAAAATAAAAAAAATTAGAGGAAAAGAAATTTCAATAGTTTTTCAGGAACCAATGAGTTCTCTTAATCCAAGTATGAAATGTGGTCATCAAATCTCAGAAGTTATTCTAAATCATGAAAAAATAAGCTCGGCTTCTTCTAAAATAAAATCACTGGAATTAATTAATAAGGTTAAATTAAGCAATCCAAACAAAATTTATGAAAAGTATCCGCACGAGTTGAGTGGAGGACAGCAACAAAGAATAATGATAGCAATTGCCATAGCATGTAAACCAAAATTACTTATTGCTGATGAACCAACCACATCTCTTGACAGTATAGTAAAAAATGGAATTCTTGAGCTTATAAAATCTTTACAATCTGAATTTAGGATGAGTGTAATTTTTATATCTCACGATTTAAATCTTATATCAAAGTTTGTAGACAATATTCTTATTTTAAAAAACGGAAAAATAGTAGAGAAAGGCAATGTTAGCAGCATTTTTAAATCTCCAAAAAATGAATACACACTTAAACTTTTAAACTCTACTCCTCCTAAAAAAAACAGACCTCATAGATTGTTAACCTCAAATTCAATAAAAAGCAAACTAATATCCGCCAAACAGAGAAAAGAAAAACATAAAATAATTTATGATCAAAGTCCAATACTTGAAATAAAAAACATCTCCGTTTCTTATGGAAAAATAACTGTCTTAAATAATATTTCTTTTGAACTATTTAAAGGTGAAGTTTTAGGGATTGTTGGTGAATCAGGGTCTGGGAAATCAACAATAGCAAAATGTATTCTTGGTCTTATTCCATTAGGCAGTGGTAAAATAACTTTCAAAAGTGAAAACATTCTTAATGTTAAAGATTCTATTTTTAGAAAAAAAATACAACTTATATTTCAAGATCCTTACTCTTCATTAAATCCTGAAATATCCATTGGAGATAGTATTGTTGAACCAATGATTGTCCACAAAATTTTTTCAACTAAAGAAGAAATGAAACTTAAAGCTTTGACTTTATTGGACCAAGTTGGTCTTTCTGAAAGTGATTATTATAAATTTCCTGATGAATTTTCTGGCGGACAGAGACAGAGAATAGTTATTGCAAGAGCATTGGTTTTAAACCCTGAAATTATAGTATGTGACGAATCTGTTTCCGCTTTAGATGTTTCTATCCAAGCTGAAATTTTAAACTTACTTAACGATTTAAAAGATATACATAAATTCACTTATATTTTTATATCACATGATATGTCAGTTGTCAAATATTTTACTGATAGAGTTATAGTTCTTAATAAAGGAAACATTATAGAGCTAAATGAAACAGATGCTTTATTTAAGTTCCCGAAAAAAGATTACACTAAAGCGTTATTAAAAGCAAGCAATTTTTAAATGGAATTAAGCTTAATATATAAATGGATTTTACAACTTCATTCCCTTTGGTCTATTCTAACTTTATCTCTTTTGATATACACAACTTTAAGATTTTTTTACAAACTGTCAAAAAATAAAATATTTACTCCTCTTGATTTAAGAATCGCTTTGTTTGCTTTGACTTTTTCTTCTTTTCAATTTATAATTGGGTTTGTTTTATATTTTATATCTCCCAATTTGAATCAATGGGGAAACCCCATAAATGAAATTTTTAACAATGGAATTTATTTGTTCAATTTAATTACATTTCCAATTCTTAACATATTTGGCATTTTATCTATATCTATTGGATGGTCTCTATTTAAAAAAGCAAAAACCAATAAGAAAAGATTTTTAAGAATCTCGTTTTTTTATATGATTGGCTCCCTATCTTTTTTTATTATATTTTATAAAAATTACATATAAAAAAACACTCTCTTTTTTTTTAAAGAGAGTGTTAAAACCAAACTATTAATAACTATTGAATTTTATCATGTTAAATTTAATTTTAAATTAGGTGATAGATTCACAAAATTTTGTTAATCTTTATAAAATGAATTTAAAATATGGTGTTCTTGGTGGTGGAAGTTGGGGTACTGCGATTGTAAAAATGCTTTGTGAAAACAACGATTCGATAAATTGGTACGTAAGAAGTGATGAGGATGTATCATTTTTAAAAGAAAAAGGGAAAAATCCAAAATATTTACGTTCAGTCAATCTCCAAAATAAAAAACTTAATATAAGCTCGTCTATTACAAAAATTTCTGAAGAGTCAGATTTAATAATAATAGCAATCCCATCGCCATTTGTCGATACAGAGTTAAAAAAAATTAAACATTTGCTTTCTGAAAAAATTATTTTTTCAGCACTTAAGGGCGTTGTTCCAACTTCTCATTTGATAGTAAGCGAACATTTAAATAAATTCTATGAAGTACCTTTTTCTAATATTGGAATTCTTACAGGGCCTTGTCATGCAGAGGAAGTTGCATTAGAAAAGCTTTCCTATCTAACAATTGCATGCCAAAATCAGGAAATAGGCTTAAAGTTAAGATCTGATTTAAGCTCCAACTACATTTATGTCAAATATTCAAAAGATACTATGGGTGTTGAATATGCTGCTATGCTAAAGAATGTCTACGCCATTGTTGCTGGAATATGTCACGGTCTTGGTTATGGGGATAATTATCAAAGTGTTTTGATAAGCAGTTGTGTTAGAGAAATGAAAAAATTTGTTCAAAAAATTTACAATACAAAAAGAGATATTAACGACTCAGAATACCTTGGAGATTTACTTGTTACTTGTTATTCTTCTTTTAGTAGAAATAGAACCCTGGGGAATATGCTTGGAAAAGGCTATACCTTAAAATCTGCGATATCCGAAATGTCTATGATAGCTGAAGGATATTATGCAACAAAAAATACATATGAACTTATTGAAAAAAACATTTCTGAATTTGAAATAATTTCTTCTGCTTATGAGATTTTATACAATAACAAAAACCCAAAAAAAATAATAAAAAAACTTAGTGTAAGTTTAGATTGAGCCTTTAAATTGATTGTTAAATCTAATATCATTATCATATAGAATTCTAATGTCTTCTATTTGATATAAGAGCATTGCAATACGTTCAATCCCCATGCCAAATGCAAAGCCAGAATATTTGTTAGAATCAATTTTACAGTTATCCAAAACATTAGGATCAACCATTCCACACCCCATTATTTCAAGCCAACCTGTTCCCTTGGTTATTCTATAATCTGTCTCAGAATTTAGTCCCCAGTAAATATCAACTTCGGCACTTGGTTCAGTAAAGGGGAAATAAGATGGTCTTAATCTTATTTTAGATTTTCCAAATAATTCTTTTGTAAAGAAAAGTAAAGTTTGCTTTAAATCAGCAAAAGAAACATTTTGATCAATATATAACCCCTCAATTTGATGAAAAAAACAATGAGAACGAGCAGAAATGTCTTCATTTCTATAAACTCTTCCTGGGGAAATTGTTCTAATTGGCGGGGCATTATTCTCCATATGTCTTATCTGAACAGAAGAGGTGTGAGTTCTAAGCAGCAAGTCAGGATCTTTTTTTATAAAAAAAGTGTCTTGCATGTCTCTAGCGGGATGGTGTAATGGTAAATTTAAAGCAGTAAAGTTGTGCCAATCATCTTCTATTTCTGGTCCTTCAGAGGTATTAAATCCAATTTTATAAAAAATATCTATAATTTTATCTCTTATTATTGAAATTGGATGTCTAGAGCCTAGATCAATCATTTCGGCTGGCCTTGTTAAATCAATATTTTCTGAGCTATTAATAGATTGTTTTTTGACAGATTTTTTTAATTCCTCTAATTTATTGTTAGCTACTGATTTAAGCTTATTAATTGCTTTTCCAAAATCTTTTTTTTTGGATACATCAACTTTTTTAAACTCAGAGAAATATTTATTTATATGTCCTTTTTTTCCGAAAAATTCTATTCTAAATTTTTCAATTTCACCAATATTTTGACTCGAAAAATCTAAAACTTCTTTTACTTTACTTTCAATTTCTTCAATCATACATTAGTATCTAAAGCTTCAAAAATACAGAATTTGATTTATTCAATGAGTTGTTTTTCAATAAAATAATTTATGATTGCTTCTTTCATTAAAACACTTTGTTCCCCAGGCTTTAAGTTTGGTAATTTGGACATAGTTTTATAGTGAGGCCAGCCTTCACTATCAACATACTCGAATTTATAATATCCTAAAGGCTCTAATAAACGACAAATAGCAATATGCATCAAATCAATTTTTTGATCTTTTGTAAATTTAATATCAGTTTTTCCAAGTTCTTGTAACCCTATTAAGAAAATTACACTCTCTAAATCTAGTTTTTCATCCGAACTAAATTTTTCAGACAAATAATCCAAAATCAGATTCCACTTTTCTTTTAAACCTTTCATTTAATTAATTGTATAATTTGGTGAAAACAATATACCTATATTTGCAAATAAAAAATTGAATTACGTTGATATTTTTATTGTTTGTTTAATCCTTTTGGGATTCTACAGAGGATTCTCAAAAGGTCTAATCATTGAACTTAGTTCTTTTTTAGCAATTGTTTTAGGCATTTACGGCTCTATAAAATTTTCAGAAATAACTTTAAATTTTATTAATAGTGCTTTTTCAAGTCAACTTGAGTCCATTGACGAAAGCTATTTAAAAATTTTCTCTTATGCTTTCACTTTCATTATTATAATTATTTCAATATCTCTATTGGCTAGATTTTTAACGAAAATTATTAAAATATTACTGTTGGGATGGATCAATAAAGTATTAGGAGGTCTCTTTGGTTCATTAAAATACCTCGTTTTAATTTCATTTGTTGTAGTGTTTTTTGATAATATAAACTCAGAGTTTTCAGTTGTTGAAACAAAAGAGGTCGAAAAAATAATGCTTTTTAAACCATTTTTAGAAGTTGGTAATAATTTGTTAAAAATTGTTAACTACGATTCAATTGATTTTTTTGATTGATCTTAGTTCTAACCAACCATTTGAGCCGTTGCTCAATTCTACCAAAACCCAATCATTCAACTCTTCTTTAATTTTTACTTTAGTTCCCTCGTGTAAATTGAATTGGATTTCACTTCTGTAATTTGGCTCTGTTCTAAAATCAATTTTTTTATCAAAGATTATAGCTTCAATTTTTGTTTGTTGGTTTTCAAATTTTGTAATTCCCATCAAAATAAAAACAATTGATATGCAAAAAAGAATTGAAGAAAATGTAAAGTATTTTTTTTTAGAATTACTATCTCTTTTAAAGTAATATAGTGTGAATAAAATTAAAAAAATATAGCTTGAAATTATTCCAATAATTAGCCATTGATTTATTGAAAATATGTTAGAAATATTTATTAATATATTAGATAGCTGATCAGTTGGAAGCAATTCTATTTTATCAATTAACATATTTTGAGAATATTTAAGATTATTTAAAACGTCTAAGTTTTTAGGATTGATTTTCAGCGCTTTTTCATAGTAAAGAATACTATTTGGAATGTCATTAATCTTATAATAAGAATTTGCTAAATTAAAATAAAGCTCAACAGAGTGCTCTCCGTTTATAAGGATTTTATTAAACTGATCAATAGCATTTAAATAATCTCCGCCATTGTAAAATTCTACTCCATTTTTAAATTTAACTTCATTTTCAGTTTGAGAAAAAACAAAAACTGTGAAAACAAGAGAGATTAAAATTGTTGTTTTTTTCATTTTATAAAATTTTATCAATTTCTGAAATAACATTCACAGCATTTTCATAATCGTTATTAACAGTTACTTCTGATGCAGGAGTATATCTAGCAAGCTCACAATTTTCAATTAATTTTAAAAATGAACTCAAAGTCTTGTCGTTGACATTACGTTCAGAAAGTAAATTATAAATTCTTTCTTTACTAAATTCAGACGTCTCAATCGCAAGTTTAGACTTTAAAAAATTATGTAATGCTTTTTCAAGAGATATATAAAAAACATCCTTTTTATCAAGGTTGTTCTTAGCTTCAGATAAATATTTTTTTGCTAATTTATTGGCTCTTTTAGATTTAAAGTCTAGCATTTCAGAATCTGAAATCTTTTTTGGCCTAAAAAATAAAAGTAAAATAACTATACCTAAAACTGGAATTGCTAATAAAACATAAAAAGTAATTGAATATATAAATAAAGGAGAGTTAATTTTAAAAAGATCTGTTGAAGTTTTAATAAACTTAAATTGATTTATTGAAGGTAAAATATTTTTTGAACTGGAATTTTTATTCCTCTCCGGTTCTATTTGAGATATTGAAGTTGGACCTTCCAATACATTTACTATAACCTCTTTTGAATATATTGTTTCGTATTTATTTGATTCCGTATTGAAAAAACTAAACTCAATTGGGTTTATTGGGTATTTGCCTTGAAATTGAGGGACTAAAGTAAATGTATTTGAAATAGAGCCTTTCATTCCTAACAAGTTTGTTGAAACATTTTCAGAGTATTCTGGATCGTATTTTTCTAAAGAGCTTGGAACTTTTAGATCTGGAGGTGAAAATAATTTAAGATTTCCTTTCCCAGAAACTTTTACAATTGCTTGCAGAGATTCAGAAGCATTCAAATCTCTTTTTGTTGTTTTTAGTTCCAAGTCAAAATCTCCAACCGCACCGTTAAAACTCTTAGGAGCTCCATCAGGAAGTTTTCTAACATTAATGGTTTTTTTGCCAGCAGTAACTTTTTTTGAAACTTGATTATAAATTCTATTACCAAAAAAGTCTCTCCTACTAGTTGGAACATCAACAGAAACATCAAGTGATAACGGTAAGATTTCTAATTTTCCAGACTTTTGAGGATAAAGAACTGTTTTTTTCCATGTTACATAGTTATAATTATCTCCCTTGAAAGATCCTCTTTCTATTTGCAGTCTTGGAATTTTAATATTTTGAGACCAAAAGTTTTTAAATTCTGGCGTCTCAACTTCTCCAACATTAGTAACATTAATTTGAGGAGAGTAATATAATTTATATACAATTGAAATTCCCTCATTTATATATGGACTAGTGTCAGAAACCTCAGCAACTAAATGTAGGTTTTCATTTACAACATAACTTGGGTCGTTAGGATCTCTGCTAATTTCAACTGATTCACTAACATTTATATTAACTGGAAGAGTTTTAAATAATTTTCCATCAACTTCAATTGTTGCTTGACCAACTGTCAATTGGCCTTTTTTTAACGGGCTAAGAAAATATGAATAGCTTTTTGAAAAACTTCGTTTTCCATTAACCCACATATTACTTACTGATTGATTAGGTCCGCCAACAACTTTAAATCCTTCAAAATTTGGAGGACTAAAATTATCTCCGTCTTTGTTCATCTTAAAATCAACTCTTAGGTTTTCATTTAAACCTAGGTTTTTTTTACTTACAACAGCTTCAAAATTTACTGAATCATCTTGTGCGTTTAATTGTAATCCAAAGATTAGAACACAACAAATAAAAAAAGTTTCAAAATAATAAGACCTCATAATTACCAATCTTTTTTATTTTTTATAGGACTGCCTTTTACCTTGTTTTTATTGACTTTGTTCTGAACTTTTTTTTCCTCATTATCCATTGCTTTAAGTAAATTTTTTAATTGTTCAGGAGATATTTTATTTGGTTTAGGATTATTATTTTCTTTATTATCATTTTTATTTTCTGATTTATTGTCTTTCTTTTCTTCCTCTTTTTTATCGTCTTTTTTATTCTTATCGTCTTTTTTGTCCTTATCGTTCTTTTTCTCTTTGTCTTCTTTTTTATCCTTGTCGTTCTTTTTGTCTTTATCGTCTTTTTTATTGTTTTTTTGTTGATTCTTCAGCAACTCTTTTGCTAATACATAATTATATCTTGTCTCGTCATCACTAGGTTTATTTAGTAATGCTTTTTTGAATGAGTCAACAGCATTTTGATAATCTTCATTTTGCATAAAGACGTTACCAAGATTGTGAAAAGACTTGTGTAAAAGATCTTTATCTGTTGTTTTTTTTATTGAACTTCGGTATTGATTAATTGCTTCGTCTTTTAGTTCATTTTTATAAAATGAATTTCCCATATTATAGACAGCTTTTAAATTTAAAGAATCTTTAGAAATTGATTTTCTATATAAAGACTCTGCTTCCACCAAATTATTTTCAGCAAACTCAATATTTCCATCTAAAGTCAAATTATTAGATTCTTTATCAATGGCTATTTCTTGAGCATTAGACTTGAAAATAAAGAATACCGATACCAACAATAAAAGCTTATTCATTAAATAAATTTAATTTTTTTACCCAATATGTTTTCTTTTCAAAAACAAATAATTCCAAACTTAAAAAAAGTATTGCAAAAGCAATAAACCATTGAAATTGATCTTTATATGCAACAAATTGTTTCGATTCAAATTCTTTTTTATCCATTTCCTTAAGTCTTTCAACAACTGATTCTACAACTTGTTCAGTATTAAATCCATCAATATATATTCCCTTACTTGATTTTGAAATTGAACTCAACAATTCCTTATTTAATTTAGTGATGACAACATCTCCTTTGTCATTTTTTTTATAGGTCTTAATTATGTTGTTTTCTTTAATTGGAATGGGAGAACCTTTTATTGATCCAAGACCTACAGAAATAATTGTCATTCCTGATTGTTGAACCAATGAAATAATATCTTCGGAATTAACCTCGTGATCTTCCCCATCCGAAAGTAAAACTAAAACCCTGTTTGTTTGTTCTTCGTCATCGTAAAATTCTTTAGCAAGATTAATTGATTCAGTAATTGCAGTTCCTTGAGAAGAAAGCATATCGGTATTTAGACTTTGTAAAAAGGTTTTAGCAGTTGAATAGTCATCTGTTATAGGCAATATAGGTAAGGCTGATGCAGCATAAGCAATTATTCCTACTCTATCGTTATTAAGAGAATTTATAATTTCTGAAACTATTCTTTTTCCTTTTTCTAGCCTATTTGGCGCAATGTCTTCAGCAAGCATACTCTTTGAAACATCAAGGGCAAACACTAAGTCAACACCTTCTCTTTTCACAGTTTTTAATTCAGTTCCAATTTTTGGATTAACTAAAGAAATTGTGGAGAAAACAATAAAAAGAGAAAATAAAAATAGTTTTACTTTCGGCTTAAAAGTTGAAATATCTGGACTCAAAACTTTTAGTAAATCAGATGATATGTATTTGTTTTGTGTATTGTTTTTCCATCTGCTTAATGCTAAAAAACCTAAAATCATTAATGGAATGACAAGAAGTAAATAAAAGTAGTGTGTGTGTTCTAATTGATACATTTATATAAAACTTTTAAAAAATGTTGTTTTTAAAATCCACTCCATTAATATTAATATGACTGCAGCCAACACAAAGAATCTGTAAACTTCTTTTGCATTTGAATACTTAAACTCTTCTACCTCTGTTTTTTCAAGTTTATTAATTTCGTCATAAATTTCCTTTAATTTTTTATTATCAGTTGCTCTAAAATATAACCCTCCAGTTTTTGAAGCAATTTCTTTTAAAAGTTTCTCATCAATTTCAACTTTAGTTAAACCGTATCTAAATGATCCATCAGGATTAAGAGCAATAGGTGCCCTGGCATTACCATTACTACCTAGACCAATTGTATATGTTTTAATTCCAAAAGAAGTTGCTAAATCAGCAGAGGTATTAGGGTCTATAAAGCCTGAATTATTTACTCCGTCAGTCAACAATATGACCACTTTACTTTTTGCTTTGCTGTTTTTTAGCCTGTTCACTGAAGTTGCTAATCCCATACCTATTGCTGTTCCATCTTCAATTACTCCATCAAAAATAATTTCGTTAATTGAGTTAATTATTATGGATTTGTCGGACGTAACTGGCGTTTTAGTGTAACTTTCTCCAGCATAAACTACTAAACCAATTCTGTCATTAATTCGGTCATTTACAAATTCTTTTGCTACTTCTTTTAAAGCCTCTAACCTGTTTGGTTTCAAATCTTGAGCAAGCATACTTGAAGAAACATCTACAGCGATAACAATATCGATACCTCTACTTTTTTTTGTTTGTATTGAAACATCAATAATTTGAGGTCTAGCGAGTGCGACAATTAACATGAATAATGCTGTGAACCTTAATACATTTAACAATGGAAAAAGCTTTACTTTTAAGGATTTGGTATTCAAAGATTTAATTGAAGAGATACTAAAACTTGAATTTTTAACATTTTTAAATTTATAATCGATTACGATTATAACAAACAGAACAACTGCAAGCCATAAAAATTCGGGATTATCAAATGTTATATTTTCTAACATCTTTAATTCGATTTAAAATTTATTGAATTTTGTAATCTGGCTATAATCTGATCTGCATACTTATTATCTCTGTCTATAATACAAGTAATGATTTGGGACCCGCCATTTTCAAAAAAAGTTAAATTGGAATATTCTTTTTTTACAGTATCGCCTTCTTCGTTGACATAGTCAAAAGATCCAAAGTATCTTATAGTGTTAATTCCGCTGTCTAATAAAAATTCTTCTTGTTGAGTTAAAATATTAAGAGCGCCTTTTTCTTTTAAATAATTTAACAATATGTTTTGAGGATCGTCATCTTTATTAATAGGCTTTGTAACCAAAGAAACATAGAATGAGTTTTCTATAGATTGAAATTCAAATGATTGTCCAATATCAGAATCTAATCTTTTTAGAACATCTGGGGAGGAAATCGTAATAGGATATGCTCCATAAGTACTTGCAACCCATTGTTTAGTTTCAAGTAAAGCCTTTGTTTCATTCCCAATTACATTATCTTTAACATTTTCCCATCCAAAAATCGCAACTGATGAAGCAAGAACAACTAGGGCTCCAATCAAACTAAATTTGACTGTATTAATAATTAATTTTTTGTTCTTTTCTTTTCTTTTTTGAATTAAATAGATTTCGTTCTGCAATAGTTCTTGTTCTGTTGGAGCTGGAATTCCTTCTTTTGTATCAACAAGTACAGACTCCAATATTTTTTTGTCCAACACAGCAGCTTCTGAGCCAGGATTAGATTTTGCAAATTTTACTAAGTCTGCAGTGGATAAAACAGAATGAAAGTTTTTCAATGTTTCCTCACTAATATCTAGTTGTCCAGCATCTTTTAGCAACTTTAATTTTTCAATCAGTTCGTTTGTAGTGCTTTCTACAGCATCCATTTTAACATCCTCTTCCAAATATGCTTTGACAATTTCTGTCAACTTTGAGTAGTATAGTTTATAATCAGATTGACTGTTTAATTTTTCAAAATCTAAATGTTGTAACGCTTGTATTGCCTTTTCAATCGGAGGAGTTATTTTAATCTCCTTCGAATTAAAAAAATTTGAGTTTTTATACAAAATCCCTATTAAAAAAATAATAGCTATAAATGATATTATTATAAAATATTTCTTCCACCACCCCTCATTATTTTTAGAAACAGGAATGATATTTTTTATATCAAAAAACTTTTTACTAACAGTGTCTACTTCAATAGTAGAAATGTCAATCACAATTGAATCGTTTAATTTTATGATATTATCTCTAATTATTATTGGAGGGGTAATTGAATAGGAACCAGGCTCAAAGCTTGTTAAATAATACTTTTTTACAATCCTTTTTTGATTATTATTTAATAATGTATCTATTTGAAAATCTTCAATTATTTCAAAAGGAGGATTAAATTTTCTTATTTCAATATTCAGATCGGTTAGAGAATCAATTGAAAAACTAAATTCATATTTTATTTTTTCACCTACTTTAATAGAAGTTGTGTCAACTTTAGACTCAACATTAATCAACGATTGAGAATAAAGTTTGCTTAAAAAACTAAAAACAATAATAGTCGCTATGAATTTTAATTTAACCACGATTTTTAAAATAATTTAATAGTTTTTTTATGTAGCTTTCATCAGTTCTACACAATATTGTTCCTGCTCCATTTTTTGTAAAAATTTCATTAAAATTTTTAAACTTCAAGGACATTTCTTTTTTGTAACTGTCTCTTAACTTTTTAGATGAGGTATCAATCAATTTAAACTGACCTGTTTCTTGATCTTGCATTTTAACTAATCCAAGGTTCGGAATTTCCTTCTCAAAATTATCGTAAACCTTTATTCCCGTTAAATCGTGTTTATTGGAAGCTATTTTTAAAGGTTTTTCAAAATTTGGAGAAATAAAATCAGAAAGTATGAAAGCAATTGATTTTTTTTTCAATACTTGAGTTAAAAATTCAAAAGCAATTTTAATGTCAGTTTGTTTACTTTTTGGTTTAAATTCGATTAATTCTCTAATGATTCTCAAAACATGAGTTTTGCCTTTGCTTGGTGGAATAAATAATTCCACTTGATCACTAAACATAATCATACCCACTTTGTCATTGTTTTGTAAAGCTGAAAATGCAAGTGTAGCCGAAATTTCAGTAATAATATTTTTTTTAAGAGAATTTTTAGTTCCAAATAAAGCAGAACTACTAACATCAACCATTAACATTAAAGTTAATTCTCTTTCTTCTTCAAAAACTTTAACGAACGGTTCGTTGTATCTAGCAGTAACGTTCCAATCAATGGTTCTAACATCGTCTCCAAATTGATAATTTCTGACCTCACTAAAAGTCATTCCTCTCCCTTTAAATGCACTATGATATTCACCACCAAAAATGTTATTACTTAACCTTCTGGTTTTGATTTCAATTTTTCTAACTTTTTTTAATAGATCTTTTGTTTCCAAAATACTGAAATTGAATTATCAGAAAAAACTTAAATTCTAAGGAACTTCTACCTGATTAACAATTTTGTTAATAATATCTTCCGAAGAGATATTTTCAGCCTCAGCCTCATATGTTAGTCCTATTCTATGTCTCAAAACATCATGAATTACTGCTCTTACATCTTCAGGGATGACATAGCCTCTTCTTTTAATAAAAGCATAACATCGTGAAGCATTAGCAAGATTTATGGACCCCCTTGGGGATGCTCCAAAATTTATCATTGGCTTTAAATCATCAAGCCCATATTTTTCAGGATATCTAGTAGCAAAAATCAAATCTAAAATATACTTTTCAATTTTTTCATCCATATAAACACGTCTAACTGATTCTTGTGCTTTTATAATTTGTTTTATTGTAACTACTGGTTTAATACTTCCAAAACTATTATTAATATTTGCTCTAACTATTAATTGTTCATCCTCAATTTTTGGATAATCAATTATTGTCTTCAACATAAATCTATCAACTTGAGCTTCAGGAAGAGGATAAGTTCCTTCTTGTTCGACAGGGTTTTGAGTAGCCATAACTAAAAAAGGGGGAGTCAATTTAAAAGATGAATCTCCAATAGTTACCTGTTTTTCCTGCATAGACTCTAATAATGCAGATTGAACTTTAGCAGGTGCGCGGTTTATTTCATCAGCTAAAACGAAGTTTGCAAAAATTGGACCTTTTTTAATTGAAAAATCATTTTCTTTCATGTTGTATATCATCGTCCCCACCACATCAGCTGGCAAAAGATCAGGTGTAAATTGGATTCTACTAAAACTTCCTTTAACTGCTTTACTCAATGAGTTAATCGCTAGAGTTTTAGCTAATCCCGGAACTCCTTCCAGTAAAATGTGACCTTGACCCAAAAGGCCGATTAATAGTCGTTCAATCATGTGTTTTTGACCAACAATAACTTTATTGATTTCTAAAAGAAGTAGGTCAATAAATGCACTTTCCTTTTCAATAATTTCATTAATTTCTTTAATGTCTATTTCTTTATTCATCTTTATTTATTTATAATTTTAAAAATACTCATAAAACTAAGGGGGTGCAATTTGAACAAAAAAAATGACTCAAATTGTTAATAATTGGTTAAATATTATTTAAAAAACTAATTCTAATTCTGGGTTTTAATCAATATTTCTTCAATTTCTTTGGGAACTAAATCAGAAATAGGTTTATTGTTTTTAATCCGATCTCTAATTAATGTTGAAGAAATCCTCATTATAGGTGCATTATATAAATTCACATTTGGATGTGAAAGAAGTTTGCTTTTTTCATTGGTTTGACTAATTCTTGGATAAACACAAATTTTATGATTTAAGATACTTTCATAATCACTCCACAAATGAAGTGTGTTCAGATTGTCTTCTCCTAAAATTATTTTAAATTCTTTATTTGGATGTTCCTCTTTTAAAAACTTTAATGTTTCTGATGTGTTATATGGCGGTTTTAATTTGAATTCAACGTCAGAACATATTATTCTCTCATTGTTTTTGCAGAAGTTTTCTATTATTTTAAAACGAGAGTAATAATTAGAAACCTTATTTGCATGCTTAAAAGGGCTTAATGGAGTAATTACAAACCATATTTGATCTAATAACAATTCATTCAAAAAATACTTTGCTATGCTAATATGACCATTATGTAAAGGATCAAATGTCCCGAAGAACAAACCTATGTTTTGCTTCATTTAAAAAGAAATTTTTTAACAATGTTATATGAATCTTTTTTTGCCTCTTCTAGATTATCATTTATTACCGTAATATCAAACTGAAGTTCTTTGTCAATCTCAATCTGTGCTTTTTTAATTCTAGTTTCAATGGAATCTTTTGAGTCTAATCCTCTTGATTCTAATCTTTTTTGTAATTCAATAATATTTGGAGGTTTAACAAAAATTGCTAAAGCTTTTTCGTTAAAATATTTTTTTAATCTTAGCCCTCCAATTACATCGATGTCAAAAATTACATTAAAGTCGTTTAATAAATCATTGACACTATCCTTTAAGCTTCCATAAAAGACTCCGTCATAAACTTCCTCATATTCAAGAAGCTGATCATGTTTGATCATAGTGTGAAATTCAGGCTTCGATATAAAAAAATAATCTTTTCCTTCTACTTCATTATGTCTTTTTTTTCTTGTTGTTGCAGAAATAGAAAACTTCAAGTTTAATTCACTTCTGTCAATTAAATCTTTAACTAGTGTTGTTTTACCGCTCCCAGATGGTGCAGAAAAAATAATACATTTACCAGAGGTTTTCATAACACATTTAAAAGTTGTTCTTTAATTTTTTCAAGGCTATCTTTCATTTCAACTACATGTTTTTGAATAAGAGAATGATTAGCTTTTGATCCTATGGTGTTTATTTCTCTTCCAATCTCTTGACTTATAAAATTTAATTTTTTTCCTTTTGCTATATCCTCAGATTTAATTGACGCTTTAAAAAAATTTAAATGGTTTTCTAACCTTACAATTTCTTCATTAATATCAAGTTTTTCCAAATAATAAATTAGTTCTTGTTCAAATCTATCATTATTAATTTCGATGTCAAGCTCATTAAGGTTGTTGATTAATTTTTCTTTTATCTCTTCTTTTCTTTTAGGTGAAAGATTGCATATTTCAGATAAATGCTTTTCTATACAACTAATTTGATGTAAAAGATCACTTTCAAGGGCACTTCCCTCTTGGATTCTAAATTTTATAAGTTCCAAGCAAGCGTTTTCTATCTGTAATAATATATTTTTTTTCTGTGTTTCACTAATTTCTAAACTATGCTTTGTAAAAGCTTCTGGAAGCTTAACTGCAATTTTTAAAAGTTCAGTGTCGTCAAGTTTTACGACTGACTTTAAATCTTTGACATAGTTTTCAATAATATTTTTATTTAAATAAGATGTAGGCTCGTCAGAGCTTAAAGATAGTTTCAATTCAACTTTTCCTCTTTGAAGTTTTGAAGAAATTAAAGATCTTATTTCATTTTCAATAGATTTATAAAAAACATGTGTGTTTAAATTTAAATCAAAAGTTTTGCTGTTCAAAGATTTAATTTCGATTAGTGTATCCCCTATTTCTGATGTTATCGAAGATTTTCCAAAACCTGTCATGGAATGTAACATGACAGCAAATTTACAAAAAAGTAAGGCTTACTCTAATTTCCTAACCCATATATTTCTAAAACTTAAAGGCACGCAACAATGGTCTTGTAACATTATAGGGGCATCTCCATGAGCAGAATATTTAGGGCTCCCGACATTTGTTGTTGTCCCTTTAATTTCAACATGATTTTGAATTAATACTCCATTATGAAAAACAGTAAAAAATCCGGGTTTTTCGAGTTTTTTATTTATAAATTTTGGCGCAGTAAAAATTATATCATACGATTGCCATTCGCCAGGCTTTCTGGATGCATTAACAAGAGGAATGTGCTGTTTATATACTGAACCCGCTTGTCCATTTACATAGGTTGGATTATTATAACTGTCTAGAATTTGCACTTCATAATTTTTCTGTAAAAACACTCCACTGTTTGACCTGCTTTGGTTCTTATGTTTATCTATATCTTTTGTTCCTGTTCGCCATTCAATATGCAGCTGAACAGATCCGAAAGATTCTTTTGAAAATATCGAACCCTTGCCATTTACAACAGTCATTGAACCGTCATCATTTATAATCCATTCAGGCTTTTTACTTCCCCAAGTTTCCCAATTTGAAAAATCAGAACCGTCAAATAAAATAATAGCATCAGATGGAGGTGTAGAATCCGTTTTAGAATAAACTGTTTTTGGGACAGGCTGCCATATTTCAGTTTCTTCACTCTGAGAACATGCAATGGATGCGTTAATTAAAAATATAATTAGTAAAAAATGTTTCATGCTATAGGGTTCTAAAATATTCGGCCAGCTTTTTAGCTTCATCAATAGTTAAATTTTGATTTATCATTATGATGTTATTGTATTCCTTTAAAAGAGCGATTGCAATTGGATCCTCTTTAAGCATTTGATCAGGATTTAACATTATATTCATCACCCAAGCTGGATTTCTTCTATCGTATATTCCTTTCATAGGTGGTCCTATCAAACGTCTATTAACATTGTGACATGCTGTGCACTTAGCATCAAATATTTGTTTTCCTTGAGATGCTAATTCTGTATCAATTTCTTTATCAAAAGAGTAGCTAGAAACAGGCCCTATTCCATTATTTTCTAAATCAATTGGCGTTGCACTAGTCGCTTTTGTTACTTGTTTCTTTTCAACTTTAGTTCTTTTATATATTGATTTTTCTTCAGGTTTTGTAGAGTTTCCACAGCTCATAAATAATAAGACAATAACTAGACTAAATGATTTAAAAATTTTCATTTTTTATTTTTAAAATTATACTATAAACTATTCAATATTAAAAAAATTAGATTAAACTATATTTTACTTAGTTCAACTTCAACACTTTTTATATTTGATTCAGAGTTCCCAATAAAAACTTTATTATTATAAAGCAAAATAGGTCTTTTTAAAAAACTATAATGCTCAAGAATCAAATTAAAAAAATCTTCCTCACTTAATTCATTACACTTTATTTTCTTAATTCTCAAAAGCTGAGCTCTTTTATTAAATAAACTCTCAAAACTATTTGAAATATTATAAAGCTCCATCAAATCACTTTTGCTAATAGGATTTGTTTTTACATCAATTAGCTTAATTGAATTATTTAAAGACCATCTTTTAATAATTTTTTTACAAGTTGAGCAAGTTGAGAGATAATATAGTTTGTTCATAATTATTGTTTCGAATGTAATTAGATGATTTATATTTGATTATCCTAATTAATTTAAAATGAAATTTAATACAAAAACTATTCACGGGGGTCAAAAAACTGAAAAAGGTTACGGGGCAGTTATGCCACCAATTTATCAAACTTCAACTTATGCTCAAAAAAGCCCTGGTAAACATCAAGGATATGAATACAGCAGAACACATAACCCAACGCGAACCGCATTAGAAAACTCTCTAGCAAGTATAGAAAATGGAAAATTTGGATTAGCATTCGGGTCAGGGTTAGCTGCAATTGATGCTGTTTTAAAGCTTCTTAATCCTGGTGATGAAATTATTTCAACGAATGATTTGTATGGTGGATCATATAGATTATTTACCAAAATTTTTGAAAATTACAATTTGAAATTTCATTTTACAGACATGCAAGATCCATCTAATGTTGAAGCTTTAATAAATAATAAAACAAAATTGATTTGGGTCGAAACACCAACAAATCCAATGATGAATGTTATTGATATTCAAAAACTTAGTGAGATTTCCAAAAAAAATAATATCCTGTTAGCAGTTGACAACACGTTTGCCACACCATATTTACAGCAGCCCCTTGTTCTAGGAGCAGATATAGTAATGCATTCCGCAACAAAATACCTAGCAGGACATAGTGACGTTGTTTTAGGCGCTTTAATTGTGAACGATCTTTCTTTATCTGAAAAATTATATTTTATTCAAAATGCCAGTGGAGCGATTTGTGGTCCCATGGATAGCTTTCTTACTCTAAGAGGAATAAAAACATTACATGTTAGAATGCAAAGGCATTGTGAAAACGCAGAACTAATAGCAAATTATTTAGACAAACATCCAAAAATTGAGAAAGTATATTGGCCTGGATTTAATTCTCATCCAAATCATAATGTTTCAAAACAACAAATGAAAGGATTCGGAGCTATGATTTCTTTCACATCAAAAGGCAACTGTTATGAATCTTCAATTAAAATAGTAGAGTCTTTAAAAATATTTACTCTTGCTGAGTCTTTGGGTGGAGTTGAAAGTTTAGCGGGACACCCTGCTTCGATGACTCACGCTTCAATTCCCAAAGAGGAAAGAGAAAAATCAGGTGTTATTGATTCTTTAATTAGACTCAGCGTTGGTATTGAAGATGCTGAAGATTTAATAAATGATTTAAAACAAGCTATTGGATGAGCTTAAAATATTTGTTTAACTTAGTTAGAACTTAGTGATTAATAATACGTTTTGTTATGAAAAAAATCATTGACAATTTTATTTCTGAAATTGAAAGAAAAAATTCTAACGAACCCGAGTTTATGCAATCAGTTCGTGAGATTTCAGAAAATGTTCTTCCTTACATTGTTTCTAAAGATATCTATCATGGAAAAAATATTTTAATGAGAATGGTAGAGCCCGAAAGAGTTTTAATGTTCAGAGTAAATTGGGTTGATGATAATGGAGAAATTCAAGTAAATAGAGGCTATAGGGTTCAAATGAACTCAGCTATAGGACCATACAAAGGAGGTCTTAGATTTCATCCGACTGTAAATCTCAGTATTTTAAAATTCTTAGCATTAGAACAAGTCTTTAAAAACAGCTTGACCACACTTCCTATGGGAGCAGGTAAAGGAGGATCAGATTTTGACCCTAAAGGTAAAAGCGATGGAGAAGTAATGCGATTTTGTCAAAGTTTTATGACGGAACTTTACAGGTATATTGGACCTAATACCGATATTCCTGCTGGTGATATTGGTGTTGGAGGAAGAGAGATTGGGTACATGTTTGGACAATATAAAAAATTAAAAAAAGAGTTTACAGGTGTCTTGACCGGAAAAGGGTTGTCTTGGGGAGGCTCATTGATTAGACCTGAAGCTACAGGCTATGGAACTGTTTATTTTGCAGAAAACATGCTTCACCATGTTTCAAAATCTATAAAAGGTAAAACCGTAACTATTTCAGGTTCTGGAAATGTTGCACAATATGCCGCCGAGAAATGTATTCAGCTTGCTGCTAAAGTGGTTAGCATGTCCGACTCCTCTGGAACTATTTATGATAGTGAAGGAATAAATGAGGAAAAGTTGGCTTTTATTATGGATTTGAAAAATATTCAAAGAGGGAGAATAAGTAAATATATTGATGAATATCCTAAAGCAAAGTTTTTTAAAAATAAAACCCCATGGAATATTAAATGTGATATTGCTCTTCCCTGTGCAACTCAAAATGAATTAAATGAAAAAGACGCTAAAGCTTTAATTAGTAATGGATGTATTTGTGTAAGTGAAGGAGCAAATATGCCTTGCAACCCTGATGCAATTAAAATTTTCAAATCCAATAAAATTTTGTACGCTCCTGGTAAAGCTTCAAATGCAGGAGGTGTTGCAGTGTCTGGTCTTGAAATGGCTCAAAATTCTCTGCGATACAGTTGGTCGAGAGAGGAAGTTGACGCCAAATTAAAAGAGATAATGAATGAAATTCATTATTCATGTCTTACTCATGGTCAAGAAAAAGATTGGGTTAATTATGAAAAAGGGGCAAATATTGCAGGTTTTATTAAGGTAGCTGATGCTATGCTTGCTCAAGGAATAGTGTAAATGTTAGTTTCCACTGAATCAATTTCTCTTAACTATTTAAAATATTCAGAAACAAGCGTAATATTAAAATGTTTCACCAAATCCGACGGATTAAAGTCATATTTACTTAAAGGAGTTAGATCAACAAAAAAAAAATCTTTGAATATCGGTCTTTTTCAGCCCTTAACTATTCTAGAGATTGATGCTAACCACAAAAATAAGGGTAATCTTGAAAGTATTCGCTCAGCGAAAATAAGCAAGGCATTTAAAACAATTCATCTTGATATTTATAAAAATACTATCGTTCTTTTTTTATCGGAAGTTTTGTCAAAAAGCATCAAAGAAGAAGAAAAAAACACCAGGCTTTTTGAATTTATAAAAGAATCCCTAATATGGTTAGACCAATCAAGTAATTTCAGTAATTTTCATATACATTTTTTAGTCAAATTGTTGAACTACTTAGGCATTTCCCCGGAGAAAACTAATTTAAATTTAGGTGGGTTTAACATGCTTGAGGGCGTTTTTTGCAGTTATGATCAAAGTGAGTATTGCATAAACGGGAGGCTTGTAGATAATTTTAAGTTGTTTTTAGGCACAGATTTTGATGCTAATCTTTCTGAAATTAATTCATTAAATAAAAGAAAAGAATTAATCGAATTTTTAATTAAATACATGCAAATTCATTTGCCAGAATTTAATCGACCTAAGTCTCTTAATGTTTTATATGAGTTATTTAAATAAAACTTGTTTTTTTCTTCTAATTTTCTTTTTCTTCAATTCAGCGTTTTCACAAAAGATTATTGTTATAGATTCAGAAAGTGGAAAGTCAATTTCAAACGTGACAGTTTTTGGGAAAAAAAGCATGAAATCAATGATTTCAGATAAGAATGGAAATTTAGAATTAGATATTTTTAGCTCAAATGATACTTTAGTTTTTGGACATCTCTCATATGATAATCTGATAACTCAAAAAAAATCCATTAAAGGTTCTGTGGTTAGTTTAAATCCAGCTGCCCAGGCTCTAAAAGAAGTTATTCTTTCTGTTGCAAGAAGTAGAGAAAGTAAAGAAAAAATCTCAAAAAAAGTTTCTGTTCTTTCCTCAGAAGACGTAAAACTAAATGTTCCTCAAACTTCAGCTGATTTATTAACATACGCAAGCGGAATTAGGGTTCAAAAATCACAGGGCGGTGGTGGAAGCCCAGCTATTAGAGGGTTTGAGGCAAACAGAATTTTGTTAGTTGTTGATGGTGTTAGAATGAATAATGCAATTTACAGGTCTGGCCATTTACAAAACTCCTTAACAATAAGCCCATATAGTCTTGAAAGAACCGAAATAATATATGGACCATCATCTGTTGGATATGGTTCAGATGCTCTTGGAGGAGTTATTCATTATTTTACCAAAACTCCAAAATTCAACAATCAAAAGAAATGGAGTATAAATGGATTGTCTTCTTACAACACTATATTAAAAAATAAAGTTCAAAATTTTGATATAGAACACAACTCAAAACTTTGGGCTAGTTACACAAATTTTTCTTTCTCCAGCTTTGGAGATATCGTAATGGGTTCAAATCGAAATCATGGTTTCAAATCATGGGGACTAGATTACCATTACCTTAACCCAAAGAAATTAAACGAATCCGTTATTTTAAATACTGATCCAAAAACTCAGAAAGAGACTGGTTATGATCAATTCGATTTTTTACAAAAATTTAACTTTAAGTTGTCCGAATTTTCAAATCTTATTTTAAATTTTCAAAAATCAAAATCTTCAAATATAAATAGATACGATAAATTGAATGAATTAAAAGAGGGAGTTTATAAATACGCTGAGTGGTACTATGGGCCTCAAGACAGAACATTAGCTTCAGTTCAAATTAAATCATCAAGAAAAAATAAGCTGAGTGATAGCAGAAAAGTTTTATTCGCGTACCAAAAAATTAAGGAATCTCGTCATGCTAGAAGATTTAATCAACTTTTGAAGTCAAATCAATTAGAAAAGTTAGATGTTTTTTCACTGAACATAGATTTACAAAAAATTCTTTCAAATAATTCATCATTAGCTTATGGATTCGAACTTGTAAACAATAGTGTTTATTCCAATGCCTACTTGCAAAGTTTTAATGTATTGTCTGATTTAAGTCTAAATGAAACAAATAGAGTTTTTGAAACACCTACTAGGTACCCAAGCCAAAAAGGATCTTACAACACTTCAGCGATGTACTACGAAATTAGAAAAGATTTATCTCAAAATTTCAATATTAATATTGGAATGAGATATACAAACACTCATCTTGAAGCGAAGTGGGATGACAACGAAATTATTAAAGCTAAGCTAAACGATGTTACAACTACTAATTCTTCTTTAACGACAAGTATAGGACTCGTATACAGGACAAATGATCAATGGAAAATCAATGCAAATTTTTCAGGTGGTTTTAGATCTCCAAATATTGACGACATTGGAAAAATACGAGAACAAAAAGGAATTCTTTCAGTGCCAAATTCTTCACTCAAACCTGAATATGCCTACAATTCAGAAATTGGTATTTCAAATTTCTCTAAAAAAACTAGGAGCGGATTTTCCTTTGGTGTTTATTATACTCATATTTCTAAACACATCATGAGAGATTTTTTTGAAGTACTTGACGATACTTCAACAACGGATTCTAAAACGATACTATTTTACAATGAAGAGGTAACAACTATGGCCAATGTCAACAAAGGAAATGGATATATTTATGGATCTACGCTAGACATAAAAAGATCTTTAAATAAGAGTGTGATTTTAAACGGAAATATTACTTACACTTATGGCAAAAACACTGAATTAGATCAATTTATTCCTTCCATTTCTCCTGTATTTGGAAGATTGAGTGTAAACTTTAAATACGATAAGTCAGAAAGTGAAATTTCATACAAGTTTTCTGGTTCTAAGTCCCCTGATAAATATAGTTTGGGAGGTGAAGATGGGTTAGAAGAAACTCCAATCGCTTACGATTTAAAGTATGGCTTTCACGGAATGCCATCATGGGGTGTTTTTAAAATATCTTCATCTTACATTTTTTCTAAAAAGTTAAAAACCATATTAATTTTAGATAATTTGTTTGATATACACTACAGAGAATTTGCCTCAGGAATATCAGCTCCTGGACGAAACTTAAACATTGTTTTAAGTTATCGTTTTTAAGTTCTGTTGTTTGAACTAAAATAGTTACTTTCGCTATTTATCAAAATCTGATATTCAGAATGAAATTTAAAGAATATAAAGGATTAGATTTATCCAAGCTTGCAGTTGAGATTCTAGATGACTGGGAAAGAAACAATTCTTTTGAAAAAAGCGTTACACTTAGAAAAGATTCTCCTCAGTTTATTTTTTACGAAGGCCCACCTTCAGCCAATGGGATGCCAGGAATTCACCATGTAATGGCTAGAAGTATAAAAGATATTTTTTGTCGTTATAAAACTCTAAAGGGGTTTCAAGTTAACAGAAAAGCAGGTTGGGATACGCATGGGCTTCCTATTGAACTCAGTGTTGAAAAAGAACTTGGAATTACTAAAGAAGATATTGGAAAGAAAATTTCAATTGAAGAATATAATAAAGCTTGTAAAAAGGCTGTAATGAAATACACTGGGGTGTGGAACGACCTAACAAGAAAAATGGGTTACTGGGTAGATATGAGCGATCCATATATTACCTACGAATCAAAATATATTGAGTCTGTATGGTGGCTGTTAAAGGAACTCTATAATAAAGATCTTATTTACAAAGGATATACTATCCAGCCATATTCTCCAAAGGCTGGTACAGGACTGAGCTCCCACGAACTAAACCAACCAGGAACATATCAAGATGTCAGTGACACAACCGTTACTGCTCAATTTAAAATAATTGAGAGCTCTTTGCCAAACTCTCTTAAATCATACAAAAACTTATTCTTGTTGGCCTGGACAACGACTCCGTGGACATTGCCTTCAAATACTGCACTTACGGTTGGCTCAAAAATTGATTACAGCGTTGTTTCTACTTTCAATCAATACACAAAAGAATTTACAAATGTAATTTTGGCTAAAGATCTTGTTTCAAGAGTTTTTGGAAATAACTTTGAAGAAGTTAAAAATAAAATTGATTTAAATTTCAACCCTGAAAAAGACAAAAAAATTCCTTTTTACATCAATGAGACTTTAAAAGGTCAAGAACTAGTTGATATTAAATACGAACAAATTTGGAATGATTCACCCCTGCCACATGAAAATCCAGAAAATGCATTTAGAGTTATTTTAGGCGATTTTGTTACAACTGAAGATGGAACTGGTATTGTTCACACTGCTCCAACATTTGGAGCAGACGATGCGCGAGTTGCTAAACTTGCTAACCCTCCAATACCAGCACTTTTAATCTTAGATAAGAACAATCAATTAGTCCCTCTTGTTAATCTGCAGGGAAAATTTGTAGATGAGTTAGGGTTTTTAGGAGGAAAATACGTCAAAAATGAATACTACGAGCAGAATAAAGTTCCTGAAAAATCTGTTGATGTTGAAATTGCTATCAAATTAAAGGAAGAAAATCGTGCATTTAAAGTTGAAAAATACGTTCACAGCTATCCAAATTGTTGGAGAACGGATAAACCAATTTTATATTACCCTCTAGATTCATGGTTCATTAAAGTTACCGATCAAAAAGACAAATTAGTTGACTTAAATAAAACCATTAATTGGAAACCAAAATCTACAGGTGAAGGCAGGTTTGGGAACTGGCTTTTAAATGCAAACGACTGGAATCTTTCAAGATCAAGATTTTGGGGAATACCTCTTCCAATATGGAAAACATCTGATTCTAAAGAGACTCTAGTGATTGGATCAATGAATGAGCTTAAAAATGAAATTGCAAAATCAATTTCAAAGGGTTTTATGAAATATGATCCATTTGAAAAATTTGATCCTAATGATATGAGTGATTCCAACTACCAGAAGATTGATCTTCATAAAAATGTAGTTGACGAAATTGTTCTTTGCTCTTCATTAGGAGAAGAAATGTTTAGAGAATCTGATCTTATTGACGTTTGGTTTGATTCCGGTTCAATGCCTTATGCTCAATGGCATTATCCATTTGAGAACAAATCAAAAATTGAAAATAACGAAGCCTTTCCAGCCGATTATATTGCGGAAGGTGTTGACCAAACTCGAGGTTGGTTTTACACTCTTCATACAATTGCAGGAACCGTTTTTAATTCTGTAGCTTATAAAAATGTTATTTCTAATGGGCTTGTTTTGGACAAAAATGGCCAAAAAATGTCCAAAAGACTTGGAAATGCAGTTGACCCTTTTGAAACAATATCAAATTTTGGTCCTGATGCAACAAGATGGTATATGATTAGCAATGCTAATCCATGGGATAATTTAAAATTTGATATTGAAGGTATTGAAGAAAGTAAAAGAAAGTTTTTTGGAACGCTATACAACGTTTACTCATTTTTTGCTCTTTATGCTAACATAGACAACTTCAACTATTCTGAACAAGAAATTAATCTTGATGACAGATCTGAACTAGACAGGTGGATAATCTCTGAACTTAACTCTCTAATTTCAGAAGTTGACGATCATTATGAAAACTATGAACCAACAAAAGCTGCCAGGGCCATTTCTGACTTCGTTCAACTCTATCTCAGTAATTGGTATGTAAGGCTTTCTAGAAGAAGATTTTGGAAAGGCAGTTACGAACAAGATAAAATAAGCGCATACCAGACTTTGTATAGATGTTTAGTTGAAATTTCAATAATATCCTCTCCAATAGCTCCTTTCTTTATGGATCGCTTGTACAAAGATTTGATAAGCTGCACGAAAAAAAGCTCATTTGAATCTGTTCATCATGAAAATTTTCCGGTTTCAAATGATTTAGAAATAAATACAAGTCTTCAGAATAAAATTAGAAAAGCTCAAACAATTTGCTCCTTAGTTTTGTCTTTAAGAAAAAAAGAGAAAATAAAAGTTCGACAACCCTTGTCAAAGGTTATGATTCCTTTTTCAAGTGAATTAGAAAAGAAAGAAATCAATGACATTTCTGAACTTATAAAATCTGAGGTAAACGTAAAGGAGATAGAACTAATTGGTAATTCCTCAGGAATTTTAATTAAAAAAGCCAAACCTAATTTTAAAACTTTGGGGCCTAAGCTTGGTAAAAAACTTTCAAAGGTAATTACTCGAATAAATCAACTTAATGATTTAGATATTGAAAAAATTGAATCCGGGAGCTCTATTATTGTTGATATTGACGGTGATGAACTAGTTTTGGAGCCCACTGACATAGAAATTGTTTCTGAAGATATTGAAGGTTGGCTTGTTGCATCGGAAAAAGGAATAACGGTTGCTCTTGATATTACATTGAACGAGCGTTTAATTAATGAGGGGATTTGTCGTGAACTAGTAAATAAAATACAAACTTTGAGAAAAGACTCTGGTCTTCAGGTAACTGACAAAATAATTTTAAAAATTCAGAAGGATAATATAATTGAAAAAGCTATTTTTGAAAACCAAAATTATATTTTAAACGAAACTCTAGCTGAAAATTTGGAGCTTGTTGATTCGATTGAGGACGGCGTTGAAATACAATTTGATAATATTAATTCTAAACTATATTTAACTAAAATAGAGTAGATATGGAAATTACAAGATATTCTGACAAAGATTTAAAACATTTTAAATCTTTGATTGAAGGAAAAATTGAAAAAGCTCAAAACGACCTAGCATTAATTAAAAGTGCATATATGAACGATGGTGATAATGGTACAGAAGATACTTCGCCTACTTTTAAAGCTTTTGAAGAGGGGTCTCAAACAATGTCAAAAGAGGCCAACACTCAACTTGCTATAAGACAAGAAAAATTTATAAGAGACTTACAGGCTGCTTTGATTAGAATTGAGAATAAAACATACGGTGTATGTAGGGTCACAGGGAAATTAATAAACAAAAAAAGACTTGAGCTAGTTCCTCATGCAACCCTAAGCATTGAAGCTAAAAATATGCAAAAATAGCTCATTCTATTGTTTAATATCTTCCGACTATGACTTTAAATAAATCGTTACTTATTGTCTTTATAATTTTAGTAGTCGATCAAGTATCAAAGGTTTATATTAAGTTAAATTTTCCTCTCACTATTTATGGTGAATTACCGCTTTTTGATTTAGGATGGTTTAAAATGCTTTTTATTGAAAATAAAGGGATGGCCTGGGGAGCTACTATCAATGATTTTCTCCCCTTTATCTCAGAAAGAGATGGAAAACTTTTTTTAACTCTGTTCAGAATGGTAGCTGTAACTTTTATTTTTTACTGGCTTTACAATAGTGTTAAACAACACTCTAGCAAGCTTTTAACAATCAGTTTATCCCTAATTTTAGCTGGTGCAATTGGCAACATAATTGATTCGGTATTTTACGGATATTTATTTACTAATAGCTATTACAATGTCGCTCAGTTCAGCCCAGGAAATGGATACGAATCTTTTTTTCATGGCCATGTAGTCGATATGCTTCAGTTTCCAATGTTTACATGGGTGTGGCCTGATTGGATTCCATATTTTGGAGGAAATGAGTTTACTTTTTTTGAACCAGTATTTAATATCGCTGATACTTCAATCTCAATTGGAGTGGGAATTATGCTTTTTTTTAATAAAAAAATCTATTCAGAAAACTTATAAACTTTGTTTGGGGTAATACAATAGTCTAGCTTAATATCTTTACTGTTAATATCTTCAATTTTATTAATTGGATCAAAATAAGAGAGCCCAACTTTTGTTGCATTTGGACATTCAGATAAAAACTTATCGTAATATCCTCCTCCGTACCCCACTCTATGCCCGAAATGATCAAATGTAAGTAAAGGAACAAAAACAAGATCTATTTGATCGTTATTAATTTGAATCCCATTGAAAGGTTCTGATATTCCCAAATGATTGGTTTTTAGTAGTGTAGAATCTGTTAATAGAAAACTATCAATAGTTTTAGATTCTAAATTTATTTTTGGTAAGATTACATTTTTGTCTTTTCCCTGAATAATTTGGATTATTAATTTACTATCAACCTCATTGTGTTTTTCAATAGGAAAGAAAACATGATAATTTTGAAAATTCCATATATTAAGATCTAGGGTTTTATTAGCTATTTCCAAACTTAAAACTTCTGTTTCCTTTAAAGAGCTTCTTTTAAGTTTGTAAACTTTCCTTAAATCTGCCTTAAACACTACTTTTTAATTTTGAATTTATAAGTCCCTTTGTATATAAAGTAGGGCATAGGAACAAGAACAGAAGCTAAATACGCTATAAATGCTGTAATTTCGTCGAAGGCAACAAAAAACATTAAGAAAATTAGTGAACTACATATTGTTAGATTAACAAAAAATTTTCTAAAAAAAATTAAATAATTTTTTAAATCGAACGATTCTTTCTCTTTCTTAGACATGGTATTATATCCAGCAAGTAACATATCTGCATTACTTTCATTGATCATATATGCTGCAGCAATAAAAGTTAAATCACATATAACAACTCCCCAGAACATTTCCATATTATCTTTTATACAAATTTAAAAAGAATTAATTTAGGATTGTGATTAATCCGTCCATCAAGATTGAACTTTCAACAATGCCTTCACAACCTGGAGTCTATCAATTTTTAAATAAAGAGAATAAGATAATTTATATTGGAAAAGCTAAAAATTTAAAAAAAAGAGTTACTTCTTATTTTAGATCTAGTATTTCCTCTCGAAAAACAAAAAACCTTGTTAAAAACATTTCTGAAATTAAGCATGTTGTTGTTAATTCAGAGTCAGATGCTCTTCTTCTTGAGAATAGTTTAATAAAAAAATATCAGCCTAAATACAATATTTTACTTAGAGACGACAAAACATACCCATGGATAGTAATCAAAAACGAAGACTTTCCAAGGGTTTTGACCACAAGAAAAGTTGAGAAAGATGGGTCTGAATATTTTGGGCCATTTACAAACTATAAAACAGTTAGAACCATAATGGATATTTTTTCTAATCTGTATAATCTTAGAACCTGTTCATATGATTTAAGTAAGGAAAATATTGATAATAAAAAATATAAGGTATGCCTAGAGTTTCATATTGGAAATTGTTTAGGTGGTTGCGAAGGAAAACAAAGTGAAGAGGACTATCTAATCTATATTTCAAACATCAGAGATTTTTTAAAAGGCAAACTATCGAGCTCCATTAATTATTTTAAAAAAGAGATGAATGAAGCTTCAAATAAATTAAACTTTGAAAAGGCACAAAAGGCAAAAGAAAAAATAGAGCTTTTAAATAATTACCAATCAAAATCGACAGTTGTTGACTCTAAATTGAAGAGTGTTGATGTATTTAGTATAATTTCTGATAATACTCACGCATACGTTAATTATTTACAAGTTGCATATGGGAGAGTTATACGATTTCATAATGTTGAAATCAAAAAAAAACTGGATGAATCTGATAAAGAATTATTACTTATATCAATAGTTAATTTAAGAGAAAAATTTAATTCTAAAAACAAAACAATTATAACAAATATTGATTTTGAAAATGTTTTGGATATAAAGTTTATTGTTCCAAAAGCTGGTGATAATAGAAAGATATTAGATTTATCATTAAGAAATGCTACTCAGTTTAAAATTGAAAAACTTAAACAGATTCAAATAGTTGATCCAGAAAGACATTCGTTGCGAATTCTAGATCAAATGAAAACAGACTTGAGGCTTAATAAAAACCCTGTTCATATCGAATGTTTTGACAACTCAAATATTCAAGGGTCAAATCCGGTAGCGTCTTGCGTGGTTTTTAAAAACGCAAAACCTTCTAAAAAAGACTACAGGCTCTTTAACATTAAAACTGTATTAGGACCTGACGACTATGCCTCAATGGAGGAAGTAGTTTACAGGAGATATAAAAGAATGACTAAAGAGGGTGATAATTTGCCAAATTTAATTGTAATTGATGGTGGTAAAGGTCAATTAAGTTCTTCTGTCAAAGCATTGAAAAAGTTAGGTCTTGAAAGAAAGATAGCAGTTCTTGGCATAGCAAAAAGACTTGAAGAAATTTTTTATCCAAACGATCCTATACCACTTTATTTAAATAAAAAATCAGAAACTCTTAAGGTAATTCAAAAAATGAGAAATGAAGCTCATCGCTTTGCTATCAATTTTCATAGAAACAAGAGAAGTAAAAAAGCAATGGTTTCATCCTTTGACGAGATTCCAGGGGTTGGAGAAAAAACAAAAATTTTGTTGTTAAAAAAGTTTAAATCATTTAAAAATTTAACTAAAATTTCAGAGGAAAAACTGAGTGAAGAAGTTGGAAAGGCTAGGGCAAAAAAAATTAAAGAGTTTTTAAAATCAAAAAGTTAGTATTTGTTATTTTTGCAAACGATGAGCTTAAAAAACAATCTTATACTTTTAATTCTTATTGTTTGTTTTTACTCTAATGCTCAAGATCGTCTTGGGATCAAAGCCCCTTTTATAAGTAAATCTTACGAGTCTTTTAAATCAGGTGAAT
>CACPPV010000004.1 GCA_902635895.1 uncultured Bacteroidota bacterium
ATCTAATAATTATTAAAATGGATTAACTTATTTTTTTTTATCATTAATCAAGAAAAATATAGGACAAACATTTTAAATAGTTAATTAAAATGTGTTTTAAAAAAAGAAAAATGCCCAGTTTTAGGAACTGAGCATTTTAACAACAACTAACCAAAAATATTATGTATTAAATTATTTACATTAACCGTGCCAAACTTTATTTTTTGGTTAGAAAATTTCTTTATAATTGAAAATTGTAGAGAAACCTTTTTTAGAAAAGTAGTCCTTTGAATCAAGAGGTCCTGCAGCTAAAATAAAATCTCCTCCCCAAGCACCTAAACTTTTTATTTTCCCATCGTAATCATTAAAATACTTTCTTTGAATTAACTCTTTCCCTATCGTTTTAGAAATAATTAATTCATGTTCCGATATACATTTTTGAAAATCTTCTAAGTTTTTGGCGTTGATAAATCTTGTTGTTAATTCGGAAATTTTTCTAACTAAACTTTCATCAATTTTAAGATTGGAAAAAGTATCAACTTCAACATTACTATCTTGTTTTTTATTAAGATAAACGAAAAATAAGTGGTCTTTAAAATTTGGATTGAATTTTACCTGCTTTACATTAGGCTTATTATTGATTAATTTATAAATCAAAGGTTTTTCAGAATTTGCACAGGCAATGTCATAACCGCTTCCCTTAAAGTTATTCCACAAAAGCTCATAGGGATCAATTTTGGCCCATAAGGCAATATTGTTGATAAGTGTAGATGAGGTCCCCAAACCCCAATTAGTTTCAAAATTTAATGAAGTTGTAACTTCTCCACCTTGATTTTTTTGTAAGAATTCTGAATTTATATTTCTAGCTGATCTTAAGATTTTCTGTAAGTTAAGACTGTACTTGTTTTTATCGCTAATTATTGAAATATTATTTAGATCAAAAAGAACTTCAATCCAAACTTGATTATGACTATCTAAACTTATCCATTTTAATTTGTTTGATGTGTTGTATTTAAATTCTAAATTTTGTTTAAATTTTGTTGGGATTGCAAATGATTTAGCGCCCTTTAGTACAAAATATTCTCCTGTTATTAATAATTTTCCAGGGCTAGATACTTTAAAATCCATTTATCTAAGCTTTTCAAGTTCTTTTTTTACAGCGCTGAATGAAACTGTATTTTTTTTAAAAAAATTAATTAGTTTATTTTTTTCATTCTCTGAGGCATTTAAGGAATTTAAAATATTTATCAGATGCATTTTCATATGTCCTTTTTGAATTCCAGTAGTAATAAGAGAATCTAATGCTCCAAAGTTTTGAGCTAATCCTGCGACTGCAACAATTTTCATTAATTCTTTTGCGTCAGGATTTTTTAATAATTCTAGAGACCATTTAACTAGGGGATGAAGATTAGTAATTCCTCCAACAGTTCCCAATGCCAGTGGGATTTCAATCCAAAACTTGAAAGTATTGTTTTCAACACAGGCATCTGTTAGGCTTTTATAAATTCCAGTTTTGCCTGCATAAGCATGAACACCAGCTTCTATCGCTCTAAAATCGTTTCCAGTTGCAATAACTACAGCATCAACTCCGTTCATTATTCCTTTATTGTGTGTTACTGCTCTACTGGTTTGTGTTTTTGCAATGTTGATGGCTTGTATAAATTTATCTGTATACTCTTTTCCGCTAAGACCACCAGTTTGATCAATTTCGCTTAAATCGCAACTAACTTCAGCTTTTACTAAACACTCAGGTACGTAATTTGATAAAATACTCATAATGATATCGAGCGAGTAATCAGAATTAGTAATGTCTAAACAATTTTTTATTTCATTTTTTAAAGTTGAAGCAAATTGCTCAAGACACGAGTTTATGAAATTTGCCCCCATTGAATCAACAGTGTCAAATACAGCATTTATTTGAAAGTAGTTGTCAATATCATGTGTTTTGTCTATTAGTTCAATATCTAAAATACCACCACCTCTTTTCTTCATGTTAGAGGAAATTTCTTTACAATCTTCAAAAAATTTTGATCGGTTTTCTTTAAAAAATTTCTCAAGTTTAGATTTATCCCCTTTAAAAATAAAATGAACTTGACCAGTTTTTTTTAAACTTATAATTGAAGTCTTGAATCCACCTTTATTTCTCCAAAACTTAGCAGCTTTACAAGCAGCAGCAACAACTGAACTTTCTTCAATAACCATTGGAATAGTATAATCATTATTGTCAATTAAAAAGTTTGGTGCTACTCCAATAGGAAGATAAAAGTTTGAAATGGTATTTTCAGTAAATTCATCATGAATTTTTTGTAAAGAACTATCAGAATTCCAGTATTTATTTAGGATTTCATTTGAATTATTATTGAAATAATTTTCTTTCAACCATTTTATTTTTTCTTCTTTGGTTTTTTTAGAAAATCCTTCAACTTTATTTTTGACATTCTTTCTATTCATGCTTCAAAGATAGTTAATGTATCAATCAAGTTCTTTCAATTTTTTTAATTTAGTTAAACCGTCAACAATAATATTATGAAAAGCAAAGCATATTTTTTTGTTCTTTTATTTTTCTTTTTAATATCGTGCAATAACAACACTAAACAATATAATAAGCCAAACATTATTTACATTTTGGCTGATGATCTAGGTTATGGTGAGTTGGGAAAATATGGACAAAAGTTTATTGAAACACCCAACATTGATAATTTAGCTAAAAACGGAATGACATTTACTAATCATTATACGGGTGCACCTGTATGTGCTCCAGCAAGAAGTGTTCTAATGACAGGAAAACATTCTGGAAATACTCACATAAGAGCAAATGGTGAGTGGGCAGAAAGAGGAAATGTTTGGAGTTTTAAAGCAATGTTCGATGATCCAAATTTAGAGGGTCAAAGACCTCTTTTAGATTCCATAATAACTGTAGCTCAAGTTCTTAAAAAAAATGGATACAAAACGGGAATGGTTGGAAAGTGGGGCTTGGGTGCCCCAAACACTAACAGTATTCCAAATAAAAAAGGATTTGATTTTTTTTATGGTTACAATTGCCAAAGACAAGCTCATACATATTATCCGACTCACCTTTGGAAAAATGAAAAAAGACACATATTAAATAATTTCATAGTTACAAAACAGGAAGGTTTGGGGGATCTTGATCCTTTAAGTGATATTTCTTATAAGAAATATAATCAACAAGACTACGCTCCAACTCTAATGCATAATGAAGCTCTAAGTTTTATAACAAAAAATAAAAATTCACCATTCTTTTTGTATTATGCTTCACCAATACCTCACTTACCTTTGCAAGCTCCTGAAAAATGGGTCAATTATTACAGAGAAAAGTTTGGTCAAGAAAAACCTTACACAGGAAAGTCCTATTACCCAAATATGACACCTAAAGCCACTTATGCTGCTATGATCTCTTATTTAGATGAGCAAGTTGGTGAACTTGTAGAAAAACTGAAGGAAATAAATCAGTATGAAAACACACTTATAATTTTCACAAGTGATAATGGACCAACATGGGTAGATCATGTTGATTATAACTTTTTTAATAGTACTGGAAAATTTGTTAATTCAAGATTTACAATGAAAGGTAGTGTTCAAGAGGGCGGAATAAGAGTTCCTATGATTGCTTCTTGGCCAAAAAAAATAAAACCCAGTTCAAGTTCCAATCATATTTCTGCATTCTACGATTTTTTTGCAACAGCTTGTGAGATTGCTGGAGATAAAAATTGTGAAGAAACAGATGGAATTAGTTTTTTACCAGAACTATTAGGTTTAAAACAAACAAAACACGATTATTTATATTGGGAGTATCCAGCTAGTAAAGGACTTCAGGCAATTCGAATGGGAAAATGGAAAGGAATAAAAAGAAATTTGTTTAAAACAAATTCAAAACTTGAATTGTATGATTTAGACATGGATGAAAAAGAATTGAATGATGTTGCTAATTTAAACCCAAAAGTAGTTGATCAAATGGAAGCGAAATTAAAAGAAGCTCACAGTACACCTTTTTTGAACGAATTTATAATTCCCAATTTAGAACAAGATTAGATGATATCTAAAGCTCCTGCAAGAATTTGTTTGTTTGGTGATCATCAAGATTATTTGGGACTACCTGTGATTGCTTGTGCCATAGATAAATACTTGACAGTATCTGGAAATCCTAACCAAACTGATCTTTTAAATTTTGATTTAATTGATTTGAATAGAATTAGATCTATAAATATTAATAGTGATTTGTCACAAATTGAAAAAGGAGATCATATTTTGTTTGTTTTAAAGACCTTAAAAAATCATGGGGTTATTATTAGTAAAGGATATGATATAAAAATAAAAAGCGAAATTTTTATTAATGCTGGCATATCAAGTTCATCAGCTTTAATTGTTGCTTTAATTAATTTTTTTTTAAAGATTTATATTCCTGAGAAAGTCAGTGCTAAATACATTTCTGAATTAGCATATGAAAGTGAAGTTTTACAGCAAGGAGGCTCTGGAGGAAAAATGGATCAGTATTCAATATCAAATGGAAATACAATTTTTTTAGAAACTGGGGTTAACAATAGTTTTAAAAAAATAAAATCACCATTCAAAAATTTTATAATAGCAAATTCTGGAGTTAAAAAACATACGGATGAAATACTTTCTAAACTAAAGATCAAGACAGTTGATGCTATAAAAAACATCTATAATTACTATCCAACTCTTAAATTATGTGAAATAAAAGAGAGTCAAGTAAATAATTTTAGAAAATTAATTGATCAAAAGTCTTTTCAATATTTTAAAGCGGCAATTATAAATCATTCAATTACATTAGATGCACTGTCTGAGCTCGAAAAAGATAACCCTGATTTAATTAAGTTGGGAAAATTAATGATTAAACATCACAATGTTTTAAAAAATAAACTTTGCATAACTGTTCCTAAAATAGATAGAATGATTGACTCAGTCAAAAAAAATGGAGCATACGGATATAAAATAATTGGTTCAGGAGGAGGAGGTTCAATATTAATTTTAGCCGAAAACAAGTTTCAACAAAAAATTATAAGTGATCTAAAAAAAATGGGAGTTAATGAGATTGTAAAATCTAATGAGTCACCTGGAATACTTGATCTATAAATATTTCAATTTTATCTATTTATGAAAATTCCTAAAATTTAAATAACTAAATTTATTTTAACAACTAATAATTATGATTGAACTTTCAATATTAGATATTTCAATAATTGTAGCATTCTTTTCAACAACTTTATTGATTGGATTTTATGTTTCAAAAAAATCTTCGTCCAGTTCATCAGAATATTTTCTTTCTGGAAGAAGCATGCCCTGGTGGCTTTTGGGAATTTCTATGGTTGCTACAACTTTTTCCACTGACACACCAAACTTAGTGACTGATATTGTTAGGAATAATGGTGTTTCAGGGAATTGGGTTTGGTGGGCCTTTCTTTTGACTGGCTTGTTGACGGTTTTTGTCTATGCAAAATTGTGGAGAAGATCCGAGGTTTCAACAGATATGGAGTTTTATGAATTAAGGTATAGTGGTTGGGGAGGCAAGTTTTTAAGAGGTTTTAGAGCTGTTTATTTAGGCGTGATTTTTAATGTTATGGCAATGGCTGGAGTGACACTTGCCGCAATAAAAATCGGAGAAATAATGTTAGGCTTAAATCCTTTGGAGACAATAATGTATGCAGGTACTATTACAGTTGTTTTTAGTACCGTTGGTGGATTCAGAGGAGTTGTTTACACAGATTTTATTCTTTTTTTCGCTGCTATGGTAGGTTCAATAGGGGCAGCATATTATTTAGTTAACTTGCCCGAAGTAGGTGGAATTGAAAACTTAATTTCAAATGAGAGTATTTCAGAAAAACTGTCCATATTGCCAAGTTTCGATGATCCTGATTTGTATATTCCGTTATTATTGGTTCCATTAGCGGTTCAGTGGTGGAGCTCATGGTATCCTGGTGCTGAGCCGGGTGGAGGAGGATATATTGCTCAAAGAATGTTAGCAGCAAAAAACGAAAATCATGCAATTGGAGCTACTTTTTTCTTTAATGTAATGCATTATGCATTAAGACCATGGCCATGGATAATTGTGGCTTTAGCCTCGCTGGTTGTTTTCCCTGATATCGCTTCTATACAAGATGCTTTTCCAAATATTTCACAGGATAAATTGGGACAAGATTTAGCATATCCTGCAATGTTAACTAAATTACCTTCTGGACTTCTTGGAATTGTTGTGGCTTCTTTGGGAGCTGCTTTCATGTCTACTATTTCCACACACTTGAATTGGGGGTCATCTTATATAGTTAACGATTTTTACAAACAACAAATAAATAAAAATGCATCGGAAAGAGAACTTGTAAATGTTGGAAGGATTTCAACAGTAATTTTATTTGTATTAAGTTCTGTTTTTGCGTTACTACTCACAAACTCCCTACAGCTTTTTGAAGTCATTTTAATGTTTGGAGCCGGTACGGGACTGATTTTTATTTTAAGATGGTTTTGGTGGAGAATAAACGCTTGGAGTGAAATTTCAGCAATGTTTGTTTCTGGATTTATTTCAATTATCCTAAATTTTACGTATCTCGGAGAGTTTTTATTTTCTGATTCAGGTTTATTTAAAAGTTACTACAAGTTTCCCTCCGTAGTAATACTTACAACACTAATTTGGTTAATGATAACTTATTTAACTGAACCTGATAAAACAGATTCATTGATAAAATTCTGTCAAAAAACTAATCCGGGAGGTCCAGGTTGGGAAAAAATCAGAAAAGAGGCTAAACTGCAAAACATAAGTTTTGACTCTGGAAATGATGATAAAACTTGGTCAGTTCCTTTAGGAATATTATGTATGTTATGCGGATGTCTTGCAATTTATTCTTTATTATTTTCTACAGGCTATTTTATTTATGGAGAATTAAATAATGGAATATCATTTTTAATTATTGGAATTGTTTTTTCATTGGGATTAAAATATAATTGGAATAAACTTAATAAGTTAAATTAAATGAATATTAGTTATAAGTCTCCGGGAGCTTTAGAGGAAACTAGATTTGAAAAAATTCATAGTGTAATTTTTGATGATTCAAGAAATGCTTCTCTTGTTATTGCTCAAGAAATATCTAGTTTAATTAGAAATAAGCAAGAAAAAAACAAAAATTGTGTGCTAGGATTGGCTACTGGCTCATCGCCAATTTCTGTTTACCAAGAGTTGGTAAGAATGCATAAAGAGGAAGGCCTCAGCTTTAAAAATGTAGTAACATTCAATTTAGATGAATACTACCCAATGTCTAAAGAAGATATTAATAGCTATCATTATTTTATGAATATTCATCTGTTTGATCATATTGATATTAAAAAAGAAAATATTCATATTCCAGACGGAACTGTAAAAAAAGAAGATATAAATGCTTATTGTGATGAGTATGAAAAAAGAATATTAAATGAAGGAGGTTTAGATTTTCAGCTACTTGGAATTGGAAGAACTGGACATATTGGGTTTAATGAACCAGGATCTAACTATGGTTCTTTGACAAGGCTTGTGCATCTTGATTATTTAACTAGAAATGATGCTAGAAAATCTTTTTTTGGAATTGAAAATGTCCCAACAACAGCAATTACGATGGGTATTAGGACAATTAGAAAATCAAAAAGAATAGTATTAATGGCTTGGGGAAATAATAAGTCTCTAGTTGTTCAAAAAGCGATTGAGGGAAGAATAGATTCAAATCTTCCTGCAAGCTTTCTCCAAAACCATAAAAATGCAACATTTGTTTTAGATCAATCAGCATCTGAAAATCTTACAAGAATTAAATCACCTTGGAGAACCGGATTTTCTAAATGGAATGATGAGTTAAAAGCTAAAGCGGTAGCTTGGCTATGTGAAAAAACTGGAAAATCGATATTAAATTTAACAGAATCTGACTACAACGAAAACAATTTATCTGAACTGTTATTATATAAATCTTACTATGATATAAATTTAGATTTTTACAAAAGACTTCATAGAGCTATTACCGGATGGCCTGGTGGAAAACCAGACTCGGATGATAAAGTAAGACCAGAAAGGTCTATGCCAATTAAAAAAAGAGTATTGATTTTTAGTCCTCACCCAGATGATGATGTAATTTCTATGGGGGGAACATTTGACAGACTTGTATCACAGGGACATGAAGTTCATGTTGCTTATCAAACTTCCGGAAATATTGCTGTCAGTAATTCTGATGTCTTAAAATTTTTAGAAGTTATAAATTCTACTTTTCCAGACTGTAAATGTGAAAATGATGAATTAATTGAATTACTTAAGAATAATACAGATATTATAAATCATTTAAGAGTTAGAGAAATTGCAGGAACAATAAGAGAAAAAGAATCTTTGGCAGCTACTAGGTTTATTGGAATTCCTGATAATCAAGTGCATTTTCTTAAACTTCCATTTTATGAGACAGGAACAGTTAAAAAAAATCCAGCATCTGAAAAAGATGTTAATATAATTTCTGAGATTATAACAAAAATAAAACCTCATCAAATATATGCTGCTGGTGATTTAGCTGATCCACATGGAACTCATAAAGTTTGTTTAGATATTTTATTGGATTCTTTGCAAAAGCTGAAAGTAAAGTCGTTTATGAAAAACTGTTGGGTTTGGTTATATCGTGGCGCTTGGCATGAATGGCCAATTCACGAAATTGACATGGCTGTTCCAATGAGTCCAAATCAAGTCTTGAGAAAACGAAAAGCAATTTTCTATCATCAAACTCAGAAGGATAATGTTATGTTTCAGGGCGATGATAATAGAGAGTTTTGGGTAAGAGCTGAAGACAGGAATAGAGCAATTGCCAAAAAATTCAGAGATATTGGAATGTCTGATTACAGCGCTATAGAAACTTTTAAAAGACATCATTTTTAGATATCTTTCCTAAATGCAAATTATAAAAGAAGTTTGTATTGACTCTTACGAAGATGCAGCTTTAGTAGAATCTAATGGTGCAGATAGAATTGAATTATGTTCTAGACTTGATCTTGATGGCATAACTCCATCCAATGACCTTTTGTTACGTGTACATTCAGATTTAAAAATTCCAATTAGAGTGATGGTAAGACCTCATGGCAATGGTTTTATTTATAATAAAAATCATATTAATGAAATGATAAATACAATTAAACTGTGTAAATCTTTAAATGTAGATGGAATAGTTATTGGATGCTTGAATGAATCGAACGATTTGGATTATCATCAAATTAATTATTTAGCTGATTATGCAAAACCATTAAAAGTTATTATTCATAAAGCCATTGATTATTCTAATTCAGTATTAAGTTCATTTAAAAATCTAATTTTAAACAAAAACATCAACGGAATATTGACCTCTGGTGGAGCTCAATTTGCATCAGATGGTTTAAAAACTCTAAAAAAAATGGTAGATTTAGCTCCAGAAAATTTTGAGGTAATTTGCGCTGGTGGAATTACACACGAAAATTTTGATAAAATACATTTAGAATTAAATGCCAGATTTTACCATGGAAGAAAACTAATCAAATATTAAATAATTATGGAAGCTAGTATACAATCAAGTAACAAAACATTTTTAGGACATCCAATAGGTCTTTTTGTCTTATTTTTTACTGAACTATGGGAAAGATTTAGTTATTATGGAATGCGTGCAATTCTTGTATTGTATTTGGTTTCCGAAACTTCTGGCGATAATCCTGGTATGGGATGGTCAGATAGCTCTGCTCTTGCTCTATATGGTTGGTATACTATGTTTGTTTATTTGGCTACAATTCCCGGTGGAATTTTAGCAGATAGGTATTTAGGTCAAAGAAAGTCTGTAATGCTTGGAGGTTTATTACTGTGTTTTGGTCACGGAATATTAGCTGTTGAAGCATTGTGGGCCTTTTACACAGGATTAGCTTTTATTGTTCTTGGAGTTGGATGTTTGAAAGGAAATATTTCAACTATGGTGGGAGGTCTTTATGGAAAAGACGATCATAACAAACGTGACATGGGGTTCTACATATTTTACATGGGCATTAATATTGGTGCAGCAGTCTCAGCACTTTTGGTTGGATATATTGGAGAAGTATACAATTGGCATTATGGATTTGGTTTAGCTGGTATTGGAATGGCAATTGGTCAGATTGGATATTGGAAAGGTCAAAAATATTTAACTCATGTTGGAAACTTAATTAAGCTAGAACCAAAAAAAGAAGATAAATCTGAAAATTTGTTTTTACAAATATTTAAAAAAACTAATTCATTGATTGGATTTTCTTTAACAGCCCTAGTAGGGGTTTATGTTGCATATTTAGGAAGTTGGGACTATGGGCTATTATTTATTGGAATTGCATTTGCTGTTGGATTTGCAATCGTAGTTTACAATGACGGAAATAAAATTGAAAAGGATAGAATTTTAGTTACTTACCTTGCTTTTTTAATTGTAATAGTGTTTTGGGGTGCATTTGAACAGGCAGGTGGTTTAATGAACCTTTATGCCTCTCAAAAAACAGATTTGGCTTTAGGTTCTTTTATGGTTCCAGCTAGTTGGTTCCAATCTGTTAATGCAATATATATTATCATTTTTGCTACTGTGGTAGGATCTTTTTGGATATGGTGGAAGAAAAAAGGTTTTGAGTACTCATCAATTTTTAAAATGTCTTTTGGTGTTGTAATTATGGGATTTGGTTTTGCTTTTATGGCGATAGCTGCTAATGAAGTTTCTTATGATGCAAGCGGAAACATTACTCAAAAATCTGCAATGTATTGGTTATTATTAGCATATCTCTTTCACACTCTTGGTGAACTTTGTACCTCTCCAGTTGCATTATCATTTATTACCAAATTAGCTCCTGCAAGGTGGGGGGCTTTTATGATGGGTGCCTACTTTGCTGCTACTGGTCTAGGAAATAAAGTTGCTGGATTAATTGGAGAAAATGCATCTGAGATAGGTGATTTTTGGACATTTTCTGGAATAACCATTTTCTGCACAATTTTTGGTGTTTTAGTTATGTTAATAATTAAACCATTAAAAAGATTAGCTCATGGTGCTGAAAAGTAAAAAAGCTATTTATTTTATTTTCTTTCTATTTCTAGTTCAAGGTTATACTCAAGAGATTAATTGGATTACTTTAGAAGAAGTAGAGGAAGCTCAAAAAGTCCAACCTAAAAACGTTATAATTGATGTTTATACAAACTGGTGTGGCCCATGTAAGCTTATGGATAAAAACACCTTTAGTAACAAGGAAATTATAGATATTATAAATAATAATTTTTATGCTGTAAAATTTAATGCTGAGGGTAATGAAACAGTAAATTTCTTAGGAAAAGTATTTACCAATCCTAATTATGACAGTTCAAGGGCTCAAAGAAGAAATTCGTCTCACCAATTAACTCGTTACTTGGGAGTCAATGCATATCCTTCAACACTATTTTTTGATTCATCTATGAATTACATCACACCTGTGAGAGGCTATTTGAATCCGAAACAAATTGAAATATATTTATCTCTTTTCAGAGATGAAACTTACAAGAAAATCAAATCACAAAAAGATTTTGATGCTTTCATTAAAAATTTTGAAAGCAAAATAAAAACTTAATTATTTCTTATTGACTTTTTCAATATAAAGATCCAAGGCTTTAGACATTGATGGTACTTTTGGCGAAGGGGCAGAAATATCAATTCTAAGACCAGCTTTCTCGGCTGCATTTATCGTAGTTTTACCAAAAACAGCAATTCTGGTATTATTTTGTTTAAAATCAGGAAAATTTTGCATCAAGGACTCGATACCTGAGGGGCTAAAGAAAACTAAAATATCATAATAAACATCTTTTAGATGAGATAAGTCACTAATTTCAGTTTTATAAAACGTTCCTTGAGTCCATTTAACTCCTAGTTCATCTAATTTCTTAGGAATTGTAGGAGATAAAACATTAGCACATGGAATTAAGAAGCTTTCCTCATTGTACTTAGATATTTGTTCGGTTAAATCATTAAAAGTTCTTCCTCCAACATAAATCTTTCTTTTTCTGTAAACAACATATTTTTGTAAATAAAAGGCAACTGCTTCTGATTGACAGAAGTATTTTAAAGCATTAGGAATAGGAAATCTCATTTCCTCAGCTACTCTAAAAAAATGATCAACAGCATTTCTGCTTGTTAAAATTATTGCAGAAAATTTAGATAAATCAATCTTTTGTCTTCTAACCTCTCTAGCACTCATTCCTTCAACATGTATAAATGGAATAAAGTCAATTTTTACTTTTCTTTTTTTCTTTAAGGTAATGTAGGGTGAATTTTCTATTGTTGGAGCAGGCTGTGAAACTAAAATAGATTTAACTTTCATAGAGCATTTATTTTATTAAAGTAATAATTCCCACTATAGGGATTATTTCGAACGTGCAAAGATATAAAATAAAATAAACAAGGCTTTTAGGTGTTCTTATTATGTCTTTTGAGGAAATAAATTTGTAGAAAAAAATGTGATATATAAAAACTAAAAACAATGACAAATTAAGTGCAATATCTTTATTAATATCTCCAAAAATCAATATAAATAAAAAAATATATAAATGAATTGAAAACAAGTTTTTTATTCCAATTCTGTATTTATTAATTCTGATGAGTTCAGTTTTGTAATTAAAAATAAAAGAGAACAGTTTTTCCACAACAAATTTTGATGTAATTAATACAAAAAATAGTATGTTCCAATACAAAAAATTTTCAAAGTCATTTTCGTTAAAAGAATTGCTTTTATCAAAGACATATGAAACTAATAAAGATGAAAGTAAAATTCTTAAAATAAAGAAAGTGCTATTATTATAAGGATTTAATCTTTCGCCAGAGACAAAGTAAAAATATCTATGAATATTCCAAAAAGTGATAAAATATTTAAACCTATTTCTAAGATTAAGTCTTGAAATTAAAATTAGTATTGAACATAAAATAAATACAATTTTAATCCAGTTTTCAATTGGATTAATCATATAATTTAATTCGTTCATTTTTCAAAATTACTAATATTTTGAGGGTTGATACGATTATTACTTAAATCTTTACTTTTGTGTTTTAATATGCATAATTCAATAGTCGTTATACCGACATACAATGAGGCTGATAATATTGCAAGACTTATCAATTCTATAATTTCTTTACCAATAGATTTTGATGTTTTGGTAGTAGATGATAATTCACCAGACGGAACATCAAAGCTTGTACATGATTTATCATTAATGAATAAAAAAAGAATTAATGTAATAGATAGACCTAAAAAAGAAGGATTGGGTAAAGCATACAAAGAAGGATTTGTGTGGGCTTTGAAAAATAACTATAATTTAATCTTTGAAATGGATGCAGATTTTTCTCATAATCCTAAAGATTTAGTTAGAATTCACGAAAAATTAAATGATTTTGATCTAGTTGTTGGGTCAAGGTATGTTGAAGGCATCAATGTTATCAATTGGCCACTTAGCAGAATTATTTTATCTTATTTTGCGTCAATTTATTCACGACTTATAACTGGCATGCCAATTAAAGATGCAACATCTGGATTTGTTGGATATAGAAGAAAAGTTTTGGAGAGTATAAATCTTGAATCATTAGTTTTTAATGGTTATGCTTTTCAAATTGAACTAAAATTCAAGTCCCATATAAAAAAATTTAGGTTAGCAGAAATACCAATAATTTTTAAAGATAGAGTTTATGGAGATTCTAAAATGAATGGAAGTATTATTTTTGAAGCTGTTTTTGGATTAATATCAATGAAAATTAAAAGCTTATTAAAAGATTAAAACAATGAAAAATAAAATTTTAATCCAAAATGCTACAATAATCAGCGAAGAAAGAAAATTTATTTCCGATTTACTTATTGAAAATGAAAGAATTTCTAAGATCAAACCCAATATTCAAGATTCTGACATAGATTTAATTATTGATGCAACTAATAAAATTCTGTTACCTGGTTTAATAGATGACCAAGTTCATTTTAGAGAACCTGGTTTAACTCATAAAGGAACTATTAATTCTGAATCTAAAGCGGCTGTAGCTGGAGGTATAACTTCCTTTATTGAAATGCCGAATACTTTTCCTCAAACAACTACTGTAGACGAATTAACTAATAAGTTTAAAATTGCAGAAAATAGTTCTTATGCAAATTATTCATTTATGTTTGGAGCCACCAATTCAAACTTAGAGGAAATAAAAAAAGTGAATAAAAATGATGTCGCAGCTTTAAAGATTTTTTTAGGGTCATCAACTGGAAATATGCTTGTGGATAATATTGAAGTATTAAAAGAAATTTTCTTAACTACTGATTTAATTATAGTTGTTCATAGTGAGGATGAAGAAATCATTAACGCTAATCTAGAAACATACAAATCTAAATTTGGTTCTCAAATACCTTTTGAGTTTCATTCAAAAATCAGATCTGAAGAAGCTTGTTTAAAGTCTACTAGAAAAATAATTAACCTTGCAAAGGAAACTAATGCCAGGTTACATGTTTTTCATTTGTCTACCAAAAGCGAATCTTTTCTTTTTCAAAATAATATTCCTTTAAAAGATAAAAGAATTACATCAGAAGTATGTGTTCATCATTTATGGTTTTCTGATGAAGATTATAAAGAAAAACAATCTTTTATTAAGTGGAACCCCTCAATTAAAACCTCCAAAGACAGGGAGGGTTTATGGGAAGCACTATTATCTGACAAAATTGATGTTATTGCTACAGATCATGCTCCTCACACTATTGAGGAAAAATTAAAAAATTATTTAGATTGTCCATCTGGTGGGCCATTAGTACAACATTCCTTAGTTTCAATGTTAGAGCACTACAATAACAATAAAATATCACTAGAAAAAATAGTTAGAAAGATGTGCCATAATCCTGCTATTCTTTTTGAAATTAAAGATAGAGGATTCATCCGAGAGGGCTATTTTGCAGATTTAGTAATGGTTGATTTGAACAAATCCTGGGAAGTTAAAAAAGAAAATATTTTATATAAGTGCAATTGGTCTCCTTTTGAAGGACAAACATTTAAATCAAAAGTATTGCAAACTTTTGTTAATGGGAGATTAGTTTATAATGATGGAGAATTTAATTCTCAGCTTTTTGGAAAAAAATTAACTTTTAACAGATGAGAAAAATTTTTTTAATTTTTTTGATGTTTATTTCTTGTTCGGAGAATAAGCCAGATAATTTAATGTCTGAAAAACAAATGGTTGATTTTTTATTTGATATAAATATTATTAATTCTAGTAGAGCATACAGAAATAATTCTGATTTAAACTATTATAATATTAAAGACACTTTTTTGTATAGAATCCATGACATAGACAGTATGCAATTTGTAAAAAGTAATGATTACTATTCAAAAAATCCAAAACAGTACCTAAAAATTTATAATGAACTTCAAAAAAAACTAATAAAAATTAGAGATTCAATTGATTTAGATTTGCATAATCATACTAAAAAAATAAAAGATTCTTTAATAAGATCAGTTAATTAAGATCAAAGTTTTTACAAGTTTCTTTAATTGAATTTTCTACTTTGGAAAAGTTGAAGTTTAAAGCTTTTATAATTTTTTGATTAGAGTATTCATTAATTGAATTTCCAGATTTAATGATTGCGCTACTCAGTCTTCTTCTTTTATTTAATAATTTACTTCTAACAAGATCTATAAATAGTCCCAAATACATTACTGATTTTGAAGCTTGTTTTTTTGGTGGTTTAAGATTAAAATTTTTACAAATGGAATAAATAAAATCTTTTTGTTTCCAGTTTTCAGCGACAAGAATAAATCTTTCAGAAAAGATATTTTTTTTCATTAGATCAATCATAATTTGAACAACATCTTTAACACAAATAAATCCAGTTTTTCCAATAGGGTAATAGCTCATTCCTCTACTTACCTGCGTTATAAAAGCTCCACTTCCTCGTTTCCAAAATCCACTTCCTATAATGACCCCTGGGTTTACGATGACGGCATTTAACCCTTCAGCAATTCCTCTCCAAACCTCCATTTCAGCAAAATGTTTAGTTTCTGAATACGGGTTGTTATTTTCTTTCCACTCACATTCTTCATCAATAAGAGAGTTGTTTCTTTCCCCAACTGCAGCAATAGTGCTTACATAACAAAATTTATTAATTTTTCTTTCAATAGAACAATTAACTAAATTGGCAGTCCCTTCTATATTAATTTTTTTCATCATTTCTAAATCTTTTCTATTAAAAGAAATAAACGCTGCACAGTGATAGACTTCAGTAATATTTTTTAGGGCATGGTTTAAACTCGAAAGATCGTTTATATCACCTTCAATCCAATTAATTTTATTGAAAAGAAATTTGTGTTCTTGAGAATAAAATGAAAACACTTTTTTTACAACTTCAATGTTACTATTTTTTCTGTGTAAAGCATTTACTTTCTTATTCTCTAAAACAAGTTGGTAAAGCAAATGACAGCCAACCAATCCTGTCCCACCAGTAACTAATATCATATAGCTAAAGTACTATTTTTTGGTTTACTTTTTTCTTAGAGTCAAGAGATATATATTTGCTAAAACTAAAGTCGTGTCAAAATTTTTAAATGAATTAAAGTGGAGAGGAATGTTGCATGATTTCATTCCCGGATGTGAAGAGCAATTAGAAAAACAATCATGTACAGGTTACATTGGTTTTGATCCCACTGCTGATTCATTACATATTGGGAGTTTGGTGCAAATTTTAATATTGATGCACTTTCAAAAATATGGACATAAGCCAATAATTTTAATTGGAGGTGCGACCGGAATGATTGGTGATCCCTCCGGAAAATCAAATGAAAGAAATTTACTGAGTAAAGAACAACTTGAAAAAAATATAGATGGAATTTATAAACAACTATCTAGGTTTTTAAATTTTGATTCCAAAAAGCAGAATGCTGCAATAATTTGCAATAACAACGATTGGTTCAAAGATGTAAATTTGATTGATTTTATAAGAGATGTTGGAAAACATATAACCGTAAATTATATGGTTGCTAAAGAGTCTGTAAAAAAAAGATTAAGTAATGAGTCTAAAGTTGGAATGTCTTTTACAGAATTCACTTATCAACTAATACAAGCCTTTGATTTTTATCATTTATTTTCTAATAAAAATTGTTTATTACAAATGGGAGGAAGTGATCAATGGGGCAACATAACTAGTGGAGTCGAACTTATCAGAAAAAAAACTGGACAAAAAGCGTTTGCCATTACATGCCCATTAATAACAAAATCTGATGGAACAAAATTTGGAAAAACTGAAGATGGAAACGTTTGGCTAGACAGAGAAAAAACTTCTCCTTACAAATTTTATCAATACTGGTTAAATATTTCAGATGAAGATGCAAAAAAATATATCAAGATTTTCACCCTCTATTCTGAGAGTGAAATAACTGAATATATTAAATTACACAATGAGGCTCCTCACAAAAGAGTATTACAAAACATAATTGCAGAATTTTTAACCAACCTAGTTCATTCGAAAGAGGATTTGGATAAATCTAAAATAGCTTCGAACATTTTGTTTGGAAAATCAACGTCAGAAGATTTAGAACAACTTGATGAAAAAACTTTTCTGGATATTTTTGATGGTGTTCCAAACGTAACAATAAGCAAGGATAAATTAAATAAATTTTCTCAGATTCAAGACTTTCTTCATGAAGCTGGTTTTTTGTCTTCCAAATCAGAAATTATAAGGTCAATTAAACAAAATGCAATATCAATTAATAAACAAAAAATAGATTTATCTTACAATTTTGATTCTAATAATCTTATTTGTGGTAAGTATATTTTAGCACAAAGAGGGAAAAAATATTATTATTTAATCACTATTGATTAAACATTAAATTACAACCTCTAATTTCCGACTCATCCATTCTTCCAAGGACTTTAAAATCTCCGTTTGAATACACTTCACCAACATCTTCTGATGCAACAAAAGAACAGGAATTTTTATTTGATAAATCAATAAAATTTAAAGCACCTTTTCCTGTTTTTTTTAAACTCAAAGGATTATTAATATCTCTAACAAAAACTTTTAATGATGCATTCGATTTAAAAATTCCATTTTCTTTTGAATAAGCTTGTGAAAGAAGTTCAGTCATTCCGTATTCAGAATGTATATTTACAGTTTGAAATCCCTTTTTTAAAAGCATGTGAAGTTCATTTCTTGTAATTTCTTTTCTTTTACCTTTCATTCCTCCTGTCTCAATTACTACCAAGTTTTTTGACTTAATTTTAAATTTTTCAATAAAATCTAATAAAGCATAACTAACACCAAATAAAATAACTTTTGTGTCTTTTTGTTTGTTCAACAACCTGTAGAGTTCACCATAATTATTTAAAAAGAATCCACTTTCTTTAAAATTAGATTCATTGATTAAATGATTTACCATAAATACCAAAGAAGATTCACCTTGTTCAAGGTATGATGGTAACAAACCCAAAATAATGCTATCACTAATCTTTCCATAATTACTTTCAAAAATTTTTGTAAATGTATTTATGTATAAGTTTATATCACTAATGTAGTGTTTACTTCTGACTCCTTGTGTTCCGCTACTTTTGAAAATGTGAGAATAATTGTCACTACAAATAACTTTATGGCTTTTGAAAAACTTTATTGGTAAAAAGGGGATATCATAAATATTTGAAACCTTTTTCTTGAGTATTAAGTCGCAATATGATTTGTAAACTATATTGTTTCGATATTGAAATTCAAAAGTTTTTATTGCTTTTGTTTCAAAATTTGATTGTGATTCACAGTTCAAAATCATAGTTTAGATGAAAGTAATTTTAAGTAATTGTTAACAAATGCAAGTTAAAACCTTAAATATTTATTTTTGATAAAAATTAAAATAAATGATAAAAAAATCTAAAATTTTAGTAGTTGACGATGACCCTGATATTGTAGAGATTTTAAGATACAACTTGTCATTAGAGGGACACGATGTAAAAACAGCTTCCGATGGAAAGGAATGTTTAAAAAAAGTAAAGAATTTTATACCGCATGTTATCTTGCTTGATGTTATGATGCCCGTTATGGATGGAATTCAAACATGTTCATTATTGAAATTAATTCCAACTTTAGTCAATACAAGAATAATTTTTTTAAGTGCAAGAAATGAAGATTTTACTCAAATTTCTGCTTTTGATGCTGGTGCAGACGATTATATATCTAAACCAGTTAAGCCAAAAATTTTAATGAAAAAAATTGCTTCAATTGTTAAAAGGTTAAACAAACAAACCAATTTAAAGGAGGAATTAGATCTTGACGAAATCAAAATTAACAGAAAAGAATATACAGTTTATAAAAATGATAATTCTATCATTTTACCAAGAAAAGAGTTTGAATTGTTTTACTTACTAGCATCGGAACCTGGAAAAGTTTTCACAAGAGATGAAATTATGAGTAAGGTTTGGGGAATAGATGTGATAGTAGGAGATAGAACTATTGATGTTCATATTAGAAAATTAAGAGAAAAAGTTGGAGATTTGTATTTTAAAACCGTTAAAGGAGTAGGTTACAAGTTTAGTCAAAAATAAAATGTCCACGTTCAGTCAAATTAAATTAAAATCTTTTATTTTTTCATTTATTTTAAGTACAACATTAACACTTTTAATATTTTTTACTTTACAATCGTTTTCTATTAAACTCTCTGTAGACATAATACTATTTATTTTTTCTGCTTTGGGAATTGTAACATTTGCCTTAATTTACTTGTATTTAAAGTTTGTAATAGAAAATAGAATTAAAGAAATATATAAATCAATTATTCCCGAAAATGATTCCATAGAAAATAAATTAGTTTCAACTGATATGGAAGATTTGATTCAACAATTAAAAACTTTTTCAAAGGAGAATCAGATCGAGATAAAGTCAATGCAAGAAAAAGAAAATTTTAGAAGAAATTTTATTGGTAATCTTGCTCATGAATTAAAAACACCACTATTTACTTCTCAGAGCTATCTTTTAACTTTAATAGATGGTGCTATTAAAGATAAAAACGTCAATATTAAATATTTGAAAATTGCTGAAAAGGCAGTAGAAAGACTAATTTTTATTGTTAAAGATTTGGATTTAATTACAAAACTAGAATCAAATAATATGAAAGTTGAATTATCAAGCTTTAATATTATCTCAATTATCAATAATGTTTTTGAAATGTTGGAGATTCAAGCTTCAAAAAAAAATATAAGTTTAGTGATTGACTCCAAAAAGAAAAAAATCAATGTATTTGCTGATCAAGAAAAAATACACCAAGTACTTACTAATTTAATCGAAAACTCAATTAAGTATGGGAAGAAGAATGGGACAACCGAAATTTCAGTTGAAAATTTAATTGATAATAAGCTTTTAGTAAGAATTACTGATAATGGTAAGGGAATCAAAAAGGAGCATTTTGAAAGGTTATTTGAAAGATTTTACAGAGTTGAAAGTTCTGGTAGTAGATCAACAGGTGGATCAGGTTTAGGTCTTGCAATAGTAAAGCATATTATTGATGCTCACAATGAAAAAATTTATGTCGAAAGCGATTTTGGAGTTGGTTCAGAATTTTCATTTTCGATTGAGAAATCTAAATAATATATCTAATTTTAGCTCAAAATTAATCTCAATTGGGAAGTAAAAATAAACTTAAAAGATTTATTGAAAACGAGAGCTTTGATAACGTTATTCAGCCCTCAAGAGATGATCTTATAAAATTTAATTTCGTTTTTCGTGGAAAATGGAAGAAGAAAGTTTTTAAAAACTCAAATCCAATAGTCTTAGAGCTTGGATGTGGTAAGGGAGAGTATACTGTTAATTTAGCAAAACTAAATCCCAGTAAAAATTATATTGGAATCGATATAAAAGGTGCTCGATTTTGGAGAGGAGCGAAGACTGCAACTGAAGAAAAACTTGAAAATGTAATTTTTTTAAGAACTCAGATTGAATTGTTAGATTTTATTTTTGAAAAAAATGAGATTGATGAAATTTGGCTTACATTCCCTGATCCACAAATAAAATTTCAAAGAAGAAAGCACCGACTAACAAATACAAAATTTTTATCCATATATAAAAATATTTTAAATGATTCTGGCATCATTCATTTAAAAACAGACAGTGAGTTTTTACATGGATATACTCTAGGAAAACTCGAAGAAATGTCAATAAATCCTATTGTTTCAAATCACGATATTTACAAAAATTCAAATGCCCCGGGTGAGGCAACACAAATTCAGACTCATTATGAAAAAATATATTTAAATGAGGGGAAAAAAATCACCTATTTAAATTTTAAATTTAATGAGTAAGAACACTGATTTTTTTCAAAGAGTTTACAGAGTTGTTAAGAAAATTCCTCATGGAAAGGTCACCACATATGGAGCTATAGCAAATTATTTGGGTTCTCGAAAAAGTGCGAGAGTAGTTGGCTGGGCGATGAATTCTTCTCACACCAACAAAGATATTCCTGCTCACAGAGTTGTTAATAGAGTAGGTTTGTTAACTGGAAAAAAACATTTTTTTGGAATCAATTTAATGAAACAACTTCTTGAAAATGAGGGATTAGTAATAGAAAATGATCAAATAAAAGATTTTAAAAAATTTTTTTGGGACCCCAGCAAAGAATTACAATAATTAGTAGGGAGAATAGTATATTTGCAATTTAGAATCATTTTAAATATTTCATGCTGAATAAAGAAATAATTTCTGAAGTTTTAAGTGACTTTTCTTTTGAAAATGACAACATTGATATAATTAGTAAAGGATCAGTTAAAAATGTAGTAGTTTTTGGAAATGAGATAATTATTGATTTAGAAGTAATTAATCCAACTCTTCAATCAAAAAATTCAACAAAAAAACAATTATTTGAATTTTTAAAAGAAAAATTAAATAAAGAAATAGAATTAAAAATCAATTTTATTGTCAAAAAACCATCTGAAAATAAAATATATAATTCTGAAAGAAAAATTGAAAACATTTCTAATGTAATTGCTGTTTCGTCTGGAAAAGGTGGTGTAGGTAAATCAACAATAACATCAAATTTAGCGGTTTCTTTATCTAAAATGGGATTTAGTGTTGGAATTTTAGATGCAGATATTTACGGGCCATCCATTCCTTTAATGTTTGATATTTCAAATCAAAAACCTTTGGCAGTTAATGTTAATGGAAAATCAAAAATGAAACCAATTGAAAGTTACGGAGTTAAAATACTATCGATAGGATTTTTTACAAAATCTGACGAGGCAGTAATATGGAGAGGACCAATGGCTTCAAAAGCTCTAAATCAAATGATATTTGATGCAGATTGGGGAAAATTAGACTTTCTTTTGATTGATCTTCCGCCTGGAACTGGTGATATTCATCTTAGTATTATGCAATCTTTACCAATTTCTGGAGCTATTATTGTGAGTACTCCACAGGTAGTTGCTCTAAGTGATGCTAGAAAAGGAGTTTCCATGTTTAAAAAAGAAAATATTAATGTACCTGTATTGGGCTTAATAGAAAATATGTCTTATTTCACTCCCCTTGAACTTCCTAAAAATAAATATTATTTATTTGGAAAAGATGGAGCGAAAAATCTTGCAAGTGATCTTAAAATACCATTTTTGGGAGATCTTCCAATCATTCAAAGTATCAGAGAAGCTGGAGATTTTGGTAGACCAGCATCAATGCAGGATGATACTATTTCTGAAAATATATTTAATGAAATAAGTAAAAATATGTTATCACAACTTATAATTAGAAATAAAGAGTTGCCAGAAACTGAAATCATAAAAATAACAACAATGTCTGGTTGCTCTGCAAAAAAATAATACTATTATGGATACAAATACTTTAAACAAAAAAGTTCAAGATGCCTTAAGTGAAATTAGACCATTTTTAGAATCTGATGGAGGAAATATTGAATTAGTTTCGATAACTGATGATGTGGTAAAAGTTAAGCTTTTAGGTAATTGTGTGAATTGTTCAGTAAATCAAATGACTCTGAAAAATGGAGTTGAGATGACAATCAAAAAACACGCACCTGAAATAAAAGAAGTAATAAACATATCTTAATGAGTAAAATAGAAACGGATATTTTAATAATAGGTGCTGGACCAGTCGGTTTATTTGCCGTCTTCGAAGCTGGACTTCTAGGACTAAAATGTCATATTATTGACGCTCTTGCAAAGCCTGGCGGACAATGTGCAGAAATTTATCCTAAAAAACCCATATATGATATACCTGGAATGCCAGAAGTTATGGCAGGTGACTTAATTGATAATTTATTAGAACAAATTAAACCTTTTTCCCCAGGATATACATTAGGAGAAAGAGCAGAAAAATTAATTAAAAATGAAGATGGATCCTTTGATGTAGTAACAAATATGAATAAAGTACACAATGCTAAAGTAATTGCTATAGCTGGAGGACTAGGTAGTTTTGAACCAAGAAAACCACCCCTAGATAGTATATTAGATTATGAAGGAAAAGGAGTTGAATATATGGTTAAAAATCCAGAATATTTTCAGGATAAAAAAATTGTAATTGCTGGTGGAGGAGACTCTGCTTTAGATTGGACAATAGAATTATCAAAGTTGGCCAAAAAGGTTACATTAGTTCACCGAAGAAATGAATTTAGAGGAGCTGTTGATTCAGTTGAAAAAGTCCAAAAGCTTAAAAATAGCTCTATAATTGATGTTATTACTCCGGCTGAGGTTATTAAACTCAGTGGTAAAGACAAACTTGAAAGTTTAGAAATTAAACACAATGATGATTTTAAAACAATTGAAACTGATTTTTTTATTCCATTGTTTGGTTTGGTTCCAAAACTTGGAGGTATTTCAAATTGGGGTCTAGATCTTAAAAAAAATTCTATTGTAGTTAACAATTCCTTAGATTATCAGACTAATGTCCCTGGTGTTTTTGCAATCGGAGACATAAACACCTATCCAGGGAAGTTAAAATTAATTTTATGTGGGTTTCATGAAGCTACTTTGATGTGTCAATCTGCTTATAAGATTATTAATCCAAACAAAAAAAATATTTTAAAATACACTACAGTTTCTGGTGTTAAAGGTTTTGATGGAACAACTAAGAAAACAGATAACTCAATAATCAAGACAATAAGTTAATGACCGATATTTTTGAATTTAAAAATAAAATTAACATTGAAAAAAACCATGAGGGAGCTATTTCTTGGAACTCCCCAAGTAATATTGCTTTAATTAAATATTGGGGAAAAAAGGAAATACAAATTCCAAAAAATTCATCATTAAGTTTCACTTTATCAAAATGTAGTACTAATTGTAATTTGAGATTCAAGTTTAGTAAGTCAATCAAAGACTTCAAATTTCAATTATTTTTTGAAGGTAAAAGAGAGATTTCTTTTGAAACTAAAATGAATACATTTTTTCAAAGAATTAATCGGTATTGTTCTTATTTAAATAATACTGAATTAGTTATTGAAACATCTAATTCATTTCCTCACAGTAGCGGAATAGCCTCATCTGCTTCAGCATATAGTGCATTATCATTATGTTTAATGGATATTGAAAAGTCTTTTAGCCCTGAAATTTCATCTGAATTTTTTTTTAAAAAGGCTTCTTTTTTGTCACGTTTGGGTTCAGGAAGTGCATGCAGAAGTACTTTAGGTCCTGTTGTTATATGGGGAGAAAACACAGTTTTTAATGATAGTTCAAATTACTATGGTACAAAATATCCGAAGGGACTTCACGATATTTTTAAAAATTATAATGATACAATTCTTTTGGTTGATAAGGGTAAAAAACATGTATCCAGTTCAGTTGGTCATGATTTAATGAATGATCATTTCTTTTCAAATGATAGATTGTCTCAAGCTGAAAATAATATAATTCAATTATGTGATGTTTTATCAAACGGGGATATTGATCAATTTATAAAAATTGTTGAGTCAGAGGCATTAACACTGCATGCTATGATGATGACATCAAACCCCTATTTTATTTTACTTAAACCCAATACTTTAAAGATAATTAATGAAGTTTGGAGTTACAGAAAAACATCAGGTTCAAAAGTATGTTTTACTTTAGATGCAGGAGCTAATATTCATTTATTATATCCTAATAATGAATTCGATAAAATTCAAAATTTTATAAAAAAATCATTATCAGTTTTTTGTAAGAACGGAGAATTTATAAATGATCAGGTTGGTTATGGTCCAAATAAATTATAATTTAGAAATATGAAGGCCCCATTATTTTACTCAAAAATTTTATTATTTGGTGAGTATGGTATTATAAAAAACTCAAAAGGATTATCTATTCCTTACAACTTTTTTAAAGGAGGTTTAAAAACAGGTAGCCTTAATGACAGAAATCAAATACAATCAAATCATAATTTATTAAAGTTTAGAGATTATTTATTAAATATTGATCATAAAATCGTGACTTTTGATTTTGATAAATTAGATTCTGATCTTCGAAACGGGATGTATTTTGATAGTTCCATTCCTCAAGGATATGGAGTTGGTAGTAGTGGAGCTTTAGTCGCAGCATTTTATGATAGATATGCCTTTAATAAAATCACTGTTTTAGAAAACCTAACTAAACCTAAAATATTAATTTTAAAAAAGATTTTTTCTTTAATGGAATCCTTTTTTCATGGTAAATCTTCAGGTCTAGATCCGCTTAATAGTTATTTAAGTCTGCCAATCTTAATACATTCAAAAACAGATATTGAAACAACAGGCATTCCTGCCCAAACCACAACGGGGAAAGGAGCTGTTTTTTTAATTGATAGTGGAGAGTCCAGTCAAACTGCTCCAATGGTTGATTTATTTTTTAAATCAATGAAAAATAAAGACTACAACAACATGATAAAAAATGAATTTATAAAAACAAGTGATCATTGTGTTGATGATTTTCTAAAAGGAAATTTCAATTCTCTATTTGCTAACATAAAATCATTATCAAAAATTGTGTTGAAAAACTTTAAACCTATGATTCCTGACAACTTTAAAGAGTTGTGGAAAAAAGGTATCGAATCTGAAGATTATTTTTTAAAGCTGTGTGGTTCTGGTGGTGGTGGTTATATTTTGGGATTTGCTAAAGATTTTGATAAAGCAAAGAAATCTTTAAGTGGTTATAATCTTGAAGTTGTTTACAACTTTTGATGTTGTTTTCTAAACTAAATAAAAATAATTTACTTAAAATTTTTAGTCTTTTTTCAGTTGTAAGAGGCTATAACATATTATTTATTATCCTTGCTCAATTTATCTGCGCAATATTTATTTTCTCACGAAACTTAAATATTAACCTTGTATTGTACGATGTAAATATTTGGTTAATTATTTTTTGTTCTGCATTTTCAATTTCTGCTGGTTACATTGTTAATAGCATTTATGATGCAAAAAAAGATTTAATTAATAGGCCTTTAAAAACTACTTTAGAAAATCAAATTTCAGGAAAAACAAAATTTACAGTTTATATCCTTTTTAATCTTTTAACTCTATTTTTTGCTTCACTAGTATCTGTAAAAGCTTTTTTATTTTTTGGCATTTATATCTTGGCTATAATTATATACTCAATAAAAATTAGTAAATATCCATTTGTTGGAAATATATTCTCAGTTTTATTATCGGTTACCCCCTTTTTTGCGATAATGCTATACTATAAAAATTATTCTGAGGAAATTATATCCCATTCTATTTTTTTATTTTTTGTTGTGTTAACTAGAGAAGTTGTAAAAGATCTGGAGAGTTTTGTTGGAGATTTTACACAAAAATACATAACGATCCCTGTTAAATACGGAGAAAGAATCTCAAAATGGTACATAACTTTGTGCTCATTATTTATTTTAATTCTCTCGGCTCATATTCTTAACTCTTATCAAATTTCTTTAATGAAGTATTATTTTTATTTTACTAATTTATTCTATATTGGGTTTTTATTCTTTCTGTGGAAAAGTAAATCTAGACTTAGCTATCAAAAGTTACATAACTCACTAAAATTTTTAATTATTATTGGAATTTTAAGTATTACTTTACACGATTTTTAATATGAAAAATAATTTGATAAGGTTAAATAAGTACATATCAAATTCTGGATTGTGTACAAGAAGAGAAGCTGACAACTATATTTTAAATGGAAGAGTCTCGGTTGACGGTAAAACAATTACAATACTTGGCTCAAAAATTTTAACTAATTCCAAGGTCAGAGTAGATGGTAAACTAATTGTCAATAAACAATTTAAGTACTTACTATTAAACAAACCCTCAGATTTTGATTTGAACAAAAACAATAATAAAAACATATTCAATCTAGTTAAAAGTTCAAAGGTTGAAGAACTTGATACTCATGAAGTAATCAGTAATGATTTTTTAGGTCTAGTTGTTCTGTCTAACGATAAGAGTTTTAACCATGAATTTTTAAAAAGTTTAAATCAAAAAAAACAGTTATTTCATATAAAATTAGACAACGAACTTTGTTCTGAAAATAAAGAACAAATCAGAAAAACTAACTCAAAAAAAATAAAAATTTACTCCATTGATTATGTAAGTTCTTTATTAAAGAATGAAATTGGCATTGAATTGAAAACAGAATGTGTTTCTAATATTTATAATATTTTTAAAAAACTAGATTATAAAATAATATCATTAGACAGAGTTCTTTTAGCTAACTTTTCAAAAAAAGATTTGGGTCGTGGAAAATGGAGATTTATTGAAAAAATTGAATTATCAAATTTTAGTTCATTTTGAGCTTGCCCAAATTAGTCCTCTTTTTAAAAGTTTCCAACCATTTTCATATTTTTTAAATTCATTAGGGTCGTGACCAATGGTGATAACAAATACTTTCCCACTTCCGTATTTCTTTTTCCATGCCACTGGCATAACTACATTTTCTATCCAAGGATAAGTTTTACCATTAAATGTTGTTTTAGCTAAAATTTCAATATTGGGGTCGACATGAATATAATATTGCTCTGAATATATTTCAAAATCATCGATTCCTTGAGTGAATTGATTTTTAACAATGTCTACCTTAAAGTCAGTCATTCCACCTGGATGTTCAACCCATTGACCTCCAGTCATAAATTGATAATTAGTATTTTCTCTAAAAGAGTCGATAATACCCCCATGAGCTCCAGCAAAACCAACTCCTGATCTTATGGCTTTTAGAAGATTTTTTTCTTGTTCCTTTTTAAGTTCGGACATAGTAACTGATTGTACAATTAAATCAAACATTTTTAAGTAGTTATAATCTGAATAGACATTCAAGTCATTTGAAACTTCAACAATTGCGGAATTATCAATCAGCCAGCTTTCAATCATATTAGAAAAAAGCTCAGGATTGTGTCCTTCCCAGCCTCCCCAAACTATTAATACATTTTTGTCTTTTAAATTTTGCGATTGAGCTAATTGTTGAGAAAAAAATAACCCAATAATTAAGTAAATAAAAAAAATGTTTTTAAATTTCATTGAGATTGAATTATCATTTTAAATATCAATGTAATGAAAAATAATTCTAGAAGAAAGTTTATTAAGAAAACTTCTATACTGGGTTCAGGAATTTTTATAGTTCCAAGAAATGTTCTTGGAGGAGTTGGATATGTTCCACCAAGCGATCAGTTATTGATTGCATCTATTGGATCTGGTGGAAAAGGTGGAGATATTAGGAACAAATGGGCTAGTAAAGAACGTGTAGTTGCTCTTTGCGATGTTCATCCTGATGGAAGTCACGGTGTTCTAAAATCAAGAAAAAAATATCCCAATGCCAATTTTTATATTGATTACAGAGAAATGTTAGATAAAGAATCAGGTTTAGATGCAGTAACTATAAGCACACCTGATCATACACATGGAGTTATAGGAAATGATGCTATGAATAGAGGAATTCACGTGTATATTCAAAAACCTTTAACTCACAATATTGAAGAAGCCAGGATACTAACAAAAACAGCTAAAAGAAATAAAGTTGTTACTCAAATGGGTAATCAAGGTGGTTCAAGCAGTGGTGTTACAAAAATTAAAGAGTGGGTAGACAAAAAACTGATTGGAAAAATCAGTAAGGTTTATTCTTGGACAAATAGACCAGTATGGCCTCAAGGATTTCAAATGCCCAAAGTAAGCGAGGAAAAACCAGATAATCTAAACTGGGATTTATGGCTCGGTCCAGCGCAGTATAGAGGTTACAGACCTGAATTTCATCCATTCAATTGGAGAGGTTGGTGGGATTATGGAACTGGAGCTTTAGGCGATATGGGCTGTCATATTTTAGATGCGCCCTATAAGGCTTTAGAACTGGGATATCCTAAAGATGTTGAATGCAGTGTGGCTAATATTTATGAAAAAATATGGACTGCTAATTACTATCCCGAGGGTCCTCCTGCGGCTTCATTGATAACTTTACATTTTGATAAAACTTCAAAAACTCGTTCCGATGTAGAGTTAATTTGGATGGATGGTGGATTAATTCCACCTAGACCTGAAGTGATTCCTGCTGAAGATTATTTAGGAGAAAAAGGAAATACAAATGGAGTAATAATAATTGGAGACAAAGGAGTTATTTCATGTGGAGTCTATGGGTTAAACCCAAAATTATATAGAAAAGGACAAGAAACCATACACTTTGACACTGATCTTCCATACAAGCAAAGTTTAGATTACATTCATCATATGGAATGGATTAATGCATGTAAGGGTGGATATGGAAGCGATGCCTACAAAAAACTAACTGCACCAATTGAATATTCAGGACCATTTACTGAAATTGTTTTAATGGGTAACCTAGCACTTAGAAGCTACATGTTAAAAAAAGGAAAGGAGTTTATTGGTCGTAAAAAACTTTTATGGGATGGAGAAAATACAAGAATAACAAATTTTGAACCTGCCAATCAATTCGTTGGTAGAGATAGAAGAAAAGGATGGGATCTTTAAATATTATTTAATAACAAATTAATTTATTATGAAAAAAATATTATTACTATTATCATTTATTTTTATTGCATGTAATAACAATCAAAAAGAAAATAATGGAGAATGGGTTTCTTTAATTCAACAAGATTCTATGAACGGTTGGCATTATTATCAAGATGATGGAAATAAAACCGGTTGGGATATTGATAATGGAGTATTGACTTTTACATCAGCTAATGCATCTGGAAATGGGGATAAAAGCCTAGTAAGCGATAAAGAATACACAAATTTTAAAATCCATTTGGAATGGAAAGTAAGTCCTGGTTCAAATAGTGGTTTTTTCTGGGGAGTAAAAGAAGATGAAAAATACGAGTTTCCATATGTTACCGGACCTGAAATTCAAATTTTAGATCCTGCTAACCCTGATCCTCCACTAATTCAAGCAGGCGCATTGTATGGAATGGTAGCCCCGTCTGAATTTGTAACAAATCCTGCTGGTAAGTGGAATTCTTATGACATAACAATTGATCACAGAATAAATAAAGGAGTAGTCGTTCATAATGGCACAAAAATTGTTGAATTCCCTTTAAGTGGTGAGGAGTGGGATGCAATGGTAGCACCAACAAAATTTAATAATTGTGATCAAAAACCTTGGCACAATTGTGATTTCGGAAAATTTAAAACAGGAAAAATTAGCATTCAGGATCATCCTGGTGTGATATCTTTTAGAAATATTAAAATATTAGAACTATAAATAAGTAACAAAACAAAGCTCGAGTAATGCAAATAAAAAAAAGTTCAAAAGAATATGATGTAGTAATAGTTGGTTCTGGTGCTGGAGGTGGTATGGCTACAAAAGTGCTTTCTGAAGCAGGACTTTCTGTCGCTGTTGTTGAAGCAGGTCCTTATTACGATCCAGCCAATCCAGAGCAAATGACACAATTAAAGCCCGCTTATCATTCACCAAGAAGAGGTGCAGGAACTACACGTTTTTTTGGTGATTATGACCAAGCGTATGGTGGATGGGATATTGATGGAGAACCATACAGTCAAAATGATGATACGGATTTTAGGTGGTTTAGATCCAGAATGCTTGGGGGAAGAACAAACCATTGGGGAAGAATTTCTTTGCGATTTGGACCTGATGATTTTAAAAAGAAATCTATTGATGGTTTAGGAGAAGATTGGCCTATTGGATATGACGACATTAAACCTTATTACGATAAGGTTGATAAACTAATTGGTGTTTTTGGAACAAAAGAAAATATGTATAATGAACCTGATGGTTTTTTCTTGCCACCACCAAAACCAAGACTTCATGAACTTTTTTATATAAATGCTGCAAGAAAAAGCAATGTAAAAGTAATGCCATCAAGATTATCTATTCTTACCAAACGGTTAAATAACGATCGAGGAGTTTGTTTTTATTGTAATGGTTGTGCAAGAAGCTGTAATGTCTATGCTGATTTTTCATCTGGATCGTGTTTAATTTTTCCAGCTCAAAAATCTGGTGGACAAATTGATCTGTATGTCAATTCTATGGTTAGAACGGTTACAACCAATGAAGAGGGTAAAGCAACAGGTGTATCATTTATTGACAAAGAAGACAATACAGAATATAAATTGAAAGGAAAAGTTGTTGTTCTTGCTGCTTCAGCTTGTAGCTCTGCTAGAATTCTACTTAATTCAAAATCAAAACAACATCCAAACGGTTTAGGAAATAGTTCTGATTTAGTTGGTCGTTATCTTCACGATTCAACGGGAGGAGACATGATGGCGTTTATTCCTCAATTAATTAACAGAAAAACATATAATGAAGATGGTGTTGGTGGGATGCACGTATATTCACCTTGGTGGCTTGATAATAAAAATTTAGATTTTCCTCGTGGATATCACATAGAAGTTTGGGGAGGATTGGGAGCTCCATCCTATGGAACAGGATTTAATGTAAACAGTTTTAATAAATTTTTTGGAATAAATAAGGCAGGTGGATACGGCAATAGTTTAAGAGACGATATGAAAAAATATTACGGATCAACTATTGGACTTTCGGGAAGAGGAGAATCTATTGCTCAAAAAACAAACTACTGTGAGATTGATCCTAATAAGGTTGATAAATATGGTGTTCCTGTGCTTAGATTTAATTACAAGTGGACTGATAATGAAATTAAACAAGCAAAACACATGCAGGATACCTTTGAAGAAATTATTCATAATATGGGAGGAATACCACTTTGGGGAAAACCTGGAAAAGACGCTAACTATGGTCTAACAAAACCAGGACAAATTATTCACGAAGTTGGTACCACAAGAATGGGGTCAAATCCTAAGAATTCAGTTGTAAATGAATTTGAACAATTACATGACGTTTCAAATGTATTCGTAGTTGATGCAGGACCGTTTGTTTCACAAGCAGATAAAAATCCAACGTGGACTATCCTTGCTTTAGCCATGAGATCATCTGAAAAAATTATAGAAGAATTTAAAAAACAAAATTTTTAGTATGAACAGAAGAGATTCAATTAAAACTATAACTTTTGCATCCATTGGTGCTGGTCTTTTACTTGAGGGTTGTTATGGTATTTCAAGAGAAAAAATAAAGAGATCACTTACCAGATACGAATACGGGAGAACACCTGAAGAAAAACTTTACGACGATAAATTATTTGCAGAAAAATGTTTTACAAATTATGAGTTGTTCACTTTTGATAAATTATGTAATCTTATTCTTCCTCCGAATGAATTTGGAAATATCCGCGATGCCGAGGTAGTACAGTTAATTGAATTTATGGCTAAAGATATTCCATCATACAAAGAACCATTGAAAGATGGATTGGTATGGATTGATTCGGAATCTAGAAAAAGATTTGATAACGTATTTGTAGATTGTGAAATTGCTCAACAAAAAGAAATTCTTGACGAAATAGCATTTTATGATCCCAACAAAAACATCGAAGAATATCCTGAATCTGTTCAATGGTTTAATTTGGTAAGAAATCTAACCATGACAGGATATTTTACCTCTGAAGTTGGGATAAAAGAATTAGGTTACAAAGGTAATTCTCCTAATGTTTGGGACGGTGTTCCACAGGACGTTCTTGATCAATATGGTCTTGAGTATGATAAAAATTGGTTGGATAAATTTATTGATCAATCAAAAAGAAACGATATAGCTGTTTGGGACGACGAGGGTAACTTAATCTCCTAAAATGCAAAAAGTCCCTATTAAAATAGAGACTTTTGTGGTACCTCCAGGAATCGAACCAGGGACACAAGGATTTTCAGTCCTTTGCTCTACCAACTGAGCTAAGGTACCATCGCTTTTTTTGCAAGAGCAAATATATATTCTTTTATTTGACATCCAAAAAATCATTTGAAAAATCTTCTTTATTTTTAGAAAAAAAACATTTTAGGTGAATCTAATTATTGATGTTGGAAATTCTTTGTTAAAAATAGCTATATTTCATAAGTCTCAACTAGTTGTTAAATATGATTTTTCAAAATCTGATAAAATTGATATTGATAAAATCTTTAAAAATTATTCTATAATTAACTCAATCGTTTCGAATGTTAGTCAAATTAATCCTGATATTTTAACTTATTTAGAAAAACAAACAAACCTTGTTTTACTGAACAATAAACTTAAATTTCCATTCAAAAATTTATATAAAACAAAAGAAACCCTTGGACAGGACAGATTAGCATTAATTTCTGCATCTTGTTTTGATTTTCCAAACGAAAATGTTCTTGTTATTGATGCTGGATCGTGTATAACATTTGATTTTAAAAACGATAAAAATGAATATTTAGGTGGTTCAATTTCGCCTGGAATTTCTATGAGAATCAAATCTTTAAACTCATTTACAACAAATTTGCCATTAGTTACACTAGATAATTATAATGAATTGATTGGGAATGATACTAAAAGTTCAATTAAGTCAGGAATAATTAATGGAGTTATTTCAGAGATTGAGGGGGTAATTGATAGATATGAACATATGTTTGAAAATATTAAGATAGTTTTAACAGGTGGAGACGCTAAATTTTTGCTCAAGAGAATAAAAAATACCATATTTGCTGATCAAAATTTCCTTCTTAAAGGATTAAATAATCTTTTACAGGTCAATAATAAAAAATGAAAAAAACTTTAGTTAATTTAATTGTATTAATATTTTCTTTTTCTGCATTTTCTCAATCCGGAACATCATCACCATATTCTTTTTACGGAATCGGTTCGAAAACTTTTAAAGGTTCGATAGACAATAGATCCATGGGTGGGTTAAGTGTTTATACAGATAGTATTCATTTAAATTTAACAAACCCTGCATCATTTTCTCAACTTAAAAGAGTTAATTATTCTATGGGTATCACCTATGATGACTTGACTTTCAAATCTGATAGTGCAAATGAAAATTCAAACAGTTCTAATGTTAATTATCTAGCAGTTGGTATCCCTACAAAATATTTTACGTTTGGTTTTGGTATAATTCCACAAACCTCAGTGGGTTATTTGCTAGAAAATAATGATGAATCTGTAAGTCCTGCCATCGTGGATAGATATAGAGGTGAGGGTGGAGTTAATACTGCTTTTTTAACTTTTGGATTTAAAGTTTTAAAAAAAATTGGAGTTGGATTTACTACAAACTATGAATTTGGAAATTTAAAACATATAACAACTCGTTTTCTGGAAGATGTCGAACTGGCAACTAGACTTGAAAGTAATTCTTCGTTAAGTGGAATAAACAATGTATTCTCTCTTCTTTACAGAGAAAAAATTAATAATAAATTAAGTTTGCATGCGACTTATATTCTAAGCCAAGAATTTGATTTAGGATCAACTAACAAACAGACTTTATCAACTTACTCAGCAACTAATTCCTATGGTGGAGATGTTGAGGAAATTGATCTTAATTCTCTTGGATTGGATAAAACAGAAATTGTGGTTCCTAAATCGCAAACAATTGGTTTAGGTTTGGGTGTTGACACAAAATGGTTTGTAGGGGCTGAATTTCAACAGACAGACGGTGGAGGTTTAGAAAATAAGTTATTTGATTTAGAAAATGTTGATTTTAGAAAAGGAACTAGATTTACTTTTGGAGGATTCTACATTCCCAAATACGATTCGTTTACTAACTTTTTTAGTACTCTTGTCTATAGAGCAGGACTAAGGGTTGAAGATTCAGGGCTTTACATTCAAAATCAAGCTATAAAAGAAGTTGGTTTTAATTTTGGGGTAGGTATTCCATTTCGTGGATTTTCCAATGTTAATCTTGGTTTTGAAATAGGTAAAAGAGGAACTACTGACTCTGGATTAATTGAGGAAAATTTCTTTAGCGTGAGATTGGGGATGTCTTTGAGTGACTTATGGTTTGTTAAAAACAAGTATAATTAATAAATTGGGCATCGTTTTTGCCTAATTAAGAAATAGAAACTTTAGATTATGAGAAAAATTGTTTTTGTATTGATTGTTTTGTTTTTTTCAAACATTCAATTTTCACAATCCAAGGAAGAATGTTTTGCAAATCTTTCAATTTTCGCTGAATACGCAAAAGTTAAAAATTACAAAGCGGCCTATCAACCCTGGCTGGAATTAAAGAAACAATGCCCAGATTTAAATTCTGCAATATATGTACTGGGTGAAAGGATGCTTAAATCTTTTATAAAATCCTCTGATGATACTGCAAAACTTCAATTTCAAAAGGATTTAGTTAATCTTTACGACGAATGGCTTCAATATTTTCCTAAATCTAAAAGAGGTGTAAGTGAAGTAGGAAAAATTTTAGCAATTAAAGCTCAAACGATGTTAGATTATAAGTTAGCAAGTGATAGTGAAATTGTTCAAATTTATGATGATGCATTTAAAAATGATCCAAAAAGCTTTAAATCCCCAAAGGGATTATATAACTATTTTAAGTTATACTTTAAAATGTATAAATCAGATGATCAAGACGTCTCCCTTGAAGAGGTTTTTGATAAATATGAGGAGTTGACAGAAAAATTTGAATATGAGATGGGAGCTTACACTGCTAAGTTAGATTTAATTTTAAAGAAAGAAGAAAATAGCACTCCATTGTCTTCAAGAGAAATCAGAAATAAAAAGGTTTATGAGGTAAACATGGTTGCATGTAATACATATTTAAATAATTTAAATGCTATTATTGCTAAAGAATCTACTTGTGAAAATTTAATACCTCTTTACAGAAAGAATTTTGATTCTTTTAAATCTGATTCGGTTTGGCTAAACAGAGCAGCAAGTAGAATGGACTCTAAAGATTGTTCGGACGACCCTCTGTTTGTTGAGTTAGTAGAGGCATTGCATGAACTTAATCCTTCGGCAAATTCTGCATATTATCTTGGTTTGTTGAATGATAAAAAAGGTGACTCTAAACTTGCAATTGAGTATTATAATGAATCAATTGATTTGGAGACAGATAATTTAAAAAAGGCAAAAACTTTATATAAAATTGCACTTAAATTTAAAAAATCAGGTCAATTTTCTAAATCAAGAACTTACGCTAACAAAGCTTTAAAATATCAACCTTCAATGGGTAAAGCTTATTTATTGATTGGAAATTTATATGCAAGTAGTGCAAATAATTGTGGAACCAGTCAGTTTGAAAAAAGATCTATATATTGGTTGGCCTTAAAGGAAGCAAAAAAAGCTGCATCAGTTGACGCTTCAGTTAGAAAATTAGCTAATAAAACCGCTGCTAGTTATGAAGGTAGAGCTCCTTCAAAAACAGATATTTTTAGTGAAGCAATGGGAGGTAAAAAAATATCTTTTAACTGTTGGATTGGTAAATCAGTAACTGTTCCTTCGTTGAACTAATGAGAATTTTTAGCATTTTATTGCTGATTTTTATTTTAGGTTGCGATGATAATTTTCAGGAAATAAAAAACATTAATTCAAAAGACTCATTTCCTGTTGGTGAAACTGAAAATTTAAAGCTTATTTATACCGATTCAGCTAAAGTTAAAGCTATACTTTATTCAAGTCTTAACTTAGATTTTACCAATCAGATTTTTCCTTATTCAGAATTTCCTAATGGTGTTGAAATCACTTTTTTTGATAAAGAGAATAATCAAACAATAGTTAAATCAGACTATGCGATTACCTATAATAATACCAATATTGTAAATCTAGTTGGAAACGTAATCATAAATAATTATGATGGCTCAGAGTTAAAGACTAATCAACTATATTGGGATCCTGAACAGGAATGGCTTTTTTCTGAGGAAAAGTTTACATTTAAAAATACAGATTATGATATAACAGCTAAAAGATTAGATGCCAATAGATCATTTAGTATATTTAATACTGGTAAACTAGATGGTAAAGTTTTAGTTGAAGATAAATAATTTATAAATGGGAAAGTTTAGAATAATTTCAGAGTTTTTATATTTAATCATCTCCGTAGTCTTAGCCCTTGATTATCTTTTTGGGGATAATAGCGATGAAAGAAAAAATTTTATTTTGATTTTTGCGCTTCTATCATTTGGCATGTTTTTGTTTAGAAGACATTACAGAATTAAATTTAAGAACAGAGCTAAGTAGTGAATCGATAGTAATATTTAACTACTTTAAAAATTAAATATTTTTTTTGGCTTTTAAAATTCATAATTTTTAATCGAGAATAAATTCACAAAAACAATTTTATTAATTAAGTCAAATATTCCCAGTTAATTATTAGATGTTTCCCTTTTTTTTATTGCTGAGGATATTGTATTTTCGTTTGCTACAAAATTTAGATATATGGCAATTTTAGGACAAATTCGATCAAGATCAATTTTTTTAATTATAGTAATTGGTTTAGCACTTTTTGCATTCGTTATTTCAGGAGTTTTTGATGGAAAAGGATATCAAGCTCAAGAACCAGTCGGTGTTATTAATGGCGAAGAAATTTTAATTGAGGATTTTAGATCACAAGTAGATTTTTTTGAGAGAAATTATAATCAACAAACTATGATTGCTGTAAATAATGTTTGGAATAATTCTTTGAGATCCGAAATCTTAAAACAGCAATTTGAAACCAGTGGAGTAAAGTCCGGGAAAGATCATATTCAAAATATTTTGAGTATAAATCCAAGTTTTAGTTCAGATCAAAGGTTTTTAAATGATGCTGGCTTATTTGAGATTGATAAGTTCAAGGATTTTATTTTAGAATTAAAGACTACAAATCCTGAAGCTTACGAACAATGGAAAAATCAAGAATCTATATTTGAACTTCAGTCCAATGAACAAATTTATTTCAATTTAATCAGTTCTGGAATTAATTACACCAATTTTGATGGTAAAAATGAATACTATTTAAATAATAATAAAATCGATATCGAATTTATTCAAATACCTTATTCATCTGTAAACGATTCACTTATTTCATATAAAACATCTGATTTTAAAAAATACATGAGTGAGAACGAAGAAAAGTTTAAAGTTGATGCTTCTAGGGACATACAATATGTTCTTTTTGATGAAAAACCATCTCTTGATGATGAAAAAGCAATAAAAGATCGTTTGTCAAAATTGCTTGTTGAAACAAATGAATATAATGAGGTTTCAAAACTTGAAGAAACTCTACCTAGCCTTACTACAGCTGAAAACATAAGAGAATTTGTTAACGAATTTTCCGAGATAAGCTTTGATTCAATATATCTTCCAAAAGGTTCTTTACCTACAGAACATGCAAACATGTTGTTTAATCTAAATACAAACCAAACTTACGGTCCATATTTAGACGGAGAATATTTTAAAATTTCTAGAATGCTTGATAAAAAAATTGGAGGATCTGTTAGATCAAGTCATATTTTGGTTGCATATCAAGGTGCGAGAGATGCCAATCCAACAGTTTCTAGAACTAAAGATGAGGCAAAAAAAGAAGCTAATAAAATATTGAGGAAAGTAAGAAATTCACCTGAAAAATTTTCTGAATTTGCTCTTGAATTTTCTGATGGTCCATCAAAGGTTCGAGGTGGAGATCTTGGTTTTGTTCAAGAAGGTTCAATGTTAAAACCTTTTAATGATTTTATTTTTTCCAGAAGAGAAGGTTCCACAGGAATTGTTGAAACTGATTATGGTTATCATGTAATAAAAGTTGTTGCAAAAGATGACGTTGTATTACTAGCTTCAATAGCTGAAAAAAATATTCCCTCTGATCAAACAAGTGATAAGGTATTTAATGAAGCAACAAAATTTGAAATGAATCTTTCTAAAAATCCTGATTTTAAATCGATTGCTGACGAATCTAATTATGAAATTAAAGTTGTTAATGGTGTTAAGATTTTGGATAATGATTTTCCTGGTCTTAAAAATCAGAGACGAGTCGTTCAATGGTTGTTTTCAGATGAAACCTCTATCAATGATTTTAAAAGATTTGATATTTCTAATGGCGGATACCTTATAGTACAAGTCACAGGAACTGTTGAAGAAGGTTTGTCTTCAGTCCAAGATGCATCCTATAGAATATTACCTGAAGTTATTAAATCTAAAAAAGCTGAGTATATCATTTCTAATAATGACAATTCTATGTCTATTGAGGATATTGCAGCCTCAAATAACATTGAAGTTAAAAAAGCACTAGCCGTTAATCAAAAAAATGCTACTATTTCCGATGCTGGATATGAACCCTCAGTAGTTGGCCATTCATTTGGATTAGCTTTAAATTCTGTTTCTGATTTTATAATTGGTGAGAATGGAGTTTACAAGATTAAGGTCACTAAAAAAGAAGAATATTCAAACGATAATGAAACTGTAAACATAAGTTTTGTTAACTCCTTTAGAAATCAATTAATTAATAGAAACAGATCTTCAATAAACGCCAAGGTTTTTGAGTCTTTAAAAGAAACATCTGAGATTACAGATAACAGATCTGTATATTATTAAGAGATAAGGTTAGTGTAAATTAAATATATATACAAGCCCAAAAAAGCTGTAGTAGTTAAGAATTTAACAATCGTTCCAGTTACTATGCCAATAAATGTCCCTAAAGCGGGTTTTAATGATTGTTTTAGATTATTTTTTTGAATATATTCCCCAGATAGAGCTCCAAAAAATGATCCAAAAATTAAACCAAAAGGACCTCCAACTACAAGTCCTATTAAAAGCCCTAAAGTAGCTCCAATTAAACCGTTCTTAGTACCTCCAAGTTTTTTTAAACCCAAAACAGGTAATATTAAATCTATAAAAAAAATAAAAGCAGCAATTAGAAATGTAATAATTAAAAATTTCGAATTAAAAGGAATAAAGTCTGAAAAGTGAATTACCAAAAGACCTAACCAGCTCGTGATAGGCCCAGGAATTATTGGAGTAAAGCTTCCAATTAACCCAATTAAGCAAAAAATTAATCCAATTATTATTAAAAATATATCCATAAAATTTTTTTATAAAATTATATTTAATTTTAGAATAAATAACTGCAGTGAAAATTATTAAACTATTATTTTTTATTTTTTTGATAATTGGGTGTAAATACAATCCTGAGAAATCCAATTATTCACCTCCAGATGTCAATTGGACCAGCTCCGATGAAATGCCCTCATTAGAAGTTTGTAATGACTTAGTAAATGAAAGTGAGAGAAAAAGCTGTTTTAATAAAAAAATTATAAATTTAATTTACTCAAATCTTAGTTTTGGAAAAGTTAGAGTCAAAAATAAAATTAATGATACGCTTATTATCTCTTTATTAATAAATGAAAAGGGAAAAATTTCATTAATAGGAATTAAAAATAAAGATAAATTAGCTAATAAAATTCCTGAATTAGAAACATTAATTGGAAATTCATTAGAAAAAATACCTTCTTTATATCCCGCGACAAAAACTAACATGGGTATTCCTGTGAGCTCAAAATTTAGTTTACCTTTAATAATAAAATCAAATTAAAATAGATTTGACATCCACAAACGAAAAAATAATATTAGGCATTGATCCAGGGACTACTATAATGGGTTTTGGTTTAATTAAGATCGTAAAAAACAAAATGACACTTATTCAAATGAATGAACTGGTTTTAAATAAACTTGATGATCATTACTTGAGGCTTAAACACATTTTTGAAAGAACTATTGATCTAATAGAAAAATATAATCCAGATGAGATTTCTATTGAAGCTCCTTTTTTTGGAAAAAATGTTCAGTCTATGTTAAAATTAGGCAGAGCTCAAGGAGTAGCAATGGCTGCTGGACTTTCTAAAGAAATCCCAATAACAGAATATTCTCCAAAAAAAATTAAAATGTCCATAACAGGAAATGGAAATGCGTCTAAGGAGCAAGTAGCTAAAATGCTTCAAAGCTTATTTAATATTAAGGAGCTCCCTCAAAATCTTGATTCCACAGATGGATTAGCAGCTGCAGTTTGTCATTTTTATAATAGTAATAAACCTAAATCTTCCTCAAAAAACTATTCAGGTTGGACAGCTTTTGTTAAAAATAATAACGAGAGGATTAAAAAATAATTTTGTCAGGTATATACTTACATATTCCGTTTTGTAAACAAGCATGTCATTATTGCAACTTTCATTTTTCAACTTCAAAAAAAAATAAAGATGTTGTTATAGAGTCTATGATAAAAGAGCTTGAGGCTAAGTCAAATGATAATTCTGATATTATTGAAACTATATATTTTGGTGGAGGAACTCCATCAATACTGAGTATTTCAGAAATAAATAAATTCATAAAAATTATTTACAAAAACTTTAAAATCTCAGAAAATATTGAAATTACTTTGGAAGCAAATCCTGAGGACCTTAGTTTAGATAAGGTGAAAGAGCTGTCGTTGAGTTCAGTCAACCGATTAAGCATCGGTATTCAATCGTTTAATGATACTGAACTCAAAATGATGAATAGATCTCATAATTCTAATCAGTCCAAAAATTGTATTGAAAATGCTTCAAGGTATTTTGATAACTTATCAATTGATTTAATATATGGAATGCCAAATAGTAATTTAAAATCTTGGGAAAAAAACTTACAAATGTTAGAGTGCTGGGAAATTAATCATATTTCTGCATATGCTTTAACTGTGGAATCAAATACTGCTTTAAAGAAATTTATAGAAAAGGAAATTATTGTTCCTCTGGACGAAGAAGAAGTATATGACCAATATAATTTTATGTTCGAAAAGCTTTCTTTATCAAATTATATTAATTACGAATTATCAAGTTTTGCTAAAGAGGGTTATTTTTCAAAAAACAATTCTTCTTATTGGCTTGGAAAAAAATATATTGGTATTGGCCCGTCTGCTCATAGTTTTGATGGAAAAATAAGATCTTGGAATATTTCAAATAATTCTCAATATGTTAAACATATAGAAAATAATAGGCTTTTTTATCAGAACGAACATTTATCAAAAATTGATCAGTACAACGAACATGTAATGACTGGATTAAGAACAATTTGGGGAGTTTCGCTTGATCAATTAGAAAAAAAATTTGGAAAAAAATATTCTAATCATTTGCTTTCAAAATCAAAAAAATTCATTGATTTAAATATGTTAGAAATTTCAGACAATATAGTTTTTTCAACCAAAAAAGGAAAATTTCTTTCTGATGGAATTGCATCAGAATTATTTATAATTAATCGTTAAATAGGTCTTTAAAATAATAATGAAATTTGGTTATGGTTTCAATTCCATTTAGAAAATTTGATACTCCGTAATGCTCATTTGGAGAGTGAATAGCGTCACTATCCAGCCCAAATCCCATTAAAATTGTTTTGCTTTTTAATTCTTGTTCAAAAAGAGCAATTATAGGGATACTTCCACCGTCACGTGTTGGAATAGGTTCTAAGTTGAAAACATCTTGGTATGCTTTACTTGCTGCTTTAAATCCAATAGTGTCAGTTGGAGCAACATAAGGCTGACCACCATGATGTTCGGTTACCTTTACTTTTACAGTATTGGGAGCAATATCTTTAATATGATCTGTAAAAAGTTTATTTATTCTTTTCCAATCTTGTCCTGGCACTAATCTCATCGAAATTTTTGCATGAGCTTTACTTGGTAATACAGTCTTAGCGCCTTCACCTGTATATCCTCCCCAAATTCCATTGACATCAAGTGCAGGTCGAATAGATTGCCTTTCAATAGTACTAAAACCTATTTCACCATCCTCTTTTTGAAGTCCGATTGATTCTTTGAATTCATTAATGTCGAAGGGAGAGGAATTCAATTTAGTTCTATCATCTTCAGACATTTCAATTACGTTATCATAAAAGCCAGGGATTGTAATTTTTTTATTTTCATCATGTAATGAGTTGATCATTTTTGAAAGAACATTGATAGGGTTGGCAACAGTTCCTCCATAATGACCAGAGTGGAGATCTCTATTAGGTCCAGTTATTTCAACTTCCAAGTAAGATAGACCTCTGAGACCAGTTGTAATTGAAGGAATAGTCTTGCTAATCATTCCAGTATCTGAAACTAGAATAATGTCATTAGACAATTTTTTTTTATTGTTTTTCACAAAAAGTTCAAGATTATCACTTCCAACTTCTTCTTCCCCTTCAATCATTAATTTAACGTTACAGGGAAGCGTATCGTTTTTGAGTATTATTTCCAGAGCTTTTAAATGCATAAACATCTGTCCTTTGTCATCACATGCTCCTCTGGCAAAAATTGCTCCTTCTGCATGTATCTTAGTTTTTTTTATGTAAGGATCAAACGGATCCTGATCCCAAAGTTCAATTGGATCCACAGGTTGGACATCGTAATGACCATAAATAAGAATAGTTGGAAAGCTTTCATCAATTATTTTTTCTGCATAAACTATGGGATGACCCTCAGTTTCACAAATTTCACAATTGTCTAACCCTAAGTTTAAAAAATGAGTCTTTAGTAGCTGTGCTGCTTTTCTTACGTCATTATCAAATTCTGATTTTGCGCTTATAGAAGGAATTCTTAATAATTCAAATAACTCTTCAATAAACCTTTCTTTGTTAGATTCGATATAATTTTTGATTTTGCTCAAACTAATTATTTTTTGACAAATGTAATTAAAACTACTTTTTACTTATAAAAAATATGTGATATTTCATACAATCTTGCTTATATTTGCCGTCCGCGCGGGTGTGGTGAAATTGGTAGACACGCTAGACTTAGGATCTAGTGCTTCGCAGCATGGGGGTTCGAGTCCCTTCACCCGCACAAAAACCTTTGCTTCTGGCAAAGGTTTTTTTAATATTAAAACAATCCGTTTAATTTTAATGTTATATTTATAATGCATATGCAGTATAGCATGATTTTTGACTTTAGTTTCAAAATAAATCTTTATGAAAAAAATATTTATCACTTTTTTTATTTCAATCTCTCTTGTTTTTATTAGTTGGAAATTCAATGAAGTAAAATTTGATGATCCTAATAAAGATAAATTACTAATAGAATTGTTGAAATACGTTTTAGAGAAAGGTCATTATCAATCTAAAGATATAAATGACGAATTGTCTGAAAAAGTATTTGACACTTACCTTAAATCAATTGATCCTCAAAAAAAATATTTTCTACAATCGGATTACAGAGAATTTAAAAAATTTAGTAAATCACTAGATGACCAATGGATTGACTATAATATTGATTTTTTTAATCTTACTTATGAAAGGCTTATGCAGAGGATGAATGAGGTTGAACTTTTAATTCCATCAATATTAGATGAAACTTTTGAGTTTGAGTCTGATGAAGAAATTAATGTCGATTTTGAAAACTTAAATTATTCTAAAAATAAAAAAGAAAGAATTGAGAGATGGAGGAAACAACTTAAATATTCAATGCTAGATTTTTATGATATTAAAATAAAAGATCAGCAAAAAAGATTAGAAAAAAAATCAATTACAAGCAAAAAATCAAATGAAGTATTGCTAGATGAATCTATTAAAATGGTTTCTGATAATATTAATGATGTATTCGATTTAATGGACGATTTACAGAAAAAAGATTGGTTTTCAACATACGTTAATTCTTTTGTTTCTCAATATGATCCTCATACAGTTTATTTCAAGCCTGAGGATAAAGACCGTTTTGATGTAAATATTTCCGGAAGATTTGATGGTATTGGCGCAAGATTACAAAAAAGAGATGGAGGTATTGAAATAGTTGAAATTATTTTGGGTGGTCCTTTATGGAAGGACAAAAAAATTGAAGCAGGTGATGAAATTATCAAGGTTGGTGAACCAAATAAAGAACCAGTTGATGTTATTGGTATGAGAATTGACGACGCTATTAAGTTAATAAAAGGGCCTAAAGGTACCGTTGTGGAATTAACAGTTAGAAAAAAAGTTGACAATGAAATAAAAACTTATCCTATAGTAAGAGATGAAGTTGTTCTTGAAGAAAGTTATGCTAAATCTACAATCATTAATAAAGGTGAGAGGAAATTTGGATTAATTACTCTTCCAAAATTTTATGTTGATTTTAAAGATTACAACGAGATAAATTGTGCAAAAGACGTTAAAAATGAAATTATCAAATTAAAAGAAAAAGGAATTGAAGGTTTAGTTTTGGATTTAAGGAATAATGGTGGGGGTGCCTTGCAAACTGTTGTAGAAATGACGGGACTTTTTATTAAAACAGGACCTGTTGTTCAAGTTAAATCAATTGGTAACAGAAAAAAAGTTTTATTCGATCGAGATCCATCTGTTACATGGGACGGTCCACTTGTCATACTTGTTAATCAAATGTCGGCTTCAGCTTCTGAAATTTTAGCAGCAGCTCTACAGGATTACGAAAGAGCTGTAGTAATAGGAAGTGATAATACTTTTGGTAAAGGAACAGTTCAAAATGTTCTTGATTTAAACAGATTTATTTCTAACAGTAATTTTGATCTGGGTGCTTTGAAAATTACAACTGAAAAGTTTTATAGAATTAGTGGTGGGTCTGTACAGCTTAAAGGAGTTGAGAGTGATATTGTAACACCAAATAGGTTTTCACATATTAAAATTGGTGAGTCTGACGAGAAAAATCCACTTGAATGGGATCAGATTGATAAAGCTAATTATCAGAAATGGAATGGATATTTTAATTATAAAGATGTTGTAGAACTATCAAAAATAAGAATATCTAATAATGAGCTTTTTAATTTGATTGATTTAAATGCTAAATGGTTAGCCGAAAAAAGAAAGAAAAAAACATTTACTTTAAATTATAATTCATACAAGTTAGATCAATCTAATAACAAAAAAAAGCTTGAGCAGTTCAAAAAAATTTCAAATTATAAAAATAATTTAAGCTTTGAATTATTAGTAGATCAATCAAAATCAACAATTAGTAGTGAAGAATTCAAAGAGAAAAGAAATAGATGGCATAATATTCTTAAATCAGATATTTACATTAACGAATCTATTAATGTTCTTTCTAATTTAAAAACTAAAAAAATTCAAAAGAAGAATATTTTGGCAAAAGCAGGCTGATGAAATTAATACAAGGTAAATCATTAAATAATTTTGGAATTATTTTAAGCTTTGGATTCATCTTTTTTTGTTTTTTAGTTTCAATTTTTTCATACTTCATTATCCCAGATAATTCAAGGTTTTCTAACCAGATGCACTTGGAGATAAACTCTAAACATCCAGGCTTTTCAGCACAGTTTATTATAATACCCAATGAAAATTCCAACAAACAAAATTTTATTAGTAGAATGTTTGTTGGTAACATGTACCCAAACGATGAGATCCTAATTTCTAGCTACAACTTTAATGATAATGGTATTGAGTATAGGGATTTATATGATTCCGAAAAAAAAAATATTGAGTATAGTAAATTTCCAAAGGGTTCTGATAAAAAAACAATTGAAACTAAATACATAAAAACACGTAAATATATTTTTGGAACCGATAACTATGGTAGAGATGTATTTGGTCGAATAGTTTTGGGAACTAGAGTTTCAATTTCCATAGGAGTTATTGCTGTTTTAATATCACTTTTAATTGGTGTGACCATAGGTTTAATAAGTGGATTTTATGGAGGAGTAATCGATAAATTTTTTATGATGATCATAAATATTTTTTGGTCAATACCAACTTTACTTTTAGTTATTGCTTTTTCTTTAGCCCTTGGTAAGGGATTTTGGCAAGTTTATGTAGCTGTAGGGTTAACTATGTGGGTAGAAGTAGCAAGAGTTGTTAGAGGACAAGTTATCTCAGAAAAAAATAAAGAATATATAACAGCTACAAAAGTTTTAGGATTTTCTGATTTTAGAATATTTTATAATCATTTATTACCCAATATTATTGGACCCATTTTAATTATTTCAGCTGCAAATTTTGCGTCTGCAATTTTAATTGAAAGTGGTTTGAGTTTTCTTGGTATAGGAACTCAACCCCCAATGCCAAGCTGGGGTTCAATGATAAAAGACAACTACCAGTATATAATTTTAGGAAAAGAGTATTTAGCAATAATTCCAGGTTTGTCGATAATGTTATTGGTAACAAGTTTTATGTTCTTAGGAAATAACTTAGAGAGTTATTTTAAGTCTCGCTAAATTTACCATCTGCTTGTTCTTTGTGAATCAAGCTTTATGTATATTGAGAAAAGTAAAACAAAAGCCATCAAACTTGATCCTCCATAACTCAAAAAAGGTAATGGAATACCAATAGTTGGAACCAATCCAATAACCATTCCAATGTTTATAAAAAAGTGTGTAAAAATTATCGTAACAGTTGAATAAGAATATATTTTACTAAATAAATTTCTTTGTAATTCTGCTCTTTTAGAAATCCTAAGCATCAGAAATGTAAATAGAATTATTATTGAAGATGCGCCAAGAAATCCCCATTCTTCTCCAACTGTTGAAAAAATATAATCTGTGTGCTGTTCAGGGACAAAATTTCCTCTTGTTTGAGATCCTTTTAAAAACCCTTCTCCAAACATACCTCCTGATGCAAAAGCTATTCTGGACTGATTAGTATTGTATCCAGAACCCCTATAATCTTCTTCTAATCCCATTACAATATTAAATCTATCTCTGTGTCTCTGTTCAAAAACATTGTTAAATATAAAGTCGACAGAATAAATAAATACAGAAAAAACTGTTGTGTAAACTAATATTTTTTTTATGTAGTATGACTTTTTTTTAAGAAAATATAACAGTAATAATGTTAAAAAGGTTAGAAAAATCATAACATAATTTGGTGATAATAAAATGGTTGCAAAGAATAAAACTATAAATCCAATAAAAAAGTTCATGTAAATCGAGGGCAGGCCTATTTTATAAAAAACTAAAAAAAAACTAAGAAAAATAATTATTGTTCCTGGGTCTGGTTGAAGTATTATTAAAATAATAGGAATTAAAATAATTAGAAAAGAATAAAATTGAGTTTTTATAGTTTTGATATTTGAATTGATATCGCTTAAATATTTTGCTAATGCTAATGCTGTAAAAGGTTTTGCAAACTCACTTGGTTGTAAACTGAATCCGCCAAATTGATACCAAGCAAGAGCACCATTTATTTCGCTTCCAAATAAAAACAAACCAATCAGAGAAATAATAGATAGAAGGTATAATATACTGGCATATTTTGTAAAAAAACTGTAAGGAAGAATTTGAACGAATAAAAAAATAAAAATTGAAGCAATCGCAAAAAATAACTGCTTTGAAAAAGAATTCATTGTAAATATTGAATCTAGTAAATAAGCTTGAGAAGATGAGTAGATATTACCAAGACCGAGCATTACTAATACAAACAATATCATTACGCTTGTCCAATCAATTTTTCTAATATTTACATCGTTATTCATTGATTTTAAAGTTTGTTTTAGTGTAGGGCTTTAAATATTCATTAATTAAATTTCCACTTAATATGTACTTTTCAAGGTATTTTCTTTCAACTTTTTTGTTCAAGTATTTTTCCATCATTAAACTTGCTATAGGTGCAGCCCATCTTGTTCCCCAATATCCATTTTCAATAAAAACAGCAATTGCAATTTCAGGATTATCTTTTGGTGCAAATCCGATAAAGATAGAGTGATCAGTTAGTTGTTTACGGACGCCATTAATTTTAATAAAATTTTCAGCAGTACCAGTCTTACCTACAATTTTAATATCTTTTATTTTTGAGTTTTGAGCAGTTCCTTTTTCAATTACGTCGTACATTCCTTCAATAATATTTTCAAAATGTTTTTTATTTATTGAGGAATATTTTTTTTGTCGATATTTTAATTTAATTGAGTCGTTAGTGATTGTTTTTACAAAATGAGGTGTCTTGTACCATCCACGATTTGCAATAGTAGCTGCAATATTTCCAAGCTGAATTGGGGTTGTTAGAATTTCCCCTTGACCAATTCCATTGGAAATAGTTGTAACAGCTCTCCATCTGTTATTTGGATACCATCTATCATAATATTTTGAATCTGGAATTAATCCAGGTTGACCTAAAGGGTGGTCATATCCTAAGTAATTGCCAAGTCCAAATGTTTTGACATGTTCATTCCATTTATTCATTCCAGTTTTTGAATCATCAAATTTTTCTAAAGTATTTTTATATATAGTGGCAAAATAAGTATTGCACGATGTATAAATTGCAGAATTTAAATCATTGATTGTACCTGGTTTACAATGACATTTCATAAATCTATTTTTTGAATAAAAATGCCCTTCATTACAAGCAATTTTAGTTTGAGGACTAATTACATTTTCTTCAAGAGCTATTAGTCCATTTATTAATTTAAATGTAGATCCAGGTGGGTACATTCCCTGTAAGCCTCTGTCAAATAATGGTTTTCCAATAGTGTCATTTTTTAATTTGATATAATTTTTAGATCTGTCTCTGCCTATTAAAAGATTTGGATCAAAATTTGGAGCATTAATCAAAGATAAAATTTCACCACTTTCAGGTTCAATTGCAATTATACTTCCAAATTTATTTATCATTAATGAATCTCCATAGACTTGTAAATCAGAATCAATTGTAAGGTTAATGTTTTTAGCTTTTTGAAATAGTGTGTCGTAAATTCCCTCCTTGTATGGGCCTGTTATTCTATTGAAATTGTCTTTTTGAAAATAGCTAACTCCTTTTATTCCTCTTAATTTATTTTCATAAGATTTTTCTATGCCTTGTCTTCCAATTAACTCTCCAGATTCGTAATAGCTATTGTCCCTAACCTCATAATCATTTACTTCGCTTATGTATCCTAATATGTTTGATGCAGAATTTAAAATGTAATTTCTATTTGATTTTTTCCTAACAGAAAACCCTTTATATTTCCATAATTTCTCTTGAATTACTGCATAATCTTTTTTTGATATTTGAGATAAAAAAACAGATGGTTTTATTGTTGAATAATTTTTTGCTTTTTTAATTTTTTCTATTAAAACCTTTTTATCAATTTTTAAAATTTTACAAAATTCAAGAGTGTCTGTTAATTTGATTTCAGATGGGACTATCATTAAATCATAAAATGGTTCATTACCTACTATTAATTTATTATTTCTGTCAAAAATGTAGCCTCTTTCAGGGTAGTTGTATACTTTTTCAACAGAATTTTTATTTGAAAGTTTTACATCATCAATATTGATTATTTGCACCCAAAAAAGACGTATGATGAAAATTAATGATGATAATATGATTAAAAATGGTAATAATTTATTTTTCATTTTCAATCATAATATAAATTAGAGTTACACAAAAAATTAGAGAAAGTATAGAATTAATAAAGGTTTTGTATAAAACAAGCAAAGTCAAATCAAAACTGAAGGCTTCAAAAGAAAACATGGTAAAATGGTGAATAAATACAATTGTGTACAAATAAAGTATTTGTTGATAGAAAGTTGATTCTGAAACATAATCTTTTAAAATTTTAACGCCATGTGGATCGTAAAACGAACCAAAAACAAAATTCAAAACGTAAGGTCTAACAAATGCCGCAGTAATGCACGCACCAGCATTAATACCTAAAGAATTTGTAAATAAATCTAAACAAAATCCAAAGCAAAAACTTATAATTAAAAATGTTACTCTATTGATTTTTATTGGAAATGTTAATATAAAAACAAGTGCAATGAAGGGATCGAATGATCCAAATAAATCAAATCTATTAAACAATAAGCCTTGTAATAGAACCAAAAATATAAATCTTCTTATTATTAAAAAATAAACACTAATCATTTTTTTGAATTTTTTTAAACTCTTTTTTGTTTAAACTTTCAATAACGTAAACATGTTTTAGAGTATTCATGTCCGTATGTAATTTTATTTCAATGTCAAAGTAGTTTTCTCTAGAGTCAATTTCTACAGATCTATTATTTTTTCTATTAGTAGAAGCATTTTTAAACTTATCAATTTTGGAAATAACACCAATATTTATGTTCTCAGGAAAAATCAAAGACATTCCTCCAGTAACTATTGAATCACCAACTTTAATGTTTGCTGTCTCTGGAATATCTGTTAGCTTAACATAGCTTGTATCCAAACCATTCCATTGTAAAGTGCCAAAATGATTAGTTCTTTTAATTTTTGCATTAATTTTTGAATCAATATTTAAGATGGACATTAAATAAGAATAATTATTTGTTGTGTTAGTAATTATTCCAACAACTCCATTATTACTAATCACTCCCATTTCTTCTTTTAATCCGTCTTTATTTCCTTTATTAATTACCAAATTATTTTTAAATGATGATAAGTTATTCGAAATAATTTTTGCGTCTTGATAAGAAAAGTTAGCATTTGAAATTGAATCAATAAAAGGTTTATTTTTTATTGATTCGAGTTCATTTTTCAGAATTAAGTTTTCGGCTATAAGTTTTTTATTGGTATTTTTTAAATCAAAAAAATCATAAAAAAGGATGAATCTTTCAGTTGTAAAATTTGAAATATTATTTGCTAGAAGTATAATTTTAGATTTATGAAAATAATTAGAATTTATTGTAAGAATAATTGAAAAGAATAATAAAATAAAATATACTACAACATCTTTTTTTCTAATTATGAAATCAATGATTTGTTGCATAACAAGTCTATTTCACTAAAACACTTTTGTATCTTTCTATGTTTTTAAGTGTAATTCCAGTTCCTCTAACAACAGCTCTAAGTGGATCTTCTGCAATAAAGACTGGAAGGTCTGTTTTTTTGGACAATCTTTTATCTAAACCCCTTAGCATTGACCCTCCACCCGCTAAGTAAATACCAGTATTATATATATCAGCAGCTAATTCAGGAGGGGTCTGAGATAATGTTTCCATAACAGAATCTTCTATTCTGATAATTGATTTATCGAGTGCCTTGGCTATTTCTCTATAGGAAATTAAAGCTTCTTTTGGTTTACCAGTTAGTAAATCTCTTCCTTGGACTGAGATGTCGTCAGGTGGACTTTCTAATTCTTCTGATGCTGATCCAATTGTAATTTTTATTTTTTCAGCAGTTCTTTCACCAATGAAAAGATTGTGTTGTGTTCTCATGTAATAAATTATGTCACCAGTAAAAACATCCCCAGCTACTTTTACAGATTTGTCACAAACAATCCCAGATAATGCAATAACGGCTATTTCAGTTGTCCCACCTCCAATATCAACAATCATATTACCTTTTGGTTGCATAATATCCACACCAATTCCAATAGCAGCAGCCATTGGTTCATGAATCAAATAAACTTCTTTACCATTAACTCTTTCTGCAGATTCTCTCACAGCACGCATTTCAACTTCTGTGATACCTGAAGGAATACAAATAACCATTTTTAAAGCAGGAGTAAAAAATCTTTTTTTAAGTGATGGTATGCTACTTATTAAAGTGCTTATCATTTGTTCTGAGGCATTAAAATCTGCAATTACACCGTCTTTTAGGGGTCTAATGGTTTTAATGTTTTCATGAGTTTTTCCTTGCATTAAGCTTGCTTCACTTCCAACAGCAATTATTTTTTCTGTTTTTTTATCAATTGCAACAATTGACGGACTGTCTACAACAACTTTGTCATTGTGAATTATTAAGGTATTAGCAGTACCCAGATCAATTGCTATAGATTCAGTCCAAAAATCAAAAAATGCCATAATTTCTAATGTATATCACAAGTTAATAAAATTAATGTTTAAAATGACGAATACCTGTCAAAACCATGGAAATATTGTTCCGGTTACAGTATTCAATTGATAAATTATCTTTAATAGAACCTCCAGGTTGAATAACTGAGGAAATGCCATGTTTATGAGCAATCTCAACGCAATCCGGAAATGGAAAAAAAGCATCACTAGCCATCACTGAACCGTTCAAATCAAATTTGAAGTTATTTGATTTTTCAATAGCTTGTTTTAAAGCATCTACTCTTGAAGTTTGTCCTGTTCCTGAGCTTATGAGTTGTAGGTTTTTAGCTAGGACTATTGTGTTTGATTTGGTGTGTTTACAAATTTTAGATGCAAAAACTAAATCGTCTAATTCTAATTTACTTGGAGATTTTGAAGTACAGGTTTTAAAATTAGACTTAGAGTCTGTAATGTTATCTTTATCTTGTTTTAATATTCCATTCAAACATGTCCTGATTTGATCATCACTTGATCTAAATTTTTTAAGTTCTAAAATTATTCTATTCTTTTTAGATTTTAACAATTCAATAGCGGAATTTTCAAATACAGGAGCAATCACAACCTCACAAAATAGTTTATTAATTTCTTCAGCAGTTTGAATGTCTATTTTATTATTTGAAATTAAAACCCCTCCAAATGCTGATATTGGATCCCCAGCTAAAGCATCTTTATATGCTTCACTAAGAGAATTTCTGGTTGCCAAGCCGCATGCGTTATTATGTTTTAGTATAGCAAAAGTCGGTTTCTCATCAATAAATTCTGACATTAAATTAACAGCTGAGTCTATATCTAAAAGATTGTTATATGAAAGTTCTTTACCATTAAGCTGGTTAAACATTTCATCAAAATCGCCATAGAAAGTACCTCTTTGGTGGGGATTTTCACCATATCTTAATGCTTTCCCACTCATAAAACTTTTTTTGAAAACATCATTATCGTTATTGAAATAGTTAAATATAGCTGTATCGTAGTGAGAAGAAATATTAAAGGCGTTAGATGCAAATTTTTTTCTAGTTTCTAAATTTGTTTCTCCATTATACTTGTTTAAAATATTTAAAAAGTTAGAATAGTCATTTTTTGTTGAAATGCAAACAACGTCTTTAAAATTTTTTGCAGCGGCTCTAATTAATGAGATGCCTCCTATATCAATTTTTTCAATGATATTTTGTTCACTTTCACCAGATTCGACAGTTTTTTCGAATGGATATAAATCAACGATAACTAAATCAATATTAGGAATATCGTAGTTTTTTAAATCATTTACATCATCTAAATTTTCACTTCTATTTAAAATACCTCCAAAAACTTTTGGATGAAGAGTTTTAACTCTTCCACCTAGTATGGAAGGATAACCTGTAATATCTTCAACTTTAATAACAGGAACACCTAATTTTTTTAAATAATTTTCTGTACCACCTGTTGAGTATATTTTAATATTTAAATCGTGAAGTTTTTTTGCTATTGGTTCTAATCCATTCTTGTCAAAAACGGATATTAAAGCAGACTTTATTTTAAGCATATTTTTTGGGGAAAAAGTGTACTATAAATGTAGTTTATTTTTGAAAAAAAAATTAAAATAAATAAGGAATTTTTAAATTTTTTTTGAGATTAAACTATTTATTTTTTTTAAAAAGTTTAAATCATCATTATTGAATCTATCGATAGTATTAGAATCAATATCAATTTGACCAATATTTTTATCGTTAACAAAAATGGGAACAACAATTTCTGATTTGACGTTGATATTACATGAGAGATAATTGTCTTCCTCATTGACGTCTTTAACTATAATTGGTTGATTGCTTTCAGCAGTTTGTCCACATATACCTTTTCCAAAAGGAATAACGGTATGGTCAGTTTTTAGTCCTGAGTAAGTTTTTAAAACTAATTTATCTTTACTATGAAAATAAAAACCAACCCAATCGTATCCATTTATATTTTTTTGAAGATAATCACAAACGAATTTGAGTGAATTCTCTAAAGAGAGTTTTTTTATGGACTTTTCGATAAAATTATATTGGTTTTGATACATAATAAAAAAAAACTGCCCCTTAGGGCAGTTTGTATTGAAATTTACATCATTCCAGGCATTCCACCACCACCCATAGGTGGCATAGCTGGAGGAGCATCTTCTTTAATATCAACTAACGCACATTCAGTAGTTAAAATCATTCCAGCAACAGATGCAGCATTTTCTAATGCTATTCTAGTTACTTTTTTAGGATCAATAATTCCTTGTTTAAGAAGATCAACAAATTTTTCTGATTTCGCATCGTATCCAAAATTATTTTTTCCCTCAAGAACTTTTGCAACAACAACTGATCCCTCACCACCTGCATTTTCAACAATGGTTCTAAGTGGAGATTCAATTGCTCTCGATATAATTTGAATTCCAGTAACTTCATCAAGATTGTCACTAGTTAATTTTTCTAAAACTTTTCTAGACCTCAATAATGCTACACCTCCACCTGCTACAATTCCTTCTTCAACTGCGGCCCTAGTCGCATGAAGAGCATCGTCAACTCTATCCTTTTTCTCTTTCATTTCAACTTCAGAAGCAGCACCAACGTAAAGAACAGCAACACCTCCTGCTAACTTAGCAAGCCTTTCTTGTAATTTCTCTTTATCATAGTCAGAAGTTGTAGTTTCAATTTGGGACTTAATTTGACTAACTCTAGCTTCAATATTTTTTTTATCACCAGCCCCGTTTACAATAGTTGTGTTGTCTTTGTCAATGGTAACTCGTTCTGCAGAGCCTAACATTTCAATGGTAGTATTTTCGAGTGTAAAACCTCTATCTTCTGAAATTACTGTTCCTCCCGTTAAAATAGCGATATCTTCAAGCATTGCTTTTCTTCTGTCACCAAAACCTGGAGCTTTAACAGCTGCAATTTTTAATGAACCTCTAAGCTTATTAACAACAAGTGTAGCTAATGCTTCTCCATCAACATCTTCAGCAATAACTAACAAGGGTTTTCCACTTTGAGCAACGGGTTCTAATACAGGAAGAAGATCTTTCATTGCAGAAATTTTCTTATCGTACAATAATATGTAAGGAGATTCAAGATCAGCCTCCATTTTTTCAGAATTAGTTACAAAATATGGAGATAAATATCCTCTGTCAAATTGCATTCCTTCAACAACATCTACGTAAGTATCAGTACCTTTTGCTTCTTCAACAGTAATAACACCTTCTTTTCCAACTTTTTCAAAAGCTTCAGTTATAAGTGATCCAATTGCTTCATCATTATTAGCAGAAATAGAAGCAACTTGTTTAATTTTATCAGATGAGCTTCCAACAGTAACAGCATTATTGTTTAATTCTCCAACTATAGCGTCAACTGCTTTATCAACTCCTCTTTTCAAATCCATTGGGTTTGCACCAGCTGTTACATTTTTTAAGCCTTCTTTAACTATTGCTTGAGCTAAAATGGTAGCTGTAGTAGTTCCATCACCTGCTAAATCGTTTGTTTTAGAAGCAACTTCTTTTACCATTTGTGCCCCCATATTTTCAAGAGCATCTTCAAGCTCTATTTCTTTTGCTACAGTTACACCATCCTTGGTTATTTGAGGTCCGCCAAATGATTTTCCAATAATTACATTTCTACCTTTAGGTCCTAATGTAACCTTAACTGCATTAGCAAGAGCATCTACACCTTTTTTAAGGCCTTCTCTTGCTTCTACGTCAAATTGTATTTTTTTTGCCATTATATTGTTTATTTAAAAGTTAAACTATTGCAAGAATGTCCGATTCTCGCATTATTAAATAATCTTTTCCGTCAAGTTTTAGTTCTGTTCCACTATATTTTCCATAAAGCACAGTGTTTCCTACCTTAACTGTAACTGGATTTTCTTTTGTTCCAGGTCCAACCGCAACAATATTACCTTTTTGTGGTTTTTCTTTTGCAGTATCAGGAATAATAATACCCGATGCTGTTTTAGTTTCTGCTTCAAGAGGCTCAACAAGAACTCTATCAGCTAGGGGTTTAATATTTAATTTACTCATAGTTATATTTTTATATAATATTTACAGTTTCCATGCCAAATAAAAATTTGTGACATATTTTCTTTTTAATGTTGTAATCAGTGACAGGCTGACACAAATTAAGTTATTCTTGAACAGGTATTTCTAAGGGAATATTCTCAGGTATTGTTTCAGGAATGGTTTCTTCAATACTATTGGAATCTAAAAGCTTAGATTCAGAATTTGTATTCCCAGTATCTAGAGTTATGTTAGATAGTAAAATTAATATTAGCAGAAGTGATGCTAAAACCCAAGTACTTTTGTCTAGAAAGTCAGTGGTTTTTTTTACTCCACCAATCTGTTGAGAATCTCCTCCAAATGATGAAGATAATCCACCACCTTTTGGGTTTTGAACCATTATAACCAAAACTAGCAAGAAACACACAATTAATATTAAAGCAAGGAAAATAGAAAAGCTACTCATGTCAATTATTTTAAATTTTGTTTTTAATAGTTTTAATTTGGTCTGCAAATAAACTGATTTTTTCTGGATATTTCAAACTCAAAACTTCATATGCTTTAATAGCTTCATGATATTTTTTTTGATCAAAGTATGTTTTGGCTAAAGTTTCAGTCATGTATTCTTTTTTTTCGGGACTAAAATTTTCTGAAAAATCTTTGTTATAATTTTCGTTATTTGAGATTATTCTGTGGTCTGAATTTAAAAAATTTTCTATTATTGAATCTTGATTGTTTTTTAAAATATCAGATTTATCAGAGACTTTAAGCCAATTTAAAAATGAATTTTTAGATTTATTTAAAGAAAACATTTTATTTTCTTCACTAATTGTAATATTGTCGAGTTCAATTATTTCATAAAGGGTAGTTCTGTTTGATGATTGAATAGCAGTTTTTTTTAAGGCCTTTTTGAACCTAATGTTTTTAAATTTTTTTAATCCAATTAGTTCAATCACTCTCGCTGTTTGAAAAAAAGGATATTTTTTTACTATTTTTTTTAATGAAATACTTTGATCCAAACTAATTTTTTTTGGATTCATTACTAAAGTATTAAACAATTCTTTACTGATCTCTACCATTTTGCTAGTGATGCGTTAAAAATATCTTGAGTTATTCTTTCAAAAATTATGTCATGTGCCTCTGATTTTACATTCAATAATTGAACCTCTGCAGGATAATCGTAATAGAATGTAAATCTTCTTTCAAAATTATCTTCCTCTTTTTTAAAGTTAGAGAACCTAACATTAATTCCAACAGTCAATCGATTTTGTGAGGCCTGTAAATTTGATGTAGCAGTCATTGGACTTACTCTATATTCCGTAATTTCTCCTTCATACAACAAGTCTCCATCGGAATTGACTAATTGTAAATTAGTTTGGTTTTGTAATATATCTTGAAGAGCTATTGTAAAATCTCTATCTAATCCAGGTTCAAAAATAGATCCCATGGAATTGCCGGCTTGATTTTCAAAGAAATTAACCTGAAAAGTTTCGGTTCCTTCGGGGATAGAGGCACCTGTAAATGAATAATTACCACAACCATAAAAAATTGCAGATATAATAAATAAAGCAATGAATTTACAATTCGATGTCATGTTGTTTTATTTTTCTGTATAATGTTCTTTCAGAAATACCCAGTTCAATAGCTGCTGCTTTTCGTTTCCCATTGTTTCGTTCCAGTGCTTTTTTAATTAATTCAAGCTCCTTGTCGTGAATTGATAGAGTTTCTTCTTCTTTAATTTCTTCAGCAAAATGATACTTGTCAGAATTTGTATTAAATGTAGTTTCTTTTTTATCAAAATCAATAATTTCAGTTGATTTTTGATTTTCAATAGATGACTGAAAATGTCGTAAATCATTAAATTCATTTTCAACTTTGCCAGATATAGTTTCCTCAGATTTTAAATGATCAGTAATTTTTTTTAGATCATTTAAATCTTTTTTCATATCAAATAAAATTTTATATAAAATTTCTCTTTCATTTGAAAAATCATTAGAAGACTTTGGTTCGTTAATTAATGCTGGTAAATTTGAATGAAAGTCGGGCAAATAAAATTTGAGTAATTCACCAGACACTTCTCTTTTTTCTTCTAAAACAGAAAGTTGTTCAGCCACATTTCTGAGTTGACGAATATTACCGTTCCATCTATATGTATTTAAAAGATGTTGTGCGTTTTCATCGAGTCTTATGGTTGGCATGTTATATTTTTTTGCAAAGTCACTAGCAAACTTTCTAAACAGTAAGTGAATATCGTCTTTTCTATTTCTAAGTGGTGGTATTTTAATTTCTACTGTACTAAGTCTGTAAAATAAATCCTCTCTGAATTTACCTTTTCTAATAGCATTTTCCATATCTAGATTGGTTGCAGCAACAATCCTAACATTTGTTTTTTGAACCTCAGACGCTCCAACTTTAATAAATTCGCCATTTTCTAAAACTCTCAAAAGCCTCACTTGTGTTGTAAGTGGTAGTTCACCAACTTCATCCAAAAAAATTGTTCCTCCATCGGCTACTTCAAAATATCCTTTACGTGCAGAATTAGCTCCGGTAAAAGCGCCTTTTTCATGACCAAAAAGTTCTGAATCAATTGTTCCTTCAGGAATGGCACCACAATTTACAGCAATGTATTTACTGTGTTTTCTGTGAGATAATTGGTGTATGATTTTCGGAAAACTTTCTTTTCCTACACCACTTTCACCAGTTACTAAAACAGATATATCTGTTGGGGATACTCTCATTGCTTTTTCAATAGATCTATTTAATACTGGGTCATTTCCAATTATTCCAAATCTTTGTTTAATATTCTGAGTAGATGTTTCCATAGTTTCTTAAATTTTAACTAATACTTTCACCTATTAAAGTTGCAGATGTACAATCATTTATTTTTACTTTAACAAAATCACCTAATTCATGATTTTTTTTTGGAAAAACAACAACTGTATTCTGTTGATTTCTTCCAGCCCAATGACTAGTCGATTTTTTTGATTCTTTTTCAATTAAAACCTCTACAGTTTTTCCAAGATATTGTTGAGTTCTATATTTACTGTGAGATTGTTGAAGATCGATTATTTCTTGTAACCTCAATTTTTTTACATTTTCATCAACATTATCATTAAATTTTTTTGCAGCATAAGTTCCAGGTCTTTCCGAGTATTTAAACATGTATCCAAAATCATACTTCACTTCATCCATTAAGCTTAATGTCTCTTCATGGTCTTGCTGTGTTTCATTAGGGAAACCAGTAATCATATCGTGAGAAATTCCACAGTCAGGAATTAATTTCTTAATATTTTTAATTAAACTGATATATTCATCTCTTGTGTGTTGTCTGTTCATTGCTTTTAAAATGACATCGCTTCCCGATTGAACAGGTAAGTGTATGTAGTTGCAAATGTTTTTATAAGAAGCCATAGTTTTAATTACATCTAAACTCATGTCTTGAGGATTTGAGGTAGAAAATCTAATTCTTAGTTTTGGGAAATTTTCAGCAACTATTTTGAGAAGTTTGGCGAAATCAATAGACGTCTTTTTTTGTAAATCAGATGCATTTTTAAAATCTTTTTTTAATCCTCCACCATACCACAGATAACTATCAACATTTTGGCCCAAAAGAGTTACTTCTTTGTAGTTTGATTTTTCTAAATTTTTGATTTCATTTAATATACTTTTTGGATCTCTACTTCTTTCTCTTCCTCTTGTAAAGGGAACTACGCAAAAAGTACACATGTTATCACATCCTCTAGTTATAGAAACAAATGCAGTTACTCCATTAGAAGCAAGTCTTACTGGGCTAATATCTCCATATGTTTCCTCTTTAGAAAGTAATACATTGACTGCATTTCTACCCTCGTTTATTTCATCTAAAAGATTAGGAATGTCTTTGTATGCATCAGGGCCTACAACCAAATCCACAATTTTTTCTTCATCTAGGAATTTAGACTTTAATCTTTCTGCCATACATCCTAAAACCCCAACCTTTAAATTGTTATTATTTCTTTTTAGTTTATTGAAACTTTCTAGTCTCTTTCTGACTGTTGTTTCGGCCTTTTCTCTTATTGAACATGTATTCAATAGTATTAAATCTGCATCATTTAAGTTAGTTGTTGAGTTATACCCTTCCTTGCTGATTATTGAAGCTACAACTTCACTATCAGCAAAATTCATTTGACATCCATAGCTTTCAATGTAAAATTTTTTGGAATTGTCTTTCCTTATATTTTCGATCTTGCTGATTTTTGTTTCAATCTCTGTGTTCATTTCATTATATAAATCTATGCAAATATAGAAATATATGACAATATGACAGTATTAATTTTAAATGAAAATATGTGTCTTATACCATGTTTTTGAATGATAAAAAAAAAAAAATATACTTTTGTGATCTTTAAAATCCATTTGAATGTCAAAAAATTTAGTTATTGTTGAGTCTCCTGCAAAAGCAAAAACAATAGAAAAATATCTTGGTCCAAACTATAAGGTTTCCTCAAGTTATGGTCATATTTCAGATCTCCCTAAAAAAGAAATAGGAATTGATTTTGAAAATAATTTTAAGCCAAAATATATTATATCAAATGACAAAAAAGATGTTGTTAAAGAATTAAAAAAGCAAGCTTCAAAGGCTGACACAGTTTGGTTAGCAAGTGACGAGGACAGGGAGGGTGAAGCTATTGCTTGGCATTTGTATGAGTCACTTAAACTGGATAAATCAAAAACCAAAAGAATTGTTTTTCGAGAAATTACCAAAAATGCTATTCTTAAAGCAATTGATAATCCAAGAGAAATTAATTACAATTTGGTTAATGCCCAACAAGCTAGAAGAATTATTGACAGATTAGTTGGATTTGAAATTTCCCCTATACTTTGGAGAAAAGTCAAAGGAGGTCTATCTGCTGGTAGAGTCCAATCTGTAGCACTTCGGTTGCTTGTAGATAAAGAAAATGAAATAAATGATTTTGTTCCAAAATCTTCCTTCAAAATTTCAGCATTATTTTCAGACGCTAATAACAAAAAATTAAATGCTCAATTAACTGGAGCTTTCGAAAGTGAAGCGAAAGCAAAAGAAATTTTAGAAAAAAGTTTGGATTCTGATTTTTTAGTGTCATCAGTTGAAAAAAAACCTTTTAAGAAATCATCTTCTGCACCGTTCACAACATCAACACTTCAACAAGAAGCTTCTAGAAAACTAGGATTTTCTGTAAGTAGAACTATGTCTGCCGCACAAAGATTGTACGAGTCAGGACACATAACTTATATGAGAACGGATAGTGTAAATCTTTCAGATGATGCACTAAATAATGCTGCTAAAGTTATTTCAAGTCTTTACGGTGAAAATTATCACAAAAGAAAAAAATTCAGTAATAAAAATAAGTCAGCTCAGGAAGCTCACGAAGCCATTAGACCAACAAATTTTCAAAATAAATCAGTCGATATGGAATCTGACCAAGTTAGATTATATAATTTGATTTGGCTTAGAACAATTGCATCTCAAATGTCAGATGCAGTTCTTGAAAGAACAACTCTAAAAATTTCCTCAAACAAATACGATGATCAGTTTACTTCTAAGGGTGAAATAGTAAAGTTTGATGGATTCTTGAAAGTTTACATTGAAGGTAAAGACGACAATGATAATGAAAAAAGCGAGGGTTTGCTTCCTGATTTAAATAATAATGATCAACTTTTTAACCAATCTATGGTTGCAACAGAAAAGTTTTCAAGACCTCCTTACAGATACTCAGAAGCAACTCTTGTGAAAAAAATGGAAGAACTCGGAATTGGTAGACCATCAACTTATGCTCCTACTATTACTACGATTCAGAACCGAAAATATGTGTCAAAGGGAACTTTTGAAGGATACGAAAGAAAGTATCGCCAATTAATATCAAATAACAAAGAAATTAAAAGTGTTGTGCAGAAAGAAAATACTGGTTCTGACAAGGGTAAGCTTGTTCCAACTGAAGTAGGTATAATTGTTACTGACTTTTTGGTTAATAATTTTAAAAATATTTTAAACTATAACTTTACTGCTAGTGTTGAGCAAGATTTTGATAAAATAGCAAATGGTGAAATTGAGTGGACGAATATTCTAAAGGATTTTTATCAGCCGTTTCATTCAACTGTAATTGATGTAAAAGAAAACGCAACTAGAGAAACTGGAGAAAGAATTTTAGGAGAAGACCCTAAAACTGGAAGAATTGTAAGCGTTAGACTAGGAAAATTTGGTCCTATGGCTCAAATTGGGAAGGTTGATGACGAAGAAAAACCAATATTTGCAGGGTTACTTCCTGATCAGAAAATAAATAAAATAACATTAGAAGAAACCTTAAATCTCTTTAAACTGCCTTGTTATTTGGGTGACTTTGAGGACATGAAAGTTGAGTCTAATGCTGGTAGATTTGGACCTTACATTAAACATGATAATAAGTTTGTTTCATTGCCAAAGGGATTGAGTCCATTTGAAGTTTCATTGGAAAAAGCAATTGAACTTATTGAGGAAAAAAGAAAAATAGATGCTCCAATTGCAAAATATGAAGGATATGATGTTAGTAAAGGAAAAGGTAGATTTGGGCCCTTTATAAAATGGAATGGTTTATTTATAAATGTGAATAAATCTTATGATTTTGATAATTTAAGCCAAGAAGATTGTGAAGCCTTAATTGAAATGAAAAAGAAAAAAGAAGCTGAAAAGCTTATTAAATCTTGGGATGATGAAGGAATTAGATTAGAAAAAGCTCGTTGGGGAAGATTTAATTTAATCAAAGGAAAAATTAAAATTGAGTTACCAAAAGACACCAAAGTTGATAAATTAGCAATTGAAGATGTAAAAAAATATTTTTCAAAAAAGAAAACTTCAAAAGCTAAAAAGTAATAATGATTAGTGATTTTCTATCATCTTTTTCAAGCTGTATTGTTGAATTTAAAGATAACTTACCCAATAACACAATTGGTTCTAAAATTAAATTATATGACAATTCAAAGGATTACGGTTTAGTTGATATAGTAATTTTAGGAATTAATGAATATAGGAATTCTACAAAATCTGAATCAAAGTTTATTCAAATAAATGATTTTCGAAAAGAATTTTATTCTCTTTATTGTGGTGATTGGAACCTAAATATTTTAGATTTAGGTGATTTGATAAATGGCGATCACTATACAGATACTTATTTTGCTTTAAAAAAAATTCACGAGGAGCTTGAAAAACAAGATGTTTTGCTAGTTTGCATAGGGGGAGGAAATGATTTTGTGTATCCAGTATATACTTCACTTACTAACAATAACCGGTCAATTAATTTAACAGCTATTGATAACAAATTTGATTTTGGTAGAATTCAAAAAGAATTTAATTCAGAGTCTTATATGTCAAAGATAATTTTGGACAGTAAAAATTCTTTAAATCATTTTTGTAACATAGGTTTTCAAACTTTTTTAAATTCTCAAGAGGAAATAGACTTAATTAATAAGTTTGATTTTGAATCTCACAGGCTTGGCAAAGTTATTTCTAATATTAAGAAAGTTGAACCAATTTTTCGAGATACTAATTTTCTTTCAGTTGATTTTAAAAGCTTGAAGTCATCTGAATTCAATTTCGCTCATAATTTTCCAAATGGATTTTCAAGTAGAGAAATGTGTTCAATTTTTAGATATGCTGGTATGAGTAACAAACTTTCAGTTTTGGGATTGTTTGAAATTTTAAATAGCAAAATCTCTGGCGCATTACTTTCACAGTGTTTGTGGTATTTTATTGAAGGCTATTCTTACAGAATGGTTGAAGATCCAAAATCAAAAAAATTTAAAGGATATAGCTATAATTTGATAACTGAGGAAACTAACCTCAAGTTTTACAATAGTGAGTTAAGCCAAAGGTGGTGGGTTGAACTTTTAGACGAAAACAAAAAGCCAATAAATAAAAATTTATACCCATGTTCTGAAAGTGACTACAAAAAAGCAGTTGATGAAATTCTTTCTCAAAGATTATTAATGCTGCTAAGAAGAAATTTTATATAAAATGGTATGAATTTTGAACGTGTTTAAATAATATTGTTAAATTTATGACCTTAAATATTAAACTTAACGTGAAAAAATTTTCCTTTTTTTTAATTTTTTTATTCATTTTACAAAGTTGCTCTAAGTCTGATAGAGGAGAATTAGTTGGTGTTCAAGGAAAAAAGTTTTTTCCTGATAAACCATCAGGGATGGTGCTTGTACCTAGCGGTTCTTTTTTAATGGGAATGTCTGATGAAGATATTGTTGGTTTACAAAACGCTCCAATAAGTACAGTTTCTGTCAAGGCATTTTATATGGACGAAACAGAAATTACCAATGGAGAGTATAGACAATTTGTTAATTGGGTTAAAGACTCAGTTGTAAGACAAGCTCTTGCTGTAAGAGCAATGGAAGAAATTGGAGAATCACCAACTCAAGAGGAACTAGATAAAGACAACAGTATTAATTCCTTTTTTCCAATATATCAGCCTATAAGTGAAGTGAGTGACGATGAAAAAAGTGGATACGAGCTATATAGAGAACAAAATTCATTTGGAATTAATCCTTACGATAAAAAGACCTTCAATTTAAACTTTGATGTTGATATTATATGGGAAAGAGAAGAATATCCTGATTTAGCTTATGCTGAAGTTATGGAGGGAGTTATTGAAGGAACAGGTTTTTATTTGCCCAAAGAAGAATCTTATAATTCAGAACGAATTTTTGATACTAAACAGATAGTTTACAGCTACACAACTTTTGATGCCGAAGCAGCAATAAAATCAAATAGTGAAACTAGAAAAGATTTTTTTAAGGAAAAATCAATTCCAATTTATCCTGATACAACAGCATGGATCAAAGATTTTTCATATAGTTATAATGAGCCAATGCACAACGATTATTTTTGGCACGACGCTTATTCTGATTATCCTGTCGTTGGAGTTTCCTGGGAGCAAGCAAAAGCTTTTGCTCACTGGAGAACCATGTATAAAAACAGATACACTAAGTCTAAATCCAAAAATGCTCAAAGAGTGGCGTCTTTTAGATTACCTAGTGAAGCCGAGTGGGAGTATGCAGCAAGAGGAGGGATTGAATCTGGTACTTATCCTTGGGGAGGTCCATACACTACCGATTCTGAGGGATGTTTTTTAGCTAATTTTAAACCTAACAGAGGTGATTATGCAGCAGATAATGCATTATATACCGTTGAAGCAAAGTCCTATTGGCCAAACGATTACGGATTATATAATATGGCAGGAAATGTTTCAGAATGGACTGAATCTTCCTACGATAAAGGTTCCTATAATTTTGACTCCGGTTTAAATCCCAATATTTCTGATTCAACAAATTTGAGAAAGGTAATTAGAGGAGGATCATGGAAAGATGTTTCCTATTTTTTAAGAGTGAGTACTAGGGATTATGAATACAAGGATGAAAAAAGATCCTATATCGGATTTAGAACGGTACAAGATTATTTAGGAGAAGATGGTGGTGATGATATAAATCAAAATAAAATATTTTAAACCATTTAATTTAAAAATGGTCTAAAGTTTGTAATTAATTTAGAAAAAACACACAATGGCAAATACAAGAAAAAAATTTTTACCAGATAATGTCATCGAACTTATGTTTGGAGTTGGTGCATCAATTGTAATTATCGGAGCGTTACTTAAAATAACCCACAGTGATTTTATTTTCACCGGAAATACGTGGTTAACTGCTGGCCTTGTTACTGAAGCTATTATTTTTTCCATTTCTGGAATCCAAGGCTTTATGATGGGAGATTCTTCTATTGAAGATAAAGGGTTACAAACAATTGAAGCAGAAACTCAGTCTTTACAACAAGCAGTTGATCAAACAGTTAGCGGTCTGAGTTCACTAAATAAAAACTTATCTGCTGCAACAGCAGCTACTGAATCTTTCAATGTTCCAAAGGATATTAATGACAATTTAAATTCTTACAATGATAATCTATCATCTGCGGCATCCAAGCTAACAAACATAAATGAACTATACGATTCGCTTCACAAAACACTAAGTGAGGTGAATTCTTCTACTTCTTCTATGAATATTCCTGATGGACTAGGTGATGAATTAAATAAAATGAAAGCTACTATCAACGAATTAAATGCCAAATACTCTTCTATGCTTGAAGGGATGAATAAATAATTTATGGCAGGAAAATCGGATACTAGACAGAAAATGATAAACATGATGTATCTTGTGTTTATCGCAATGCTTGCTCTTAATATAAGTAAAGAGGTTTTAGCTACTCTGGGTATTTTAAATGATGATTTGGAATCCTCTATAAGTGAATTAGAATCTTCTTCAAAAATTAGTTATGATCAAATTAACTCGAATTCGGATAAACTAGATTACAAAATTGCTGCAGAAATGGTTGGTGATCTTAAATTAGTTTCTGATGATTTATTTGATTTCATTCAGACTGTCAAAGATTCATTAGTTAATTCCGATGAAAATCAGTTTCTGAAAGAAGTTTCAGTTAAATCCAATCGAGATTCCATTATAACCATGACAGATTATCAAATCATGGACAAATCTCAAACACTAGATGAGTATTTTTTCGTTGGAGATACATATACAGAAAATGGACAATTGTTTCTTGACAAGTTCATTAATTACCCATTTTCTGTAAAAGAAACGTTGTCTCAAATAGTTTTAAAAGAGGACGAATCTGAAAAAGAAACTAAGATTAATTACGATTTTGGTTCAATAAAAGATGACATTGATAATAGGTTTAAATACTCTGAAAAAGTAGTAACAAGTGAGGGAACAGAATCTCCATTTTTAAACTATAATTTTCAAGGATTTCCAATGATCGCATCAATATCGAAGCTTACCAAAATCCAGTCTGATATAAGATACATTGAAAACAAGATATTGTCTCAGATTTTAGATGCTGTTCAAAATAAGGGTCTTAATTTTAATACTTTTCAAACTTTACTTGAAACTACTAAGCCTGTTTATTATACCACAGATGTAATCGATGCAGCCGTAGTAATGGGTAAAAAAGATGAAGGTTTTAGGCCAGATAAAGTTGAATTATTTATAAACGGTAAACCATTAAGAGTTTCTGAATTTAAAATTGAAAGCGGTAAGGTTGTTTTAAACAAAAAGATTCCATCACCTGGCACATATGAGTTAACTGGAACAATCACAAAAAGAAATGCTGATACGCAAGAATTAGTCTCGATTCCAGTTAATCAAAGCATAGTCATTATAAAGGAACCTAATTCAGCTGTTGTTTCAGCTGACAATATGAAAGTTTTCTATAGAGGTTTAAGAAATCCATCATCAATCTCTATACCTGGTGTTGCTGAAAGTTCGATTAGACCAAGTAGCAATAACGGTGAGTTTATAAAACTCGCAAACGGAGGCTGGGGAGCAGTACCTACAAGTGATTTTTCTAAAAAAACTATGAAAGTTTCAGTTTCTGGAATATTAAATGGAGTTAGAAAAAATTTCGATGGAGGTGAGTTTAGAATTCTTGAACCACCACCAGGTTTAGGCTCAGTTAAAGTGAATGATAATTATTATAAACCGACTGAAAATATTCCAAAGCGTTATTTAGCAAATGGAATGATTACTGGAAATAAACCTAAAGACTTCTTGTATGACTTTGTTATTGAGGTAACATCTTTTGATATTAAAGTTGGTAATTCTCCTTCAAAATCAGTAAAAGGAAATACAGCAAGAAATAATCCGAAGGCTGTAGCTGATATAAACAGCCAGGGTAGAGGAACAGTTGTAAGAATTTCTAACATAAAAGCCAGTGCAAAAGATGGGGATTTCGTAAATCCTAATTATATTGTAAACGATTTTATTGTAATACTTGAATGAAAAAAAGTTTAATATTTGTTGCATCTTTCTTGTTTGTATTGAGTTCATATTCTCAATCGAATATTTTAAATGCTTCCATACCTGATGAAATTGGTATCCAAAATTTTGATCAAAAACAAACAGATAACGATTCCTTTTTAGAATTTGATTACATTGATGACAGAGATATTCTTTGGTCTAAGGTTGTATACGAAAAAATAGATTTAAATGAAAAAATTAATTTTCCATTATTATTCCCTGTTAATGATGAGACCTACGAAAAGAATAGAAAGTCTCTTTGGAGAATATTAAAAGAAAATATATTAAATAAAAACATCACCGAGTTATATTTTGATCGTAATGATAATTTTAAAGACAAGATGACTTACAGTGATGTAATTGAGGTTATTTCCTTTAGCGAGATGATTAATGGTGTTCAAACTCCAGCCGAAGAGTTAAAGTCAATTGACATTTCTGCTTATAGAATAAAAGGGATGTGGTATTTTGATAAAAGACAAGGTGAAATGAAATACAGACTTCTTGGGCTAATGCCAGTTGGTAAAAATTTAAAAGATGATGATGGAAAGAACAATACTGATTTATTCTGGATATGGTATCCAAGCATTAGAAAAGTTTTACATAAAGAACAAGTTTTTAATGACAAAAATAATGCTAACAGAATTTCATTTGATCAGCTTTTAGTTTCCAGAAGATTTAGTTCGTTTATATACAAAGAAGATAACGTTTATGGGGACAGAGCTATCAAGGATTATAAAATGCCTGGTCTTGAATCTATTTTAGAGTCCGAACGAATTAAAAAAGAAATTCTTGATTTTGAACAAGATATGTGGAATAGGTAAATTTCCCCAATTTTTTTAAATTTTATCATATATTTTCATTTAACTACACATAAAAACGAACTAAATCTATTTTAATTTAGTTTTTTGTAACATTCAATAATTAATTAATAAATTTTTGATTTTTTTTCTATTTTAATAAGTTTTTTATTTTTAAAATGTTAGTTTAATTTTCTTATTAAAATTTTTTTTTATTTCCTTAAAACCGAACCATTTGTATTATATAATTTAAACTTAAAATATTGATTATCAATTTATTTTAACAAAAAATTTTTCTAGGAATGTTTTATTTGATTTGATTTTTTTTTAATTTAATAAATATAAAGAGGGTGTATTACGCCCTTTTTTTGACAACTAAACTAAATTAAAAAAGCTTTGATCTATTAAACATTTTTATTGAAAAACATAAATTATGAAAAATTTTATCTCCCTAATTTTTTTAACATTCACTTTTATCACTTTCGCTCAGGAATCTCCTGTAGCTAATGACCAGTCTATTACAGTTACTGAAGGTGATACTTTCAATGGTACTCTTACTGGCTCAGATGCTGATGGAGACTCTTTATCATTTGCTGTTGTAGGAACTCCCAACAGAGGAACAGTAACAATTAATGCAAACGGGTCGTTTACTTACGTTCATGCAGGAGGCGAAGGTGCTTCTGATTCTTTTACATTTTCTATAACTGATGACTCTGATTCACAACTTGTGAGTAATACTGCAACTGTGACTATATCAATTACAGCTGTTAATGATGCTCCAGTCATTGCTGATATTTCAAAAACACTTGATGAAGGTGCTTCAGCTGAAATTAATGTTACAGGTACTGATGCTGAAAGTGCTATATTGGTTTATGAAATTGTAACAGCCCCTAGTAATGGAACATTTACATTAGATTCTTCAACTGGATTAGGTTATTACACCCACAACGGATCTGAAACAACTTCAGATTCTGTAATAGTTCGTGCTAAAGAATCAACTGCTGAAGTTTACAGCGCAAATGCTACAATTTCAATTACTGTAAATGCTGTAAATGATGCTCCATTAAGCCCTGATGGAACTGTTACTGTTGACGAAGGTTCACCTAGTCAATCTGTTTCTTTTGGTGCTTCTGATGCAGAAGGATCTTCACTAACAATTAATGTATCAAGTCAGGGGAGTTTTGGTACAGCTGTTGTTAATGGAGGAGATTTTGTGTATACGCATGATGGCTCTGAAACAACTTCAGATACTTTTTCCTACAGTGTTAGCGATGGTACGTTGAGTAGTTCTGGGACAATTACTGTTACAATAAATCCTGTTAACGATGCGCCGACAGGAGTTGCTGACACATATTATGTGACTAGAAACTCAAATACTGAAATGGCTGCTGAGATTGGAGTTTTAAGAAATGATACAGATTCTGATTCGGATTCTTCATTGTTTTCAGTATCTCAAGGAAGTACAAGTCCTCAGTATGGACAATTAACTCTAAATTCTGATGGGTCATTTACTTACATTACGGATGGGACAAATACTACATTCAACTCTGATTCTTTTTCCTACACTGTTTCAGATGGGTCAGCAACTAGCTCTGAAGTCACTGTTACACTAGAGGTTGCTTCAATAATTCCTGTTCCTAACTCATACACAAATGCTGAGGGTGCAACATTAACAGTTGATGCTGCTAATGGAGTTGTAACTAATGATGTTGAACCAAATGGATTAGATCTTACGGCATCTCTGGTAACTAGTCCAACTTATGGAACATTAACTTTAAACACGGATGGTAGTTTTTCGTATGTTCATGATGGAACTGAAAATAGAAAAGATTCTTTTACTTATAAACTAACCAATGCAAATGATGATGAAAGTAAATCAACATTTGTTGTTATAAATAATACAAATGTAAACGATTCACCAACATCTTCAGGAACTTCGTTCACTTTAGATGAAGGAGCTAGTAATCAATTTACACCAACATATGCTGATACTGATACTCAACTTTCTGGAATAACATTTGCTATTTCAACTGATGTTTCTAATGGAGTTTTATCAGATAACGGAGATGGAACTTACACTTATATTCACAACGGAGGAGAAACTACTTCAGATTCTTTTGTTTATTCTGTTTCTGATGGTGAATTTACAATTGAGAATTTAGCAGGAACAATAACAGTAACTCCAGTAAATGATGTTCCTGTAGCAACTAATTTAAGTTACACATTAGATGAAGCAGGTAGTGTTGTTATTGATTATGCAGGAACTGATGCCGAGACTGCTTCTTCAGAATTAGATTTTGTAAAGCTTTCAGATCCAACCAATGGATCAATAACTGTTGCCAACGGTGTTACAACTTATACTCACAATGGATCTGAAACAACTTCGGATTCGTTTACATTTGCTGCCTATGATGGTACGGTACAGAGTGCTGCAGGTACAGTTTCAATTACTTTGAATCCTGTGAACTCTGCACCAATTGTGTCAGCTGTTGCATTCACAATCAATGAAGCAGCATCAACAAGTTTCAATTTAGGAGCAAGTTCAACAGAGCCTGAGGGACAAACAATGACGTATGCCATATCAACTCCTACAAATGGTACTGCAACTGTTAATTCTTCAAATGGAGATGTGACTTATACTCACGACGGTTCTGAAACAACTTCTGACACTTTTACTTTTACAGCTACTGATAGTGAAGGTCTGGCAAGCAGTGCAGGAACAATAACAGTTACTTTAAATCCAGTAAATGATGCTCCAGTCATTGGTGATGCAACATTAAATGTTGATCAGTACGACCAGTTGACTTTTAATATTCCAGGAACTGATGCAGAAGGAAGTAGTTTAACTTATACTATTGTGACTAACCCAAGTCAAGGTACTTTGGAAGATAATGGAGGAGGAAGTTACACATACTACAATGATTCAACAGCAAATTTAACAGGTTCTTCAACTACGGACACATTTGTAGTAAAAGCGAACGATGGTACTGTAGATAGCGCCAACAAAACTTTAACATTTACTATTGCTGGAATTGATGAAACACTTCCTCAAATTATTTTAACTTCTGAAACCTCTTCATTAACAGAAACCGATGCTGGAGGAGCAACATTAACTGTTAATGCTGTTCTTGTTAGTAACTCATTTTATTCTAACAGAAGAGATATGAATGCTGACCCTGTTGCTGTTGGTGCAACAAATTCACTTGGATACAAATATATTGGGGAATATGGTGGGCATAAATATTATTATAAAACTGGAAGTAACGATTGGAAAACTAATAGCGATGCTAAAGCAATGGCAGCAGCCCAAGGTGGATATCTTTGGACTATAGAAAGTGAAGCTGAACAGACTGCAGTAAGAAATTTATTAAATGCTCAAAGTATTAGCCAAAATGATATTTGGCTTGGTTTAAATCATGATTATACTGACAAGACATGGAAATGGATTAATGGTCATACATTTTCAGGTGAATACACAAATTGGAATTCTTACGATGCAACAGAAGACAGTTCTGGATTTATAACAAAACCTGTAGTTAGACATTCTAGCTGGGGTTGGAGAAATTACGATATTAACGATGGTGGAAGAATTTTACTTGAGTTTGATAACAATGTAACCGCAGGAAGTAACATTACTTTTGATGTTGCAGCTACTGGATCTAGTACAGCTACAGCTTCTGATGACTACACACTAAGTGGAAGTTCAATTACTATTTCAAGTGGTTCATCCTCTGGAACATTAACTATAACTGAAGTTGCAGATACTGTTGATGAACCAGCTGAATCAATTATTTTGGAAGCCGGAAATGTAACTGCTGGAAGTGCAAGAATAAAGAGAAGTCAAAATTCATTAACTATAAATCTTGTAGATAATGAAAAAACATCAGTTGCATTCACCACTCCTAAAACAACCTATGCTGAAGCTGATGGAGATATAGTAATGACCGCAACTTTAAATAATGTGAAGCCTTTTGATACTGCCATCACACTTACTTTAGGTGGAACAGCTACTTCAAATGAAGATTATACAACTGAAGATGACGGTTATTTAGAGGGTATTGCTTCTGGATTTGATAATCCAGAGGGACTTGTTCAAGCGACAAGTGGAGACTATTATGTTGCGGAAGAAAGAAGAGTTTATAAAGTAGCATCTGATGGAACTAAAACTGTGATTGCCGGTAACGGAAACTGGGGGAATCACTCAGGAGACGCTCAGCCTAATTCCCAAGCAAGATTTAGAAATATTGGTAAAATGGTTATTGATAAAGCAAGCGCTAGATCAGCTTCAGGCTCGGCAGATGTAATATATCTTTATGATGAAAGAGTTATAAGGAAAATTGATTTAGGCAACAGCCTGATTTATTATGTAACTGGAAGTTCAGATTGGACAGAAAATTTTGTGAATGGAACTTTAGCTGAAGCAAGATTTAGATCAATTCGAGATATTACATTATCTAATGATGGTAACACATTGTATGTAATAGATGAAAACGCCATAAGAGCCATTGATATGGCTAATGATGCTGTTACAACTCTTGCAGGAAATAGAGATTGGGGGTATCAGGATGGTAGTCTTTCGTCTTCAAGATTCGAGGGTCCACAAGGACTTGCAATGGATTCAAATGGGGATTTGATTGTTAGACAATATGGGAAACTAAGAAAAATTGATATTGATGGAAATTCTGTAACAACATTACTTGAAAACGATTGGAGTTCAGGAGACTTATTTATTGATTCAAGCGATAATGTATATTTTGGTGCAGAGAATAGACATTATTTATATAAGTACTCAAGCGAAGGAGAGTTTACTAAAATTATTGATAGTAGAGACGATTCAGGTACTGTAGATGGGGTATTAAAAGATGCAAAAATTGAACGTCCAATGGATATTATAATTAATTCAGCAGGTGATTTAGTATTTGTCGAAAGAAATTCTACTGGTTCACTTAGAAAAATAGATTTTGTAAATAAACTTAGAATACCAGCTGGCCAACAAACAGGAACTTTTACATTATCTATAAACGATGATGGTTCGTTTGAAAACGATGAAACTATTAATGTTGCTGTTGCTAGCGGAGAAAATATTGTAATTCCTAGTGGTAATGTTCTGGCATTAACTATTGACGGTTCTACAACGAATTTAGCTGGATACGATTCTGCTCCCGAAGTAACTTTAGTTTCTGCTGCATCTAATATTGCAGAAGAAGGTGGCTCAACCATCCTAACATTCCAGTTAGGTGATGCTTCCGAATCTGGTGCTAGACAAGATATGAGTGAAGGTTCTAAGGGGGAATACGCTTATTTGGGAGCAATCGGAACACATAAGTATTATATGTCATACGATTACAAATCATGGACTGAAGCAAGAGATATTGCAACCAGTCTTGGTGGATATCTTGTTGCTGTAAATGATGCTACAGAAAATCAGTGGATAAGAGATAAAATGCAAGAAGCTGGTTACCAGTGGAATAGTGTTTGGATTGGGTATACTGACGAAACTAGTGAGGGCTTATTTGAATGGGCAAATGGAAGTGATTCAACTTATGAAAACTGGCAAAATGGTGAGCCAAACAATTCAGGAGGTGAAGATTATACTGAACTTATGAGTAATGGTAGATGGAACGATTTACCAAACCACAACAGTCAACTTTATGTTATTGAGTTTAGTGGTACAGTTTCTTCATTACCAACTACAATTACGTATACAGCAACGGAATCAGAATCAGGTGAGTTTACAATCCCCACTGTTGCTCCAATTGTAATTCCAGCTGGATCTTCTAAAGCAACTCTTACAATTTCTGCTAAATCAGATACAGATGCTGAAGGTGCAGATTCTATTACTTATGCAATAACTGATGTTACAAACGGAACTGCAGGCTCAAAAAGTAGTACGACAGTTACAATTGATGATAATGATTTTGAAACTGCAACAATAGCTGCTATTTCAGACCCTTCTTTTGCCGAGGAAGGAGGAGAATTAGTTATAACTGCAACAATTCCAAATGCTAAAACCTTTGAAAGTTCACTTGGAATTACAATTAATCAAGGAGGTTCTGATACTGCTACTTATGGTACTGACTTTGAAATTTCTGAATTAAATAATGTATCAACATTAGCTGGTTCTGGAACTTCAAATTATTCTGACGGAACTGGGGCATTGGCATCGTTTAATTATCCTGGTTCAATAGTTAGTGATAGTCAAGGAAATTTATATGTTGCAGATGCTGACAATAATGTAATTAGAAAAGTAACAACTGCCGGTGTTGTTACAACATTTGCTGGTAATGGTAATTGGGCTCACGACAGAGAGGAAGGATTCAGAACTGATGTTGGTTTTGCTCATCCAAGAACACTAGTGTTTAATTCATCCGGTGAATTACTTGTCTTTGAAAACGGTAGACATAGGATTTCTAAAATTGATACGTCTGGTAATGTTACAAGAGTGATAGGTGACTATAATGGTTCTGGATGGGGTGATAACGATGGCGATAAAACTCAAGCTCAATTTAGAAATATCAGAGGAATGGCATTTGATTCATCAGGAAATTTATTTGTTTCTGATGAAGGTAAAATAAAGAAAATTACTTTTGATCCTGGATCTGGTGATGCTTCGAGTATTACTTTTGCTGGAACAGGTAATTGGGGAGAAATTGATGGTCCAGGTAATGAAGCTGAGTTCAGAGAACCAGCTGGTATTGTGATTGATAAAAACGATATTATTTACGTTGCCGATAGACACAATCATAAGATTAGAAAAATCACTACTTCAGCTGAAGTTAGTACTTATGCTGGTGATGGATACGGATTCCAAGATGGATCTATAACATCATCAAGATTTAAATCTCCATTTGGAATGTCAATGGATTCAAGCGGAGATATTTATATTACCGAAACTGACGGAAATAGAATTAGAAAAATCGACGTAAGCGAGAACTCAGTTTCAACTATTGCTGGAAATGGGACATATGGACATTTAGATAGTGATTTATTAAATTCTAAGTTTAAAGGTCCTCAAGGGGTTTTAGCCACAACTTCAGCGATATATATAGCTGATAGTGATAATCATAGAATTAGAAAAATTGAATTATTACCCTCTATTAAGATTCCAGCTGGAAGCACTAGTGGAACATTAACATTAAAGGGAGTTGATGATTTTAAATTCGAGTCTGATGAAACTGCTACAGTTTCAGTTTCTAGTTACTCTAATCTTGTTGATTCTAGTATTGCTGATATAGCAACTACTGTGACTAGCCAAGATGCTGCGCCGGTTGCTAGAATTTCAATTGATGACGATGTTTTAGACGAGCAAGGAGCAGGAAAAGTTACTGTAAATGTCTCGCTTTCTGACGCCTATTCAAGTCCTAAAGTTGATATGTCTCCATCAGATAAGGCAAATTATTACTATCTAGGAACATACAATGGTTCAAAATATTATGCATCTAAAAATAATGAGCACTTAAACTTCGATGAGGCAAACGCTAGGGCTACAGCTCTTGGTGGTCAATTAGCGATTCTAACTTCATCTGGAGAACAAGAAACTGTTGTTAACGGAATTTATGCTCAAGATCCTGAATATTCAGCTGATAACAATGTTTGGTTAAATCACTGGATTGGATATTATTTAGATGATAATGATACTTGGTTATGGAATAATTCAGTTACTTCCAGCTACGAGAGTTGGGTAGACTCCTGGCAAAGAGATGAGGACTGGAATCGTGAGGCGGCCTATTTACACACCAATGGTTTATGGCACAGTAGTGAAAAGAGATCTCATAGACGTTTTGTTGTAGAGTTCTCATCTGCTATTTCTGATTCTGACACTGTAGTTGATCTTTCATTTGCTGATGCAAACTCTAGTGGTACAACTTTGGAGGGAGCAGATGGAGCAGACTTTTCTTCAAATTTAACAGATGGTAAATTAACAATCTCTGCTGGTAACCCAAGCGGATCGTTAGTCTTAACTGCTGTTGATGATGACGTAGATGAATCAATAGAGCAATTTACAGTTAGTTTAGATGCTGCAACTGGTGCAACAGTTGACACTGATGCTTCTAATACCTCTGTTAATGTTACAATAAATGATAATGAATTAACAACTGTTACATTAGCTGTAAAAGATGGAGTTTCAACAATTTCTGAAGTTGATGGTCAAGCTACTTTAGAAGCAACATTAACTAATGCTAAATTAAATCCAGTCGAAGTAAGTCTAGCCTTTGCTGATTCTGGAAACTTAGTTGCGATATTTGGTCAAGACTATGAGTCGTCTGATTTGAATGCTGTTTCAACATTTATAGGAAGTGGAAGAACAGGTTATTTAGATGGAGATGGAGACGATGCAGAATTCTCAAACCATATTAGGAATATCATTTCTGATTCATCCGGAAATATTTATGTTGCTGATACTGAGAACAGAAGAGTTAGAAAAATAGACACTCAAGGAAATGTTTCAACTTATAATAATGGTGCTGATAATTACGATACACAGTTAGATGGTCCAACAGGAATGGCGTTTGATGGAAATGGAAACATGTATGTAACTGAAGAGTGGAATAATAGAGTTTCAAAAATTGATAGCTCAGGAAATGTTACAAGGTTTGCTAATCCTAGTGGTCAAAGTGGAAGTGATAACGGAGATGTGAGTTCAGAAACAAGATTTCAAGGAACTCAAGACGTTGCTTTTGATTCACAGGGTAATTTGTTCGTATTGGAGTGGCAAAGAATAAGAAAAATTACATTTTCGGGTCAAACTGCTGTATCAAGTGATTTTGTAGGAAATGGAAATTGGGGAGATCAAGACGGAACAGGCTCTGATGCGAGATTTGGTCAAGTTTCAAATATTGTTATTGACTCAAAAGATAATATATACTTTGCTGATGAGCATCACCAAAAAATTAAAAAGGCTACACCTGAGGGTGTTGTTTCAACAATTGCTGGTAATGGTAATTGGGATTATGCTGACGGATTTGGTACTAATGCTAAATTTAGAAACCCCACTTATTTAGCTATTGATGCTGACGACAATATCTATGTCTCTGACAGAGAAAATAATAGAATTAGAAAAATTGAATTACAGGCTGATGGTAAATATAAAGTCAGTACAGTTGCAGGTAATGGAAATTATGGATATGTTGATGGAACTGCTGATCAAGCTGAGTTCAAAAGAGTTAATTCTTTGACCGAATTTAGTGGAACATTATATGCATTTGATAGTGATGAAAATAAATTAAGAAAGTTACTATTGAGTCCAGTAATGAGTATTCCCGCTGGCTCCAAAACAGCCTCATTTAATATTTCTGGAATAGACGATACTGCTTTTGAATCTACTGAAGCGATTTCTGTTACTCCAACAGCAAGCGGAGCAACATTAGCATCGTCTGATCCTTTAACTTTAAGTATTACAAGTGATGAACTTACACCTAAAGTGGTAATTAAATCTCAAAGCACTATACTTGATGAAAATGCTGGAACTTTAAGTTTTGATGTAGTTCTAGTAGATGCTGCTGGTGCTGCTGCAAACTGGACAAATACTGAACTTCCAACAAATGCTGAGTCAGACTTTGATTTTATGGGAGAATTTGATGGTCATAAATATTATTTTTCAAGAAGTCGTTACACATGGGCTCAAGCAAAACAAAACGCACTTGACCTTGGTGGACAAATGCTTGTAATTGACGATGCTGCAGAAAATGAATTTGTAAGTCAAATTATGATATATGATGGTACTTGGATTGGACACAGTCGACCGACTGAAGCTGATAGTTGGACAAATATTTATGGAGACGTCAATTATACGAATTGGGCACATGTCAATAATGGAGGAAATGTAAATGATCTAACTGGTTATGCTTTAACGTATGGAAATGAGTGGTATAATCATGATCAAAATGATTCAAGGCATTTTATTTTAGAATA
>CACPPV010000005.1 GCA_902635895.1 uncultured Bacteroidota bacterium
TGTTTTATTCAATTGAAAATGAAAAAAACAAAGTTTCAAATTCTGGATCTAGTGCGACATTAATTTATGATGACGAAACCATCTCTTTAGACATTCCAAAAGAAATGACAATTTTAGACGCTGCTCTACAAAAAAACATAGACGTTCCTTATTCTTGTCAAGGAGGAGTCTGTTCTTCATGCATAGCTAAAATTTCTTCTGGAACTGCTACTATGCTTCAAAACAATATCTTAACTGAATCAGAAATCGAGGAAGGGCTTGTTTTAACCTGTCAAGCAGTTCCGCAATCACCTTCAATAACAATAGATTTTGATGATGTTTAAGGTTTTATCAATTTATTAACAGCCAAAATAACATCATTAACGTCAATAGTTCTCATAACGTCTTCGTAGTTTCTGGGAGTTTTGTTGCCATACGCTGAAGTTGGAATTAAGGGATATTTTTCATTATCAGAAACTAACATGTTTTCGTTTTTTGACATAAACGGAGCGTATCCAGCAAATGGATGAGTTAAGCCCCACAATGAAACTACAGCAATGTTATAATTTGCTGCAATATGACCATTAGCAGAATCCATCGAAATCATAACATCAAGATTGGAGATTATTTCTAGTTCTAAATCTAAGGAGTTCAGATTATAACAACCCAAAACATTTGGAAAAGCTTTTTCCCATACTTTTAATTTTGCTGTCTCGTAATCACCATTACCAAAAAGAAAAATATTGTTGTCTTGTTGTAAATAGGCTACTACTTTTTGCATCAAATCCAAAGGATATATTTTCCCAACATACGATGCAAAAGGGGCAACGCCTATTAATTTTTTTCTTGAGTCTAAAGAGTCTACAAACTGTTGAGACTGATTGCTTAATGCTTTGGGCAACGGAAATTGATGATTGGTAAGATCTATGTTGAATCCCAATTTACAAAACACTTCGGCATACCTGTATTGAGTAGGAACTAATGGTTTTAGAACCTTGTTTTTAGCCCGAAACAATTTCTTTTTTTCTTTTCTTAGTTTTTCAAGCTTTTTTACTCTATAGAAACTAAGCCTAAACAACATTCTTAAAAAATGTGTTCTTAAAACAGAGTGTAAATCTGCAATATGAGTTGGCTTAAGTTTTTTGAGTTCTTTAAATAGGTCAAATAAACCTCTAATGCCCTTGTATTTGTTTTTAAAATCAACTTCTAAAAAATTACAATTTTCAAACTCTTTAAAAAAAGGCTTGTATATTTTTTTGGAAACTATCGTTATTTTTAAATCTGGATATGACTTTACCAAACACCTAAGTGAAGGAATCATCATTGCAACATCACCCATTGAAGAAAATCTTAATACCAACAGGTGCTTCATTCGTCTCTTAATTTTTTGTCTTATAAAGAATAGGGTTTAGATCCTGGTCGTTGTACATTTTCATTTGTTTATAAACCTTTATGTACTTATCCCCTGACTCAATATCAGCAACCAGCTGGTCAATGGCTGAGCATAAATCAGCTTTTTGATTATTTAAAACATCTAGTTTGGCCTTACAATTATTTTTGTGATTCTGGTCGGCTGACTCTCTTGTAGCCTCCTCATTCATGTGATAAATTTTAAGCGCTAGAATTGAAAGTCTATCAATAGCCCAAGCAATAGTCTCAGTATTAATTGTTGCTGAGCCTTTTACCTTTATATCTTTATATTTTTCAAGAAAATATCCATCTATGTATTCAACTAAATCTGTTCGTTTTTGATTTGAAGCGTCAATAATTCTTTTAATTTTTAAGGCTTCTTTAGGGTTTATTTCCGGATCCCGTATTATGTCTTCAAGATGCCACTGAACGGTATCAATCCAGTTTTTTTGGTACAAAAGATGCGAAAACTCTTCTTTTTCATAAGGGTTTTTAGGTTCTTTTTCAATAGAATCGTGTATGTGATAGTCTGCTATGCTTTGATTAAATATTTCAAAAAACCCTTTACTTTTCATGTTTAAGATTTGTCAAGCTAATATACTCACTAATAATAAAAAAACTTGTAAAATATTGTCTGTAATCTATTGTGTTTATTATTTTTGCGTCATTAATTTAGAAAAAATGAAAGATTTTTTTGGTTTTATTGAGTTTCTTTTTGTTGACATCCTTTTTGCTCCTTTGGACATGATTAGATCGTTAGAGCTTAAAAGCTGGATTCTTGCTAACGGAATCAATTTTCTGTTTATTATAATAATTTCTGCCCTACTTGTTTACTGGATGATTGAACTTGTCAAATACGACAAGGCTGGAGAAGAAGATAAAGACCCTTCTGCTCACTCTTTTTTATAAGTCAAAACCAATGTCTTTTCTGTAATATTTTTCTTTAAAATCAATCTCAGAGACTTTTTCATAGGATTGAGATAAGGCTTTTTGATGGTTTAATCCTTTCGAAACCACAGACAAAACACGTCCACCGTTTGTAACAAAATCGCCGTTTTTATGTTTTGTGCCGGCATGAAAAATAATTGTCTCTTCTGTATTAGGGGGTATTCCACTTATTAAGTTTCCTTTTTCATATGCTTCAGGATACCCTCCGGCTACCATTACAACATTTGAATATGTGTCTGAAAATAATTCGAGCTTTGTTTTAGATAAAGTTTGAGTTGCTGTAGCTTTCATTAATTCTAAAAAATCAGACTTAATTCGTGGTAAAACAACTTGTGTCTCTGGATCTCCCATTCTAACATTGTATTCAATAACATATGGTTCGTCTTTAACATTTATAAGACCAATAAAAACAAATCCTTTATATGGTATTTTATCTTTTTGTAACCCCTCAATTGTAGGTTTAATTATTCTTTCTTCGACTTTTCTTAAAAAAACTTTTGATGCAAAAGGGACTGGAGATATAGACCCCATTCCACCTGTATTTAGGCCAGTGTCTCCTTCACCAATTCTTTTATAATCTTTGGCGTAAGGAAGAATTTTATAAGATTTTCCATCTGTCAAAACAAAACAAGAAAGCTCTATTCCGTCTAAAAACTCTTCAATAACAACTGTGGTTCCTGATTGTCCAAATTTGTTGTTTTGAAGCATGTTTACTAACTCTGTTTTTGCCTCCTCAAGTTCATTTAGTATTAAAACTCCTTTGCCTGCAGCCGGACCATCGGCCTTTAAAACGTAAGGTGGTTTTATAGTCTCCAAGTAACTTAGGCCATCACTTAAATTATCTGTATTAAAGGTTTTGTATGCAGCAGTAGGAATAGAATGTTTTAACATAAATTCTTTGGAGAAGTCTTTACTTCCTTCAAGCATAGCGCCTTTTGCTGACGGCCCTACCGCTAAAACGTTCTGAAGATCTTTTTCATTATTAATAAAATCAACTATGCCATCAATTAAAGGAATTTCTGGACCAACAATAACTAAATCAATCTCTAAATTGATTATTGCAGTCTTTATTTCATCAAAATTTGAAATGTCTATATTAAGATTTTTGGCAATTGAAGAGGTTCCTGCGTTTCCTGGTGCAACAAAAATTTCATCAATAAAACTAGACTGTAAAAGCTTCCAACAAAAAGCGTGTTCTCTTGCTCCTGAACCTATAATTAAAGTTTTCATATTACAAATTTAACTAACAACCATTAATAAGAGGCTTGTTTTTTTAATTAATTCAATTACTCGGCTTTTTAAACAAAAAAAAATACAATTAAAAAAAAAGAACTATTAAACGTTTGATTTACAGTTATTTAAAAAAAAGATAAAAAAAAACGAACCTTATAAAACTCTTATTTTGTTAAAATTTTTATCTTTGACACAATGAAATGGTTTGTTGCTAACACAAAGTTTCGAGGAGAGTTAAGGGCCCAAGAAAGCTTTACTGCGCTTGGCATTAACTCGTATGTGCCTGTTTATGAAGAAAAAAGAGAATGGTCTGATAGGACAAAAAAAACAACAACTCCTGCTATTTCTGGTTATATATTTTTTCAAGCCGAAAAAATAAACTATGCTTTAATAAACCTTAACCCTTATTTAAAAAACGTTTTAAGAAGATTTGGCAAAGCGGTTGAAATTAAAAGCTCTGAAATAGACTTAATGAAAAATTGCTTAAAAAATTACACTGAAGAGGCTTCTTTTGGTCCTGGCGACAGTGTTAAGATTCTGTCTGGATGTCTTAAAAATAAAGAAGGAATAGTTGAAACTATTGAAGGCTCCTTTTTAACTCTTCTTGTAAACTCTATTAAGGTGAAATTGTCTTTGAACCACAATCAATTAAAGGCAGTTAGCTAAACATTAAATAACTTTAGGGTTTATGTGGGCTTATTAGCGAAGCTATGGACGCTTTTTAAAAACAAATTGAAGAAAAGATGCTTTTTTTGATATTTTTTTTCCTGTAAAGTATATTATCTGTCTCTTGTCTAAAGGGTTCTTTTTAGAGTTTATCAAGTCTTCTTTTTCACCTGTTAGCTGGTTATAAATAGAGTTTAATTCCTCAACAAAAGACTGTCTTAAAAAAGTAAGGTGTGATTTGGCGTACGTTTTCTTTTTTGACAAAAGGTTGTTAAGTTCCAATGAAGAAAACTCGCCTCTAGATTCTAAGATCTTAATTATTTTACTTTGATCTTCAGTGATCATGATTTTATTACTGGCAAAATACAACCAGAACTCATCGTGTAAAATAAATTTATTTAGATAATCTTTATAGCTAAAAAGGTTAAACAAAAAGATTACAATAAAAAAAGCAGACGATATAGCAATAATTTTCTTGTATGGAATTTTAGCTTTCTCAATGACAAAAATATCCCTTGTTTTTTTAGAGAATTTTAAAATCGTTTCTTTTGGAATAAAATTAAGGGTTTTAAAGTTTTGGTCTTCTTTAATAAAAACAATAGAATCTGATAAACTTAACAGTGGTGTGTTTTGTTTTTTGTATTTAAAAACGCTTTCGCCATTGATGTAGGATGAATAAGTTGTTGATTGGTTTTTTTTAAAGTTGAACAAAGTAATTCCATCTATAGTCAGGTATGCTTTTTGTCCGTAAAATTCAAAGCCATTGTTTGAGCTCGACAATAGAGAAAGGCTAGGGTTGATTTGTTTGTTTACTGGTTTTATAGTATTTGAAACAAAGTCAATAATAAAGACATCTTTTAGGTCCATGTCAATTAATGTGTTTCCTGAAAAACTAGATTTGCCTCCTAAAACATAGAGAGTGTCTTTAGTTTTGTGAAATACAGGTTTCCATCTGCCTTCAGGGATAAATTTGTTTTTTGGATCGAATTTATGTCGTTCCCATTGGTTTGAAGAAAAATCAAAATAGGTCATATAATCTTTATATGTCCAAAACCCATAACCACCATACATGAAAATCTTGTTTTCGTGTAAAAACAGTGCTGCGCCAAATTGATTTCTTTGTTCAACAGAATTGTCAACTCTAAGCAAGCTTTTGTTGTCAAATGTTAGAACAGGACCCCCTCCGTTTAAGACAAAATATGTTTTATCGGGGAAATTAATCGTCTTAAAATTGGTATTATTAAACCCTTTTTTTAAAAAGACAACAAGGCTGTCTCTTTTACTTGGAACAATCTCCAAAGTTTTTTTAACCCACTTTTTGTTTTCAAAAACATAATTAATATTGTTTTTTAACAAGTGGATTTTGTTATCAAAAGATTTAAAAAAAACAAAATCGTCTCCAATATCCTCTGGAAGAGCGTATCCTTGAGATTGAGAGTTTAAAGAAATTAGAAAAAAAACAAAATAAAATAGTTTTTTAATCATAATTAAAATTACTTAATATTAATGACAGATTTAATCATTTACATAACATTTTTCTTATTAACACTTGCTGTTTCTTTGTATCTGAACGGATATTTAAACAAGCTTTTTGTTGGCAATAAGCTTACAGACCCCATTAACGAAAGGTCGTCTCATAACTACCCGGCAACTAGGTCGGGAGGATTGTCCGTCTTTTTAACAGTTTGCGTAGCCTCGGCTTTTGCAGTAGCAACTTATAATTTGTCTTTTCCATTATACGTTCTTCTTAGTGTTTTTTTTATGACTTTAACTGGCTTTGCAGACGATCTAATTGAAGTTCGTTACAGAGAAAAGCTATTTTTACAGATTTTTGCTGGAATTCTAATGATTCAGTCTGGATATTCCGTTGATTCGTTCCATGGAATTTTTGGGGTTGAACAACTTCCTTATTGGTTTGAAGTCTTTGTGTCGCTTTTTGTTTTTGTTGTTATTGTTAATGCGCTCAACCTCATCGATGGGCTAGACGGGCTAGCTTCGTTTTTATCCATTAAATTTTTCTTAGTTTCAGGTGGTATTATACTAATTTCTGACCCAACTCTTTTTCTGTTTTTCCCTATTATAATTGGCGCTCTTGTAGGGTTTTTAGTATTTAATTTTAACAGAAATAATAAAGTTTTTTTAGGAGATACAGGGTCTTTGTTTTTGGGTTCAATTATGGCTTTTTTAGTTTTTTACATCTTAGACACACAAAACAACCTTATAACTGATGATTTTATCACAAGACCTTTGCTTGTAGTTTTAATGTTGCTTTATCCTTTGACAGATACGCTAAGAGCTTTTTTAATACGATCTTATAAAAATCAATCTCCATTTGTTGCTGACAGAATTCACTTACACCATAGATTAGCTGATAAAGGCTACCAACATTGGCAAGCTTCTATGCTAATTTTTATTCTTTCAAGTTTTGTTTTAGGTCTTAACATGCTTGTATTTGGAACACTCGAGTTATACGGTTCAATAGGAATGACATTAGTTGTATTAATTCTTTATTATTATATTTTTTTTAAATGAAACGCCTTGCTTTAATTTTCTTTTTTCTAGCTTTTTCTATAAATTTAAACTCTCAAATAGAGATGCCCAAAGGGCAACTTTTGGTGGCAAAAGACTCTCTTTCTTTTTATTCATTTGACCTCAATGGCGTTGCCTCTTTTATTATTGAAAATGATTCTGTTAAACGTCGCTCTTACAAAGAATACTCAAAAACAACCCCTAAAGAAATAATAAATCTTGAGTCTATGAGTAGGCTCAAGTCAGTAATAACCCCCAAAGGTGAAGTTTATTTTTTATACCCCGGAGGAGGGCTTCTTTTTCATTATGAAAACAACGCTATTGAAAGAATTGACAACAGTTTTCCTCACAGAAATCAGTTTTCAGGACATTTCTTTTCTTACAAAGATGACCTTTTTCTTCTTGGTGGTTATGGTTATTGGAGAAGCAACAGTCTTTTGACAAAATTTAATTTTACGTCGAAAGAATGGGATTTTGTAGAAACGTTTGGAAACGCTCCAAGGCTTGGCATAAACTCTGGATCCTTTGTTCTAGACAACGACATTCTTTATGTTTTTGATTTTTATCAAAAAGTAGAAGATGTTGATAAAAAAAACGATGATCTTTTTGAGTTTGATTTAAAGACGCTAAAGTGGACTCAAAAAGGGGTTTTAAATAAATTGTTTTATGACGATATTCAGAGAAAAACTTTTCAGGTTAATATTCCATATGGAACAAAAAAATATTTACACAAATATTTTAATAGTGATGAGTTTTTAATAATTGAGCCTTCAAAAAACTTAGTTTCAACCTATTCTAATCCTAATTTAAACATCGTAAGAGAAAAAGCAATAATAGTTGGCTCAAAAATTATCTACAGTCAGCTTTCTGGAGATAGAAGTTTTGAAATCTTAATTATGAAAGATTTAAACAATGATAGTGTTTTGATTGACGAAGCTTACCTTTCTAACGATTTTGATTTGTTTTTAACGTATTTTGTTGGGGTTGGCGTCTTTTGTCTGCTTCTTATTATTTTTACAATACTAAAGTTTAAAAACGACACTTTTTATTTTTTTCTAAATACTGAAACTGTCAATGGGCTTAACAAGTCTCTGAAAATAAGCTCAGACGATAAATTTATGCTTGAGCTGCTTTCAAATGCCAATAATAACCAAATTGACAACGTTTATTTTCTTAATTATTTTAAAGATAATTCTTTGAGCAACGACGCTAATATCAAAAGAAAAAATAAAGCAATTGCAGATCTAAACACTAAGTTTTTAGAAAAATTTGGTTTGAATATTATTGAAAAAGCATCAAGCAAAACAGATTCTAGGCAGGTTATTTACAAGTTAAACCCTAAAGTTATTCTTAAATCCTCTTAATATATTTTTTTAAGCCGTCTACAATTTTCCGATCGTTAGATAGCCTTGGCAACTTGTTTTGTCCTCCTAGTTTTCCTGCGCCATCCATGTACTTTTGAAATCCTCCTTTTTTTACTACAACAAGCTCAAGGTGTTTTAAAACCTTTCCTTCTATTAAATCTTTATAATATGTGTTTTGTTCTTGAAGATTTTCGTCAATCTTCTTGCTAAGCTTTAAAGCTTCTTTTTGGCTTGGATTCTCTTCAAATTCTACCCACCACTCATGATAAGGGGGCCCTTTTGTTGGGGTTATATTAGGTGCAACCGTAAACTCTTTAACTATCAGGTTAATCTCTTTTAAAGATTGTTTAAGAGCTCTTTCAACTTCGCTTCCAATAACATGTTCGCCAAAAGCTGAAATAAAGTGTTTGTACCTTCCTGTGACCAAAATTTTGTGCGGCTCCAAACTTACAAAAGAAACTGTATCCCCTGTATTATAAGCCCATAGTCCTGCGTTTGTTGAAATAATTAAAACGTAATTTTTGTTTTTAACGACATCTTTTATTGTAAGACGCTCAGGTCTTTTCTTTTTCATTTCGTCTAGCTCAACAAACTCATAAAAAATCCCTGAATTTAACTGTAATAGCAGGGCCTCGTCTTTTTGAGTGTCTTGATAGGCAAAAAAACCCTCTGAAGCGGGGTAATACTCAATGCTATCGATTTTTTTTCCAATTAGCTTTTTAAAACTGTCTCTGTAAGGCGAAAAATTTACGCCACCATAGACAAACAGATTAAAGTTTGGAAAAATATCTTTTATTGTTTTTTCTCCAGAAAGTATCTTAAGTTGCTCAAAATACATTAATACCCAGGGCGGAATTCCTCCTATCACCGCCATGTCTTCTTTTAAAGTTTCTTTGGCTATCTCTAAAACTTTTTGTTCCCAGTCCTCAATACAATTCGCTTCCCAAGATGGCATTGTGTTGTTTTTTAAAAAAGAAGGTGTGTAGTGCGCTACTATTCCTGAAAGGCGCCCTGTTTTAATTGATTTTTTTTCTTCCAACTTAGGGCTCCCTTGCAAAAAAATAACTTTTTTGTTTAAAAAATTTGTGTTGGATGTTTCGTTTATATAATGCATCGTGGCATCAATCGAGCCTTTAATGTGGTAAGGCATAGATTCTTTAGATATCGGAATGTGTTTTTCGCCAGATGTTGTGCCTGATGTTTTTGCAAAATAAATTGGCCTTCCTGGCCACAACACATTTGTTTCGCCATCAATAATGCGCTTTATATAAGGTTTAATTTGTTCATAGTCTCTAATGGGGATGTTTCTTGAAAAGTCTTCAGCGCTACGAATTTTATGAAAATTGTGTTCCTTTCCAAACCTCGTGTTATTGGCCTTTAATATTAATTTTTTAAAAACCTTGTCTTGAGTTTTGACAGGGTTTAAAGACCATTTTCGAGTTTTCCAAACAGTATACTTAGCGTATACTTTTATAATCTTTTCCTTAAAACTACTCAAAACTTATATATTCAAGAGGGTCTACTGGATTTCCGTCACTCCATAACTCAAAATGTAAATGTGGTCCCGTAGATAGCTTACCGGTATTTCCCGAAAGAGCTACAGCTTGACCTGAATTAACATAATCACCTTGATTAACAAGTCCGGTCGAATTGTGTTTATAAACGCTGGTTAAACCAAAGGAGTGTTCAATAATTATTACATAGCCTGTGTCAATAGTCCATTCGGAAAAGATTACTCTTCCGTCTGAAACAGCTTTTATTGGAGTGTTGTTTGAGGCAGGAATGTCCACGCCAAAGTGCTTTTGGCTTAAATCAAATTGTGAGGAGATTTTTCCACTTATTGGGCGAATTAAAACATATTCAACCTTTGAATTAGGGCTTTCAAAAGCATTAAATCTGTCCTCTTTTTCTACAATACTTCGAAGCAAAGAGTCTTGAATGTTTGTTTTAAAGTCAAGCTCTGAAACATCTACTTTAACAATATTAGACTCATTAACAATGTCTTCTTCTGAAACGTCTCCAAGTATTACCGCCCCAACAGAGTTTATAAATTTTTGATTAGTCTGGATTACTTTTTCAAGAGAGTCTAACGTTTCGATATTTTCTACGGCCTTTTGCCTCAGAAGAGTAGAGTCGTAACCAGGGATGTATTCTTTTATAGATGTAAAAGCTATTAAGCTTATCGTTGTGATAACTAGAAGTGTAGAAATCAGCGCAATAAACAAAAAAATATTTAACCTTGTAAGTTTATAAGAGATTCTTTCCTCGTAGGTTTCTTCGTTTAAAACAACTAATCGATACTTGTTTAAAAGCCGCTGTTTAAGCGGTTTTTTTACATTTTTTTTCACTTGGCTAATATAGTGAAGAGTAGTATAACATTTTTAAAAGACATTATTTAAGGTTATTCTATTTTTCTTTATACTTTTGTAAAAAAATTAAAATGATATTATCTAATTTATTTTTAGCAATTGGCCCTGGTCAAATCGCTGTAATAGCAATCCTGGTTCTTTTGCTTTTTGGAGGAAAGAAAATCCCTGAACTTATGAAAGGTCTTGGGACAGGAATAAAAGAGTTCAAGAAAGGTGTTAAAGAGGAAGATTCTCTTGAAGAGCCAAAAAAGAAAGACTAGTTTTTACAGTATTTTTAACGACTTAATAATCGCTTCCAACTCAATCATATATTCCCTTTTTCTGTCAGAGGGAGAAAAAACAAAACCTTCAAAAACAACAAATCTTTTGTTTTTTGTGTCTTCAACCACAATATTTAAAAACGGTCCTGCCATATAGTCATTTACAACCTCCCAAGTACCTTTTGTTTTGAAAGCAGTTAAGTTTTTAATTTTTATTTTATTGAAATAAGGTTCATATGCTTTTTCGGTAATAACATAAGACCCTTCGTTTCTTCCTGGAACAAATTCCTTTCCAATAGAATCTCTTATTTTAATTACTTTTTCTAAAGTTATTGGCTGGCTTGTTATAGGCAAAGTGTAGGTTAAAAAGTTTACACTTCCTTTTTTGGTTTCTCTTTGAAACCAAAGTTTGTTTTGATCGTCTTTTTTAAAAAGGCTGTATGCTGACGGTAATGTAAGATTAACCCCTAAAGCTTTGAACTCCTCTGTTTTTAAAACTGATTTTCTTATTCTTCTTTGTTTTTCCATAACCTCGTTGTTTCTAAAAGCTAGAACAGCTTTACTTGAGATCTTATTTAACTGTTTGGTTATGGATTTAGTATTTGGGCCTTCAATGTTTAAAACAAGTTGAGGTGAAGCATACTTGTTTTTTTCTATGTATGCTGTGTCGATCGTATTTGGTGTGATTTTAATTATATTTCTTCCTTCTCTTGCAAAATCTTTAAAAATCTTTGGAGGGATGTGAACAAGGGTAAATAATGGTTCTTGCTGAGGAAGTCCTTCAAATTCAGAAGCGAAAACCTCTCTTAGGTTGTCACCAAACTTGCTATTCCACGCCTTATCTTCAACTACAACTGAAACCGTGTGAATGTTGCCGCTAGACTTAGGTTTATACAAAGTTGTTGTTTGGTCACAACTAAAAAAAAACAAAACAACTAATATGTAAACTCTTTGTGCCATACTATTCTAAGGCTTTTATGCCTGGAAGTGTTTTTCCTTCTAAGCTTTCAAGCATAGCGCCACCTCCTGTTGAAACATAACTTACTTTGTTCTCAAATTTAAACTTTTTTACAGCAGCAACTGAGTCTCCTCCTCCAACCAAAGAAAAAGAGCCGTTGTTTGTGCTTTGTGAAACACTCTTGCCAACAGAAACAGTTCCATTAGAAAAACTTTCCATTTCAAAAACACCAACAGGGCCGTTCCATAAAATTGTTTTACTAGACATGATCGCTTTATTAAAAATTTCTAGAGATTTTGGCCCAGCGTCCATCCCTTGCCAGCCATCAGGAATGTTGTTTATTTCGCATATTTTTGTGTTTGCTGAATTAGAAAAGTCGTCTGCGCAAACCACGTCAACAGGCAAACATAGTTCAACATTCTTTTCTTTTGCTTTTTTGATAATTGACAAAGCCAACGACATTTTATCGTCCTCACATATAGAGTCCCCTATTCTTCCTCCTAGGGCTTTTATAAAGGTAAAAGACATTCCCCCTCCAATAATTAGTTTGTCAACCTTACTCATTATATTTTCAATAATTGTAATTTTTGATGATACTTTTGCGCCTCCTAAAATTCCTAAAATTGGTTTTTCACCAGAAACCATGACTCTTTTTATTGATTCTATTTCTTTTTGCAAAAGGTCTCCAGCAAATTTGTTTTGTGGGAAAAATTTTGCAATTATTGTTGTAGAGGCGTGAGCTCTGTGGGCTGTTCCAAAGGCATCGTTTATGTAGCTCTCCCCAAGGTTAGATATTTCTTTTGCAAAATTTTCATCACCTTTTTGTTCTTCAGGATAAAACCTTAGGTTTTCCAATAAAAGAACTTCTTTAGGCAAACTTTTCTGAACCAACTCTTTAGTTTGGCTTTCAATAACTCCTCTTGTAAATTTAACCGGAACACCTAAAACATCTTCTACGTCCTTTACTATATGTGACAATGAAAACTCCGAATCTTTTCCTTTAGGCCTGCCAAGATGGGACATTAGTATCGGAGTTCCTCCGTCTTCTAAAACTTTTTTAATCGTTGTTTTAGCCGCAACAATTCTGGACTTATCGGTTACTTTTTTTTCATTATTCAACGGAACATTGAAGTCGACCCTTATAAGTACTTTTTGGTTTTTAAAATTGTAATTGTAAATAGAATTCATGTAAAAATATTGGAGTTCAAAGATAAATATTTCTGAGCTATTTTTAGTTTATTCTTTTATATTTGAAGTATGTTGTTTAGCGATGTTGTTGGTCAAGAAGATTTAAAAAAAGAACTCAAAAAAGGGATTTTGAATGGTCGTATTCCCCATTGTCAACTCTTTATTTCACGTGAAGGAACTGGAGGCCTTGGTTTAGCAATTGCATATGCAAGGCTAATCATTGAAGGACAAAACCCGTCTGAATCGACACGGTTAAAGCTTAGCGAACTCAAACACCCTGACTTACATTTTGTATTTCCCACAGCAGCAAACAAGGAAATTAAATCAAAGCCAATCTCAGAAATGTTTTTAAACACTTGGAGGGAATTTGTTCATAAAACCCCATATGGGAATTTGTTTGATTGGTATCAATCACTAGAAATTGAGAACAAACAGGGTAAGATTGGAACCGATGATGTTGAGTCTTTAATTAATAAAATTTCATTAAAATCCTTTGAGGGTGGTTGGAAGGTTGCTGTAATATGGATGGCCGAGAAAATAAACCTAAACGCCACAAACAAGCTCTTGAAGCTAATAGAAGAGCCCCCAATAAATACTGTTTTTATTTTTGTTTGTGAATCAAAAGACTCTCTTGCAGATACTTTGGTTTCAAGGTGTCAAACATCAACACTGAGCCCGCTTAAAAAAGAAGCTGTGGAATTGTATTTAAAAAACAAAGGGGTCGAGGGTTTAAAGGCAAAAAACTCTGCAATAAATTCAAGCGGGAACCTTAGGCAAGCACTAATTAGTGTTTACGACAATGACCAAAACCAACAGTTTGAACAATGGTTTTTAAAATGGGTCCGGACTGCGTTTAATGTAAAAAAGAATAAAGAAGAGGTTTTGGAGCTTGTCAATTGGAGCAAGAATATTTCGATAAAAGGAAGAGAGGTTCAAAAAAAATTTATAGAATTTAGCATGAATCTTTTTAGAAACGCAATGCTAAAACATTACGAAATAGAACAGCTCGTAAACTTTAACCCCACAACGGACATAAATTTTGAAGGGTTTTCTAAATATGTTAATGAAAAAAATATTGAAGAAATTCACAAAGAACTTGAAAGCGCTTTTGTTGGAATTGAATCAAACGGGAACCCCAACATGATTTTTATGGACCTGTCATTAAAACTAACAAGGCTGATACAATAGTTTTTTACAATTAAAACCGGCTTTTTATAGTTTTTGGCTATTGTTTTTGTTGTTTTATTTTAAGCCGTGCCAGCGCTTAAAAGGGTTTTATACACCTAGCCTTGTCAAAACAACAAAAGCTCTTTAAAATCGCCTTATTGTCGTTTTTTAGCAACATAAACAACAGAAGAGGGGTTTTTGGTAAATATCGAAACCAAACAAGAGGCTAGCCCAACAAAGAAACCTTTTACAAACCAAAGCCTTGACATTTTATATTTTTCTGAAATCATAGACACATAAAACGGATCCCAAAACATGCTTTTTGTTTTAAGAAGCTCAAAGCCTAAAGACGAAAACACAGCCTTCATGCCTGATGGTGAAAAATGCCACAAATGTCTTGGCACGTCATATCCAGCCCAATACCTCTTGTAATACCTACAGTCAAAAGATTTATAATTCGGGCACGCAACAATTAAAACGCCTTCGTCTGAAAGCATTGATTTAATATTTTTTAAAGTCTGAGAGTAAGACTGTGTGTGCTCAAGCGAATGCCACATTGTTATAACATCAAACGTGTTTAAGTTGTTATTGTTAAAAAAGTTTGGATCGTTATACATACCTTCTTCGCTGTATTTAAAAAAAGGGTCGTAGCCCAATGCATCGATGTTTTTTTGTCTGAGAGAATACACAAAAAACCCATCGCCAGCCCCATAATCAAGAAGAGAAATAAAGTTTTTCTTAAAGGAAGTTATTATCCTAATCTTTGATTTTAGGCTTATTCTTTTAAAGAAAAAATAAACTTGAGCAAACAATGTTTTTTCTTTGTTATGAGACAGATATTTTGAAGAAGCATAGTAGTTTTTTATAGTCTTTGGTTTAGGCGCTGTCTGTAAAACACCCACAACTGAGGTCTTTTGAACAAAAAACTTTTCTTTTGATAAAAAATAATCCGTTATTTCAATTTTCTTTTCTTTCATTGACGAAGTGTTCCACGTGGAACATTTTATCTGCCCATATAAACCATCAAAACACTAATGTCATTTGGGGACACACCGCTAATACGAGAGGCTTGAGACAAGGTTGTTGGTTTAATTTTGTTTAGTTTTTGTGTAGCCTCTGTAGACAAGGACTGAACTTTTGTGTAGTTAAAATTAGACGGTATTTTTATGTTCTCTAAGTTGTTTAATTTTTTGGCGTTTGCCTTCTCTTTTTCAATATAGCCCGAATACTTTACCTGTACTTCTGTTTGCTCTAAAACATCAGGGCTAAAAGAGTTTTCTGAAACGAACCTTTTAACAGACTCTAACCCTGTCATGTCATCTAAAGTAACATTAGGGCGAGAGAAGACTTTATAGAGCTTTAAAGACTGTGAAACCTCAGACGAGTTTTTCTGTTTTAATATTGGATTAATCTCGTCAGGCTTTACGCTTGTTTTTTTAAAAAAAGACACAAAAGAAAGTGTGTCAGATTTCTTTTTAATAACGTTTTGTAACCTGTCTTTTGAGGCCAAGCCAAGATTATGAGAGACTTCCGTCAATCTTAGGTCGGCATTGTCTTGGCGCAAAAGAGTCCTGTATTCGGCTCTTGATGTAAACATTCTGTATGGCTCTTCAGTTCCTTTTGTTATTAGATCGTCAATTAAAACACCAATGTAAGCTTCGTCTCGTTTTAAAACCAAAGGTTCTTGTTCGTTTATAAGGAGGTGTGCATTAATACCCGCCATTAGACCCTGGGCAGCCGCCTCTTCATAGCCAGTTGTGCCATTAATTTGCCCTGCAAAAAACAACCCTGACAAAGGTTTAGTTTCGAGGGAGTTTTTTAGTTGTGTAGGAGGAAAGTAATCGTATTCAATAGCGTAGCCAGGCCTGAAAAACTTGACGTTTTCAAAACCAACAACAGATTTTAGAGCATTATACTGAACATCCTCAGGAAGAGATGTAGAAAAACCATTAACATAAACCTCAACAGTATTCCAACCCTCAGGCTCTACAAAAATTTGATGCCTGTCTTTTTCAGAAAAACGATTTATTTTATCCTCAATAGAGGGGCAATATCGAGGGCCTGTGCTTTGAATAGAGCCATTAAACATCGGAGATCTATCAAACCCTTCTCTTAGAAGATCGTGAACATGTGGGCTTGTATAAGTCATGTGACAATCGAGCTGTTTAGACAAAGGCTTTGTGTTTGTATAAGAAAACTTTGAAGGGTTTGGGTCTCCAGGTTGAACAAGCATAGAAGAATAATCAAGAGACCTTCCGTCAACACGCGGAGGGGTCCCTGTTTTCATCCTTCCAGATTCAAAACCAAAATCAGTAAGAGCTTCCGTGATGCCAAAGGAAGCTTTTTCTCCAGCCCTACCGCCGCCAAACTGTTTTTCGCCAATGTGTATTAACCCGTTAAGAAAGGTGCCGTTGGTAAGAATTACCGTTTTCGCTTTAATATCAAGGCCTAACGAAGTTTTAACACCAACTACTTTCGAGCCAGAGAGAAGTAGACCAGAAACCATTTCTTGATAAAAATCTAGGTTAGGGGTTTTTTCCAACATGGTCCTCCAGGTTTCCGCAAACCTCATTCTGTCGGACTGAGCTCTTGGGCTCCACATTGCAGGGCCTTTTGATTTGTTAAGCATTTTGAACTGTACAGCAGAAAGGTCTGTAACAACACCACTATACCCCCCGATAGCATCTATTTCTCTAACAATTTGACCTTTGGCAATCCCTCCCATAGCAGGATTACAGGACATTTGAGCAATATTTTGAAGGTTCATTGTTACAAGGAGGGTTTTGCTACCCATATTAGCGGCAGCGGCAGCGGCTTCTGATCCTGCGTGGCCAGCCCCAACAACAATAACGTCATATTTTTCTTTAAACATAACTAGTGTTCCACGTGGAACATTTTAATTTTTTCGTTTTCTTTTTTTGTCATTTCGATTTTCTCGTCTTCATTAGAATCGTTATATCCCATAAAATGAAGCAAACCATGAACCATAACTCTTAGCATTTCGTGATCAAAAGCAACTCCAAAAGTTTTTGCGTTTTCTTTTACACGATCAACTGAAATAGCAATGTTTCCGTTAATTGTCTTTTCACAAGAGTCGTTGAACGAAAGCACATCCGTGTAGTAATCACGCCCTAAGTGCCTGCTGTTCAGGTCCTTAACCTCTTTGTCGTTGAAAAAAGCATAGACAATTTCGCCAACAACACATTGCTCGCTCTCAACAACTTTTACAAGCCATTTAGAGTAACCGGATTCATTTTTTATAGAAAACGGCGTGTTATATGTGTATTGAATCGGCATATTTTTGCAAATATAGCTTGTTGTGAACTATATAAAAATTTTTATTCTAAACGTTATTTTAAAAAAAGAAGAAAAAGAAAAACGAAGTCATTACTTTTGTAAAAAAAAATAATGAGTGAAGTTAGAGTTCGTTTTGCGCCAAGCCCAACAGGGCCGCTACATATAGGCGGGTTAAGAACGGCACTGTTCAATTATTTATATGCAAAGAGAAACGGGGGTTCTTTTGTTTTAAGAATCGAAGACACTGATAAAAACAGATACGTAAAAGGCAGTGAAGCCCACATCTTAGACTCTCTAAAATGGTGTGGAATTATACCAGATGAAGGCCCTTCTTTAGGAGAGTACGGGCCCTACAGACAAAGCGAAAGACAAAACCTTTATTCTCTAAAAATTAAAGAGCTGATTGAAAAAAAACACGCTTATTATGCTTTTGACACAAATGAAGAACTTTCTGAGTTAAGAAAAGAGTGTGAAAAAAGGGGAGGGGTTTTTTCATATGGCGAACATAACAGAAAGGAGTTAAAAAACTCTATTGTTTATGGAGAGGAAAAAACAAACGCCCTTTTAAGTGAAGGAAAAAAACACGTGATTAGATTTAAAATGCCTAAAAACAAAGAGGTTCTTTGCAAAGACCTTTTAAGGGGAGAGGTTAAAATTAACACTAAAACACTAGACGATAAAATTTTATACAAAAGCGACGGCATGCCAACGTATCACTTTGCAAACGTGGTAGACGATCGAGAAATGAAAATATCCCATGTTATTAGAGGAGAGGAATGGTTGCCTTCTCTTGCTCTTCATGTATTAATTTATGAAGCTTTCGGTTGGGACGACAAGCCTTTCTTTATACACCTTCCTTTAATACTTAAGCCTCAAGGAAAAGGAAAGCTTTCCAAAAGAGATGGAGAAAAATTAGGGTTTCCTGTTTTTGCAATTAAATGGGAGGGAAACAAAGCTGTAAACGGATATAAAGAAAACGGGTTTACCCCTGAAGCTGTTGTTAACTTTCTTAGCCTGCTTGGGTGGAACCCTGGGAACGAAAAAGAGATTTTCACTTTAAAAGAACTTGTTTCGTCTTTCAGTATTAAGGGATTAAACAATTCTGGGGCTCGTTTTGATCCCGAAAAAAACACTTGGTTTAATCACGCCCACATTCAACAAATTACAGACGAAGAAATTGGAGACAAAATCATAGAAGAATTTAATAGCGAGATGTTTGAAAAAAGTGATGTGACTAAAATTGCAGCTTTAATAAAGCCTAGGCTTAATTCTCTATTAGACATAAAAACTAACTCTAGTTTTTTCTTTAACAGACCTGAAGGTTTCGAAAACAAAGACTTAAAAAAATTTAAAGACCTAGATTTTAACAACATTATTAGGTCTATAATTGATGTAATGGATAAAGATCATGATTTAAATTTATTTAAAGAAAATTTAGAGGAAATTGTAAAAAACAACCAATGGGGTTTTGGAAAAGTGCTTGGTTTAATAAGGCTTTCCGTTGTCGGAAACTTGAGCGGACCTGATCTTTTTAAAACTGTTGATCTACTAGGAAAAAAAGAATGTCTCTTAAGGCTTGATCACTTAAAAAAAACACTTTCTGAAGTCCAAAACAAAAGAGATTAAAAAACTTTTTTATCGTTTGCTTTTTTGTTATATTATAGGCTAACCCTAAAACTTATATTACTTATGATTTTCTTTACCCCGCTAATTGTTATTCTTTCTCTTGCCATCCTTTATGGTACGTTTTTTATTGTTAAACAACAGTCTGCTGCTGTTGTAGAAAGGTTTGGAAAGTTTACAAGTGTTCGACACTCAGGATTACAATTGAAAATACCAATTATAGATAGAGTGGCCGGGAGACTAAGTTTAAGAATTCAACAGCTAGATGTTGTTGTGGAAACAAAAACAAAAGACGACGTATTTGTTAAGGTTAAAGTTTCTGTACAGTATATGGTTATAAAAGACAAAGTATACGACGCTTTTTATAAGCTTGACTATCCTCAAGACCAAATCACATCTTACGTTTTTGATGTTGTTAGAGCCGAGGTGCCTAAAATGATTTTAGATGATGTTTTTGAGAAAAAAGACGACATAGCAATTGCTGTAAAAAGCGAGCTAAACGATGCAATGAAAAACTATGGTTTTGACATAATAAAAACTCTTGTTACCGACATTGATCCAGACGCTCAAGTAAAAGAATCAATGAATAGAATTAACGCTTCTGAAAGAGAAAAAGTCGCCGCACAGTTCGAGGGAGATGCACAAAGGATTTTGATCGTTGAAAGAGCTAAAGCTGAAGCGGAAAGCAAAAGGCTTCAGGGACAAGGAATTGCAGACCAAAGAAGAGAAATTGCTCGCGGGCTTGAAGACTCTGTTAAAGTACTTAACGGAGTAGACATTAACTCGCAAGAAGCCTCTGCGCTTATTGTAGTTACTCAACATTATGACACCCTTCAGTCAGTGGGATCAGAAAGCAACAGCAATTTAATCCTTCTTCCGAACTCCCCTCAGGCTGGTTCAGAAATGTTAAACAATATGGTTGCTTCGTTTACTGCAAGCAATCAAATTGGAGAAGAAATGAAAAAAGCTGCCCTTAGAAAAGAAAAAGGAAACAAATAGTTTATTTCTTTTTCCAGGTGTCTCTTAAGCCTACTGTTTTGTTGAACACAAGTTTTGGATTAGAGCTGTCTACAACGAAATATCCTTTTCTTTGAAACTGAAACCTTGCTCCTTTTTTTGCAGAGCTTAAAAAAGGTTCTGCTTTTGCTGTGATTTTTTTAATTGAACCAGGGTTAACCATTTTTAAAAGCTCTTCGTCTGTTTGTGCTGACGAAGGATTTTCGTGATGAAACAGCCTGTCGTACTCGTTTACATCAATGTCTATACAGTGTTTTCTTGAAACCCAATGAAGCGTACCTTTTACTTTTCTTTGGCTCTCTTCAGTTCCTGATCCGCTTTTGCTTTTCGGGTCGTAAGTACATAGAACCTCTTTTATGTTGTTGTTGGTGTCGTAAACTACTTGATTTGCTTTAATTATATATGCGCTTTTTAATCTAACCTCTTTACCTATAGTTAGCCTAAAAAACTTTCTGTTGGCCTCTTCTTTAAAGTCTTCTTTTTCAATATAAAGTTCTTTTGAAAAAGGAACTTCTCGGCTTCCTGAGTCGGGGTTTTCAGGGTTGTTTTCAGAAAACAAAGTCTCGTATTCAAGTTCTGAATAATTTGTAATTGTAATTTTTAAAGGGTTCATTACAACCATGACCCTGTTGGAGGTTTTGTTTAACTCTTCTCTGGCACAATATTCAAGCAAAGAAGCTTCAATTATGTTTTCTCTTTTTGCTACACCAGCTAGTCTAACAAACTCCTTAAGAGCTTCTGGGGGAAACCCTCTTTTTCTAAGTCCTGAAATTGTTGGCATCCGAGGATCGTCCCACCCTGAGACTATGCCTTTATTTACTAAGAACATTAGTTTTCGTTTTGATGTAATCGTATGGCTTAAGTTCAAACGAGCAAACTCTCTTTGTTTTGGTCTCAATTTTGTTTTTTCAACCAGCTGGTCTAAAAACCATTCGTAAAGATCTCTATGAGGTTTAAACTCAAGTGTACACAGAGAGTGTGAAATTTGTTCTATGTAATCGGACTGACCGTGAGCCCAGTCGTACATTGGATAAACCTTCCAAAGGGCTTTGGTTCTTGGATGCGACTTGTTAAGAACTCTGTAAATAATTGGGTCTCTCATTAACATGTTGCTTGAGGCCATGTCTATTTTAGCTCTTAAAACGTGTTCTGATTCTGAAAAATCCCCATTTGTCATTTGTTCAAATAACATCAGGTTTTCTTGTATTGATCTTGCTCTAAAAGGACTGTCGGTTCCTGCTTTTGTAGGGGTCCCTTTTTGCTCCGCTATTTCTTCTGAGGACTGTGAGTCTACATATGCCAAACCGTTATTAATTAGTAATATTGCCCAGTCGTGCAATTGCTTGAAATAATCTGACGCGTATCTTTCTTCAGACCAATTATATCCCAGCCAAGAAACGTCTTTTTTAATAGCGTCTATATATTGTTGTTCTTCTTTTTCTGGGTTTGTGTCGTCAAACCTAAGAACAACAGAAGAGTTGTATTTTTTCGCAAGACTAAAGTTTATCCATATAGCTTTTACGTGTCCAATATGTAAAAAGCCGTTTGGTTCTGGAGGAAACCTAAACTTAATTTTTTTTGGGTCAAAGCCAGACTGAAGGTCTTGATCTATTATGTTTTCAATAAAGTGGTTTGATTCTTTCATGAAAAAAACAAAGTTAAATAATTCCTAAGTCTTTTTATTCCTTTAAAGTATCTTTGTTTAATGGACAAAATTGTTTTAAAAAACGTTAGGTGTTATTCTTATCATGGTTGTTTAAAAGAAGAGTCTGTTATTGGCAGCGACTATCTTGTTAACCTCTCTGTTTATGCTGATTTAAACAAAAGCGCTAGCTCTGATCAATTAAAAGACACTGTAGATTATGTGCTTTTAAATAAAATTATAAAAACCGAAATGGCTGTGCCGTCAAAACTATTAGAACAGGTGGCCGATAGAATTATATCTTCTGCTTTCAAAAGCGACTCTAGAATAGAAAAATGCGTTGTAAAGGTGTCTAAAATTAATCCTCCAATCAACGGGGATGTTGAAAAGGTGAGCGTAAAATTGTCTAGAAAAAAATAATGTAATTTTTAAAAAAGTGTATTTTTGCGCTTCATTGGCACTGTGGCCGAGTGGCTAGGCAGAGCTCTGCAAAAGCTTGTACAGCGGTTCGAATCCGCTCGGTGCCTCTAAAACCCCTTTTTAAGGGGTTTTTTTATTCAAAAAAACCTTCGAAAATTAGAACAAGCCCTATTATTAATATAATTGCGTTGACAATGAGCTTTATTTTGGTAATTACACTGTCCGTTAGGCTTGTTTTTAACTGTTGCGCTAGGTATATTTTTCCAAGGTCAATTGTAAAATACGTGCCCACAATAACGAGAAAAAATACGATCATTTTATATTGACTATCTTGAAAGCCTGGGGCGTAATTAGCAACAATTAAGATCCAAAATACAAGAACCGCAAAGTTTATTATATTTAAGCCAAAGCCTTTTATTAAGTTTTTAATAAGGTTTGGAGATGGCGGAGGTGATTTGAATAAGTTTTGTTGTTCTTTTTTTTCTTTGTTCTGGTACATTCCCAAAAGAGTTATGCCCGCATAAAACGCAAGTAGAACACCTCCTAAAATTTTCCAAGACGGGTTTTCTTGAATAGAATTTAAAAGGTTGCTTGTACTAGCATACGCTACGGCAAAAAAAACAACTTCAGAAAAAACAACGCCAATGTTAAAAAAAACTGCGGCTTTAAATCCTTTGCTGACGCTGATTTCTAGGATTGTAAAAAACACTGGTCCAATAGTGAAAGACAAAACAATTCCCAACAAGATCGCTGGAATAAACTCGCTAATCATTTTTTTGCTCTATTATGTTTCCGCCCAAAGAAATAACCTGATTAAATGTTTTCGGATTACCAAAAACCTCTATAGATCCTCCAAGAGAGGCGTTAGCTTCAAAAATATCCCTTGCATAAGCTTTACAAGATCCGCCAGACGAAGCCTTTACGTTGGTTTGACTAGATGTTAATTCGTACGCTTTAATAATAGCTCCTGATTTTGCGTTAGCTTCAAAAGAAAAAGTGTTTCCTTTAAGGTTTATGACCCCACCACTGTTTGAGTTTGCAACGGTTTTTTCTGTTTCAATCTCCAATTCAATTTGTCCTCCTGATCCTGTTTTTAGATAAAGAGTAGACTGATTGATCTTGTTTTTCGAGATAACTGTTGCTCCTTCTTTTGCTTCTATTAAAAAAATTCTGCTTTTATGAGTTAGTTTAACGACTGTGTTTTGTCCTTTTAATTTTTTTACAAGCTGCATTCTTACCGTTAAAGATCCTGATTTATTTATTACAACAACGTTGTCTATATTGTCTCCTGTAATTTTAAGTATGTTTTCTTCTCCTTCCTCCAAAACTAAGTTTATCCCGTCTAACACTTTTAGTTCTTGAAAATCTCCTATTGTTTTTTCAATTTGAGAAAAAAGAAATTGAGTTAATAAAAGAAATAATATGTTTTTCATTTTTTAGTTTCTGTGTTAAATTTACATTTTTTCTTGTAAGGAAAAGTCTATTTGTTGTTTTCTTTGATCAACCCCCATAACTTTAATGTAAACAGCGTCACCTAGCCTGTATTCTTCTTTTGTATGTCTTCCTAAAAGAAGAAGTTCTTTTTCAACAAAAACATAGTAATCTCCCGGAATGTCTTTTATTCTTATAAACCCCTCACATTTATTTTCAACAACCTCAACAAATACCCCTCTTTCGTTTATACCTGAGATAACACCATTATAAGTTTTATTTATTTTGGTAGACATATATTTAACTTGCATAAACTTTATAGAGGCTCTTTCTGCTTTTGTTGCGATCTCTTCTTTGAGTGAACAGTGCAAGCAAATCTTTTCAAGTTCTGTTTTTTTTGTGTTTTTTAATAAAATTTTTTCTATCTCTCTATGTACTAAAACGTCTGGATAGCGTCTAATTGGTGATGTAAAATGTGTATACTTTTCAAAATTTAATCCAAAATGTCCAATGTTTTGTGTTGAATATTTTGCTTTACTCATACTTCTTATAACTAATGTATCAATAAGATTTTTTTCTGGTGTGTTTTCAATTTTGTTTAATAGAGAGTTCAGTTCTTTGTTAAGGTTTTTTGGGTTTTTTAAGTTTTGTCTATATCCAAGTTTTTTAACAATTGATTCTAGGGTTGCTATTTTTTGTTCGTCTGGATAATCGTGAACCCTATATAACCCTCTTTTATGTTTGTTAAAAAGCTCTGCTACTTTTTTATTTGCAAGAAGCATGAATTCTTCAATTAGTTTATTTGCTGATAATGAACTTTTAATTTTTGTAGATACAGGATCTTTTTGGCTGTTTAAGACAAACTTTATTTCTTTTTTATTAAAAGAAATAGATCCATTGTTGTGTCTTGTTTTTCTTAAGTCTTCTGCAATTTTATTTATAAAACAGATTGATTCTGCTACGTTTTTGTCTATTTGTTTTGCTTTGTTTTGAAGGGAAACTTCTTTAGGTATTTTATTGGTCTCGTTTTCAATTATGTATTGAGCTTCTTTGTAAGATAAACGCTCATTTGAATTTATTATTGTTTTATGAAAAGAATGATTTATGATTTTTTTGTTTTTAAACGTAAATAAAATTGAAAAACAATATTTGTTTTCTTTTGGATTTAAAGAACATAAATTGTTTGAAATCTCTTCTGGTAACATCGGAACAACTCTATCAACCAAATAAACTGATGTAGCTCTTTTTCTTCCTTCATTATCTAAAACCGTTTTTTCTTTTAAAAAATGAGAGACGTCTGCAATATGGACGCCGATTTCTGTTTCTTCTATATTAATTTTTCTAACAGAAATAGCGTCATCAAAGTCTTTTGCATCAGAGGGGTCTATAGTGAATGTTGTGATGTTTGTTATGTTTTTTCTTTTTTTATCTTCTTTAGAGTTTTGAAGATTTTTTAATTTTAATGCTTCTTTTATATGCTCTTCTTGAAAACTATATGGTAACTCAAATTCTTCTAATATTGCGTGTATTTCATTATTAACCTCTCCTTTTTTACCTAATTTTTTTATAATTTTTATTTCTGGTTCTTCATCTTTCCAATTTAAAATTTCAAATACAACTATCTCGTTTTTACTTATTTTTTTTTCTCTTGTTTCAAAAATAAAATTGTCTTTATTGGAATTGTATTCTATTAGTTTCTTGTTATTTTCTTCAATTACAACACCAACATATTTTTGTTTTTTTCTTTTTATAATATCTAAAACTTTAGCTTCTCTTTTGCTAATTATTGTACATACAACTTTATCACCATTTAATGCTTTGTTTATATTTTTTATAGTGATAAAATAATCTTTTTCGTGTTGCTCCGAAACTAGATACCCTGAACCTTTTTTTGTTTTGTCAATTGTTCCAATAACAAAATTTTCTTTGTTTAAAACGTATTTTCCTGGTGAAACCTCAACTATATTTAATTCGCCTAATAAAAGTTCTATTGATTTTTTTATAAGGTTTTCGTTTTTTTGCTTAATTCTGCTTTTGATCTGCCTGTAATTGAATTTTTTTTTTGGTGAGTTTAAAAAAACCTCTAAAATAGATTTATTATACGTACTTATTTTTTTTTTCATTTTGAGATATAAAGATACTTTTAATAAATTTCACAGGAGTTTTTTTTAATTAACAAACAAAACATTATTAATAAAAATTTTATTTAAAAATTTAATGATAATTATAGTTTGTTAATATGCAGAGTAAATAAAAAATAACAAAATAAATTACGAATTAATAAACACGTTATAAACATTTATAGAATTAAATTAATAATACAATAAAAGCAATATTAACAGCTGTTAATAATTAAAATGTTAATAAAATAAAAAAAAAACAATGTTAATAATTAAAAAAATATTGTTCAGAACATGAAGAAAAAAAATAACAAAAGATTTATATTTTTAATAAAACACTGGTAACCAAAAATTATTAACAACAATCAACATTTTAAACACAAAGTTTTAACAATGAAAATATCAATAGGGAACGATCACGCCGGAACAAAATATAAAGAGTCTATTATAAAATTATTAGAAGAAGAAGGACATACAATAATTAATAACGGAACAAACGGCGAAGAGAGTGTTGATTACCCAGATCATATTCACCCTGTAGCAAAACAAGTTTCACAAAAAGAAGCTTCTATTGGTATAATAATTTGTGGAAGCGGAAACGGGGCAAACATGACAGCTAATAAACACGAGAAAATAAGATCAGCGCTTTGTTGGAACAATGAAATTGCAAGGTTATCAAGAACCCACAACAACGCGAATGTTTTGAGTATTCCTTCTCGTTTTATTTCATTGGAAGAAGCTTTAGAAATAGTTAAAACGTTTATAAACACAGAATTTGAAGCCGGAAGACATTTAACGAGGATTAATAAAATCCCAAAAAAATGAAAATAAAATGGTTTTGTAAAAAATGGAAAGAACTTTCAAGTGATGAAGTATACTCTCTTTTAGAATTAAGGTCAGAAGTGTTTGTTGTAGAACAAAACTGCGTATACCAAGACATTGATTTAAAAGACAAAGAGGCTCTTCACTTATTAGGATATTTAAAAAAGAAATTAGTTGCATATTCAAGATGTTTTAATGAAAACCAATATTTTAAAGAAACCTCTTTTGGAAGAGCGATAATAAAAAAAGAAATAAGAAACCAAGGGTTAGGAGAAGAGCTTGTTAAAAGATCTATAGATGTAATAAAAACAAACTTTGGAAAAAAACCTATAAAAATATCAGCACAAGCTCACCTTCAAAATTTTTATAAAAAAAACGGCTTTAAAAGTAAAGGAGAAACTTATTTAGAAGACGGAATTCCTCACATAGCAATGTATTTAATGTTCTAAACCTTTAAGAAGTTTTTCTAACAAAAACTCAACCGAAGAAAAAATTTCATTGCTTTCAACAATTTTTTTTTGATTGTAGATTAAAAAAAAACAAACACCCTCTGGCAACAAAGAAACAAAAGAAGAATTTCTCACTGACTCTTTAAGCCTACGCTTAATTAAATTTCTTTTAACCGCAGACTTAAAAAACTTTTTAGGCACAGAAACCCCATAACAAGAATTAGAGTCTTTAAACAGACAGCCCTTAATAAAAAGACCCTTGTTTTTAAAAGAAAGCCCTTTTTCAAAAAGAAACTCTATTTTTTTTTTGCTTTTTACCGTTTTTATCATCACTCAACAATAAAAATATTGTTTTCTTGATCCACGTCGGCCATTCTTTTTGATGGATCAATTTCTATTCTAACAACCTTTTTGTTATTGTCTTTTACAAAAAAACGATATTCAGGCTGAACCCAACTCCAAACAGGCATTTCTTCAACATCGTTAGTAAAACCTTTTGATCCAAAAGTTAAGTCAATAGGAATGTAATATTTTTTAACACTAAGATCTTCAAACACAACACTTAGCTCAATTGGCATAGGAATAAGCCCTTTTCTTTTTAAAAGAAGCCCTCTTGACTCAGGATTATAAGAAACAATTTCATAGTCAACCTTGTTGGTTGTTCTTGTCCAATCGTTTAAATACCATTCAAGCTCCATATTAGACACTTTTTCTGCAGTTCTTTTAAAATCGTTTGGAGTCGGATGTTTAAACTTAAATTCGTCGTAATATCTTTTGATAGTTTTAGAAAGATTTTCTTTACCTATAATATAACCAAGCTGAGAAAGAAAAACAGAACCCTTGCTGTAGGCGTTCGCACCATAAGTGAAATTATAGTTCCACCTGTCAGAGTGGACTGTTTGAGGTTGATCGATTTCAACATCAGGGTTCTTGATTTGAAAAGTATTAACAAGATAGTATCTGTCGTAGCTGCTTTTGTGAGGAAATTTAGAAGACTTGTTTAAAACAGACTCTTCAGCTAAAGAGGTTATATATTCGGTGAACCCTTCGTCCATCCAAGGGTGTTTAGCTTCGTTTGTAGCTAAAATGTGTTGAAACCAAGCGTGAGCAAGCTCATGAGCTGTGACCCCAAACAAACTAGCATAAGGTCTTTCTCCTGTAATCATAGTACACATCGCGTATTCCATTCCTCCGTCTCCCCCTTGAATAACGGAATACTGATTCCATGGATAAGGGCCTATGTTCTCTTCAAAATATTTTAATAACCCCAAAGTATCGTTTTGAAGCCTCTTCCAATTATCAACATTAACTGAGGGTTTGTAAAAAAAATGGAGGTCTACGCCTGAATCAGACGTAACTTTGTCGTGAATATATTCTGGATCAGCCGCCCATGCAAAATCGTGAACTTTTGGTGCGTAAAATTTCCAAGTAAGAGAATTCTTGTTTAAGCTTACAGGTTTTTTGGAATATCCATGGCCAATTTCCTCTGCGTTTTGCAAATAGCCGGTTCCCCCAAGAACATAGTTTTTGTCAATAGTGATGTTAACGGTGTAATCCCCCCAAACACCATGAAACTCTCTTCCTATGTATGGGTTAGGGTGCCACCCCTCAAAATCGTATTCGGCTAGTTTAGGATACCATTGCGTCATGGTCAAATCCACACCCTCTTTGTTTAGTTTGCCAGAACGCCTTATTTGTAAAGGAACCTGGCCGGTAAAAGACATTTTTAACTCTGTTTTTTCTCCAGGCAAAAGAACAGTGTTGAGTTTTACTAATAAAACAGTTTCAAGCTCTTTAAACTCAACTTTCTTGCCGTCTTGTTTTAGCGTTTTAACAGACAGATCACCAAAATCCTTTTCTTTAAGACCAAAAATTCTGTCACCAACCCTTCTGTCAGGATCCTGTATTGTTCTTGATCGTACATCCATTTGACTTCCGGGTTTAAAAGCGTTAAAAAACAAATGATAGTAAACTTTATTTATAGTGTCAGGAGAGTTGTTGGTGTAAACAATTTTTTGATCTCCTTTGAAAGTAAAATCAGAAACGTCCATTTCAATGTCCATAAAATAATCTGCCTGCTGTTGCCAGCTGGCTTGGGCAACAGAAATAATTGGCACACACAATAGAATAAAAACTAGCTTTTTCATGTTATTTAAATAATTCGTTAAAAGAAAAAGAACGATCTACCCTTATGCCTTTTTCTGTTTTTTTTAAAGAAACAACCTCGTTGTGGGCATCGTGCTCTAAAAACAAAAAATAATTATTTTCAACAGCCTCTTTTAAAAAAAGCTCTTTTTCTGTCATAGAGTCTAAAGGCCTTATATCATAGCCCATAACATAAGGAACCGGAACGTGGCCCGCTGTTGGAATTAAATCAGCAGCGAAAACCAGAGTTTTTTCATTGTAAACAAATTTAGGAATCATTTGTTTTTCTGTATGACCGTTTACAAACAAAAGATCAAAACCAAGTTCTTTTTTATACTCAAACCCTTTGTCGTGTTGAGTAACAAAAGACAAAGCTCCGGAAGATTTAATAGGGTGTAAGTTTTCTTCGAGAAAAGAGGCTTTTTCTCTGGGGTTAGGATTGGTTGCCCACGCCCAATGATCTTTATTACTCCAATATATAGCGTTTTTAAACAAAGGGGACGGAAAAGAATTTCCTTTCTCAACAACACTTCCTCCTCCGCAATGGTCGAAATGAAGATGTGTAAAAACAACATCGGTTATTTCATCACAAGAAAATCCAGCCTTGTTAATAGAAGAAATTAAATTAAAGTCCCCCCACCTGTAGTAGTGTCCAAAAAACTTTTCAGACTGTTTGGTTCCCATGCCTGTGTCAACAAGCGTTAATCTATTTCCGTTTTCAATAAGCAAACACCTAGAGGCCATATCTATCATGTTGTTTGAATCAGGCGTGTTTGTTTTTTGCCAGAGCGATTTTGGAACAACCCCAAACATTGCACCTCCATCTAATTTAAAGTTTCCAGCCTCAATAGGGTGTAAAGTCATAGGATAAATATAAAGAATTACTTTATGGTTAGTCTTAAAACAGAACAAACAGAATTTTGAACAAACTTGTCTTTTCCTCCACTAAAAAGAACACTAAGCCAATTGTCTTTTTCGGGTGTTCCTAAAATTAAAAGATCAAAATTTGCCGAAATATCGGTAATTGTTTGAAGTGCGTCGTCGCTCTCAACCACAACCAGCTCGCTTTGGGATTTGGTGTTTTCTATTAGTAAATTAGAATCGTTTTTTAGCCTAGTCTTTTTATCGTTTTTAATACCTTCAGGAACAATGTTTAGCAAAGAAAGCTTAGCCCCATAAAAACAACATATGTTGTCAGCAACATCAATAAAAGCACTGTTTTTTCTACCCGGTCTTAAGGCTAATACAACTTTTTCAAAACGCCTTATACCGTTATCTTTATAGAGAGCAAAACTAGAGTTAACGTTTCGTAAAATCCATCCGATAGGGTTTCCCACCCATATTCCATAACTCGCTCTACCCTCCCAACCCATAACAAGCCATTTACACTTTCTTTGACCGGTAATGTTTTCTATAGAGTTTGCAACATTATGAGTAGACACGCTTTCATATGTTATGTCGGTATTTAAAGATTTTTTCAAATTTAAAACACGTCTTTTTATAGATTCTGATTTAGGTGAGTGGACGTCAACAGCCTCTAAAAACAATTGATTTGGCGCCTCAATCAGATTAACAGCGTTTAGTTTTTTGTTTTTAATAAACGAACAAGCAATTTCTACAAGAGTTTCTGGTGATTTTTCCTCTCCAAGTAGCGGAACCACAACTTCTGCGTCACTATTTATAATTTCTTCAGACGTTTCGTTTGTTGAAGACGCTTCAGGCTCTATAGTTGACTTACCTTTAAATAAAAAGGAAAAAATCCCGTAATTTGAAATAACGCCACTTCTATCAGTTTTACTTCCATAAATCATGAAGATAATGAAACCTAAAACGAACACGCCAAAAACAGAAATTAAAGGCATTATTCCTAAATAGGCCAACAAGACAATTCCGCTGAAAATTCCAAAAAGTTGAACATATGGATATAATGGAGACCTAAACGAAGGATTGTACCACTGAGCGTTTGTTTCTCTTAAAACTATAACAGAAAGCTCGTTGAAAATAAACATCAAAACTTTGAATGCGCTTGCAAGTTTGGCAATTTTAACAACATCTAAAAAAAGTATTGCAAGCGCTATCAGGGTAGAAGTTGTAATTATTGCTGAAACTGGAGTCATAAACTTAGAGCTTACAGAGCCTAAAAACCCAGGCATAAGCCTATCTTTTCCCATTGCAAAAGGAAACCTAGAAGAGGCCAAAACACCAGAGTTTGCCATAGATAAAAGAGTAATTACCCCAACAGCACCAGCTACATAGCCCAGAGTGTTACCTCCAATCGACTGAAACAAAGTATGAATAGGCTTAATGTCTGTAGACAAAACAGAAGCATCTACGTTTCCAACCAAAACAAGAGCAACCAAAACATAAATCATTGTTATTAAAAACAAAGAAAAAATCATTGTTCTTGGAAGGTTTTTTTCAGGGTTTTTAATTTCACCAGCAACGGCAGCTATTTTGGTTACACCAGCGTAAGAAATGTATAAAAAAGCAACACCCGTTATAAAACCAGAACCCCCGTCAACAAATACAGGCTCTAACAAGCTAGAGTCAAACGAGCTTGTTCCGAAAAAGACAATTCCAATCAAAGAAAGAACGCTAATAGAAACAATTATAAGTTGAGTTTTTTCAACCTTTTTAACACCAAAAACATTTAACAAGAGTATAACCAACAAAGCAAACAAAGCAATTCCTTTTGTTGATGAGGCGTCAATCTCAATTAGAACATATAAATATGCACTCAAACCTACCAAAGAAAAAGCGCTTTTTAAAAGAAGAGATAGCCAAAGGCCAATTCCTGCAATGGTCCCAAACAAAGGACCAAAAGCTCTTTCTATATAAACATATGTTCCTCCAGACTTAGGCATTGCTGTTGCAAGTTCAGACTTAGACAAAACAGCTGGCAAGATGCAAAGAGCAGCAACCAAAAAAGCTAGCCAGACAGACGATCCTGTTATGCCAACAGCCAGCCCGGGCAAGACAAAAATTCCACTAAGCATTCCCCCAACACTGACCGCTATGGCGCCAGGTAAAGACAATGTTCTTTGAAGTTTTTTCATTGTTTTAAATATAAATAATCTTTGAGGAAAAAAAACTAAAATTATAAAGGAGTGTGAAAAAAGAAAAAATTAATCGTTAAGCTTGAGCACAGCCATAAACGCTTCTTGGGGGATTTCAACCCTACCCACCTGTCTCATTTTCTTTTTACCTTTCTTTTGTTTCTCTAAAAGTTTACGCTTTCTAGTAATGTCACCCCCATAGCATTTTGCTGTAACATCTTTTCTTAAAGCTTTAATTGTTTCTCTAGATATAATTTTGGCTCCTATAGCCGCCTGTACAGGTATGTCAAACTGTTGTCTAGGTATTAGCTGGCGAAGTTTTTCGCACATTTTTTTACCAATTGTGTAAGCGTTGTCAAAATGGATTAAGGCAGATAATGCATCAACAGAGCTTCCGTTTAACAAAAGATCAACTTTTACTAATTTTGAAGGCCTCATTCCGATTGGGGAATAATCAAAAGAAGCATAACCTTTAGAAACGGTTTTAAGCCTGTCGTAAAAATCGAAAACAATTTCAGCCAGAGGCATATCAAAAACAAGCTCAACCCTTTGTGTTGTTAAATAAGTTTGGTTTTTTATTTCTCCTCTTTTTTCAATACACAGGCTCATAACGTTTCCAACGAAATCAGATTTTGTTATAATTGTGGCTTTTATGTAGGGTTCTTCAACTCTATCAAGTATGGATGGCTCTGGCAAATCAGAAGGGTTGTTTACCAAAACAGGCACATTTGGCTCTTTTCTAGTAAAAGCGTTGTATGAAACATTAGGAACCGTGGTGATTACAGTCATGTTAAACTCTCTTTCTAATCTTTCTTGAATAATTTCTAGATGAAGCATCCCTAAAAAACCACACCTAAACCCAAAGCCTAATGCTGACGAACTCTCAGGCGAATATACCAAAGAGGCGTCGTTTAGTTGAAGCTTATCCATTGACGATCTTAATTCTTCGTAATCTTCAGTGTCTACCGGGTATATTCCAGCGAAAACCATAGGCTTGACATCTTCAAAACCAGAAACCCCTTCAGTTTCAACCGAATTAACGTCGATAATTGTATCGCCAACCTTTACTTCTTGAGCGTTTTTAATTCCAGTGATCAAATAACCAACATCACCTGCAGAAATGTGCTTTTTTGGCGTTTGAGTTAAGTTAAGCGTCCCAACCTCGTCTGCAGAATAAGTTTTTTGTGTTGCCAAAAACTTTATCCCTTGTCCTTTAGAAATTTTACCCGAAAAAACCCTAAAATAAGTTTCAACACCCCTGAAAGGGTTATATACAGAGTCAAAAATTAAAGCCTTTAACGGCGCGTTATCATCTCTGCCCGGCCCAGGAACAACATTAATTATCGCGTCGATTATATCTTCAATTCCAAGACCTGTTTTTGCTGAAGCATGAATGATTTCTTGTTTTTTACACCCCAGCAAGTCAACAATATCGTCACTTACTTCGTCTGGGTTAGCAGAAGGAAGGTCAACTTTATTTAACACAGGAATAATTTCTAGATCGTTTTCAAGAGCGAGGTAAAGGTTTGAAATGGTTTGAGCTTGAATACTTTGCGCAGCATCTACAACTAAAAGAGCACCTTCACAAGCTGCGATTGACCTAGATACTTCATAAGAAAAATCTACATGTCCAGGCGTATCAATAAGATTTAAAACATAATCAACGTTGTTTTTTGTATAATTCATTTGAATGGCGTGGGATTTTATTGTAATTCCTCTTTCTCTTTCCAAGTCCATATTGTCTAAAAGCTGGTCTTGTTTTTCTCTACTGGATACGGCTCCAGTAAAATCAAGAAGCCTGTCGGCCAAAGTACTTTTACCGTGATCTATGTGGGCAATGATGCAAAAATTTCTTATTTCAGACATAAAATAAATACGACGCAAATATAATGCAATAAAGCGTTTAACTCTATTAAGATTAAAATTTTACTTTTGCATAAAAATTTGAAAGTTTGGTAAAAATAGGCGACATATTAACTACAGAATTTCCTTTGTTGCTGGCCCCAATGGAAGATGTTAGCGATCCTCCGTTTAGAGCATTGTGCAAAGAAATGGGGGCGGATGTCGTATACACAGAGTTTATTTCAAGCGAAGGCCTAATTAGAAACGCTCAAAAAAGCGTTATCAAACTTGATATTTTTGAAAAAGAAAGACCTGTTGGAATTCAAATATTTGGAGCAAACCTTGACTCTATGTTACAATCAATTGATATAGTTGAGGCTGTAAATCCAGATATTATTGACATTAATTTTGGGTGTCCAGTAAAAAAAGTTGTTTCCAAAGGAGCTGGTGCAGGTATTTTAAAAGACATTGATTTAATGGTAAAATTAACTAAAGAAATGTGTAAAAGAACACACCTTCCTGTTACCATTAAAACAAGGCTTGGTTGGGATGAAAACTCAATCAAAATTGTAGAAGTCGCCGAAAGACTTCAAGATGTTGGAGCAAAAGCTATTTCAATTCACGGAAGAACACGGGCTCAAATGTATAAAGGTGAGGCCAATTGGAAACCAATAGCTGAAGTAAAAAACAATCCAAGAATGTTTATTCCGGTTTTTGGAAACGGAGACGTAAATAGCCCAGAAAAAGCTGAATTAATGAGAGACCAATACGGTTTAGACGGCGCAATGATTGGAAGAGCATGCATAGGAAACCCCTGGTTTTTTAACCAAGTTAAAGAATATTTTAAAACAGGAAAACACGCAAAAAAACCGTCAATTTTAGAAAGAATAAAAGTTGCCAGAAGACATTTAGAAATGTCTATAAAATGGAAAGGAGAAAGGTTAGGGATATTAGAAACAAGAAGGCACTATTCTAACTACTTTAAAGGGATTCAAGATTTTAAACAACACAGAACAAAACTAGTTACCCTAGAAACCGTTTCTGAACTCATGGATGTCTTCACCATGTTAGAACAAGAGAATGAAACATTTGTTCTTACAGCTTAATCGACAGGCTGTTTCGTGATGCAAAAAAAGCACCAGTCGTACAGATCAAAAACACAAACAAAAAAACTGTAAAAAAATTGTTTAAATCTAGACTAACAGGGTATGGAATGCTTGTGTTATAAAGAGTAATAATAGAAAATGTTTTTTGTGCCCAAACAATCAAAAACCCAAACACCAAACCGATAAAACCACCAATTAATGAAATTAAAAGGCCGTGTTTAAAAAAAATATTTTGTAATTGTCTTTTTGTCACACCAAGCTTTAGAAGGGTTTTAACGCTATTTTTCTTTTCCACAATTAAAAGGATTATTGCTCCAACAGAATTAAAAGCTGCTATAATTAAAATTAAAACCATAATCAGATTTAAAATCAAAGACTCTGTTTTAATCATTTTATAGTAAGTTTCATTTATTTGTTCTCGAGATTGCACTAAAAACCCTTCACCAAAAAACGCTTTAATTTTTTTTATGTCACCACCAACATTGTTTGATTTAACAAGCACAGAAGATATTTCGTCTGAGGGTTTGTTTAATAGCTTTTGAACAAAAGGTAGGTTTGCAAACACAATCTTTTGATCGTTTTCATCCTGGCTGTTAAAAACTCCAGAGGTCAGAAACACGTCGCTTTTGAAAGGGTTTTTGTTAAAAGAATAATCTGTTTCTTTGGGAACAGAAACTGAAAGTCTGTTTCCGAAATTAAAAAGCCCTAGGTCCAGCTTGTCAGCAGCGAGATAACTTACCACAACTTCGTTCGATAAAGGAGAAATCCACCTTCCGACACTAATAAGACTATCAATTTCAACGATGTCTCTATACCCTTCCTGAACACCAAGAATTTTTCCAAAAAAAGTTTTTTCTTTACTAGACAACAAAACTTTTTCTTCATAAACTAAAGTAAAAAAGAAATTGTTTTTTTCAAGAAAGTCCAGCTGTTTCTCAGAAATCTTAAAAGCTCCAGACGAATTAGAGATTAGAATGTCTGGACTAAACGACCTATTGTATTGAAGACCAAAATCTTTCAGTCCTGAAAAAACCGAAAGAACAACAAAAAAAGAACACGAAGCTACAATCAACACAAAAACAGCTATTGAGCTTATAATATTAACGATATGTAGCTTGCTTTTAGAAAAAAAATATTTCAGCGAAATAAATGAGCTAACATTCATTTTATAATTTTTTTCTTTTGCCAAGAAGAGATCTGTCTTTTATAGGATCTTCTGTTTTTTTTAGTGCCAGATCTACGCTGTCAATATGTTCTAAAGAATCATCATTATAAAAAAAGAGCTCAGGGATTCTTCTAACTTGATTTTTAACTAGTAAAGCAAGAGCGTTTCTAATTTCGTTTTTTTTGTCTAAAACAAGATCAAAAACATTTTGAAGGTTTTTAAAAGGAAAAACACTTAGATATATCTTGGCTGAAGACAGGTCCGGAGACACCCTAACTTTTGTAACCGAAACAATAGTTGAATGAAAAGAGTTGTTTTTTAGTAGATTTTGAAAAATTACGGTCAAGTCTTTTTGAATTGTAACTCCGATTTTTTTTTGACGAGTTGTCTCCATATTACTAAAATACAGAAACTTTAATTATAGTCTTGACAACCTAAGAGTATTCACTTGTCCCCTGTCTTTTACAGGCATTGCCGCCAGGTTTACAACAAGATCATTGTTTTTTACAAACCCTTTGTCTCTAGCAAGCTGATTCACCTCTTCAACAGTTTTGTCTGTACTAACAAAGTTGTCGTAATAAATACATCTTACCCCCCACAATAAGGACAATTGAGTTAAAACCCTTTTGTTTGATGTGAAAACCAGGATTACAGCATTTGGCCTCCAGGACGAAATCTGCCAAGCCGTATAGCCGCTATTGGTAAGTGTACAAATTGCAGCAGCATCAAGTTCGTTAGCTATATTACAAGCATGAAAACAAATAGCTTTTGTTACAACCCTTTTAGATTTAATTTCAGGAAGGGTGTTAGGAACTTTTATTAACGGCGAGTTTTCAACACCGCCTATAATTTTACCCATTGTTTTGACTACTTCAACAGGATATTTTCCAACCGAGGTTTCGCCAGAAAGCATAACAGCATCTGCGCCGTCCATTACAGAATTAGCAACATCATTTACCTCTGCTCTTGATGGGGTTAAACTGTCAATCATTGACTCCATCATTTGAGTAGCAATAATTATCGGCTTCCTTGCCTGTTTAGCTTTTTTAACCAATAATTTTTGTTTTAAAGGGACTTCTTCAGCAGGGATTTCTAGCCCTAAATCACCCCTGGCCACCATTAAACCGTCGGCAGCTTTTAAAATGCCGCTCATATTTTCAATAGCTTCAGGCTTTTCAATTTTAGCAATAATTGGAATTTTAAAATCAGAGTTTTTACTAATTAATTTTTCTAATTGTTTGACGTCTTTTTTTGTTCTAACAAAAGATAGAGCAATCCAGTCAAAACAGTTTTCAATTGCAAACAAAGCGTCTTTTTTGTCTTTGTCTGTTAACGCAGGTAAAGAAATATTTGTATTAGGAAGGTTTACTCCTTTTTTGGATTTCAGTGCGCCTCCTTGAACAACTTTTGCCTCAACTAAATCAACATTGTTTGTTTTTATAACTTTTAGAATAAGCTTTCCGTCGTCTATTAAAATGATCTCGTTCTCAGAAACATCTTTTGGGAAATCGGGATAATTAATAGAAACAAGAGCGCTGTTTCCCTTTTCAATAATTTTGGTTGTGATGGAAATTGTATCACTTTTTTTAACAACAACCCCTTCTTCAACAATACCAAGCCGTATTTTTGGCCCCTGAAGATCACCAAGAATTGAAATATGACGATTTAACAAAGAGCTAACTTCTCTTATGTCTTTAACCGTTTGTTTTATTTCAGAATGTATGGCGTGTGAAAAATTAACCCTAAAAACATTTACTCCAGCTTGAATTAAAGATTTGATTTTTGTTTTGCTTGTCGAGCTAGGCCCAAGCGTTGCAATTATTTTGGTTTTGTTAAACTTCATTAATATTCAAAGATTAAGTTTTCTTTTGATTTAAGTTTTTTCTCAGAGATTTTAAAAACAGAAACAACCTCTTTAATTGTTCTGATTTTTTCTAGGAGCTCTACAAAGATACTTTGATCGCCTTCAATTTTCAAAATAAAATCGACAGATCGAAGCTCTGGCAAAAGAAGACGCTCTTTTGATTCTTGAAAAAAGAACCCTTCACCTTCTTTTGTTTCTGTTTTTGAGGAGACAGAATTTTTGTAGACAAACATTTCAAAATCATTTTTTTTATCTACATGATAGTAAGCCATAAAAGCCGTTGTAGAGTTTTTAAACGAAATATCTTTTTGTGATCTTTTAAGTTTTATTCTAAGCTTCTCATTTAAAAGCAAGATTAAATAGTAAAATTCCACGCTTGAGCACACTCCATAGAAAGTACTTTTCGATTCGGTTTCAAAATGATTTAAAACATGTTTAGGCATTGACTAAAGTTAAGAACTTGTTCTTACATAAAAAGGATTAGTACTTTTTGAAAAGAACACAGGCGTTGTGACCGCCAAAACCAAAAGTATTGCTCATTGCATATGTAACCTCTCTTTTTTGGGCACTATTGAACGTGAAGTTTATTTTTTGATCTATTGCCTCGTCAGGTGTGTTGTGATTTATGGTGGGAGGAATGACGCCTTTGTTTATAGACAAGATAGAAGAAATAGCTTCAACAGCTCCTGCAGCTCCAAGTAAGTGGCCTGTCATTGACTTTGTTGAGTTGATGTTCATTGAATAAAGGTGATCTCCGAAAACATCATATAAAGCCTTCGACTCTGCCACATCTCCTAAAGGGGTTGATGTTCCATGCATATTAACAGTGTCTATTTTTGAAAGATCAACACCGGCGTCTTTAAGGCAATTTTCCATCACTTTAATAGCTCCAATACCCTCAGGATGTGGAGCTGTCATATGGTGTGCATCTGCTGAAAGCCCCCCGCCAATAAGTTCAGCATAAATTTTAGCACCTCTTTTTTTAGCATGTTCATATTCCTCAAGAATTAAACATCCTCCGCCTTCTCCAAGAACAAACCCATCCCTCTCTTTGTCAAAAGGTCTTGAGGCGGTCTCAGGACTGTCGTTTCTTGTTGATAAAGCGTGTAGGGCGTTAAAACCTCCGATTCCAGATATCGAAACCCCTGCTTCAGAGCCCCCAGATACAATTACATCAGCATGACCTAGACGAATATAGTTTAAGCCGTCAATTAGAGCATTAGCAGAGGACGCACAAGCAGAAACAGTTGCAAAATTTGGCCCTCTAAATCCGTTTCTTATTGAAATAATTCCTGGAGCAATGTCAGGGATCATTTTAGGAATCATAAAAGGATTAAATCTCGGAGTGCCGTTTCCGGCAGCAAAACCTAAAACTTCGTTTTGAAACGTTTCTAAACCTCCAATTCCAGCTCCCCAGATTACACCAATTCTGTCCTTATCAACATTGTCTTCAATAATTCGAGAATCAGCAATTGCTTCTTCAGAAGAAACTATGGCATATTGAGCAAACCTGTCCATTTTCCTGGCTAGTTTACGGTCCATAAAATCTTCAACATTAAACCCTTTTAGCTCACATGCAAACTGGGTTTTAAAATTAGAAGCATCAAAATAAGTGATATGATTTGCTCCGCTTTTACCCGAAACCAACCCATCCCAATACTCTGAGACCGTATTACCAATGGGTGTTAATGCCCCTAAACCGGTAACAACAACACGCTTGAGTTCCATAAAATTACTTTGAACTTTCTATATACTGTATAGCTTGACCAACAGTAGCAATTTTTTCAGCTTGGTCATCTGGGATTTGAATATCAAATTCTCTTTCAAATTCCATGATTAATTCAACTGTATCAAGGGAATCAGCACCTAAATCGTTTGTAAAACTTGCAGAAGGCACAACCTCGTTTTCATCGACCCCTAATTTATCGACTATAATTGCGTTAACTCTAGATGAAATATCAGACATAATTATTTTTTAAAAGTTGCGACAAAAATAAAAAACTTTACATTATATATGCTTTTTTTTTAAAAAATTAAAAAAAACTATGCCATTAAACATTGGTTATCGAGGAAGAAAACCTTTATTTTGTCAAAATAAAATCTAAAAACACATGCTTAGTGGCTAAAAAACTGGTAATTTTTGCTTCAGGCTCCGGATCTAATGCAGTAAAAATTTACGAGCATTTTAAAAACAGACAAGACATAAAAATAGACTCTTTATTTTGTAACAAACCCTTTGCTGGTGTTGTTGATGAATTTAAAAAAAGAAAAATAAGAGTTAATTTAATTAAAAAAACAGATTTCGAATCAAACAAGGTTTTAAACTTGCTTATAAAAAGTCAGCCCTCCTTGATTGTTTTGGCAGGGTTTTTAATGAAGATGCCATTTAATATAATAGAAAAGTTTGAAAAGAAAATAATTAATATACACCCTGCACTTCTTCCAAAATACGGAGGAAAAGGAATGTATGGAATGCACATTCACAAAAAGGTTATACAAAACAAAGAGAATGAATCTGGACTAACAATTCATTATGTAAACGAAGAATACGACAAAGGACAAATTGTTTTCCAAAAAAAAGTAACGGTCAATTTAGAGGATTCTCCAGAGTTGTTAGCAAAAAAAATTTTAAGCCAGGAGCACCTGTATTATCCTAAAATAATTGAAGAAATATTAAAAAATGAATAGCCCAGACGTTGTAATTTATACTGACGGTTCATCTAGAGGAAACCCTGGCCCGGGTGGATACGGAATTATTTTGGAGGACTGTAATTCTGGCTTTATTAAGGAGTACGCGAAAGGATTTAAGCTTACTACTAATAATAGAATGGAGCTTTTGGCAGTTATAGATGCTTTAAAAAAACTAAAAAAAGAACCCCTTAAAATAAGAGTATTTACCGATTCAAAATATGTAATTAATCCGATTGAAAAAAAATGGCTTGACAATTGGAAAAAAACAGGGTTTAAAAACAAAAAAAATGTAGATTTGTGGCTTGAATTTTTGCCTCTACAAGAAAAGCACAACATTCAATTTGAGTGGATTAAAGGACACAGTGACCATCCTCAAAATGAAAGATGTGATAAACTTGCGGTTGGCGCTTCAAAAAAAGAAAATCTTTTTGAAGACAAAGGGTATAACACAAACTTAAACACATTATTTTGAAAAAGACACTAATTGTAGGGACCGTCGCTTATGATGAGATAGAAACACCAACAGATTCTTCTGGAAAAATTCTTGGAGGAGCAGGAACGTATATCGGCTTAAGCGCCTCAATATTTAACATCAACCCGTCTATTGTCTCAATTGTTGGGGGAGATTTTGAACAAAAGTATTTAGATCTTTTAATTTCTAAAGGAATCGATGTCAGTTCCATTGAGGTTGTATCTAAAGGAAAAACTTTTTATTGGAAAGGAAAATATCATAAAGATTGGAACAAAAGAGATACTCTAAACACTCAGCTTAATGTTTTAGCGGACTTTAATCCAACGTTAAATAAAGATGAAAAAGAATCAGAAATTGTAGTTTTAGGAAACCTACATCCATTAGTGCAAAGTACCGTTTTAAATCAAATAGAATCTAAAAACAGATGTGTAATACTTGACACTATGAATTTTTGGATGGACAATGCTCTTGAGGAACTTCACAATGTAATTTCAAGAGTCGATATAATTATAATAAATGACGAAGAGGCTCTTCAGCTTTCTGGAAAAGACACTCTTTTTGCTGCTGCTCAAGAAATCATGTCTTATGGCCCCGCTTACATTGTGATAAAAAAAGGAGAGCATGGTGCGATGCTTTTTGGTAAAACAGAATTTTTTACAGTTCCAGCTTATCCTGTTCATAAAGTTAAAGATCCTACTGGGGCTGGCGATTGTTTTGCAGGAGGTTTTGCAGGGTTTTTAGCTCAATGTGAGGAAGTTAATTTTCAAAATTTAAAAACAGCTGTCGTTCACGGAACAATTAATGCTTCATTTTGTGTTGAAGGTTTTGGAACGTCTTCAATACAAAACCTTAATAAAGAAAAGGCAGAAAAGCGATTTAAAGAATTTAAAAATTACACGAGATATTAAGGAAAATTGAATTATTTTTATCTTGTTTACAAAGAATAATGAGCGATCAAATTAAACACGAGTGCGGAATAGCATTAATTAGACTGCTCAAACCCCTGGACTTTTATCAAAAGAAATACGGCTCCAAATCTTACGGAGTTAATAAAATGTATTTGATGATGGAAAAACAGCATAACAGAGGACAGGACGGAGCGGGGTTAGCAACTGTTAAAATTGGAGCTAAGCCAGGACAAAAATACATCCATAGAGAAAGGTCCTCAGGAAAACAGCCTATACAAGATGTTTTTTCTAGGGTTAACGAACGAATACAATCCTCAAAAGAAAACCCTGACGACAACCCTTTTCACGGAGAATTATTACTTGGTCATGTTAGGTATGGAACATTTGGAAAGAACAATATTGAAAGTGTTCACCCTTTTTTAAGACAAAACAATTGGACCCATAGAAATTTAATTGTAGCAGGAAATTTCAATATGACTAATAACGAAGAGTTGTTTGAAAACCTTGTAAAACTTGGACAACATCCGAAAAGTAAAGTAGATTCAGTCACTGTTATGGAAAAGATAGGACATTTTCTTGACGATGCCGTTCATAAAATATATAGAGACTTGAAAAGAGAGGGATACAACAAACAAGAAGCATCTCCAAGAATTGAAAAACGTCTTAAAATTAGCAAAGTTCTTAAAAAAGCTTCTAAAGATTGGGATGGAGGATACGCCATGGCGGGTTTGCTTGGTCATGGAGACGCTTTTGTTTTAAGAGACCCATCAGCAATTCGTCCAGCATATTATTTTCAAAACGAAGAAGTTGTGGTTGTTGCCTCAGAAAGACCCGTTATTCAAACTGTATTTAACACTACTTTTGAGGAGATCAAAGAGCTAGATGCTGGACATAGTATAATTATAAAAAAATCAGGAAAAACATCTGTAAGGAAGATTATCGAACCAAAAGAAAGAAAAGCCTGTTCTTTTGAAAGAATTTATTTTTCAAGGGGAAGTGACAAAGAAATTTATAAGGAAAGAAAAAAACTAGGAGAGCTTCTGTTTCCTGAGGTTAACAAAGCTATTGGAGGAGATTTGGTAAATACAGTTTTTTCTTACATTCCAAATACAGCAGAGACTTCTTTTTTTGGCTTGGTTCAAGAGGCTCAAAAACAAATAAAAGAGAAGTCAATTAAAGAGGTTTTGAGTTTGAAAGAAAGCTTGTCACGAAAGAAATTAGAAAAGCTTTTGTCTCTAAAACCCAGAATTGAAAAGGTTGCAATAAAGGACGCAAAGCTTAGAACTTTTATTTCAGACGATGCCAATCGAGATGAACTGGTTGCGCATGTTTATGACATTACATACGGCTCAATAAAAAAAACAGACACACTTGTCATAATTGACGATAGTATTGTTAGAGGAACAACCCTACAGAAAAGTATTTTAAAAATTTTAGATAGACTAAATCCAAAAAAAGTTATAATTGTTTCAAGCGCACCTCAAATAAGGTATCCAGATTGTTACGGTATTGATATGGCTAAAATGGAAGATTTTATTGCTTTTAGGGCTGCCATTAGCTTGTTGAAAGCTGAAGGCAAAGAAAACAAAATAAAAAAGATTTATAAAGACTGTTTGACCGAACTTAAGTTGCCTTCAAATAAAATGAAAAATCAAGTTTCCCAAATTTATTCTGATTATTCCGATTATGATATATCTAACCAAATTGCAAAGATTTTGAAAGAGGACGATATAAAAGCGGATATTCAGGTTATTTTCCAGCCTGTTAAAAACCTTCATTTGGCTTGTCCTAAAAACTTGGGAGATTGGTATTTTACCGGAAATTACCCAACACCAGGGGGTAACAAAGTTGTAAACCAAGCTTTTGTAAATTATTACGAGGGCTCAGACAAAAGAGCGTATTAATTACTTGTTTTGGTCAAAAAGAGCAGAAACTGCGGTCCAGTCAACAACGTTAAAAAATCCAGCTATATAATCAGGCCTTCTATTCTGATAATTTAAGTAGTATGCATGTTCCCAAACATCTAAAGCTAAAATTGGGGTTCCTCCACAGCCAATTCCTTTCATTAAAGGGTTGTCCTGATTCGCTGTAGAACAAACTTCAAGTTTTCCTCCAGGATGAACACATAGCCAAGCCCACCCAGAGCCAAATCTTGTTGCAGCAGCTTTAGAAAACAAGGCCTTAAATTCATCATAACTACCAAATGAATTTGAAATTGCATTAGACAGAGCGCCGGCTGGTTCTCCACCACCTGAGGGAGATAAAATATCCCAAAATAAACAGTGGTTGTAGAAGCCTCCTCCATTATTTCTAACAGCGCTGTTGTCTAAATTTAACTCTGACAAAATTTCTTCAATAGACTTTCCTTCTAGATCAGAATCTTTAATAGCGTTGTTTAAATTGTTAGTATAACCAGCATGATGTTTTCCATGATGAATTTCCATTGTTTTTGAATCAATGTGAGGTTCTAAAGCGTCGTAGGAATATTTTAAAGAAGGGAGTTCAAAAGCCATTTTTATAAATTTAATTTGACATAAAATTAATTAAATAATCGTGTATTTTTACTTGTAACTAATATTTTTTTTTGAAACCTAACGTTAATTTAATAAACGCTTCTGCAGGCACAGGTAAAACATTCGCCGTTACTCAAAACATTTTAAAGGAAATTCTTTCCTCGAGTGATAGCGATCATTTTAAAAAAATTCTTGCTCTGACGTTTACTAACAAAGCAGCAAACGAAATGAAGGAGAGGGTGTTGACATCGCTCAAGGATTTTTCAAATTATGATCAACATATTAGTTCTGAAGCGTTGTTTAAAAGCCTGTCAAAAGAACTAAACTTAACTACTAATGATATCGTTAAGAAATCTAAAGTTTTACTTGAAAAAATATTACATGACTTCTCTTTTTTCAATATAGACACAATAGATAGTTTTAACCATTCTTTAATACGATCATTTGCTCGAGAATTAAACTTATCCTCTGACTTTGAAGTTATAACTGACTTTGACGATTCGCTTCAAGAGGCAGTTTACAGAGTTTTTGAAAATGATAAATCAAATCAAAAGCTCGAAGAAATGTTAAAAGACTTTGCGATAAAAAAAATATCTGAAGGAAAGTCTTGGGACGTTGAGTATGACATGAAAGAATTTGCTCAGTCAATATTTATTGAAAAGCATTTTAAAGAAATTGATAAACTTTCAAAAAAATCAATAGATGATTTTTTGAAAATTAAAAAAGAGATAAAAACTCAGCATCGTGTTGAACAAAAAAAGATAATCAGCATAATAGAAAAGATAGAAGGTTTAATTGAAAACACTTCCTTTGAAATTAGTTTTTCAAGAAACTCTTTTCCAAAACTTTTAAAAAAAGTTAAAACAAACGAGCTTCAAATAAAGTCTGCTAAGGCTTTAGTTTTATTATTTGAAAGAGGGAGCGTAATAAATAAAAAATGTTTAGAAACAAATAGTTTTCAAGCGGAAAAGCTGTTGAAAAAACTTAGCTCCCATTGCATTGAATTAAACAAGCACGTTGTTAAATCAAAAACACAAGAGCTATTTATTAATTCAGTAACTCCTTCTGCTTTAATTAAAAAAATTAAAACAAATTTTAAAGAGATCCAGGAAGAGAAAAATCAGGTTTCGGTGTCCGAATTTAATGACATTATTAACAAAGAAATAGCAAACCAGCCAACACCTTATTTATATGAAAAACTTGGGGTCAGGTATAACAAGTATTTTATTGATGAGTTTCAAGACACGTCAAAACTTCAATGGAAAAATATTTTCCCCCTAATCTCTCACGCTTTGGACTCTTTAGATGAAAACGAAGAACAAGGGTCTTTGTTTTTAGTAGGAGACCCTAAACAATCATTGTATAGATGGAGAGGGGCAGACCCAAAAATATTTAACAACCTTTTATACAACGACAGCTTTTTTAAAGAAAAAAAAAGAACAATTAGTTTGAATAAAAACTTTAGAAGCAGGAATGAATTAATTTCTTTTAACAACACTTTTTTTTCTGCTGTTTCGGAAATCCTTTTAAGCCCTGTTCAGAGGAGCGTTTACGAAAGCGCCTCAAGCCAAAAAAACAACAATAAAAAAGGAGGCTATATTTCAATTAAAATCCTTGAAAAAACTCAAAAAAAACAACAAGAAACTGAAAAAATAATTAACGAGGTTTTAGACAAAATAATCTCTTCAATTGACAGGGGATATCAGCAAGAAGAAATCTGTATACTGGTTAGAGACAATAAGCAAGCCTCTATAATATCATCTGGGCTGAATGAAAAAGGCGTTTCTGTAACGTCTTCAGAAACAACAGCTATTACAAACTCAAAAGAGATAGAGCTTTTAATTAATTTGATAAAACTAAAAACGGACAACTCTAACAGGTGTGCTAAGTTTTATATAATAAACTTTTTTAAAAGCACTTTTGATATAAAGGACGAGTTTTTGTTTTTTGATGAAATTATAAATTACGATTTAAAAAAGTTTTTTAAAAAACTAGGATTAAAGCACCTCTTAGATGGATTTGACAAGCCTCTATTCGAGGCAGTTGACTTCTTTATTAAATCATTGGATTTAGACAAAAATAACAACGATCCCTATATTTTGACGTTTAAGGAAGTTGTGCACAAAAAGGTTTTTGGCGAGGGTTTTGTAGACGCAGAGTTTTTGAGTTATTGGGAAAAAGAAAAAGAAAAAATAAAATTAGCAACCAAAGGAAGCGGCCGCTCTGTTCAAGTTTTGACTATACATAAATCGAAAGGACTTGAGTTTCCAATTGTTATATATCCTTTTGCAGATTCCGAAACGTATAGAAACAGGTCTACTAAAAAGTGGCTTCCATTTTCTGAAGAAAAGGACTCATTTAATCTTTTAATACCTTTTAGTGAAGGAATAAAAGAATATAGCTCTGCTTTTTTTGATGAATATGGGCTACATATTGAAAATCAAGAGTTTGATAATTTAAATTTACTTTACGTTGCTTTTACAAGAGCCAAAGACGAGCTTCATGTAATATCTGTAAATCCAAAAAAAGGATCTTTAGCTTCACACTCTGAAATTATTAGGTTTTTTCTCGAGAAAAACAAAAAATGGACAAATACTAACAGCACTTATTATTGGGGTGAAAAAACCACAAAAAAAAGAATAAAACCTACAAAAAATCAACAGCAAATTAATTTTGAAACAAAGACAATTAGCAAAGAACATCAAACAGTTTACTCCGACGATAAGATTAGGTTTGGCAAGCTTTTCCATGATTTTATGTCTCAAATTGTAAATGAAAGTGATTATAAAAAAGCAACCCTTAAAATGAAAGCAAGAAATGATATTGGTCAAGAGCTCAAAGAAAAAATTTTAATATTGTCTAAAAAAACAATTTATAATAAAGATCTTAAGAGAAGCTTTTCGAATAAAATAAATGCTGTTTGCGAAAAAGAAATTCTTTCAAATAAAAAATCAATTATCCCAGACAGGATAGCTTTTTTAAATAAAAAAGAAGTTATTATAATTGATTATAAAACAGGAGTTAAACAAAAAAAAGACACTCAACAAATTGGTTTATATAAAGAAATCCTAACTGAAATGGGTTATACTGTTCTAGAAACAATCCTTGTTTATCTAAACCCCTCAAATCTTTCGCTTGAGCTAGTCCATAATAAATAAATAAAGAAATCTTCCTATATCCTATAAATTCATTAAGTTTGCATTACGGAATTATTAAACAAACTATTACAATGAAAAAATTAGTAAAAGTATTATCTGTTTTTGTTATGGTTTTATCGGTTAGCTCTATGCTAGCTCAAGACAAAAACAATCAATGGCAAATTACAATGGGTGTTAGCGCAATAGATTTTCATCCAGTTGGAACAGATGCATCAGACAATGCAACTGGTGGGCTGTTCAGCGAGTACTTCAATTTTGATGAAAACTGGAACACTCCAAACACACCAGTAAACACAATTTCTCTAACTAGATATGGTAATGAGTCTTTTTCTTATGGCTTCAGAGCAAGTTTAAATAAAATTAGCAAGCTTGGAGACGAAAGAGCTATAATTAGTCCAAAAGTGTTAGGAAGTTTTGATGCGGTTGTAACATATAATCTTCCAGGAGAAATTAATGTTATGGGATTAACTATTGACCCATTTCTTGAGGGAGGAACTGGTTACACTTGGTTTGGAAAAGAAAGATCACAAACACTTAATGGAGGATACGGAGTTAACATTCCTGTTTCAGAGAAAGTGTCTATCAAAGTGGGTTCATCTTACAAGCATGCTTTCAACGACATGCAAGATTTAAAGGCTCATTTCCAACACAACATTGGTGTTGCCTTAAATTTTGGAGGAAAAGACTCTGATAGAGATGGAGTGTATGATCAATACGACGATTGCCCTTCTCAACCAGGTCTCCCTGCTTTTAACGGTTGTCCTGATAATGACGGAGATGGTGTTGTAAATAGCAAAGATGCTTGTCCAGATGTTGCTGGATTAATTGAATTTGGCGGATGCCCTGATTCAGATGGTGATGGAATTCCAGACACTCAAGACGCTTGTGTTAATGAAGCTGGTTCATCCGAAATGAATGGATGTCCTGATTCTGATGGCGACGGTGTTGCAAATAATGTCGACGCTTGTTCCTCTGTTGCTGGACCTGCTGCTAACAATGGATGCCCTTGGCCAGATTCTGATGGTGACGGCGTTTTAGACAAAGACGACAAATGTCCTAATACTGCAGGAGTTTCTTCTAACAACGGATGTCCAGAACCTACTAAAGAGATTATGGAAAGATTAAACGCTGTTGGAGCTATGATTCCTTTCCAATTAAATAGAGCAGAATTAGGAGCTGAAGTAAAAGGACTCCTTGGAGAAGTTTTAGGAATAATGAATAATTACTCCAAAACAAGCTTTATGATTGAAGGGCATACAGATTCATCTGGGCCTAAATCTTTTAACCAAAAACTTTCTGAATTAAGAGCAATGTCTGTTAAAGAATATTTGGTTGAAAACGGAATTACATCTAGCAGATTGTCTACAGTTGGTTATGGAGAAGACAAGCCAATGGTTTCAAATTCAACAAGACAAGGTAGAATTAAAAATAGAAGAGTAGAGTTCAAGGTAATTCCCGCTTCATCTAATTAATTGTATCATATAATATAATTGAAAAGCGCCTGTTTTACAGGCGCTTTTTTTATTTTTAGGCATGACTTTTTTAGAACAAGTAATAAGTGAAATAGATTTATACTCAGCTAATTCTGATCTAAACTGTTTTATATTACCTAATAAAAAATCTTCTTTAGCTTTAAAAAAAGTAATTCAACAAAAAATAGAAAACCCTGTTTTCGCTCCGTCAATTGAGTCTATTGATTCTTTTATGAAGAAAGTTTCAGGTCTACAAGAAATTGAAATAGAGCTTTCCGAGTATAGTTTTTTCAAATGTTTTAATAAGAATAGCAAACAGACTAATTCAAATCTTGATTATAATGTTAAAACAGCCATATCTTTTTTAAATGATTGTTCAGAATTAGAACAGAATTTACTCAATGTAAACAATGTGTTTGACAATTTAATAGAGTTAAACCAAGTTAAACTCTGGGGAGAGGAGGATAAAAATAAATTAAACCAAATTGAATTAATAAAACAATTAAAAAAATCATACAGCCTATTTAAAAACAATCTTCTTGACAACGAAAAAGGGACAAAAGGAATATGTTATAGAGAGGCTGTAAATAACATTCATTATTTCAAAGAGGCGAACAAAGAAAAAAGTTTTTTTTTCATTGGCCTTAATGCGCTTTCAAAGTCTGAAGAAATTGTTATTCAAGAACTGTTAGAACAAAATAACAGTTCTGTATTTTGGGATATTGACAAAGAGTTTTTTAAAAACAAAAACCATAGCGCTTCACATTTTATTAGAAAACATAGAAACGATTGGAAGTATTACAGAAAGAACAAATTTAAATTTGAATCGACTAGTTTTAATTCAAAAAAAACAATTCAAATTATCGAATCTAATGGATTCATTTCTCAGGCTCGAGATGCCGGAAGAGTATTGTCAAAGTTAAAAATAACAAAACGTTCTAATATTGCATTGGTTTTAGCTGACGAAAAATTATTATACTCTTTGCTTCAGTTTATTCCAAAAGAGATAGAGGATTCAAACATTAACACTACTATTCCAATAAAAGAGACAAGCGTTAAACAACTTGTCAAATTAATTGTAGATTTTAAAACCAATAACAAAGGCAGAACATCATTTCGGATTTTAAACAGAATATTATCATCAACACTTTTAGTGAAGGTTTTAGGTCATAAGATTAGAAGACTGGACAGCGGGGACATAAATTCATCAAAGCTTAAATTAGTTGTAAAAAAGAACAAAACACTTAATTCTCTTGTTTTTGAAAAATGGGACGAGTCTACACTGTTTTTAAACAATCTTGAGGCCTTTTTAAACAAGATTATAACGTCTAACAAGGTGTCTAAAATAGAACTTAATGAAGCAGAGGCTATTTTACAGAAAATAGTTCAAATTAAAGAACTCTATCTAAAAGATAAAGTTAACCTCAATAGACTTAAAGAAACTATTTTTCTTTTTATAGACAAATTACAAACTAAGTTTGAACACAATAAAAATGCAAAAATTACCATCTCAGGATTATTAGAAACTAGAGCTCTGGATTATGAAACAGTAATAATTACATCTGTTAATGAAGGGGTCATGCCCCAGGGAAAATTGTATACATCTCTTTTGCCAATTGAGATAAGACTGAAGAACGGTCTTTATGGAATTGGAGAAAAAGATAAAATTTACAGCTATCATTTTTACAGATTATTACAAAGGGCTAAAGATATATACCTCATTTATAATTCCAGCACTGAGGGGGTAAACAGGGGCGAAAAAAGCAGGTTTATATATCAGCTTGAAATGAACAAACAAAAGCTTCATGAGTTAACCTATGAAAACACAAGTGATATTATAAAAAACAAGAATAAAAACACGGAGTTTTTGAAATCTCCGGGTACAATAATTAGGTTGCGAGAAATTGCAAAAAAAGGATTTTCCCCTTCATCATTGGAAACATATATAAAAAGCCCTGTAGATTATTATCGTCAAAAATTGTTAAAAATTGAAGAAAAGGAAATTGACAAAGAACATGCAAGTCATAGAGTAATAGGGCTTATCTTCCACGAATCCTTAGAAAATCTTTATAAAAAATACGTTGGAAAAAAACTCAATGTAAATGATTTGACAACTGCGCTTTCGAAAACTAGGGATGTTTTAAAAAATATTTTTAAAAAACATGAAGAGCCACATAATCAGGGAAAAAATAAAATAATATTTGAAGTAATAAAAAGCAGCATAGAGACTTTTATTAGAAATGAAATAGATGAGCTAAAAAGAGGAAGTGTTATTAAAATCTTAGGATTAGAAACAAAAATAAAGACCCCATTAAAATTAGGATCAAAAGAAAAAGTTTTTTTAACTGGAGTTATTGATAGGGTTGATGAAAAAAACGGAACAACAAGAATAATTGACTATAAAACCGGCTCAATTGTTTCAAGTCAATTGTCAGTCAAAGAACTTAGTTTAATATGTACGGACCCAGGGAAATCAAAAGCAATGCAGCTAATGTGCTATTCGTGGATGTATATGACAAACAACAATTTAGACGAAGTTTTAACAGGGATTGTGTCTTTTAGGTCATTAAACAAAGGCTTTATGAACCTTAAGATTAAAGGAAGCGAAAACAATCAATTAATTAAAAAAGAGGATGTTGTTTGCTTTGAGGATCACTTAAAAAAGTTAATACATGAAATTATGGATCCAGAAATTAGTTTTAAAGAAAGGAACAGTTAAAACTTGACCTCTATAAGTACTTCATTTCTTCTGTTAAAAACCTTATAAGGACTATTATATGAAAGAACAATTGGATTATCGTCAATAATTTCAAGCTTGTTTTCTTTTACTTTTGATAATAAGGCTTTGTGATGTTTCAGTACTTTGTCCTCATTGGAATAACCTCCGTAAGTAATAGCAGCATAATAGCCTGGTTTCGAATTGTATACGGTGATATTTTCGTCTAAGGGTTTAGCGTAGTTTTTTGTATTGTATTTTGAAGGCAAGATAAACTCCATTGTTGTTTTATTATTGTTGCTTGTCATTTGAACAGGCGCTGTCATTGAAATTTTTTCACCTTTTTCATTGTTTCCGCTAATGTATCTAAACAGTCTTGAAAAATTGCTTCCAGCACTAACTTTAGCTTTCATGACAGGTGGATAAAATCTAATTTCGATATCGTTAAGCTGCTTAACAACCTCATATTTTTGGGTTTCATATCCTTGTGAAAACATTGTAATTGAAAATAATAAAAATAAAAACTTCTGCATAACTATACTATTGTAATTCATATACAGACAATACAAACATCGTGCGTTTTTTAAAAGCTATTATTGAATAACATAAAACAAAACGAAAAAATAATGAGTTACACTGCCTCCAAGCACAAACAAATGCCAAATTGAATGAGAGTATTTTATTGTTTTTGAAGAATAAAAATAGGTTCCTATGGTATATAAAAGCCCACTGGCAATAACTAATAAAAGCCCACGAAAGTTAATTAAGTTTATTAGCTCATCAATTTTAATAACAATAAGCCAACCCATTAAAAGATATAAATAGAGAGAAAGCTTCTCGAATTTTCCGGTGAAAAAAATCTTAAATAAAGTGCCTAATAGCATTAGCGAAATAACAATTAAAAATATTTCAATTCCAGAGTGATCCCGAAGCGTAATTAAACAAACTGGAGCATATGATCCTGCGATTAAATAATAAATACTAATATGATCAACCACCCTTAAAATTTTTTTAATTCTAATATTTTGAACATAATGATAAAGAGTAGAAGAAGTATACATGAAAAGCAATCCAAACTGAAAAAAAAGAAGACTAAACAGCTCTAGTTTTGTTAAATCACTGTTTTGAGTTATAAGGAAAGGCACCCCAATTAATGTTAAAATTATTCCAGTAAAGTGAGTTAGAGAATTCCAGAATTCTTCTTTATTGCTTTGATCCATTTATTTTTAAAACCTTTTTTAAGACTTCGTTTCTAAGAACTTTATTGTTGAGTCTTTTAAATTTAATAAATTCAAATGATCTTTTAGGTTTTTCGTATTTATTTAGGGATTCAAGTGCTTTTTGGTAATCCGTAGAAACTTTACCTTCAAAAACGACAACTAATTTTTCTCCTAAACTTTCATCAGGAATTCCAATAACAACAAAAGGATCTTTTAAAAACTTAGACAGTTTTCTTTCAATTTTTTCTGGAAATAACTTTATTCCTCCAGAATTAACCACAAAGTCTTTTCGACCAACCCAAGAAAATTCTTTTTCTGAAAATATTTCAACCAAATCATTAGTAATCAAAGGGTTTTTTAGAAGATCTGGACAGATAATTTTTAAACACCCCTCAATTGACTTAAAAGACACGCCCTCAAGAGCTTTAAAATTTTGCTCATTGGCAGTAATGTTTTTTAGCGCAATGTGAGAAATAGTTTCTGTCATTCCAAAAGTCTCGTAAATTGTGTTTTTACAATCTTGTAATTGTTTTTTTAGTGTTTCGTTTACTGGGCTTCCTCCAATCAAAAGAATTTTAATTTTTGACAAATTTTTTGTTGATCCTTCTAATTGGTGAGGAGTGCATGCAGAAAAATCATAATTAGAACTGAGTTTAGAAAACGGAGATTTTGATGGTTTTGCTATTGTAAGATCAAGTCCTAAAACAATAGACCTTACAACCATCATTTTTCCTGCTATGTAATCAATTGGCAAACAACATAAGGCTTTATCACCTGGGTTTAGCTTTAAAAAATTTCCTGTTTTAATTGCTGAGGCAATCATTTTTTTTTTAGAAAGTTTAATTGTTTTTGGAGACCCTGTAGACCCAGAGGTTTTTACACAAATAAATTCCTTTTTAGAAAACCAGTCTTTTAAAAAATGATATAATTCTGACGAAAGCAAACTATTGTCTAAAAAAAGCTCGTTTTTTGAGATTGTTTTTCCTGAGATAGTGATTGAAGAATGTTCCATTTTTAAACAAACTCTTTAAAAAAGTTCATATTCCACTTTATTTTGGGATTGTGATACAAACACCCTTTTTTAATATAGTGAGGAGACGCTATGTTGTTAGAATATAATTTTCCAGTTCCTAAGCCTTGTTTCATTGAAGAAGACTTTTGGTAAACCCACTGAGCTATAATATTTAGGCCAACGTTACTTTCAAGAGCGCTTGTGGCCCACCATTTGATATCATTTTTTTCTGCAAGATCAATCCAATCCTCAGCTTTTTTTAACCCACCAATTAAGCTAGGTTTTAAAATAATATACTTTGGCTTTATTGACAATATCATTTCTTTTTGTTTTAAGGAAAACACGTTTATTAATTCTTCATCTAATGCAATATCAATTGGTGATTTTTCACATAATAAAGACATTTTTTCCCACTGATTAGGCATTATAGGCTGTTCAATTGAGTGTATTTTTAATTTATAGAGGAGAGACAGATTTTTTAACGCTTCTTCATAGTTAAAAGCACCATTTGCATCAACCCTTATTTCAATGTCTTTTTCAGAAAATTCCCGTCTAATATTTTTAAGCAATTCTAGTTCAGTGTTGAAATCAATAGCTCCTATCTTTATTTTGATACAATCGAATCCTGAATTAATTTTTTCGATAACCTGAGATCTCATAAAATCTTTATCTCCCATCCAAACCAAACCGTTGATTGGGATGTTGTCTTTGTGCTTAGTAAAATCAGAGGGAAAAATAGAGAAAGGTGAGATTGAGTTTAATGATAAAAAAGCACTTTCAAGTCCAAATAAAATAGAAGGATAAGATTCTAGCTTTTTTGAAAGCACATCGAAACCCAAATGAATGTTTTCACATGTATAGTTAAGAGTTTCTTTATAGCTTTCCATTGGGTCAGGGCTTAATCCCTCAATTAAACTACATTCACCTATTCCGATTTTTTTTTCATTTTTAACTACTATAAACCAGCTAGTTTTTTGATTTAAAATACCCCTTGAAGTTCCGCTTGGAGTATTAAAACTTAACACATGTTTAAAACAAAAGGCTTTTGTCATATTAAAATTTGAAAAAATTAATTGATACTAATACAGAAAAGAAAAAAGCATTTAAAGCCAACAACTTTAAATAACGATCGTATTCTTTTGGTTTAGAAGTGCTGAAAACTTGGAAAAAATGAAATACTAAAAACGATGAGTTCAAATAGTATAAGGGCTTTACAAAGGATGAATTGATTTCAAATTGAAATGAATATAAAACGATTAAAATAAAAGAAGCAGAGATTAAAACAAGATGGTAGGCCTTTGCAGCTTTTGGGCCGAGAAAAACAGCTAGTGTTTTTTTTCCGCATTCAGCATCTGTTTCTAAATCTCTCATGTTGTTTAGGTTTAATACACCAACGCTTAATAAGCCAACTATAATTCCTGGTATTATGAGTTCAAAACTGAAAGTAGAATCAAACAAAAAATTCGACCCCAAAACACTAACTAAACCAAAAAAAACAAAGACAAAAAAATCTCCAAGTCCGTAATATCCATAAGCAAACTTACCAACGGTGTATTTTATTGCTGCAAAAATTGCTAGCCCTCCAAGCAAGATAAAAACTAGAAAGTAAATTGAAGAAATCTCGAACGAAAGCGTTAACAATAAAAACGTTAAAAGTGAAGCAATTATTGATAGGTTAAAAACTGCTTTTTTCATTTGATGACTTGAAATTAAGCCAGATTGAACTGCTCGTTTTGGACCAATTCTTTTTTCATCAGACCCTTTAACACCATCCCCATAGTCATTAGCAAAATTTGACAATAATTGATATGAAATTGTTGTTAGCAAAGCACAAATGAAAACGTTTAAATTAAAAACATCATTATAAAAACTATATGAAGAGCCAATTAGAACTCCAGAAATTGATAAAGGAAGGGTTCTCAACCTTGCGGCAGACAACCAAACTTTCATAGACGAACCATTTAAATCCAAAAGCTATCTGTTAAGGAAATTTAGGATATTTTTTAAATTCTGGACTTCTTTTTTCCAGAAAAGCGTTTTTTCCCTCTTGAGCTTCCTCTGTTAAATAATAAAGCAAAGTTGCATCTCCAGCAAGTTGCATTAGGCCATGTTGACCATCTAATTCAGCATTCAAACTTCTTTTAATCATTCTAAGAGCCAAGGGACTTCTTTGTTGCATTATTGAGCACCAATCAAGAACAGTCTCTTCAAGTTTGTCAAGAGGAACTACTTTATTAACCATGCCCATTTCTTCTGCTTCGTGAGCAGAATATTGTTTACACAAAAACCAGATCTCTCTAGCTTTCTTTTGCCCTACATGTCTAGCTAAATAGGAGGATCCAAAACCTCCATCAAAACTTCCGACTTTAGGCCCTGTTTGTCCAAAAATAGCATTTTCACTTGCGATTGTTAAATCACACACAACATGTAAAACGTGTCCACCTCCAATGGCATATCCATTAACCATCGCAATGACTGGCTTGGGAATTTCTCGTATTTTCTTATGCAAATCTAAAACGTTAAGCCTTGGAACCCCATCATCTCCAATATAACCCCCTGAACCTTTTACATTTTGATCTCCTCCGCTACAAAAAGCTTTATCCCCTTCGCCTGTAAAGACAACAATATCAACGTCATTTCTTTCTCTGCAAATATCAATTGCTTCAAGCATTTGCATATTAGTTTCTGGTCTAAATGCATTATACACTTCGGGTCTGTTAATAGTAATCTTCGCGACCCCTTTATAAAGTTCAAATTTAATATCAGAATAAGTTTTTAGTTTTTCCCAGCTTGCTTTCATAAATATTTTTTTTAAAGATAATGCTTTATTAAATGTTCAATGTTTTTAAATTTTGAAAATATTGTTTGAGAATTTGTGAGCTTAATTGAGACGAGGTTTTAATTTCCAATATTTTTGGCTTAGAGGATATTTTAAAAAAGTTAAATAATGAAAATTTAAGACCAAGCAATGAACTTACGTGAGAATATTTAAACCCATACATTTTTGCCAACTCTTTGGAGTTGTAATTGTGGCGAGTTTCAATAAATGTTTCATGAGTTTTTTCCTTTGAATAACCTGGAAGAATTTTAAAAATTCCTCCTCCGCTATTGTTAATGACAATGATTCTAAAATCTTTTCTTACATAATTGTTAAACAGACCATTAGAGTCATAGAAAAAGCTCAAGTCCCCAGTGACAAATAAAGTAGGATGTTTGGAAACCCAAGATGCTCCTACAGCAGTAGAAAGGCTACCGTCTATTCCACTTGTCCCTCTGTTGCAAGACATTGGGCATGTAATGTTTTGATCAAACAATTGAAAATATCTTATTGGCGAACTATTAGAAACTTGAACATTGTAATTGTTTGGAATTTTTGAATTTAACACAGAAAAAACCTTTAAATCACAAAAAGGAATTTTTTTCATTTCCAACACATGTAATTTATTTCTATTATTTGAAATAGACGCCCATTTATCGTGGTAGTCAGAGTTAATAGGCTTTTTGGGCAAAGAATTAATAAAGAAATTTTCGGCCTGTGCTTTTATATGTTTTACTCCACAATAAAAAGTGTCCTTAGCATCGTTCAAACCTACGTGAAAATGTTTTTTTGGAGAAAAATTTCTTAAAAATGTTTTTATTTTTTTTGACACTACCATGCCTCCAATAGTTATAAGAAGATCAGGCTGTAATTCTTTGAATAATTTATGTCGTTCATTTTGGAGTTCTATAGGAGCAATTATTTGATCAATTTTTCCAAAAAAAGAGGGGTGATGAATATTTGAAAGAGTCTCTTTCAAAACAACGATATTTTTATTTAAAGAAATTTTTTCAAGCAGCTTTTTTGACATCAAGCTTTTATCAGAACTCCCAATAAGAATTATTATTTTTTTAAATTGTTCTAGCCTGTATTCTTTTTCAAGCGGAGAGTTTTCCTTTTCAGGTGTTTTTTTCAATAAGCTAGAAATTGATACAGTAGGCTTTTCTTGAAAATTATACAAAGGCTCTTCAAAAGGAACATTAATATGAACAGGTTTTAGACTACCCAAACATTTAGAAAAGCTGTTTTTAATAATCTTGTCGTTTGAAGCTTGAATATCGATTTGCAGTTTTATAATTGAGCTTTCAGTTAAATTTTTCTTTAATATCTTTTGGGAGTTACTTTTTAAAAGCTCATCAGTATTATGGTTTACATCCTGCATAAGAGCTTTTGATTCTAATATGTTTTTTCCGAAAACTTGTTCTTGAAAAATAGTCTGACTGTCTCCAATTCCAATTTTGTGTTTTGGTCTATCGGCAGAAATAATGATAAGCGGTATTTGAGAAAAAAAAGCTTCAGAAACAGAAGGGGCATAATTTAAAAGTGCAGATCCAGATGTGCACAACAATACAGTTGGCTTTTTGGTTTGTTGTGAAATTCCTAGAGCAAAAAAACCGGCTGATCTTTCGTCAATTATACTAAAGCAGTTGAATTTTGGATTTGATGCAAATCCAAAAGCTAGTGGAGAATTTCTAGAACCAGGAGAAATAACAACATTTTGTATACCATGAAGCTCACAGTTTAGCAAAATCGTCTGAGCAGAATCTATAGATGGATATTTTTTCAAACTCATAAATTCAAGGCGTTTAGCATTGTTTCAGACTTTTTTATCAACTCTTGCCATTCGTCTTCGGCATTACTGTCGATAGTTATTCCAGATCCAACATATATCGAAGCTTTATCAGAATTTAAATTTAAACATCTTAAATTAACATATGAAGAAAACAGATTGGGTTCGTTGAAACCTAAGAATCCTGAGTAAAACGATCTGTCATGTTCTTCAATTTCAGAAATTAATTTTAATGCTACAGGCCTTGGATGCCCAGCAATAGCAGATGTTGGGAAAAGAGCTTGTATTATTTTTGAAATAGATGCATTAGATTTTCCAACAATAATTGATTTTAGATGTTCAACAGGGCCAGCTTTGACAGTTATGGTTTTTCTTAATTCAATAGACTCACACAAAGGAGAAAGGTTTTCCTTGATTTCGGCACTAACAATTTGTTGCTCTTCAATTTCTTTATTTCCCCATTCACCTATGCTATTAAATTTAGTTCCAGCTAGAGCTACTGTTTCCAAATCAGACTTATGTTTTGTAAAAAGCAATTCAGGGCTAGCCCCAAGCCAAAACCCTTCGCTTGGGTGGTAAAACAAATAACAAAATGCATTCGAATAAAGAGAAATTAAATTTTGAAAAATCTTTAAATAATTAGACGATTTAAGTTCAAAAGAAAATTTTTTTGAGTAAACAACTTTTTTAAGAGAACCTTTTTTAATTTTTTTTAAAATTGATTCAATCACATTGATGTACTGTTTTTTTTCTTCTTCTTTAAAAAACTTTTTTTTAGATTTCTTAGGCTTTTTAGTCTTAAAAGAATTTAGAAGTTTAGCACTCAAGCTTAAATCAGGCAACATCAAAAACCCTTTGTTTTGCAGATTAAAAGGCATAAAAAAAAAGGAGTTCTTAGATATATTTGAATACTTTTCATTAAAACATGGCCCTGATTTAAAGTTTACTTTTTTTGAGTTTGGAATTGTATAAACTACAAAAGGGCTTTGTTCTGTTTTTTTTAATCTGACAGTATCAAAAAGTTGTTCTAAAGAAACGTTTTTTTTCATAAAACTTAAGCTTTTTTCTTTGCTACATATAATGAAGACGCACCAAACATTTGCGGAAGAATTTCAATATTTTTAAAACCACATTTTTTCAATATTTCAGCAAAACTCTTTCCAGATGGAAAGTTTTCTGCTGATTTTTGAAGGTAATTATAAGCTTTATTGTCTTTTGAAAAAATCGAACCGATTAATGGAATGAATGTCCTACTGAACATTAAATAGAAAAACTTGATGAACTTGTTTTCAGGAACTGAGGTTTCTAAAATAATTAAACTTCCTTCAGAGTTTAAAACTCTAAAACTCTCTTTTAAGCCCTTTTCTAGATTTTGAAAATTTCTTACACCAAATCCAATTGTAACAAGATCGAAGGAGTTATCATTAAATTTTAAATTCTCAGCATCGCCTGAAATTAAAGTTATCCTCTCTTTAAGTTTTTTAAGTTCTATTTTTTTTCTACCAACCTCCAACATTTTTTCTGAAATATCTAATCCTATTATTTTAGAATTTTTGATTTTAGAAAGCTCTAATGCGATATCTGCAGTGCCTGTGGCAATGTCCAGAATGTTTTTTGGATTTAGTTTATTTGCCAGTAGAAATATTTTTTTTCTCCATTTAGTATCATTACCAGCTGAAATTACCCGGTTTAATTGGTCGTATTCAAGCGAAATTGAATCGAACATTTTTTCAATTTGTTTTTTTTTAGACCCTTGAAGATTATTGTAAGGTTTCATTGGAAAAATTGAATGCAAAGTTAAGGAAAAAAGAGGGTTTTCTTTGAAAAAGAAAATACGTTAAAACAATCCAAGATATTCTAAACAAGAAAATGCTTTTGATTATAAAGGGTTGTTTGTTCACGTAATTTAATTGTCCAAAAAAAAATAGCTTAATGACTAAATTTTTTTGAATAATTAAACAATAATAATGCCATTAAACCTTCCAGCCATCTCTGTACTTTCTAGTAACAAATTGGTTAGCCGCTTCAATGTTGGTAATTTTCATGTTTTCTCCATCCCACAATAGTTTTTTTCTGGCATAAAAATCAAAACCTCCGCCATCCTTTTCTTTTCTAAGCATATAGCTTCTTATAGCCAAGTTCCCCATTAAAACTGTTTCAGTCATAGGGCCTGCATAGTCAAATGACGAAGTTAAACCAAGGTGTTCTTTACTGTTAAATCCAGCCTTACAAGCATCAACCCATTTTCTTTGGTGACCATATTCTGGCTCAATCATTTCCTCAACTTCTGGCCCAAAATCAGTTTCCCCGTTATATAAATAAAGCTTAGGCATTAAAGGAGAGCTGTCATTAATATTGGTAGAGATGATTCCTTTATCACCGATCATTAAAACGCCATTAAGGCTGTCTTCTCCTCCAATATCACTATTTGCAGGGATTATGTCGGGATGAGGAGGCCTAATGCCTCCATCAGTCCAAGTTAGTTCTATTGGGCTTTTGCTTTTTTCTGTTGCGCTAAAATTGAGTGTTATTAATGATGAAGGGGGGCAACCCTCAGGATGATAATCGGGATTCCACATTTTTGTAAATACGCTTCCAACGCTACATTCAGCACTTTTAGGGTATTTTAGATTTAGAGTTCTAAAAGGAATGTCTATTAGATGACATCCTACATCTCCAAGAGCTCCGGTTCCGTATTCCCACCAACCTCTCCAATTAAAAGGATGAATATTAGGAGTGTATTCTTTAGCGTTTGCTGGTCCAAGCCACAGGTTCCAGTCTAAAGATTTTGGTTTTAGACTAGAATTAGGTTCAGGCATTTTTACTCCTTGTGGCCAAACGGGCCTATTAGTCCAAACTTTAACTTCAGAGATTTTTCCGACTTTTCCAGAATCAACCCAGTTTTGAACCATTTTTAAAAGAGGGTTTGAGCCTCCTTGATTACCCATTTGAGTAACAACTTTTTGTTTTCGAGCTAGTTCTGTTAAGATTCTAGCCTCTCTTATATTGTGAGTTATGGGTTTTTGAACATATACATGTTTGTTTCTTTCCATCGCATATACAGCTGCAGGCCCATGTACATGGTCAGGTGTAGAAATTGTGACAGCATCTATATCTTTATGGGTATCAAGCATTTCTCTGTAATCTGAAAAAAGTTTGGCTTTTGGAAATCTTTTAACTGATCTTGAAGCGCTTCCTGAAAAATCAACATCACAAAGAGCACTAACCCTTTCTCTTCCGTTCACTGAAGCGTTTGCAATATCACTTATTCCTTTTCCTCCAGAACCTATTGCAGCTAAATTAAGCTGATCGCTTGGAGACACATAGCCTGTTCCGCCAAGAACATTTCTTGGAACGATAAAGATACCAGCTCCAATTGCGGAGGATTTTTTTATAAAATTTCTTCTTGATTTACTTGAGCCCATAATAAAAAATGATTATTCAAACACAATATAAACTATTGTTATAAAGAATCAAAGGGATATTCTACGAACAAGAAAAACTAAAGTTTAACTCTTGTTGGAGTGTCTTCTCCAGTAATTATAGACTCTGTTCCAATTGCAATTGCTTTAATTGTTTGCGTAATAGTTTCAATGTTTAAAGTTCTTGCCTCGTCAGTTACTTTATGATAATCAAGATCTTTGTCCATTGGGCTAGTAGAAAATGTGTGTGCAGGAATTCCAAGTCTAGCTAGAGAGGCGTTGTCAGACCTAAAAAACAGTCTGTAATTTTTGTATGGATCTGGATGTAATTTATAATTTGAGCCAGACAGGTTTTTTTGAATAATTGTCCCAAAATTCGACCTTTCAAATCCAGTCAGCCAAGCTGAATTAGGGCCAAAAGGAGATTCTTTTCCAATCATTTCTATGTTTATACCAGCAATAATTGAATCAGGAGAAATTGTTTTCCCAAAATAATTAGACCCTACTAACCCCATTTCCTCAGCAGTAAAGGCAACAAACAACAGGCTTCTTTTGTTGATTTTAGCTTTTTTAAAATATTCTGCTAACATTAAAACAGCAGCTACACCTGACGCATTATCATTTGCGCCATTAAAAATCAAATCTCCATCTCCAACATCCTTTTTCCCAAGATGATCGTAATGAGCCGAGATAATAACGTATTCGTTTTTCATTTCAGAGCCTTCAAGTAAGCCTATTACATTTGATAAGGTTAATAACTCAGAGTTTGATGATCTCGGATTTATAAACCGAAACTCTTGTCTGAAAGAGTCACTATTAAAACTCTTTAAACCAATTCTCTTGAATTCACTTTCAATGTATTTTGCTGCTTTTTCAATTCCTTCCGTACCTGCTTTTCTGCCTTGCATGGAGTCGTTTGACAGAGTATATATGTGCTGTTTTACAAATTTTTCACTTATAGTTTGTGCAACAAGAAAACTGGGAGCTAAAATAAATATTAATAAGGTTTTTTTCATTTACAAAGGCTTTAAGAAGATCAAGAAAACTCTTTAATTGCTTTTAGCATGCCGGCACATGCATCGTACTTTTCTTGTTTTTCTAGCTCGTAAAGCTTTCTATACATTTCGTTTACAGTAGCACCTTTTGTAAGCTTATCGAATGTTTTTTGATAATATTTATCCTTAGGATCCATGTTAAAAAATGTTCAAAGAATATACCAAAAATTTGATTTATGTCAAAAAGACATTTTAGCTTATAGCCATGTGTTTAACCATTCCATTCTGTCACGAATCCAGGTTTTCAAGTAATCAACATAACCGTGGTGATTGTCAAATCTTGCAGGCACAGGCCACAACTCAACATTAGGATCTAATAATCCCGGATATAACTCAAAGTTTTTCTTTTGAGATTTTGAAAGATATAATTCGAAATCATCAACTTTAGAATTGAACTGTTCAAGATTCTGATAAAAGAAAACATATCTTTCTTTTACAAGGTTGGCAAAATATTCATCCTCAAACATTCTTTTATACCAAGGACTTCCGCTTTTAATCCAAAATCCGTTGTGAAATTCTGCAGTTGAATAATTTACATTTCCAAAAGCTAAATCAAAATCCCAGATTGGTCCCATTTTAATTTTTCCGCCAGGAATGTAGTTGAAGTAAATACTTGAAAAGGATGCGGCATCTTGATTTTTTGATATTTCATTTACAATGTACCAGTCAATAAAGCTGTCTAAGTCGATGTAAGCTCTATAACCTAATTCAGGATCCTTAAAGTTGTCACCAAATAAAGCCTTTTCAAAATTGTCCACAAGATCTTTAATTGTATTAAACTCATCGGAGTCATAATCTAACCCTGGTTCTTTAATGTTGAATACGTTGTCTTCAGACCAAACTCCACTTTGAGAGGATTTAAAGTAAACGTCTTCTTCATCAATTCTTCCGTGTGCGTTAGTGTCAATTTCGATTAAATAGCCATCATCTCCAATATTCACTCTGTTTTTTGATTCTTCAACTTTTTGACCAATCAAATAGGTACCAACATGTTCATTGTTTAAAAACAATTCTACGTACTCGGCCTGCGGAACATAGTCAAATTTTCCTGAGTTAGCAATCTCTCTAACTATCTTGTTTCTAATCAAAGAAACATCTGAAATTTCTGCTAATAATACCCATTTTTTGTCTTCAGGCATACCCAAAACTTCTGTTTTGTCACCAAACTTAATTTGGTAGGGCCATTTCCCCCAAATTCCACCTTGCCACCATGTTGAATTTCCTCTACCTTTAATTTTCATTTCAACATCTGATAAGCTTTCAAAAGAACCTCCTCCGTCAATTGAAACAGTCCCCTTGACATAGTCGTCTTTTGAATCAATAGCCTCTCCCCCCGTGTCAACATAAACTATTGGTAATCCAGTGAAATTATCGTTGTTATAAAATTCAGCTGTTATTGATTTTGGCCCATCAACTGTAACTTGAATTGGGTTAGTTGATCCAGACAAGTCTCCAGACCATTTTAAAAAAGAATATCCACTTTCAGGACTCGCAGTTAGTTCAACAATTGTTCCGCTATTATAATCAGTGGATTTCCCCTGTTTTATGATTTTCTCTTCAACAGATCCATTTCCAGAAACTTCAATTGTTAAAGGATATTTCTTCTTGACAAAAACAGCGGTAATTTCTTTTGGTCCATCAATTGTAATTTGTTTGGGATTTTCTGAACCAGTAAGATCTCCTTTCCATTCGCTGAAAACCCATTCGCTTTCAGGATTTGCAGTTAATTCAACAATTGTTCCGCTATCGTAATCTGTTTTAACACCAGCTTTTATAATTGTTTCTTTAACAGTTCCCTCACCTTCGACATTAAGGTTTAGTGCGTAACGTTTTTTTGTAAAAACAGCTGTGACAGTTTTGTCAGAGTCCATGACAATACTTGTTGAAGTTCCTGATCCCGTAGCTCCAACCCAATTGAAAAAAGTGTACTCTTCTGACGGAGTAGCATTTAATAAAACGGTTTCCCCTTCCTCAAATTGAGAAGTTTCTGGAGTTAGCGTTCCCCCTTCAGGTGGGTTAGACGATGTGGTAAGGGTGTATAATATTGGATCCTCAGTACAAGAGACAACAACAAGAAGAAGAAAAAGTTTTAAAAGTTTTTTCATAACATAATCTAGGTTTTAAACAGAATCTAGAGTTTAATTTTTAATAATAACTCCATCAGCTATAAATGAAATTTTGTATTCGGGTTTTGTGATTTTATTAATCTCTTTTTGAGATTTTCCAGCATCTTCAGCAAAATGCTTTAACATTTTAATGCTAATAGTATCTTGTTTTGGATATCCCTCAAGGATTGTTTTTTTGTTTTCTAAACCAGTTTTTGGCACAAAAAACCCATAATCTTTGAATGTAACCTGAATGGTGTCAGAATCAATTTTAACCTGCATCCAACAACCTTTTTTGAGACAAGAGGAAAGAATAGTCCCCTCAATTTTGCTTTTTGAAACAACTTTAGAGTTCTCAATAAATGAATTGTAGTCTAAAATATTTTCAGTTGAAATTTTTTCTCCATAAAAATCCAATGCTTCAGAGAAAGAGCCAGACTGAGAAAAAGAAATTAGGGGAAATAGAAAGAGTATTAATAAAGTCTTTTTCATCGCTCAAATATAAATAAAAACATCTGTTTCGACCTATATCTTTTGAACAAGAATTACCATTATTCAATGTAAAGCTCTATTACCGAATTTATTTTTTTGGATTCATTTATTTCGTCTGAGAATAACCTAGCAAAAAGCGGAGTTTTATCAACACTTTTTTTCAAGGAAAGATTTTGATTTCTCGAATAAACTTCTTCCCATTTATTTCTTACAATTTCCCATTTATTGTCGTGTTTTTTCCACCATTCGGCGGCGGCCTTACATTTTTCGTCTTCAACTTTTTTGTAATTGTTGAATCCTTTTTCAAAAGCTAATATTATGTCTTTTTCACCAGGCCTTCTTATCACTTTTTTATTGTTCTGATCATGAACCCACCCAGTTTTGGTAATTTCATGTCTATTTCCTCTTATTGTAACATTATAATCGTTTCTTTTTGAATATTCTCGCCTTGGTAAGGGCGCAGAAGCGGTACTTTCCCAATAGCTTTTTCCGTCCACATGAACCCATGATCCGGAACCTTCGTATCTGGGACTATCGTCAACTTGAAAAACTTTCTGTGTCCATTGACCTTTCACTTCTTTTTTAGGTTTTTTATTAAAAATCCATTTATTGTTATGATCGTAATTGTAGAATTCGGTATTTTGATAGATCCAATCTTGCCTCCAATGCTTAATTATGTATGGATTGTTTGAACTGCCTGTAATTAAAATATGTTGGATCGAAATTTTGTTTTTGTCATCCACTAATAAGTGCGCCCACTCTAAAGCCTTTGTGCTATAATTTTTTGAGGGAGAGTAGCCTTCTTCAAAATTAGGAATAAATGTTTCTGAAAAATCAAATTGAATTTCGAAACATCCGCACATTTCTTTTATAGATAATATGTCTTTCTTTTTTTTTAGCTGTCCTTTGGTCGAACAAAACATCAATATCGAAAACAAATAAATAAGTAGTTTCATTTTATTTTTATTTAGATTGAATAAAAATAAGAAAAATTGATCAATCATTTATTTGTAAAGACAACAACTTTTTTTGTTCCTCAATATTGTGACTGGTTCAACAAAATTTTTTTAAAAAAAATTGTGTGATTTTTTAAATTTAAAATAACAATAAGTCAAAAAGGCGCCAACAAGAAAATCATATACTATGCAAATCTCTCTGTATAAATAAATAACACCAATATTATTGGTCAGCTCTTCGTTGTAGAGATCGTAAATGATGTGCAAAAAATAAAAAACTGCAATTAAAAGAAGAGAAACATTTTTTTGTTTTATGAAATATAAACCGGCAACTATAAATGGCGCACCGTAAAGAAGTTCCATGGGGAAAGAGGAGTTGCCTTCTCCCAAAAATGAAAAACCAATATAAATTAGAGGTAGAAAAATAAAAGTTTCTCTAAAAAACAGTATTCTTTTTTTCATTTTATATTTTCTGTTTTAAATTGATCGCGCGTAATTAATAAACCTGATACAATTGACTTTGCAGCAGGGTTTAAAAACGGGCTAAGAACTGTAATGATCTGATTCAAGCCATTAAGCCGAAGATTACTAATACTCTCATTAGGATATTTTTTTTTAGAGAAATCCATCCAATATCGACCAATTATTAAAATAATTTCGGAAATGTTTTCTATGTTTTTTGAGTCAATATTTAATAATCCAATTTTAGACGAATGACGAATTCGTTCATCTGCCCATTCATCTAAATAGTTGTTTGTTCTTTTAACAGATATCAAAACATCACAATTCTTTTGTAGGGTGTTTTGAAAATCATCTCTTAATATATATCTAAAATCCCAAAGAATTTCGTAGGAGTTAAAAATTCCATTAATGATTGATTTAAAATCTTTTGAACCAACTATTTTGTTTTCAATTGAAAAAACATCAGTTAGTATTTTAAGATGTTCAGCTAAAAGATCTTTTTTTGTGTTAAAGTGATACCACAAGGAACCTTCAAGAACATTTGCATGTTTTGCAATTGAAGCGGTTGTTACATTGCTGAAGCCTCTCTCATTAAATAAAACTAAACTTGATGCTAGGACTCTATCTCTAGTTTTTTTTGAAAAAAACTTTAATGTATTGGAGGTAATATGGTTTGAGAGAGTGTCAGACATGTTTTAATTTAGATTTCATTGATTCAGGAACTCGAGGATTCATGACCCGAAACCAAAGTGGAGGAAAAAAACTTAACAATATCGATGCTGGATAACCAAAAGGAAGCGTTGGACATTCGTTATGGCTGTTTAGAATTTGATATTTTTTTGAAGATTTGTAGTGATGATCACTATGTCTGGTCAGTTCATAAAGAGTAATTCGTCCAATATTAAAATTTGAATTCCATGAGTGATGTGGCTGGACTCTTTCATATCTATTGGAATCGGTCTTAAATCTTCTAAGTCCGTAGTGCTCGATATAGTTAATGCATTCTAAAAACAGGAATGAAATAATCCCTATAATTATTGAAAAAATCATTACCTCCATTGAAAATAAAAAATAGATGCCTATTAGATAAACTGGTTGAATAATATGATAAAAAAGCATATTGTTTTTAAAAGAAAAGAAAGAAAAACCTTCGCTTTTTAGTTTTTGAATTTGAATTTTCCAAGCGCTAATATATTGACGTGTCACAGAGCTAAACCAAAATGAGTAAAGATTTTGATTGTATTTTGCAGTTGCTCCATCTTCAGGTGTAGCTACTTTTAAATGATGCCCAAAATTGTGCTCAATGTAAAAGTGCATATAAAGACAAGGCATGTAAAGCAACTGACTAACAAAACGATCAAAAAAAGATTTCCGGTGACCGAGTTCATGCGCTACATTAATTCCATTAGTCGCAAGAAGAATCCCTGCTGATAGAATTAATCCTATTAACTCGAATGTTTCATAGCTATTGTTTTGAATTTTAGACAACATCATAAATAAAAGCCCAAAAACAATAGGTGCATTTAGGTACAACATTAAATCAAAAATCCATTTAGTTTTTTTGTATGACGCTTCTTTGGATGACATGTTTTTTCTTGTTTCACCAGTCAAAATATCTAAAACAGGCAGAATTAAAAAGACATAGAATATTGCTGAATATGTCCATAATCCATATGAAACAAAAGAAACGTAAACAGCAATAGGGACCGTATAGGCAAACAAATATTTTAAATCTTTCATTTATGTGCTATTTGGGTAATTGCCCAAATATAATTTTTTTTGGGTAAACACCCAAAGGCGATTGAGCTATATTTTTCCATATTTAAAAAAAGGTTTTGTATCTTAAGAAAAACAATTAAGATTATTATGAAAAAAACACTTTTATTATTGACCTTAGGGCTATTCCTTTCTTGTTCTAATGTTCAAAACCCAGATTATGAAAGGAATTTAGAGATCACAAAAGAATGGTTTGAAACATTTGGTGATGAAGACCTTGATAATACAATGTCCTATTTTGCTGATGAAATTGAATATCAAAGCGCTTTTTACGGAGGTCCATTAATGAATAAAGCCGAAACTAGAGAATATTACCAAGGATGGCATGACGCGATGGAAAATATTAATTATGAGCCACAAAATTATCTTCCTGGAGTTGATCCTGATACAGGTCTATTAAATGGAAGTGTCAGAACTTATGGGCATTGGTCTGGAACTAAGTCCGATTCAGGCAAAACTTTTAAGGGTCTATGGTATCATTATTTAACATTTGATGAAAATGGAAAAATTATTAATGGTGGAGATTTTGGAGATGCTACAGGATTAATAATGTCAGTAATGCCCGATCAAGAATAGTGAAAAAATAAAACCCCTCATTAAGAGGGGTTTTTAAATTAGCTAAATACGGTTTTTTTTCTTTTAAAAATTCCTAAATATTTTGCAAAACTTTTTTGACAATCGTTATTGAGCTACCATTGTCCAACCTGATTATAAATTGAAACTACATGAAAAAACAACTATATCTTATATTATCGTTACTTATAATATCATGTAGCAGTGTTGACGATGATGACATAATTGATACAGATCAAAACATTGATTTATTCTCAACTGAGGCACGTGTTGTAGGATATTTTCCTTACTACAGATTTTCTTTGAATGACAAAATTCAATATTGTAAGGTAACACACTTAAACATTGCATTTGCTAACCCAGAAACAGATGGTACAATTGTTCTGCCAAGTAACTCTGGGGATTTACTTAAAAACGTAATGAATACTGCCAGATCACAAAACTCAGATATTAAAATTTATATCTCAATAGCTGGGGGAGCTTTATCAGATCAAGTTTCAAATACATGGAAAAATTTTCTCTCAAGTCCTCAGGACAGACCAATTTTAATTGAAAAAATAGTTTCATATGTGCTTGAGAATGGTTTTGATGGAGTAGATGTTGATCTAGAATGGAATCATGTTACAGCTGGTTATAGTGACTTTGTGATTGAACTTAGAGATGCACTTAAAGCAGAATCTAAAGGGATTACTGCAGCTTATCCTTCAGAAACTAGATATTCACTTATCACCCAAGAAGCATTAAATGCATTGGATTTTATAAACTTAATGGTTTATGATTATACTGGTCCTTGGAATCCATCTCCTGGTCAACACAGTTCTTACGACCATGCAAAACAAGGTATCAATTTTTGGAAAAACACAGTAGGGATTAATCCATCTAAGCTCACTTTGGGGGTCCCGTTTTATGGTTATGATTTTCAAAATTCAACAACTGTTAAAGCATTCACATATGGCTCGATGGTTGATTCCGATGTTTCTAACTCAGAAAAAGATAACGTTGGAAACAAATACTATAATGGTAGACCAACGATTGCTAATAAAGTTAAATTGGCATCTCAAAATTTGAGTGGAATCATGATTTGGGAGCTTGGGCAAGATTCATTCTCAGAATACTCTTTACTCGAAACCATTCACAAAACTTATACAGACCTTGATGTTGAAACAACCGGTCTTTGTGGAAATTAAATTTATTACCCTTCTTATTACCTAGTGATATTTTTAGTGTTAGAAAACAAAAAACCCCTCACGAAGAGGGGCTTTAAGGGTGGTCCCACCTGGGCTCGAACCAGGGACCAACTGATTATGAGTCAGCTACTCTAACCAACTGAGCTATAGGACCTCATTAATAATAATGAGCGGCAAACTTAATAATAATTAATATTTTTTCATTGACAGAGAAGTATTTTTTCTGTCAAATAATAAAAAAGACTTATTCAGTTTCCGCAGGTTCAGGAAGTTTTCTACTAAAAACGTAAAACTTTTGAATAAGCCCGTTTTCAATATAAACATCTGCAATATCATTAGATTTTACTTCAACACCATCAACAGTCATTGTTAACGTATGACCTGAAGTCACCCATGTTCCTGGTTGATCTTCCCAATCAACTTTTACTGGAACAGAAAAGTATGTTTCCCATTTAGGATTGTTTGCTTTAAACCATCCATCTAAAAACTCTGAATGAGCCTCTTTTCCTTCAACAACTTGTCCAGTAGGCCCCCAAATTTTTAGATCTTCAGATTCAAGAGCTTTTATAGCTTCTAAATCTTGATTGTTGTGAGCGTCAAGGTATTGATCCCAAATTTCAACTGCAGAATGATCTCCTAATGAAAGATCGTAAGTGGTATCTCCAGCCTTAAGATATCCAGCTTTTTTTTCTGAACTTTCTACAGGAGCATTACATGATGCAATAATTAAAAACGCGATTAATAATGATAATTTTTTCATAATATTTTCTTTTAAGTAAAGTTATGAAATCATTGAAACTTATTTTAAAGATTCAAGAATTTGTTCTAATTTAATTGATATTTAATATCAGAATTAAAACAAATGAAAAGAAGAGAATTTGTAATTAAAAGCTCACTGATAACTACTTCAATCTTAGCGCCTATGTCTTTAAGCTCCTGTACTTCTAGCTTTTCTGAAAATAGAGTTGGTATTCAGCTTTATTCTGTCAGAGACGAAATGAATAAAAACCCAAAAGAAACACTTAAAAATATTGCATCATATGGTTATAAGTACATTGAAGGCTATGAAGGAGATTTAGGACTTTTTTGGGGGATGAGCAATGTTGAATATAAAAACTATTTGGACAGTTTAGGCCTAACAATGATTGCAAGCCACTGTGGGGACACTAATAATTTAGTAAGTTTTAATGAGAAATGTCAGCAAGCTTCTGAAATAGGTGTTGAGTATTTAATTTGTCCATGGGCTGAATGTGAAAGATCTGTGGATGGATTCAAATCTATTGCAAAAACTTTCAATGAGTGTGGAGAAATTGCAAAAAAACACAACATGAAATTTTCATATCACAATCATGATTATTCTTTTAAAAAGATTGACGGAGTTTTCCTCCAGGATATACTAATGAATGAAACACAAAAAGACTTAGTTGAATATGAAATGGATATTTATTGGGTATATGCAGCAGGAGAGGACCCGAAAGAGTGGTTTGATAAACATCCTGGAAGATTTACATATTGTCATGTTAAGGATTATATCTCTCTACAAAACGGAAACTTTGAATCTTGCACTCTTGGAAAAGGAATTATTGATTTTCCGTCTATATTATCACATGGAAAAACCAGGGGTCTTACTACACTTATTGTTGAACAGGAAGCTTATACTGGGACCTCACAATTAGAATCTGCAAAAGACAACTTCCTTTACATGTCTTCAATAGACATTTAAATTTTGCGAAATAAATTCAATAGACTTGTAAACAACTTGATGTAATTCATCAGGTAATTTGTCTGATTCCCAAGGATGTTTTGAGCCAAAAGTATGTCCAGCGCCATTTACAATATGAAGTTTATTTTTTTTATTCCAGGAAGCTAAATCAAACGCTTCATTAACGTCAACAGCTTTATCATTATCTCCATGAATTACTAAATAAGGTATATTAAGTTTTGAAACAGCAGATTCAATATTGTATTTATTTTCATTCTTTTTGAAATCTAAATAAAATTGAAAGAAGTGGGGCATTAGCTGTTTTGTTCTACCGTTTTGGATGTATTTGACTCCTTTTTTTTGCCATTCAATAAACTCTTCACTACCCTCACTAAACCTCTTTTTAAAGTTACTTACTCCTGCCCAAGAAAGTAATCCTGTTATATTTTTATTTTCTGAGCATTTAATTGTACAAATTCCACCACCTCTGCTGTGTCCAATAAGGAAAACTTTTGACTTATCAATTTTTTCACAAACTGAGTTTTTGGAAAATGTAAAATCAATTACTCTTTCAATATCATTTAATTCGTGTGAAAAATTGTTATTTCCAAAAGCTTCTAAATCAGGAAAGTCTATAGGATCATCAACGGTTCCTCCATTGTGAGAAAAATTAAATTTTAAAAAAAAGAAATCATTTTTTGCAAACTCTTTAGCAACTAAATCCCAAGCTCCCCAATCTTTAAATCCTTTATAACCATGACAAAAAATAATTAATGGCATTTTTATTGTAGAATCCTTGTAAAATAAATCAACAAGAATAGGTTTAAGACCTTTTTCGTCAAGAATTATGTTTTTTGTAACTTTCAAAACATCTTTTTCTAAAAATAATATTTAAACAACATATAATGAAAAACTTTTTATCACTTCTAATAATTGTATTTTCAATTAATTCATACGCTTATCAAAATGAAACCGTAGATAAAATAATTGAAGAAGCAACTGAGAACTCACAACTAGAAAATTTAGCGCATGAACTTTTTGATCTAATAGGACCAAGACTTGTTGGTACTCCTCAAATGAAAAATGCTCATGATTGGGCTATGAAAAAGTACGAATCATGGGGAATACCTTCAAGATTGCACCAGTGGGGTGTTTGGAGAGGTTGGGAAAGAGGAATTACTCACATTGACATGCTTGAACCAAGAGTCAGAACATTGGCTGGAAGACAATTAGCCTGGAGTCCTTCAACATCTAAAAGAGGAGTAACCGCTGAAGTCACTAAAGCACCACAAATAAAAGATAAAGCTGAATTTGACGAGTGGCTAAAAACCATCAAAGGAAAATTTGTATTAGTGAGTCAAAACCAAATAACAGGGCGACCTGATTATCAGTGGGAAGAGTATGCCACGCCGGAATCATTTGAAAAAATGAAAAAAGACAGAGACCAAATGTCAGAAGAATGGTTTGCAAACTTTAGAAAAACAGGATATGGATATAGAGATATAAACAAAGCTCTTGAGGATGCTGGAGCTGTTGGATTAATTTCAAGCTATTGGTCTAAAGCTTTTGGAGCTAACAAAATTTTTAGCGCAAGAACTGAAAAAGTTCCTAATATTGATTTGAATTTGGAAGACTATACTATGTTGTATAGAATGGTTGATAACGGAGTTTCTCCCAAGGTCAAAATAGTTTCAACTTCAAAGGATTTAGGCGAAGTACCAACATTTAATACGCTTGCACAAATTAAAGGAGTTGAAAAACCAGACGAGTATGTAATCTTATCTGCACACTTCGATTCATGGGATGGAGGACAGGGAACTACAGATAACGGAACGGGAACTTTGGTGATGATGGAAGCTATGAGAATTTTAAAGAAATTTTACCCAAATCCCAAAAGAACTATTATGGTAGGTCATTGGGGAAGTGAGGAACAAGGATTAAACGGTTCTAGAGCTTTTGTTGAGGACTTTCCAAATATTGTTGACAACACTCAGGCTGTTTTCAATCAAGATAACGGAACGGGAAGGGTTGTAAATATTGGAGGTTCAGGATTTGTAAATTCTTACGATTATTTAACAGACTGGTTGTCTTCTGTGCCAAGAGAAGTTACTAAGCATATTGAAACAGATTTTCCAGGAAATCCTTCTTCTGGCGGAACTGATCACGCATCTTTTGTTGCAGCAGGCGTTCCTGCATTTAATTTAAGTGCCCTAGATTGGGCTTACTGGAATTATACTTGGCATACAAATCTTGATACTTATGACAAAATTGTTTTTGATGATTTAACAAACAATGTAATTCTTACGGCTATTCTTGCATATAAAGCTAGTGAAGATGAGGACAAAGCATCTAGAGAAAGAAGAATTATGCCAGAGAGTGTAATTAACCCAAGAACAGGCAGAACAATGAGATCAAGAGGTTGGCCTTCAATTAGAAAACCTAATAGAGACGGGACGTCATCAAGATAAAATAGTTAGTTTCTTTTCTATTTGTTTAAGGTGGTGATTTTGATGAAGCTGAAAAAAATATAAAGTTTGAGCTAAGTTAATCCTACCCATTAACGGATGCCTGAATATTGCAAGTTTGTCAAGGTTCTTTTGATCAAGTTCTTTTATTAGGTTTGAAAAAGAAGTCCTCGATTTTTTCCAGTTTTTTTGAAGTTTTTCTAAATTTATTTTTTCAGGAAATTCTGCAGTAACCTTTGGAGCTTTAACAGTAAAACCAAAAAAGAGGAAATACTTTGTAAGGAAAGCCCTCAAATAGGATAATAAAGGAGTTTTAATAATTGTTTCAGGATATTGAATTTTTGTTCTGATGTACTTTTCAGAGGAAGTTTCAGCAAGCCATACATGATATAAAATCTCTAGAATTGACCAATCGTTATTTGATATTGTTAATTTATTTTTAGGTATGCTTTTTAGTTTTTTAAAAATTTCTCCAGTTTTATGATCTAGAGTTTTTAGTTTTTCAAGACTAGACATATTCAAATTTATCTGAAATATTTTTCAAAACATTAGGAAATATTCTGTGATCACCATCATAACTGACTAAATTATATTTAAGCTTGTAAGTTGAAAGAGCTTCTTCAAACTTTAAGCTTAATTCTTTAGTAATTAATTTGTCTTTTTTACCCATCACTAAATTAGTATTTATCTCATTCCACTTTTCTCTGTTTTGGTCAATTAAAGAGTCTTTTGGAATATCACCCGCCCAAACTATTAAATTATCAACTTTAGCTTTTGATGAAAAAATCCAACGACAAGCTGTCGGGCTTCCTTGTGAAAATCCAAGTACGTTCAATTTGAAATCCGAATGCCCAATTTTTTCAACTAGGCTCTGAAATAAGGATTCTATGTAATTGTTATTTTCTTTAATATCATTTTCTTTTTCAAGCTTTGTCATCCAGCTTGCACCAACCCTACTAAAATCTTCAGTTATGTAAAACCTATTAAGTGCTTCAGGCGCAACAATTACAGTCGATCCATCATTAAGAATTTCAAATTTTTTGATAAAAAATTCACTTAACATAGCGTAGCCATGACATACGATCCAAACTTTTTTGGTTGAGGAATTTGCCTCGCCTATTTGATAATATCGAGCTCTTTTGGTTATGTCAATATATTTGCTTTGCATTTTGTTAATTTAATTTTGCAAATCTATGATATTAATTAAAAAGCAAATAATTAAATTTGAATCTTAAAAATTTTAAGAAATGATTTCATTAAGAGATGTTCAAACTATACAAAAGAAATGGGGTGATAACCTTGTAGAATTAGGAAAACTTAAAGGAGATTTTGATGCATGTAAAAAAGAATCAAAACTAATGATAGATTCTTTATATGGTTTTGATAACGGAGAAGTATTGTTTAAACCAACAAAAGCAAAAGATCAGCAATTTAGATTAACTTTTGAGGGAGCACAATCTTATTTTATTGGTGGAAACCAGCATTTTTCAGAGGATAATGGATTTGCACTTCAACCTTGGACAAACGTTAGGTTTGAGAATGCTTCTGTCATTTTAAATGAAAAGTCAGCAATTGCAATGGGGAATTATTTTTTTACACAAGTAGATGGAAGCGAAGTTAAAGTGGAATATACTTTTGGATATTTCGCAGACAAACAAGGACAATTAAAGATTAACTTGCACCATTCTTCTCTTCCTTTCAATTAAAATTTTTAATTTAGAATGTGTTTTATTTTAAATTAGTTAAATCAGTCTTAATTTTTTTTACATTCTTTTTTGGTATTTCTCAAAATGCAGTTTTGAGCACCGGCTCAGATTTTAAGAACGAATTTGGCTCATTCAGTTATTCTGTTGGTCAAATTTTAATTTCGCAAAATTCTTCAAATCTAAACAGTTTTACAGATCCTATAATATTAAGTCATGGTGTTCAACAAGTTTTTTTACAATCTTGTAATGAAGCTAATCTTGTAGAGATTATTGCAACTCCAAATCCAAGCAACGGAAATATTCAAATAAATTTAAAAAACTGGGATGAAGAAGATATTGAGTTAAATATATACAACACTTTAGGCAGAAATGTCTTTAACGATATTATTTCTCAAGACCAAATAAGATTGGATCTGTCATATTTAAGCTCCGGAATGTATATTATTTCTTTGGGATACCATTGTGGAGGATTAAGGTCATACAAATTATTAATTAATAACAAATGAGGCTAAAGATTCTTTTCATTTTTTTAATTTTTCCTGTATTTATATTTTCACAATCACCTGAAAAATTCTCATATCAATCTGTTATTAAAAACTCCCGTGGTTATCTTTTGAAAAACCAAGAGGTTGGTCTTAGAATTAGCATATTGTTTAATTCTGCTAATGGAGCTTCAGTTTATTCTGAGGAACATACAGCTCTCTCAAATGATAATGGTTTAATTACATTAACAATTGGTGAAGGGACAACAAGCGATGTTTTTTCCAGTATTGACTGGGGAAATGGGGAATATTATTTAAAAGTAGAGGTGGATCCAGAAGGAGGAATTAACTATGTTATGAACCAAACCTCTCAGTTATTAAGTGTTCCATATGCTTTATATGCTGGGAACGCAACTGTAAACCTTTCTGTCATAGGCCAAAGCTATGTAACTGTAAGCGGAAGTCAAATTACAGCGAATAAAATAGATGCTTCTACTGATATTGATGGACTCTCAAATGTTGCTATATCTGGAGATTATACTGATTTAACTAATCTTCCTACATTATTTGATGGAGACTATGCTAACCTCACAAATAAGCCTGAACTAGATGACGGCAAGATTTATATTGGAGACTCTGATAATAAGTCAGCTCAAATTGCAGTAACTGGTGACATTACGATTTCTAACACCGGA
>CACPPV010000006.1 GCA_902635895.1 uncultured Bacteroidota bacterium
AATTATTTAAAAGTCGCAAATATACATTTATCGATGCCCCTCTGTCAAGTTAATTAGCAATTAATTAAACTCTTATCTGGAAATTTCAAAATTTATTGCTCTCAAATCAGACCAAAAGTTCTTATAGGATTTTGTGACAACATCAGGATTTTCTATATAAATTGGAACTAACAATGAAAGAGGAGCAAAAGCCATTGCCATTCTATGGTCATTATATGTTTTGATAGAGATATTTTTTTTTATTTCAAAACTTGGATGGAGTTTAAGACTTTCGTTTGTAATTTCAATTTTACCTCCAAGTTTCTCTATTTCATTTTTTAGAGCAACTAATCTATCTGTTTCTTTAATCTTAAGAGTGTGTAACCCCTTAATATTACAGCTAATCCCTAAACCAAAACAGGTTACAGCTATTGTTTGAGCTATATCAGGATTTTCTGTTAAATTAAGGTCTAAATTTTTAGGTAATAAACATTCCGTATTCTTTTCTAAAATTATTTTATTATTTATAAATTCTGTTTTCACACCAAGTTTTGAGTAGATCTCCACAAGTTTTTTATCGCCTTGAATAGAATTTTTAAAATAGCTTCCAATTTCTAAATGACTTTTTTTGGAAATAGCAATAATGCTGTAAAAATAAGATACAGAACTCCAGTCGGATTCAACATTTACCGTTATATCTTTTATTTTATCACAAGGATGTACTGATATTTTATTTTTCTCAAACTTATTTTTAATACCAAGCTTATCTAAAATTGATAGAGTCATTAAAATATAAGGTTTGGATGCAATTGGTCCTTGTAGATTAATAATTAAACCTTTTTCTAACATAGGTGCAATTAATATCAAGGCAGTAATGTACTGACTACTTATTTCGGCACTTAAAAAAATTTCTCCACCCAAAATTTTTTTTCCAGATATAATTAACGGAGGAAAACCTATTTGATCTTTGTAGGTAATTTCAGCACCTAAGTTTTTTAAAGCTTCAACCAAAACTCCTATTGGTCTTTGTTTCATTCTATCAGATCCTGTGATTTCGAACTTTTTATTCTCTTTAACAGAAAGTAAAGCTGTTAAAAAACGCATTGCAGTACCTGCGTGATGTATATCTATATGCTCAGATAAATTATCTAAATATTTTTTTAAAACAATCGAATCGTCTGAGTCTGAAAGGTTTTCGATATTTAAATTTTGATATATAGATTTAAGAACTAACAATCTATTGGATTCACTTTTTGAGCCAGAAATTTTAAACGACCTTGAAAAAAATGAATTATCGTGTTTAAGTAACAAACTACTCATGAACTAGTTAAGCTTAGGATTATTTTTATGCCTGGAACTATCTCTTTTAGATTTATATTCGAGTTTTTTATTAAATGACTCATCTAGATCTAATCCGGTCTGATTAGCTAAACAAAAAACAACAAAAAGAACATCAGAAAGTTCTTCGCCTAAATCTGCTTTTTTATCTGATTCTTTTTCAGATTGTTCCCCATATCTTCTAGAAATAATTCTCGCTACTTCTCCAACTTCTTCAGTGAGTTGAGCCATATTGGTCAAAGGATCGAAATATCTGACTCCGTGTTTATTAATCCAATCATCTACCTTACTTTGAATTTTTTTTAATTCCATATCTATAATATTAATTAGATAATTCGTTATAAATTACTAAAACGATTAGTAAAATTAAGTTATTAAGATTAGAATATAAACTTAAAGTTTAGTAAATAAGTCATTGAACATCCGATTGGATTAATCAAGATTATTTAAATACTAGAACTCAAATTGTTGAGTTAATAAGAAGACCAAGAGAAGCAAAGCATTCCAGGAGCTGAGTGACCAGGGTTTGGACAATCAGACTTTTTGTAGCTAGAACAGCTTGCACAATCTGAAAGCTTTGAAAAAGCCTTTTTAATAGAATGGTCTCCACATACATTGTTTATCTCAACAGAAAGATCATGCTTTGAACATTTCAAAGAATCAACTAAATTTTCACAAGTAAGACAACTATTTACAGATTCAATCATATTATAAATTTTACATAAATCTAAAGTGATTTACGTTTAGAATGAATTTAAATTAGTATTTATTGATTTAAAGTGAAAAAATTTGAACAGGTTGAGTCAAATTCTAGTAAATCTTTTTTGTTAAAATTTAGATATACTTTATTGTTTTTTTCGATTGCATAATCGTTGAAAAAGGTCCATGTCTCACCATTTACTTTGGCGCTAATTTTATATTCTTTTCCAGCAAATAAGCATTTTTCAACTTCACCTTCAAAATCAGAAGACTCTGTAACCATAATTTTTTCAGGCCTTAAATAAAATATCTTATCGTTAATATTAACTTGATTCAAATCCCCTAAAATCTTTGCACAATAACAGTTAACAGGATTACAATACATACTTACTGGATTATCGTATTGTTGAAGAATACCTGCCTTAAAGATTAAAATTTTATCAGAAATATTAAATGTGTCTCTGATATCATGCGTAACTAAAATAGTGGTAGTTTGGGTTTCTTTTACAATTTTATGAATTTCTTCCTGAATACTTAGTTTTATATTGGAATCTAAGTTGCTAAATGGTTCATCAAGTAATAAAAGATCTGGCTCTCTAACTAAAGCTCTAGCTAAACAAGCACGTTGCTGTTCCCCTCCAGAAAGTTGATCCGGATATCTATTGCTCAAGTTCTGAAGATTAGTTAAACCTAAGATATATTCGATCTTAGATAAAAACCTTTTCTCTAGGTTAATTTTTATATTTTCTAGAACTGTTAAATGTGGGAAAAGTGGATAGTCCTGAAAAACAAACCCAATTTTTCTTTCATTTGGAGTTACAAAAGTATTTTGATTGTCTAAAACTTTTCCATTTAGCTCTATTGAACCAGAATTGATTTTTTCTAAACCAGCTAAACATTTCAAAAAAGTAGTTTTACCAGAACCACTTTCTCCAATAAAAGATACAATATCACCTTCTTTAACAGAAAAATTTAAATCTCTGATTAAGTGCTCGTCTTGGCTGTAATATTTTTTTAAATTGTTAACTTTTAGAAACATCAATCTGGTTATTTACAATTTTTTTCAAAAATATTAACAATATTATTCCCATCATAACAATAATTAAAGAATAAATTGAAGATTTAGGAATCATTTCCTCAATAGCGTATTCATAGGTTTGTACAGCAAGAGTATCAAAATTAAAAGGTCTTAATATCAATGTTATTGGCAATTCTTTCAAAATATCAACAAATGTTATTAAAAAAGCTATAGCAATAGCAGATTTATTTATTGGAAAATGTATCGATTTAAATAATTTTAATGGACCCATGCCTAAATTCACAGCAGTATCGTCAAATGAGCTGGGATGTTTTTCAAAACTGGACTTTAATGGAGAAATTCCTACAGCCATATATCTTATTACATAGGCATATATTAAGACAAAAAAAGATCCAATTAAAATTTCTGATTTAAAAGGAGTTGAAGAGAATAATATTATTAAAGACAAACCAATAACTGCTCCTGGAAGAGCATAGGATAATGATATAGCCTCGTTAAAAATTGTTAACACTTTATTTTTAACTATTCTTCTTAAAAATTGAAAGTATACAGAAATTGCAATAATTATAAATGTTGCAATTAAAGAAACTAAAATTGTGTTTTTAGATAAATTAAAGACTTTAACAAATTCAATTCTTTCAAATTCATAAACAACGTTTCCTGAGATAAATAATATTGGAACAATAAAGCCAAAAATAATTGGAACCAAGCAAAAAAAATGAATTATAAATTTATTTTTAGTACTTGGAATTTCCTCTTTAAAATTTTTTGTATTTGACTGATAGCTGTAATTATATTTTGAATTAATAAACCTTTCTAAAACAAAAAATATCAAAACTGTAAAAAATAAAAAAACAGCGAGAAGAGATGCAGTTTCTACATCTTGCATTGAATACCATGATCTAAAAATGCCACTTGTAAATGTATTAACTCCAAAATATTTTACTGCTCCATATTCATTTAAGACTTCCATGACAACCAAAAAAAGACCTGAAAAAATCGAGACTCTTGAAAGAGGTATAACAATTTTAAAAAATGTTTTTGATTTTGACATTCCTAAACTTTTTGACAATTCAATGTAGTTTGATCCTATTAGTGAAAAAGAAAGTCTACAAGCTGTATAAATGTAGGGATATAAAGCTAAGGCCATTATAATACCCAAAACCTCAATTTGAAGATAATCTTGATTTAGTAATTCTGAAAAGTTTGAAAAATACTTTCTTGTAAAACTTTGAATCGGTCCAGTGAAACTTAAAATATCACTGTAAGTAAATGCCATTATGTATACCGGGATAGCTAGTGGAAGGTAAAGCAGAAAATCGTAGATATTTTTGCCTTTAAATTTAAATGTGCTTACAAACCATGCAGGAACTACTCCAAACAATAAGGCAAAAAAAGATGTTATTGCTACAAGATATACCGTATTGAACGAATAATCATACAGTAAATTATCCCATAAATATTTAAAATTTGAACTATCAATACTTGTTGTACTAACAATTAAAGTTAGTATTGGTAAAATGATAATTATAGAAAGTAAAACTGTTGATAATGTTAACTTTCTATTGTTTGAGTAATATTTTTTCTTTATTTCCAACCTGTTTTGTCAAATATACGTATTGCATCATTTCTCTTGATTCCAAGCATATTAAGATCTAAAGGATCTTTTTTAAAGTCTCCCCATTTTTGAACAATTTCATCAGGTTCAACAGAGGGATTTACAGAATATTCATAACTATTATTGACATAAGTCTTCTGTGCATTTACACTAGTTAAATACTTAATTAGTTTAATAGCATTTTCTTTGTTAGGAGCATTTTTTGTAATGGCTATACCTGAAACATTTATGTGAGCCCCTCTTTCATCTTCGCCTTGATTTGGGAAAAAAACAGAAACCGACTTACCTGCATTAATTTCTTCTTCTTTTTCAGAAGATAAAAGTAATCCTATGTAATATGAATTGACAATGGCAATATCACCTTGTCCAGCCGCTATTGCTTTTACTTGGTCTCTATCACTTCCTTTTGGATCTCTGGCAAAATTAGAAACTACTGCTTCTGACCATTTTGATGTTTCTTCATATCCTAAATTAGCTATAAGTGAAGACATCAACGCTTGATTATAAGCATTTGATGAAGATCTAACCAATAGCCTATTTTTCCATTTTTCATTTGCTAAGTCTTCATAAGTAGACAATTCGTTTTTGTCAACTCTATCGTTGCTGTAAACAATAACTCTTGATCTATATGTTAGTGGAACCCAAAAGTTATTTGGATCTAATAAATCAGGATCTATATTTTCGTAATCAAAATCATCACTTATTTTTTGAAATAAATTCATATCACTTCCTTGCCATAGCTTACCAACATCAACTGTTATAAAAAGATCTGCAGGTGAATTTTCCCCTTCATTTTTCATTCTCTGAATTAGTTCATCAGCATTTGCTTTTGTTACATTAACTTTTATTCCAGTAAGTTCTTCAAAGTTTTTGTATTGAATTTCGTCTACTTTATAATGTCTTTGACTGTATATGTTTATTTCATTAGAGTCTTTTTTATTTGGCACACAACTTGCACAAATAAGAACTAATATTAGGTATAATTTATATTTCATTTTAAAAAATTTGGACAACGAATGTAGTCGAATTTTCGTTAAAAAAAAAACTTATCTTTATTTAGACTAATTATAAATAATTATTTATATTAGCGGAAAATTCGCAAAAAAAACAAAAAAATGAAAAAAAATTTAACTATTAACAAGTACTTTTTATTACTATTCTCACTTTTAACAATTTCATGTAGCTCTGACGAAGAAGACATTCCTATACAAATTGTTGAACCTAGCACTTACGATTTTCTAAGAGATGGTCAATCAACTGTTTCTTTTTCAGGTCAAACTACCAGACTAAACCAAGCAGATGCAATTTATAAAGCTTTAAATTCAGAAGCTGACGATGGTTCTGGAGATCAAAAGTTTTACACTGAAGCGCAAATTGACGAAATGTTTGCTGATGGTTCAGGGTTTATTTCCTCATTATTAAATGGAACTGGTAAAAAAGTAAGAAGTAAAACGTCTGCTGCATGTGCAGGAGGAAACTCTTCTACTCAAGCTCAATTCGACGATCAAATCGCAGATTTTGCCAACAATGTTGTTCCAGCTTGGACAGCGGATGCAAGTGCAGGAGTTGCAGGTAAATTGACTGATGCAACAGGAAGATCAATTCATGTAAACTCAAAAGGTCACGAAATTGATCAAACATTTATTAAAGGTTTAATTGGTGGAATGTGCGTAGATCAAATTGTAAATAATTATTTACAACCATGCCAACTTGATTCAGGAACCAGAAAAGAAGATAATACAAACGGAGTTTTATCAAGCGGAAAAAATTACACCGATATGGAGCACAAATGGGACGAAGCTTTTGGATACTTATATGGTCAAGAGGAAGACTACAAAAGAGCAGATCTTGCCTCAAGCCCAAATGGAAAAGGAACTACTTTAAATAAGTATTTCAAAAAAATTAATGAAAGTAATATGCCTGGTATTTCTGAAATAGTTTATAATGCCTTCAAAAGAGGAAGAGCCGCAATCGTAGCAGGCGACTACAATGTAAGAGATGCTCAAGCTAATATTATTAAAATTAATTTATCAAAAGTAGTTGGTTTCAAGGCTATTGATTATTTAAACGGATACATGTCTAAAATGGCAGCTGGTAATAAAGCAGATGCATTTCATGCTCTTTCCGAGGGATATGGGTTTATTATGAGTTTACAATTTACAAATAACGGAAATGATGTTCCTTATTTTACTAAATCTGAAGTTGACGCTATGTTAGCCAAAATGGATGATTTTTGGACAGTACAAGATTCTGATTTAAGTTCAATGGTTGATGATATTAAATCAAGATTCAATATATAATATATAATGTTAAAAAAATAAACTAAATACATTAAAAAACAGTGGGTCTAACTCCCACTGTTTTTTACTTTTGCGCTATGAAAAATCTATTTAATTTTATTATCACATCATGTATAATTTTTTCATTTATTTCATGTTCTAGTGACAGTGATGAAGATATAGATCAGATTCCTCAGTTTGATAGATCCTCTATTTTAAAAAATTATGCTGATAATATTATTATCCCGAGATATAGTGACTTCCAATCTGAAGTATTGAAATTAAAATCAGATATAGAAAACTTTACGAAAGAACCTAACACCATTAACTACGACAAAGCACATAATAGTTGGTTCGAAACCTATAAAAAATGGCAACATGTGGAAATGTTCAACATCGGAAAAGCCGAACAGATCATGTATCTTAATACTATAAATACCTATCCAGTTGACGAATTAAGAATAAATAACAACATTAATTCTAAAAAATTAGACTTGTCAAATGAAAACGATTGGTCTTGTCAAGGCTTAAGTGGAATAGATTTCATGCTTCACGGAGTTGAAGGAACAAAGGAGGAAATTATTGAAAAGTACCTAACTGATCCTAATTATTCTGATTATTTAAATAATCTAATTGAAATAATTTCTAACAATACAAATACAATCGTTGAAGATTGGACAACAAACTATAAAGATACTTTTATTCAATCCTCAGGAAATTCAAATTCAAGCTCACTTAATATGCTGACAAATGATTTTGTTTATTATTTTGAGAAAGGATTGAGAACTAACAAAATTGGGATTCCAGTTGGCTATTTTTCAGGGGGAAATACACTTGCTGAAAAAGTTGAAACATACTACTCGTCTAAAAATTCGATACAAAATGTTTCGAGAGATTTAGCAGCTGAAGCATTAATTGCGTCTGAAAATCTATTTATTGGAAAATCATCTTCAGGTTCCACAGGCCCTAGTCTTAAGTCTTACCTTGACTATTTATATTCCTCAAATGTCAATGAAAATAATTTAAGCCCAATTATTCTCAATAATTTTCAAAAAGCAAAAATTGCAATAAACGAATTAGATGAAAATTTCATTTATCAAATTAATAATGATAAATCTAAAATGTTAAATGCATTCGACAAACTTCAATCTATAGTTGTAAATATGAAAACAGATATGTTATCTATATTAAGCATTCAAGTTGATTACATAGATGCTGATGGAGATTAATAATATTTTAAATTCATTTTGAAAATAATTTCATCTTACTTATCAAAGACTCAAGAGTCATCAAGTCTAGCTTTATTCAGGTTAGGCTTTGGTTTTTTAATGACCTTTAGCATTGTAAGATTTTGGTTAAAAGGTTGGATTAAGACAATGTACATCGACCCATCTTTTCATTTTACATTCTATGGATTTGAATGGGTTAAGCCAGTTGGAGAATATACATACATATTGTTTTTCATATGTGGTTTATCAGCATTTTTAGTTGCTATAGGTTATAAGTACTACATTGCTATAATTACATTTTTTTTGTCATTTACATATATCGAATTGATGGACAAAACCACTTATTTAAATCATTATTATTTTGTGAGTATACTAAGTTTTTTGATGATCTTTTTGCCATGTAATTCATCATATTCAATAGATTCCTTTATAAAAAAGAAATCGTTTAAATATTCACCAAAATGGTGTGTTGACTCTATTAAAACCCTTCTATTTATTGTTTATTTTTATTCAGGTTTAGCTAAAATTAACCGGGATTGGTTATTTGAAGCTCAACCACTAAAAATATGGTTAGCAACTGGAAGTTATGATCTTCCCATAATTGGGTCCACTTTAATGCAGCAAGAATGGTTTCATTATTTCATGAGTTGGGGTGGTATGTTTTACGATTTATTAATACCATTTATATTATTATACAAACCAACAAGAATAATAGGATTTTCTCTTGTTGTATTTTTTCATGTATTTACAGCAGTACTATTCCCAATTGGAATGTTCCCCTACATAATGATAATTTCAACAATCATATTTTTCAGTTCTAATACCCATGAAAAAATTTTAAAATTTATTTTAAAACCTTTTAAAAATACAATCAAAAAAACAATAGAAATTGATAACATTAAAATAAAAAAAAACAAGTTTGCTATTTCATTGATTTCTCTATTTTTTGTTGTGCAATTTTTATTTCCGTTTAGATATGCTATCTATCCTGGAGAATTATTTTGGAATGAGGAGGGGTACAGATTTTCTTGGCGTGTAATGTTAATGGAAAAAAGAGGATATACTACATTTAAGGTTGTTGATAATTCAAATGGAAATTCTTTTTTTGTTAGAAACGATGAATTTCTTACTGAATTTCAAGAAAGACAAATGAGTTTTCAGCCAGATTTCATTTTAGAATATGCACATTTTTTAGGAGATCATTATAACAATAAAGGGTTGAACGATATTGAAATTTACGCAGAAAGTTATGTTGCACTAAATGGAAGAATCAATAAAAGATTTGTGAATCCTAAAATTGATTTATTAAAAGAAAAAAGAGGATTTAATTCAAAACACTGGATTATAGATTTAAATGAAGAAATTAATTATTTGTAAAATTTTATTGCTGTCTCTTTTCCAGAAATCATTCACACAAGAAAAGATTTCAGGCTATATTTTTGATGAAATAACTAATGATCCAGTCGAAAATGTTACCGTTTTTGATAATTACAGTGATGGCGTGGTTTTTTCAAATAAAAATGGATTTTTTGAGTTTGTAAAAAATAAAAGAACTATTGAAATAAGTTTTTATAAGGAAGGTTACAATCTTTTTAGTTTAACTGATAGTATAAAACCAAAAAATAATATTATAAAATTATCTTCGAGAATTGAAAAACTTAACGAGGTAGTTGTCAGAGCCAACAGAAAAAAGATTTTTCAAATTAAAAGAATGTTAGATTTTGAAGGCACATCTGTATTTGCTGGAAAAAAAAATGAAGTAATTCTTTTGGACCTTTCAATGGCTAACATGGCATCTAATAATGCCCGTCAGATTTATAATCAAATTCCTGGATTAAATATTTATCAAAACGATGATGGTGGATTACAATTAAATATTGGAGGAAGAGGACTTAATCCTAATAGGACATCAAATTTTAATACTAGACAAAATGGCTATGACATTAGCGCAGACGCACTTGGATATCCGGAAAGCTATTATACCCCACCAGCAGAAGGTTTGAGAGAAATACAGATTTTACGAGGAGCTGCCTCACTTCAATATGGAACTCAATTTGGAGGACTTGTTAATTTTGTAATGAAAAAACCCAATTACGACAAAAACATTGAACTCATTACTAGAAATACATTAGGGTCAAATAATTTGTACACTAATTTTACAAGCCTTAGTAAAAGTGGAAAAAAATTAAGTTATTATGGGTACATCAATTATAAGAAGGGTGATGGATTTAGGGATAATTCTAAATTTGAATCGACAAACACTTTTCAGTATTTAGAATATAAATTTAACAATTCAACTACCTTAAGTTCAGAGATCACATACCTAAGTTATCTGGCTCAACAAGCTGGAGGACTAACTGATGAAATGTTTAAAAATAACCCTTACCAAAGTAATCGTTCCAGAAACTGGTTTGAGATAGAATGGCTACTATATAGCCTAAGATTTGATAAGGAAATTTCAAAAAACATAAACTTTAGTTTTAATTTTTTTGGCCTAGAAGCTAAAAGAAATTCACTTGGTTTTAGAACCAATAGAGTAAGCCAAATTGATTCTGGCGAGGAAAGAGATTTGATTAAGGGTGAGTTTTCGAATTATGGACTAGAAACTCGCTTATTGACCAATTACAAAATATTAAATAAAAAATCTTTTTTTCTATTTGGAATTAGATATTATAATTCAAATTCTTCAAGTGCCCAAGGCCCTGGATCTAAAGATTCTAATCCAAATTTTAATTTTCAAAACTTAACATTTCCTAACTATACAAATCAATCAGATTATTCATATCCAAATCAAAATATATCATTATTTGGTGAAAATATTTTTTATCTGAGCGATAAAATATCACTTACACCAGGATTCAGATTTGAAAAAATAAAAACCAAAAGTGATGGTTTTTATAAAAAAATTAATTTGGATGCAGCAGGTAATGTCATCTTTAATGAAACATATAAAGAAAATGATGAAAAAAATAGAGACTTTTTACTACTTGGATTAGGCTTGAGTTATAAATTGAATAGAAATCTTGAATTGTATTCAAACATTAGCGAGAACTACAGATCAGTTACGTTTGCGGATATAAGTACTATCAATCCTGCTTATGCAATTAATCCAGAAATTGATGATGAAAAAGGGTATACTTTTGATTTAGGTTTTAGAGGAAATTTTAAAAGAAAAATTTCTTACGATGCTAATATTTTTCTTTTAAAATATGAAGATAGAATAGGATTTATTCAAAAAGTTTTCCCTGACGGCAATGTTAAAAGTGAAAGAGGAAATGTAGGTAATGCTGTAATAAGTGGAATTGAAACCTTATTGGAATTTGATTTAAACGAAATAGTACTTAAAAACAATGACTTTGACTTTACTTTCTTTACAAACTATTCTTACATAAATTCAAGGTATTTAGAATCAGACCAAGTTGGTATTGAAGGAAAAAATGTAGAGTTTGTTCCTGATCATAATTTGAAAACTGGATTTAAATTTGGTTACAAAAATCTCTTAATAAACTTTCAATATTCTTACTTATCTAAACAATTCACTGATTCATCAAATGCAGAAAGCGGAAATTTAAGTGGAGTCATAGGTCAAATTCCATCATATGGACTTGCTGATTTATCAATGTCTTACAAATTAAATAAAATGAAATTTGAAACTGGGTTGAATAATATATTTAACAAGGAATATTTCACAAGAAGAGCTACTGGATATCCTGGCCCTGGAATTATTCCCTCACCACCAAGAAATTTTTATTTAACAATTCAGTATAAATTTTGATTTAAACTAATAGGATCGATTTTTGGAATCTATCATAATGGTAACCGGGCCATCATTTTCTATCTTAACCAGCATATCTGCTCCAAAAACTCCAGCATGTGGTTTTTTATTTAATTTATTTTCCATTAGAGTTAAAAACTGATCGTAAACTTTTTTTGCATAATCACTTTTAGCAGCTCTAATATAAGAGGGTCTATTTCCCTTTTTGGTCATTGCATGCAAAGTAAACTGACTAATTATTAATATTTCACCATCAATATCCACCAAGGATTTGTTCATAACCTTACCTTCATCATCAAAAATTCTTAACTGAGAAACTTTTTTACAAATCCAGTCAATATCATCAAAATCATCACTGTCCTCAATTCCAATCAATAAAACAATTCCTTGATTTATTTTAGAAATTATTTGATTATCAACCTCCACACTTCCACTCTTAACTCTTTGAATCAGTGCCCTCATAAATAAGAATTATCTAAAATTATTTTCATCATCATTTAATATACTTAAGTAATTAACGTATCTGGATTCTGATATATCATTAGCTTCCAGTGCAGATTTTACGGCACAATTTGGTTCATTTAAATGTAAACAGTTATTAAACTTACAATTAGTACTTAATTTAGCAATTTCAACAAAATAACCGCCTATTTCATTCTTTTCAATATCGATTAGTCCAAATCCTTTAATACCTGGACTATCAATTACTTTAGCTCCGTTATTAAAATCAAACATTTCTGCAAAGGTAGTAGTATGTTGTCCCTGTTCGTTTTGTTTTGAAATTTCAGAAGTTTTCAAGTTTAAGTTTGAATCTAAAGCATTCATCATACTACTTTTCCCAACACCACTATGACCTGTAAATACAGAAACATTATTTTCCATAAATTTTTTAACTTTTTCAATATTTGTTTTTTGTTTAACTGAAATTTTTAAACATTGATATCCGATAGATGTGTAAGTCTTATATAACTTTTCAATATAATCAGTATCATCTTTGTCATAGGAATCGATTTTATTGAAAAGAATTATTGTATTAATTCCAAAAGATTCAGTTGACAAAAGAACTCTATCAATAAAAAGAGATGAAGTAGAAGGGTTTGAAGGTGTTACAAATAGAAAACAGTAATCGATATTAGATGCTAATATATGGCTCTGTTTAGACAGATTAACAGATTTCCTAATAATATAATTCTTTCTTGGTTCAATTTTAGTGATTACTCCTCTCTGTTCTTTTTCATCATTTATTTCAAAAAAAACATAGTCACCAACTGCAACAGGATTAGTGCTTTTGATTCCCAAAGAACGAAATTTTCCTTTAATACTGCATTTATAAACCTCATGAGAATCGGTATGAACATCGTACCAATTCCCTGTTGATTTATAAACTAATCCTTTCATTATGTTATTAGCTATTGATAACTTTGTTTTGATTATTAATAGATTCTTGATGAATTGCTTTAAACATTCTTAAAACGAATTCTTCGCTTAATCCTTTTTTTTCACCCTCTAAAATCATATTACCTAAGATCTCATTCCATCTTTTAGTTTGCAGTACAGCAACATTTTTTTTCTTTTTCAATTCACCTATAGAAATAGCAACATTCATCCTTTTACCCAAAGTTTCAAGTAAACCGTGATCAATCACATCTATTTGTGTTCTTAAAGTATTTAATTGATTCTTATAATCAGCCTCCTCGCTTGTTAAAGTTCTGATTTTTAAATCATTCATCATTTTAACAAGAACAGATGGGGTTATTTGTTGGGCAGCATCACTCCAAGCATTATCAGGATCAATATGTGTTTCAATCATTAATCCATCAAAATTAAGATCAAGAGCTGTTTGTGAAATGTCTTGTAGAATATCTCTTCTTCCTGCAATGTGTGAAGGATCACAAATCAATGGTAAATCAGGAAACTTATTTTGAAGTTCAATTGGCAATTGCCATTCTGGATTGTTTCTGTATTTAGATTTTTCGTAAGTTGAGAATCCTCTGTGAATAACACCAAGTTTTTTAATATTGGCAGAATATAATCTTTCAATTCCCCCAAGCCATAGTGAAAGATCAGGGTTTACTGGATTTTTTACTAAAACAATTTTATCAGTTCCATTTAATGCATCTGCAATTTCTTGAACTATAAACGGACTAACAGTTGATCTAGCACCTATCCAAAGTACGTCAATATCATATTCAAGTGCTAATTTAACATGACTAGCATTCGCCACTTCAGTTGCAGTTAAAAGACCTGTTTCTTTTTTTACTTTGTCCAACCATTTAAGACCAATTGCTCCAACTCCCTCAAACATCCCTGGTCGAGTTCTTGGTTTCCAAATTCCAGCTCTGTAGACTGATACGTCTGTATCTTTTAAATCGTGAGCAATTTTTAATACTTGATCTTCAGTTTCCGCACTACAAGGACCAGCTATTACCAACGGGTGTTTTAAATTAAACTCATTAAGCCAAGTTCTCATTTCTTTTCTGTTTTCCATTTTTATTTTTTGTTTAATATTTCTTTAATTCGATTTGTATTGTTTAAAATTTTATTTAGTTCTTCATCATTTTCTTCAACAATAAGCTCTTTTAATAAATTTAAATTTGTTACATATTCATCAATTGCAGCCGCTAAATTAGTTTTATTTTGTAAGAAAATAGGAGTCCATGTATTAGGACTACTTTTTGCTAATCTAACTGTGGATTCGAAACCACTTCCAGCCAAATCAAAAATATTGTTCTCATTTTTTTCTTTTTCAATAACTGTTTTACCAAGCATAAATGAACTAACATGGGAAAGATGAGAGACATAGGCAACATGAACATCATGAGATTTTGGATCCATATAAATTGTTTTCATTTTTAAAGCATCAAAAATTTCAAGTGCTAATTTTCCAAGTTTTTTATCGGTTTTTTCAAATTCACATATTATGTTGGTTTTTCCTACATAAAGTCCTTTAATAGCTGCTGTAGGTCCTGAAAATTCAGTACCAGCCATTGGGTGTGCAGCTAAAAAATTAGATCTTTTCTCATGGTTTTTTAAGTACTTACATATAGGTTCTTTGGTTGAACCAACATCAAAAACTAAAGTATTATCTCCAACAACATCAAGAACCTTATCAATTAAACCAAATATGTTATTTACTGGAACTGATATCAAAATTAAATCCATTTTATTTAGATCCTTGTAATCGATTTTATGATCAATTAATCCTAGCTCAAGAGCTTCATCTAAATTTTTACTTGAAGAATCTATTCCAAAAATTTCAGAATTAGGAAATGGTTTTTTTATATCAAGAGCAAATGAACCTCCCATTAATCCTAAACCAATTATACCTACTTTCATAAGTCGATTCTTTTTAGTGATTCAACAATTTTACTTTCATCGACACATAAGGAAAATCTAACATAGCCCTCCCCATTAGAGCCAAAAATGGTTCCAGGTGCAATAAAAATATTTTTTTCTAACAATAAATTTTCAATAAAACTTTCAGCACAAGGATTTTTACCAGGTAGCTTTGCCCATACAAATAATCCTTTTGAATTTCTATCATATGAACAATTTAATTTATCTGCAATTTTCCAAATTAATTCTCTTCGTTTTGAATAAACTTCATTTAAATTTTCAAACCATGTGTCACTTAAATTTAAAGCTGAAATAGCCCCTTTTTGAATTCCATAGAAAATTCCTGAATCCATATTACTTTTTACCTTTAAAACTCTTGAAATATTTAAATCAGATCCCACTAACATTCCTACTCTCCATCCAGACATATTAAAAGATTTACTAAGAGAGTTTAACTCCATCGCTACATCTTTTGAACCATTTACTTTTAATATACTTAGATAATCATTATTTAAAATAAAACTGTAAGGATTGTCATTTACAATTAAAATACTATTTCTTTTAGCAAACTCTATCAGTTCTTCATATTGGTTCACATCAACAGATGCACCAGTAGGCATATGAGGATAATTCACCCACATTAACTTTACTTTTGAAAGGTCACTTTTTTCTAATTCAGTAAGATCTGGAAACCAATTGTTACTTTCATTTAGGTCATAAAATCTTGGCTTAGCCTCAACCAAATTAGTGACCGAAAAATAAGTAGGGTATCCTGGGTTTGGAATTAATACTTCATCACCAGGGTTTAAAAAAGCAAGTGAAATATGCATAATTCCCTCTTTAGAACCCATTAATGGAAGCACCTCATTTTCTGAGTTTAAGTCAACTTGGAAATAATTTTGATAAAACTTTGATATGGATTTCCTAAATTCTGGTAATCCCTGATAGCTTTGATATTTATGAGCATTTTGATCTGATAAGCTATTTTTTATTTCATCAATCACATTTTTTGAAGGATACAAGTCTGGACTTCCAATACCCATATTAATTACAGGCTTACCAGAGCTTATCATTTTAGAAACCTCTCTTAATTTTTTTGAGAAGTAATATTCTTCAACAGTATTTAATCTTTTCGAATGTGTAATCATTTCATTTGATTTTTATAAACTCCCAAAACCTTGAGAGACTCGGCCTCATTTTTTATAATATTAACTGCATTGTTAAAATCGTCTAAGGAAATAAACGTTGTATCAACAAAAAATGAATATTTCCACGGTATTTCAATAATTGGAAGCGATTGAATTTTAGTAAGATTTAAATTATATTTTTTTAAAATGTTTAAAACTAAAGCTAGGCTACCTGTCTCATGACTTAAAGAAAATTTTAATGAAGCTTTATTTAACAACCCACCATTTTTGATTTTATTTTTAGAAACAATCACAAATCGAGTTTGGTTTTTCTTTATTGTTTGAATGTTCTTTGAGATGATATCCAAATCATAAATTTTAGCAGCTTGAACACTTGCAACAGCTGCAGTATCTTTAACATTATTTTCTGAAATTCTTTTAGCAACTTCTGCTGTATCTTTTTCCTCAACCAAAGTTATATGCGGGTATTTTTTAAAAAATCTTTTACATTGAAGTAATGCCATTGGATGAGAAGAAACATACTTTATATCTTCTATTTTTGATCCAGGAAGAACCATAAGCTGATGGTTAATATTAATAAAATATTCACCAACAATATACAAGTCATGAGAATCAATCAAAGCGTAATTTGGAATAATAGATCCAGCTATTGAATTTTCAATTGCCATAACTCCAAATTCAGACTCACCTTTATTAACGGACAAAGCCAAATCATCAAAAGATAAAAACTCATTTACAATTAATGACTTTCCAAAATAATCTTTTGCCACTTGATCGTGATATGATCCCTTGATTCCTTGAATCCCAACTGTTTTCATATTTATTTAAAAAAAAAGTCCTGATTTTATCAGGACTCATTAAAATATATTTTATTAATTATTATATATACAAAAGTCCTGTTTTGTCTTCATAATAGAAGAAAAAATAAAAGTTTTGAAAAAAATAATTGCGTTTCATAAAAATTTTAAGCGGTAAATGTAATATTAGTTGAGATAAAAACAAAAAAAAGGAGATAGAAAAAATTTAAAAATTAGAATCTAAAACTTTTTCTCTTTTGAAAACTGAGCTCAAAAGTTTATTAATTTGATCAAACTCAATTAAAAATGCATCATGACCATGAACAGACTTAATTGTTTTAAAAAATATATTGTCCTTAATTCTACAGGCTTTATAAAATGTGTCTCTATTTTGATAATCTGTAAAAAACAAATCAGAATCAACTGAGACAATAAATATGTTTCCTTTTATCTTTGAAATAATATCTTCAAATTTAATCTTTCCTCCTTGAGTAATATCAATGGTTGAAAGCAAGTGGTTCATTAACTTATATGAACTTAATTGAAACCTTTCTTGTAATTTTTTTCCGTGATGGAGTAGCCAACTTTCAACATTAAAAATTTTAGCATCCTCATTTATAGATCTATCAAATTTCTTTTGAAAAGAAAGAGGAGATCTGTAACACAACATAGCATGAATTCTTGCATCATGAACTGGATTTGATGAATTATTTAAAATTTGTTTTTGTAATCTAGTATTAGCTAGTAACCAGTCGCTAGATTTCCAATCTGAAGCAATTGGAATATAATTTTCTGAAATGTTTGGAGATATTGATGCCATTTCCCACACTAATCCCCCTCCTATAGAGCCTCCAACAATAGCAAACAACTTTTCAATTTTTAGCTTCTCAAGTCCAATTATAAACATTTTTGCAATGTCTCTAAGAATCAAACTTTCATAATTGTCAATTAATTTACCGTCGTAACCGTTTCCTGGAAAATTAAAAGCTAAAACAGTAAAATAGTTAGTATCAATTAATTTTTTATCACCAACAATTGAATTCCACCAACCTTTACTTCCACTAACAGATGAGTTTCCTGTAAGAGCATGATTAATTAAAACAATTGGACTCTCTCCTATTGGTTGTCCAAACAATTCATAAGTAAGCTCAATATCAAAATTGGTTCCATCAAAGGAGCTAAAATTTTCGATATTGAGCTTATTTAAATTAATCATGGAAATTATGCTAAAACTTTTGAGTCTATTTTAGAAAAAGCCAACTCTAAATCTTGTTTTAAATCTTCAATATCCTCAAGTCCAACAGAAAGCCTTATTAAATCACTAGTAACTCCTGTCGATGCTTGTTCTTCAACACTTAATTGTTGATGTGTAGTACTTGCTGGATGAATAATTAAAGATTTTGTATCTCCAATGTTAGCCAACAGAGAAAAAACTTCTGTTTTATCTGCTATTGTTTTAGCAGATTCAAATCCACCTTTAACCCCAAAAGTTAAAATACCACTTTGACCTTTTGGCAAATATTTTTCAGAAAGCGAATAGTATTTGCTAGACTCTAAACCAGGATAGTTAACCCATTCAACCTCAGGTCTTTTTTCAAGCCATTGAGCAAGTTTTAAAGCATTTGAACTGTGCTTTTTTATTCTAATATCTAGAGTTTCAAGTCCTTGAATTATTTGAAAGGCATTAAATGGACTCAATGCACCACCTAAATCTCTAAGTCCCTCAATTCTAACTTTTGCAATAAAAGCTGCTGCACCAAGAGCATCGTGGTAAACTAATCCGTGATATCCAGGAGATGGCTCTGTAAATTCTGGAAATTTCCCATTTGACCAATCAAATGTACCTGCATCAATAATAACTCCTCCTAAAGCAGTACCATTTCCATTAATATATTTTGTTAAAGAATGTATTACAATGTTAGCTCCGTGCTCAATAGGATTTAATAATGCAGGGCTTGCTACAGTGTTATCAACAATAAATGGAACTTTTGATTCTTTTGCATAGCTTGAAATTCCTTTTAAGTCTAAAACATCAAGCTTTGGATTTCCTAAAGATTCAGCAAAAAACACTCTAGTATTTTCTTGAACAGCATCTTTAAAGTTTTGTGGATCAGATGGATCTACGAAAGTTGTTGTAATTCCCAGTCTTGGAAGTGTTACATTTAAAAGATTAAATGTCCCCCCGTAGAGACTACTAGAAGCTACAATATGATCACCTGCTTTTAAAAGCACAAGTAGTGCAGTTGAAATAGCAGATGTTCCAGATGCTGTAACAACTGATGCTATACCGCCTTCAAGGGCTGCTAGTCTTTGTTCTAAAACATCGTTAGTTGGATTATTTAATCTTGTATAAATGTACCCAGGTTCAGCAAGTGCAAATAAATTTGCAGCATGATCTGCATTATTGAAAACATAAGATGTAGATTGATAAATTGGAACTGCTCTAGTTCCTTGGCTTAAACTCGTATCATGCCCAGCATGAAGAGCTTTAGTTGGTAATTTTTGTTCACTCATTTTTATATATTTAATTATTAATAAATTAAATTTATAATTAGATGTGATTTGACGTTAAATAGATGCGAAGCTACTGCTTTAGCACTTTTTTAAAGAGGTTGCAATCAGTCAAATCGTTCCTCTAACAATAAATTATGGATCAAAATTATAATTAAAAATAATTATAACAAAAAAAATTATCTAAAATTTACAGAAATACCTGCTGAAAGAGTGTTGTATCTCTGGAAAGTAAAATCAGCAAAGGCACTAAATACCAAAAATTTAAATCTAGCGCCAATTGTTGTCCTGTACCCAGAAGCATTAAAATTCATATCAATTGGATCAATCAATGATTTATTTATTGGAATTCCAGAAGCTGAGTTGTATTCCAAATCGTAATTTCCAAGTAATTTAAATGAAGAACTTCCGCCTGAATATCCAAAAGAGGTATAAAAATCAACCACCAATAAATCAACCGATGCTAGTAATAAAAAATTATAATTATTTAAACTAAACTGTGCAACTTGACCAGAACCATTTAAAGAACTAAACGATTGAACATCGTAGTCTATGTCCATATTTGAATAAGAGGCAAATGCAGATACATTTAAAGGAACTTTATCAATTGGTCCAAAATATTGAAGTAAATTGTGTTTTACACCAAGTCCCTTTAAAGACATGTCAACTCCGTTTCTATGATATTCTGGACTGTAACGAATTATAAGCTCGGTATCAAATGGAACTCCAACACCCAATTGTAAAACTGGAGCAGGAATGGCTCCTAGAGGTAATTTACTTTTTATCCCTTTTGGAGATTTAATAGTTGATGTTATTTCAGGATAAATTCCATCAGCAGGTATAGTAATAAATAAGTTTTCTTGTCTACTTTCACCTGCAATTGTTGGTAGATTTTCAGCATCTGTTGAAATATATTCTAAATCAGAGATTGAAAATACTCTGTCAGCAGAAGGAACAAAAGAAGTATTTAATCTTAAGGATAAATCTATACCTAATTTTTTATGAACCTTTGCAGTACTATACCAACCAGCATTTAAACTGTATATTGCACCCTTCATCATTGGATCTAAATAGCGTTCAAAAATTTTTTTTGAATCGCTTTCAACTGCTAGAAGAATAGACTCAAAACCGGATTGAGACCAAGAAAACAGTGGTGAAAAAAGGAAAAACAATATAATGTGTCTAAAATTCAAATAATTAAATTTTAAACAAATATACGCTGAAAATAATCTTATTTCTTACCGCCTTTAGACTTACCTCCTTTTGAATTTCCAGATCCTCCAGCAAACGATGTCAAATCGTATTTTAATCTAAAAACGGTATATCTAGGTTGAATAACATAGGATCTAGTTTGACTGTATAATTGATTAAAACTATCTCTATTTATGGATGTGTCGTTAAATATATTAGTGACACTAATACCAAACTCCCATTTAGATCCATCTTTATTGTAGGATAAATCTGCTTCAGCAGACCTGTATTCATTTAAGGTAACATTTTCATCTCTATAATAGTTGTAAGAGTAATCGGCTCTAAAAACAAATCCTTTGCCAAAATATGCATCAATTTCAACAAATGGAGAATCAGTGTAAAAATAATTTTTAAAATTACCAGTGTCATACATACGCTTGTTATAGCTATAACCAACCTCAATATTTGGCTTATCTCTAAAATTTGTTGCTATACTAGCTTTATAACTTTGAGTGAAGTTTACTTGTTCAGTAAGGGTTCCATTTACTATATTATTAAAATCACTGAAATTAAAATTCATGTTAAACCCAGCTTTAAAATTTTTAAATCTTTTATCTATTCTTCCAGATGCGCTGTAAGTTTCTCTTGGAAGATTAGAATTTATTGGTGATCTAACACTACTCACTCCACTTAGTAAAGTTGTACTTTGAATTGAATTACTTCTTTTAGAATAATTTAATCTTGCAAAAACATTTGTAAAATTAAAAATATTGATGCTTTGATAATTAAGATTATAATTATAAAATTTAGCTGATTCAAGATTTGGATTCCCTTGAAAAAAAGAATTATAATTACTAAAAATATAGCCCTCTGCTAAATTATTTACATCAGTAAACTGATTTGTTGCATTGTAAGTAAATCTTAATGATTCAGAATCTTTAAATTTTACAAATACTCTCATGTCAGGTCTTATATCAGTAAATGAATTAGTCTCTGTTCTAGAAAGCTGAGTGTTTTCCGATTTGTAGGAATTGATTGTAAAACCTGGCTCCATTGTAAAAATCCCAGTAATAAATCTGTAATTTAAAGAAAAGTATGCGTCATTAAATTTAAAGTCTACATTATTATTTAAAATATCATCGTTGAAAGATACCTGAGAATTATTATCTAAAATTTGAAAAATACTTGAATTAAAATTTTGTTTAACATCTGTTACACCAAAAGTGAAATTCAAATTTGATTTTGGAGTCAAAATGTAGTAATAATCTAATTTTGCTTCCATTTTATCAGTTTCAACTATTCTGTTTTGATTAATGTTAAATTTAGACTGATTAGTATTTAAAGGTATAATATTTCTAAAGGGTTGAACATCTCGAACAGCCCTATAAAACGGGTCTTCAGTCTGTGATAAATGTTGAGCCTCAAAAGAAAAAATATGATCTTCGTTAAGTGTATAATACGCTTTTAATTCTTGGTTAATAGAACTTGGTTCATCAGATTTATATAAATTAATTTCATCTAGTTCTATTGGTTGAATAGACGGTTGATTTGAAGAACCACGAAAAGATTCCGACATCAAATCGGTAGTTTCTATATTTTCCGCAGATTTTAAAAGTAAGTTGTATTCGGTTTGCAATCTATCATTAGGATTGAAAGCAGTAGTAAATTTATATAGTTGTTGCTGGTTATCCTGCACAACATTGTCCTCAGAGTTTTGAATATTTCCGTTGGTGTAATTTCGAGATATTTTTTCCTCAACAATGTTTTTTGTTTCAGCTAAAATTGCGAAACCACTAATCTCCCAGCTTTCATTGGGTGAATGGCTAAAATTATAAGCTCCTAACTGTGCATCAATGGATTTTGCTTGATTATTTTGTAAACCTCCTAAACCAGCTCCATCGGTTGATATACTTATAGAAGTACCGTTTCTTGCATTTAAATTACCAAAACCTCCGCCAAATTTATAAAAATCTCTTCTTGAAAGTACAGGCTCACCAATGTTGTTTGTATTACCCAAAACACTCATACTAAAGTCTTTGGCATAGTAAAACACCTTTGGAGCAGCTAAAACTCTGTCTTCATTACCAACTCCTCCTAAAATTTCACCAAACCAAAATTTATCTTTTCCACTTTTAAGGCTAATATTAATGGCTATATTATCTTCATTATTTGTCACATTTCTAAGCTGACCAACTTCTGTAAAATTTCTTAAAACCTCTACTTTACCAACTGCTTTTGCAGGTAAATTTTGAGTAGCTAATTTAGAATCTCCATCAAAAAAATCTTTTCCTTCGACGGTTATTTTAGTTATTTCTTTCCCTTCCACTTCTACTCTACCGTCTTCATTTATTTCAACGCCAGGCAAATTTTCTAATACATCAGCTAATTTTTTTTCAGTCCCAGTGTTAAAAGAATCTGCATTATAAACTATAGTATCTCCTTTGATGGTTACAGGCATTTCATAAACAAGTTCAACTTCATCTAGAGCTTCAGCCTGTTCTTCGAGTTTAATATTTTTTTCAAAACTTTCAGAAATGTTTAAATCAAATACAAATTCTGTAAAACCAATAAAAGAAACTTTTATTTCGTAGTCTGTATTTTTCTTTAATGAAAGTCTAAAATATCCGGATTCATTAGATATTCCAAAACCATCCAAAATTTTTGATTGCTTTTCTATCGCAATGACATTTGCTCCAGTTAAACTATTTCCCTCTAAATCTGTAATTGTTCCATCAAACCTAACTTGAGAATAACCTAATGTTGAAAAAACTAATGCAACGATTAGTAATATATTTTTCATAAGTTGTTATTTAAATTTTAAAATTAGTTTAAACGTGCCCTAGAATTTCCCCAACCACCACGACCACCGCCACGATTATATCTCTCTCTCATTTCTTTCATTTTATCTTCTTGAATAGTGTTAAACTCAGAATTTGAAACAACTTTGCCCTTTGAAGGTTCTTTAATTTTTATTTTCTCTTCAGGGTTTAAAACAACTTTTGTACATAACATTGTTCTATTTCCATCACTAATTTCTAAAATAAGTCCAGGCAATCCACCATACATTGCTGGTCCAGTTGAAACAGGGATCTCAGGTGTGAACCAAGCTGTCATAACTACTGTTTTGGTTTTGGGAAGTACAGGATTATTTTCCTCATTATTGTTCTGATTATCTCTTTGTCTTCTACTGAAACTAAAAACATCTTCTTCAACTTCTTTAGTGTAAGTAGCTTTGTAAGCATTATAAATTCCTATTTTTTTACTCTCACCAGTCATAACCCATTTTGTGGGAGCTATACTATCAGTTATTAAAAAGATTTTTCCAAATAATTCTCTTTTATTTACATAGGTTTTTTCCTGAATATCTTTATAAATGTCGCCCTGATTAGGTCCTGCTACAAACTGCATCCAATTAAATCCTCCACCGCCTGAACCTCCAGCTTCAAGTGTAACCTCTTCTTTAAAATAGGAAGACTTGCTATCAAAATCTAGAATGTAATTTTTCTCAAGAGCTGTTTTCATTCTTGCTTTAAGGTATTTTTGTCTTTCTGGAGGCATATTTTTCATCCAGTCCATGTTAACACTACTTTTAGACATATAATAAGCTTTTCCTAAGAAGTCTTGAGAGTAAGATTCAAAACTCAAGAACATTAAAAGAATAATTAATTTTTTCATAGATTTTATTTAAATTGAAAGTCTTTAATACTATATAGACAATAATTAAGCCATAAAGTTTAACATATGTCAAATTATATTAAATATAAATTATAAATTAGAACCTTTTAATACATTGAAATATGCACATTGCAATCGCTGGAAACATAGGTGCTGGAAAAACAACACTGACAAAATTACTTTCTAAAAAATACAAATTTGAGGGACATTATGAAGATGTTTTAAAAAATCCATATTTAGACGATTTTTACGAACAAATGGAGCGTTGGTCGTTTAACTTGCAAATATATTTTTTAAACAGTAGGTTTCGACAAATTTTAGACTTTAATAAAGAAGGAAAAAATATTATTCAAGATAGAACCATTTACGAAGATGCCTTCATATTTGCTCCAAATCTAAAAGCAATGGGTCTTATGACCAACAGAGATTTTGAAAATTATAAATCCATTTTTAATTTGATGGAATCGTTTGTAAAAGCTCCTGATTTACTAATTTATTTAAGAAGCCAAATCCCTAATTTAGTCGATCAAATTCACAAAAGAGGAAGAGACTATGAAAGTTCTATTAGCATTGATTATTTAAGTCGATTAAATGAAAGATACGAAGCTTGGATTCAAACTTACGATAAAGGAAAACTACTTATCATTGACGTAGACGATTTAGATTTTGTGGAAAACAAAAAAGACCTTCAAACTATTACCGACAAAATCGATAAGAGCATAAAAGGTCTTTAAATTCTATTTATTAATTAAGTTATTTTTTATTTATCTGCATCATTGCAGCCTTTGCAATTTCCTTGGCTTCACTATTACTATGTTCTAACATTGCTTCCATAATTTCTTCTTTAGAACCACTTTTAAATTCAGATGTTTTTGACACACCATCAGAATCTGTCTCTTCAGTTGTTACAGTCATAGTCCAAACATCGCTTTCAGCCTTTACAATTACTTCTTTTTTTACTTCAAGATCAATTGATGTATGATCAGATTCTAAAGCATGTCCGCCAAGTATTGGCGCAACAACCAAACCGATCAAACAAGTAAGTTTAATTAATATATTCATTGAAGGACCAGAGGTATCTTTAAAAGGATCACCAACAGTATCTCCTGTCACAGCAGCTTTGTGCGCATCAGAACCTTTGTAAGTCATCTCACCATTAATCTCAACTCCAGCTTCAAATGATTTTTTAGCATTATCCCAAGCTCCACCAGCATTGTTTTGGAAAATTGCCCATAAAACTCCACTTACAGTAACTCCAGCCATATAACCTCCAAGCATTTCAGCGATTGCTAAATTGTCCATTCCAAATAACATAGGAACAAAAGCAATAGCAAGTGGAAAACCAATAGTTAGTAATCCAGGTGCCATCATTTCTTTAAGAGAGGCTTGAGTAGAAATAGCCACACATTTGTCATACTCAGGCTTACCTGTTCCTTTCATAATTCCAGGGATGTCTTTAAACTGTCTTCTCACTTCATGAACCATTTCCATAGCAGCTTTTCCAACAGCATTCATAGCTAAAGCGGAGAAAACTACAGGAACCATTCCTCCAACGAACAACATCGCAAGAACTGGTGCTTTGAAAATATTAATACCATCGATTCCAGTGAATGTTACGTAAGCAGCAAATAGAGCAAGAGATGTTAAAGCAGCAGATGCAATAGCAAAACCTTTACCTGTAGCTGCAGTAGTGTTTCCAACAGAATCCAAAATATCAGTTCTTTCTCTTACAATTGGATCTTGCTCACTCATTTCAGCAATACCTCCAGCATTATCTGAAATCGGACCAAAAGCATCAATTGCAAGTTGCATAGCAGTTGTTGCCATCATAGCAGAAGCTGACAAAGCTACTCCATAAAAACCTGCAAAGAAATAAGATGCCCATATTGCTAGGGCGAATAAAATTACAGAGGGGAATGTAGAAATCATACCAGTTGCAAGTCCTGCAATGATATTAGTTCCTGCTCCAGTGCTTGATTGTTGTACAATTTTTAAAGTAGGTGTTTTACCAAGTCCTGTATAGTATTCCGTGACTGAAGAAATTACAGCTCCAACTATTAAACCAACAATAGTTGCATAAAATACATCCATCGAAGAAACGTCTTTTAACCCTTCACCAAAAAACTCCATTTGCATAGTCTCAGGAAGCATCCAAATACATAGCACATAACATGAAATAGCAACTAGTGCTATGGATGTCCAGTTACCCTTATTTAGTGCATTCATTACTTGATCTTCTTTAGCATCATTGGATTTTACACTTACTAATAATGTTCCAATTATAGAAATAATAATACCTGCACCAGCTATTGCTACTGGAAGGATAATAGGTCCAATACCACCAAATGCATCATTTATACTACCTCCCATATCCTCTATAACATAATTTCCAAGAACCATCGCTGCAAGAACAGTTGCAACATAGGAACCAAATAAATCAGCACCCATTCCAGCAACATCTCCTACGTTGTCACCAACATTATCAGCAATTGTAGCTGGATTTCTAGGATCGTCCTCAGGTATTCCAGCCTCTACTTTTCCAACTAAATCAGCTCCAACATCCGCTGCCTTGGTATATATACCTCCACCAACTCTAGCAAACAATGCAATAGATTCAGCTCCTAATGAAAATCCTGCTAAAGTTTCTAACACAATTGTCATATCAGCTGTACTTGTCCAAGCACCATCCATAAAGAAATTAAAGAATAAAATGAAAAATGCTGTTAATCCAAGAACTGCTAAACCTGCTACTCCAAGACCCATAACGGTTCCCCCACCAAATGAAATCTTAAGTGCGTTTGGAAGGCTAGTTCTAGCTGCTTGAGTTGTTCTAACATTAGTTTTTGTAGCAATTTTCATCCCCATATTTCCAGCCCATGCAGAAAAAACTGCTCCGAAAATAAATGCTATGGTAATAAGCCAATGAGTAGTTGGAACTATAAATGAAACTCCTGCTAATGCTAAACTTACTATCAGAACAAAAACTGACAAAAGTTTGTATTCAGCATTTAAAAAAGCTAAAGCTCCTTCATAGATGTGGTCAGAAATTTCTTTCATTTTACCGTCTCCAGCATCTTGTTTCATTACCCAAGATTTCTTGTAAAGCATATAAGCTAATCCAATTAAAGCCAGGATTATAGGCATATAAATTGCAAATGATTCCATGTTTATATTTTATTTATGTTTGTTTTAAATTTTGATGGCAAAAGTAGTCAAATACAGTGAATTACAAAATTGATTTCTATTTATACATCACCTTCTTAATAGACTTGATAACATCGTCACTATTTGGAAGCCATTCCGCCAATAAAACAGGTGAGTATGGAGCAGGTGTATCTGCAGTATTTATCTTTTCAATTGGCGCATCTAAATAATCAAAAACTTGATTTTGAACTTGATACGTAATTTCTGTAGAAATATTTCCAAATGGCCACGATTCTTCTAATATGACAAGTCTATTAGTTTTCTTGACTGATTCTATAATTGTATTAATATCTAAGGGTCTAATTGTTCTTAAGTCAATTAATTCAACCTCAATATTTTCTTTTTTTAATTCTTCAACTGCTTTTTGAGCCTGTTTAAATATTTTTCCAAAAGAAACTAAAGTCACATCTTTACCTGGGACTTTTACTTCTGCTTTTCCAATTGGAATTAAATACTCCTCTTCGGGCACTTCACCTTTATCACCATACATCTGTTCAGACTCCATAAAAATTACAGGATCATTATCTCTAATTGCAGACTTTAAAAGTCCTTTAGCATCGTAAGGATTTGAGGGCACAATAACTTTTAATCCTGGACAATTTGCATACCAACTTTCAAATGCCTGAGAATGAGTTGCAGCAAGCTGTCCAGCAGATCCAGTTGGGCCTCTAAAAACAATTGGACAAGGAAATTGACCTCCGGACATTTGTCTTATTTTAGCAGCATTATTAATTATTTGGTCTATACCAACTAATGCAAAATTGAAAGTCATAAATTCAATAATAGGACGATTTCCAGTCATTGTTGATCCAACTCCGATTCCAGCAAAACCAAGTTCAGAAATTGGAGTATCTATAACTCTTTTATCACCAAATTCATCTAACATACCTTTTGATGCCTTGTAAGCTCCATTGTATTCCGCAACCTCTTCTCCCATCAAATAGATGGATTCATCAAGTCTCATTTCTTCTGACATTGCCTCACAAATAGCTTCTCTAAATTGAATGACCCTCATTTATTGTTTTAAATTTTGTGCAAAAATAAAATAATATTTAATGTTTAAACGATTTTATTATTAAAAAAAAATACTATGCATGCATAGTATTTTTATAAATTTTGTTATATTTGAATAGAAAAAAATGTTTAAAAATTTATGAAAATTTTAGTTTGTATAAGCCATGTTCCTGATACGACATCGAAAATAAATTTTGTTGATGATGATACAAAATTTGATGTTCAAGGAGTTCAGTTTGTAATTAATCCAAATGATGAATTCGGTCTTACAAGAGCTATGTGGCTTAAAGAAAAGCAAGATGCTTCAATTGACGTGATCAATGTTGGTAACCAGACCTCCGAACCTACACTAAGAAAGGCTCTGGCTATTGGAGCAGATAGAGCAATTAGAATTAATGCCGAACCAATTGACGGGTTTTTTGTTGCTAAACAAATTGCTGAATTTATAAAAGAAAATCCTTACGATTTAATAATTGCAGGCCGTGAATCAATTGACTACAATGGTGCTATGGTACCTGGTTTAATTGCCGGTTTTTTAAATATTGACTATGTTACTAATTGTACAAAATTAGATATTGAAAATGGAAAAGCCACCTTAGATAGAGAAATTGATGGAGGAAAAGAAACTTTATCTGGATCTCTTCCAATTATTATTGGAGGACAGAAAGGTCTCGTTGAGGAGAGTGATTTGAGAATACCAAACATGAGAGGAATAATGCAAGCCAGACAAAAACCTCTGGATACCATTGAACCATTTGATTTTTCTCCAAACACATCTACAATTAAATTTCATAAACCAGAACCAAAACAAGCGGTCAAACTGGTTGATAGTGATAACCTAGACGAATTAATTAATCTTCTTCATAACGAAGCTAAAGTTTTATAAAATGGCTGTACTAACATATATAGAATCCTCAAACGGAAAAATAAAAAAAAGTGGTTTTGAATTGGCATCATATGCCTGTGAATTAGCAAAACAAACAAATTCATCAGCCATTGCTATTACAATTAATTGTCCTGATACTAGCGAAATCGCTAATTACGGAATTGATAAAGTTTTAAAAGTAAATAGCGATTCATTAAATGAATTCAATGCTAAGTTGTATTCAGACGTGATTTCTCAAGCATCCACTAATTTTGATTGTGATAGAATTGTTCTTAGCAGTAGTTCTGACTCAAAATATTTAGCACCTCTTCTTGCAGCAAAAATTGATGCTTCGTATTTAAATAATGTAATTAGCTTACCTTCAAATCTTAATCCTTTTACTGTCAGAAGAACTGCGTTTACTAACAAAGCTTTTAGTGACACTAGCTCATCATCAAAAAATATAATTATAGGTCTATCTAATAACTCTTTTGGACTGGTAGAAAACTCCGTTTCACTTAGTGAAGAAGACTTTCAAGTTAATCTTGAAAACTCAAACCTTGCTGTTGAATCAACAGAAAAAGCTTCAGGAACTATATCTATTGCTGATGCAGATATAGTTGTTTCAGCTGGAAGAGGAATGAAAGGACCTGAAAATTGGAATTTAATTGAAGATTTAGCAAATACTTTAGGAGCTGCAACTGCCTGCTCAAAACCAGTTTCTGATATGGGTTGGAGACCGCACAGTGAACATGTTGGCCAAACTGGAAAACCAGTCGCAACAAATTTATATATAGCAATTGGAATCTCTGGTGCTATTCAGCATCTAGCTGGAATAAATTCTTCAAAAATTAAAGTTGTAATTAATAACGATCCAGAAGCTCCATTCTTCAAAGCTGCAGATTATGGTGTAGTTGGAGATGCTTTCGAAGTTGTACCAAAACTTAACGAAAAACTCAAAGAATTTAACTTACAAAACTCATAAATTTTTAATACTTTAGAAGCTACTACAAACTTCTATATTAATGAGTTTAATTCGTTTGACAATCGACAGAATTTCTTACAGTCAAAACACTAATGGGGCTTATGCATTGCTGTTAAATGAAAAGAATGGTGAAAGAAAACTACCAATTGTAATTGGGGGGTTTGAAGCCCAGTCAATTGCAGTGGCTTTAGAAAAAGAAATAAAACCTCCTAGACCACTAACCCACGACTTGTTTAAAAATTTTTCAGATTGTTTCGAAATTAATTTAAAACAAGTAATAATCCATAAAATAGTAGATGGAGTATTTTTTTCAAGTTTAATATGTGCTAGAGATAAAATTGAAGAAATAATTGATTCTAGAACATCAGACGCAATTGCTTTAGCTATCAGATTTAACGCTCCAATTTTTACATATGAAAGTGTATTAGAAAAAGCAGGAATAGTATTAAAACCCGATTTGAAAAAAAACAAATCAGGTTCAATAAAAGCTAAAAAAACAGATCTTAAAAAAATGTCTGCTAGTCAAATAAAAAAAGCTATTGAAGTTGCAGTTAAAAATGAGGATTACGAATTAGCTGCTCAATTAAGAGATGAGCTAAATAATAAATAAATAAATGATTGCAATAGAAACTATTCAAAGAGAAATAATACTCAGTCAAGGCTTTTCCATTGAAAGTATTATTAGAGGAATAATTGGAATGACATGTCTTGTTTTAATAGCTTATTTGTTTAGTAATAACAGAAAAAAAATAAATTGGAAAACTGCTTTTCTAGGTTTATTCACTCAGCTAATTTTGGCAATTTTAATAATTAGAGTTGAATTTGTTCAAAATATATTTGAGTTTTTTGGAAAAATATTTGTAAAAACATTGGATTTTACAATGGAAGGCAGTAGGTTTTTACTGGGAGACATGGTTAATGTAGAAAGTTTCGGTTATGTGTTTTTATTTCAAGTTTTACCAACAATAATATTCTTCTCTGCCCTAACTTCTGTGTTATTTTATCTTGGAGTCATACAAAAAATTGTAAAGTTATTAGCTTGGAGTTTAAGTAAATTATTGAATATTTCAGGAGCTGAAAGTTTGAGTGTTGCGGGTAATATATTTCTTGGTCAAACAGAAGCACCCCTAATGATTAAAGCCTATCTTGAAAAAATGACTAAATCAGAAATTCTTTTAGTCATGATTGGTGGAATGGCTACAGTTGCTGGTGGAGTACTAGCAGCATACATTGGTTTTTTGGGTGGTGAAGATGAAGTAATGAAACTGTATTATGCCAAACATTTATTAACTGCATCTGTAATGGCAGCTCCGGGTGCGATTGTAATTTCAAAAATATTATTTCCACAAGTTGAGGCTATTAATAAAAATGTAACCGTTTCCCAAGATAAAATTGGTTCCAACTTACTTGATGCTATTGCTAATGGAACTACTGAGGGCCTTAAATTAGCTGCAAATGTTGGTGCTATGCTTCTTGTTTTTATTGCATTTATCGCTATGATAAATTTTGGTTTTGAGAAAATTGGTGATTTATCCAATTTAAATAATTGGATCAGTTCTAATACAAGCTATCAATTTCTATCTATTGAATTTATTTTAGGGTATACACTATCTCCATTGATGTGGATTATTGGTGTTGCTAAAGAAGATATGGCGCTTATGGGTCAGCTTTTAGGAATAAAACTAGCCGCAAGTGAATTTATTGGTTACATGCAACTTTCTGAACTTAAAGATGTTTCAAATATTGTTCACCTTCAATATGAAAAATCAATTTTAATGGCTACTTACATGCTGTGTGGTTTTGCAAATTTTGCCTCAATTGGAATACAAATTGGAGGAATCGGTTCTTTAGCACCTAACCAGAGAATTAATTTATCAAAATTTGGAATGATTGCAGTTTTAGGCGGAACTTTAGCTTCTCTTTTGTCAGCAACTATTGCGGGAATGATAATCGGTTAATATCTATTTAAAAATTTATAAAATTTTATACACTCCAAAATCACACAATTTATATTTTTGAAATCATTATGAAACAATATTTAGATTTAGTTAAACACGTACTAGAAAATGGAAATGAAAAATCTGACAGAACTGGTACTGGAACTAAAAGTGTTTTCGGCTACCAAATGAGATTTGACCTTTCTGAAGGTTTTCCAATGGTAACTACTAAAAAACTTCACCTTAAATCTATCATTTTTGAATTATTATGGTTTTTAAAAGGAGACACAAATATTCAATATTTACAAGAAAACGGAGTCAAAATCTGGGACGAATGGGCTGATGAAAACGGAAATCTAGGGCCAGTTTATGGACATCAGTGGAGAAACTGGAACAGTACTGACTTAGATCAAATTTCTGATGTAATTACAACATTAAAAAATAATCCTGATAGCAGAAGAATGTTAGTTACCGCATGGAATCCTGGTGTTTTACCTGATACTTCTTTATCATTTAGCGAAAATGTAAAAAATGGAAAAGCTGCTCTTCCACCTTGCCATGCTTTTTTTCAATTCTATGTACATAATAATAGACTATCATGTCAACTATATCAAAGAAGTGCTGATATTTTTTTAGGGGTTCCATTTAATATTGCTTCATATGCATTACTCACAGAAATGATCGCTCATGTTTGTGGTTTTAAAGCAGGGGACTTTGTTCACACATTTGGTGATGCTCATATTTATAATAATCATATTGAACAACTAAATCTACAATTGTCAAGGGAACCTAAAAATTTACCCAAGCTAAAAATTAAAAGAGAAGTAAAAGATATTACTGATTTTAAATTTGATGATTTTGAAGTTGAAAATTATGATCCGCATCCTCACATCAAGGGTAAAGTAGCTGTTTAATTTAATTGTGATATCGTCATAAAACATACCGATTTGTATGTTTTTTCGTTATAATAGATTAATAATTTTACGAATTATTCATTAAACTAAATGATATTCTGAGCATATTTTAATATATTCGAAAATCAAAAAAAAACTAATTGTTGGCATGTAATTTGCTCTAAAACAATTCAAAAACAAAACTTTGAAAAAACTTCATAAAATATCAATCTTTCTTACATTTTTATTATTAATTGGAATATATAATTCCAAAGACTTAATTATTGATTTCAAAAGATCTGTTCATTTAGAAAATTTAAAGAACAGTCCGGTTAAACAAACTTATAAACTTTCAAAAACTGAAAGAAAAAAAATCAATCTTCCCCCGAACCAGTATCAAGAAAAAATGTGGGAGCTTTCAATGAACCCTATGACCGGGAAACCTGATATTGATGATTTATTTGAAATACAATACAAACTGAAAGAATCAAATGAATTTGATGTGAGAGCTTTTACTGTTCCGGGAGAGTCAGAAGAAATGAAATGGATTAGTAGAGGTCCTTATAATGTTGGTGGTAGGACAAAAGGATTAATGTTCGACCCAAATGATGAATCTGACGAAACTGTATTTGCCGGTGGTGTTAGTGGAGGATTATTTAAAAACTCTAACATTTCTAACGTAAATTCAGAATGGGTACATGTAACATCTGGTATTCCTGACAACATTCCTGTTTCTTCAATAGTATTTGATCCTAACGATAAAAAAACATTTTACGTAGGTACTGGAGAATCTTACACTGGAGCTGAAGCACTAGGAAATGGACTTTGGAAATCTTCTGACGGAGGGATTACCTGGAATAATGTTTTTGGTGGGAAATCTAAAACTCAAAAGGTATACAGAAGTAAAGGAAATTTTATAAAAGTGACTAATCGCGATCTTGGTCCGTATTCATACATAGGTGCTGCTTTTGGACCCTCATTAACTTCAGATGCTATCACTGGAGATTTAATTTTAGCAAACGATAACGATGACACTGGTGATGTTTCTGACGGTATAGGAGGATCAATTTATGATGCTTGTCAATCCTTAATTAACGGATCTGAGATAAAAGATAACATTGCATTCATTGAAAGAGGAGACTGCTCTTTTATTTCTAAAGTTCAAAAAGCACAGGACGCTGGAGCTATTGCTGTAATTGTTGTTAATAGAAATGATGGCTCACAAACAAATTGGACATCAGGACCAATAACAATGGGTGGTACAGACGGAGCTCAAAATATTAAAATTCCGTCAGTAATGATTTCCGCAACTTATGCAAACCAATTGAAGAATGCTATTAACCAAGGATCTGTTAAGGTTTCTATGGCTCTCGAATATTTAGCTAGTGAAGGTAGAACTGTAAGCCCTGGCATTTTTTACATAAACGATGTAATCGTCAGAGATAACGATGGGAAATCTGAAGTCATTATTGCAGCAGGTGTATCCTCTCATAGAGATAATTCAAATCATTTATTTGGAGTAGATGATTATGGAATTTGGAAATCAACTGATAAAGGGGGATCATGGGATAAAATTCCTTTTCAAATTGATGGAAGTGTTTATTCATATCAACCAATGGACTTAGAACTTGCTCCTGATAACAAGTTATGGGTTTCAACAACAAGAAATCACAGAGGCTCTGGAGGAGGTTCAATCCTAGTTGCTAACACAGACATAAGTGCTTTTGAACTTAAGCACACCATTACATATAACGATGGAGCAGATCTAGCAAGAAGAACTGAACTAGAAATTGCATCAAATGGCGATATATATGCACTAGCTGCTGAAAACCCAGTTACTATTATAAAATCTACTAATGAATTTGCATCGGCTCCAGTTCCGCTAGTATTGCCAAATGACGATGATGGTAATATTGACGCAGATGATTTCACCAGAGGTCAATCTTTTTATGATCTTTTGATTGATTCCGATCCAAATAACCCTCAATCGATATATGCTGGTGGAATTGATTTATTTAAATCAACTTCAGCTGGTGAAAATGCAACTGCAAATCCATGGAATCAATTCACTCACTGGTATAATGGTTTTGGATATGTTTATGCACATGCAGATCAACATAACATGGCTTTTGGAAATTACGATTCATCTAAAAAAGTATTTGGGAACGACGGAGGAGTTTATTACAGCAAAACAACTGGTACTGCTGAAGAAATATCTTCAAGAAATTCAAATTTTGTAACAACACAATTTTACACTTTAGGTGTTGCCCCGTCAGAGATGTTTAAAGATTTAGATAAGCAAATTAGTGGTAATGATCTTTCAGATTGGAGAGAAAAAACAAAAAGAGTCAGAGGAATGACTGATGTTTTTATATCTGGAGCTCAAGACAACGGAACTCAATTTCAGTCTGACAACCTAGATAGAATTACTACAAGTATTGATGTTTCTGGTGGTGATGGTGCCGCCTCAATGTTTTCACAAAACATCAGTAAGCCATATTTCATAACAAACTACGTTTATAATAATTATGTCGAGGCCTATGATTTTCTCACTAATGATTTTTACAGAATAAATAGTGAAAGTGGATCGAACGGGGATTTCATTAATGTTCAAGCACTGGACTCAAACTATGGAATTATTTACTCAAACTACACTGGATCTAACTATGAAATTATCTCATACTACGGGTGGGATAATTTTGCAGCAGAGGATAAAAGGACTAACGCTCCAAGTAGAATACTTTCCAATCCACAACTTACTTCGAATATTTCTGCATTGACTGTTTCTCCACATACTACTGAATCTTCAACCTTAATGGTTGGTCTGGAAGATGGCTCTGTTATTAAAGTTGAAAATGCTAACACTTCCAACCCAACATACACCAACCTAACAGGAAGAAACTTTTTAGGAAGTGTATCTGACATCGAATTTGGATTAACTGAAAATGAAATCTTCGTCACATTCCACAATTATTCAGTTGTTAATATATTTTATTCAAAAGATGGAGGTAAAACATGGGAAAACAAAGAAGGAGATGAAGATAATGGAGGACTACCAAACTTACCTGTAAGATCAATTTTACAAAATCCGATCGTTTTAAGCGAAGTCATAGTAGGAACTGATCTTGGAGTTTGGTATACAAAAAACTTTTTTGACAGTTCTCCTACTTGGAATTCTGCTTTTAATGGGATGAGCGATGTAAGAGTTACTGATCTTGATATGAGAGACGATTACAAAGTTTTTGCGTCAACCTATGGAAGAGGAGTTTTTTCTTCATATTTTTCATCAGATGGCCCATTACTTCAGTTAAGCGTTCCTGAACCTAGCTTAAAAATAAATCAAGGCGAAACTGGTTCATTTAATGTGAAATTTAGAGTTTTTTCTAACTATGATTTTGAAACTACATTCTCAGTTGATGGGCTTCCACTTGATACTGAATTAAATTATGACCCATCTAACCCGATTATTATTAATACTGATGGTGAGTTAACCTTTAATTTAACCATAAACGACACAGTTGAAGCTAAAATTTATCCTCTTACAATTAACGCTACAGCAGCTGGACAAACAATAGAATCGGTTGGTATTGAGCTGGAAATCCTTTCAAACGATTACGACAATGATGGTATAAAAAATTCAGAAGACAATTGTGAAAATACAGCAAACCCAGGTCAAGAAGACTTTGATGGAGATGGAATTGGAGATGTTTGTGATCCTAGTCCAGTTGCCAATGATACTTTTACTTTGTTTTATACAGACGAAGTATGTAGGTCTTCAAACAATGGAGTTATAGATTTAACTATAAAGGGAGAATGGGGAGAATTTCCTTTTACAGTTGATGTGACTAGCAATGTAAGTGGGTTTTCATTTGATCCATTAATTATTCAAGATTCAAATTGGAATTTATCAGATCTAAAAGCTGGACTTTATGAAGTATGTTTAACAAACGGCTTGTTTCCAAACTTTAAACAATGCTATAACTTAAATATAAAAGAACCAATTGATCTTTCTGTTCTGGCTGGAGTTAATAGAGACAACAGACAAATTAATTTGAACTTAAGCGGAAGTTCTAGTTATAATATTTTGTTTAATGGTTTAAATTTTAAAACATCTAGTAGTGAACTAAATCTTGATCTTAAGCCTGGTGTTAACACAATCAAAGTTTCTACAAATTTAGAATGTCAAGGAGTATTTGAAGAAACAATTTTTATTTCTGAAGAGATTTTATTATCACCAAATCCGACAAGTAACGAAAGTAAACTATGGGTTGGAGGAAATGACAACGACATTAATATGACATTATTTGATGTGACTGGTAGAATCATTTGGACAAAAGAAGACAAAGTTCCATACACAAGATCTTTAAATGTTCCATTTATTGATATAAAATCAGGAATTTACATCTTACAAGTAGAATCTGAAACAGTTAACAAATCAATTAAAGTAATTAAAGAATAATGAAAAAAATACTTTTTACATCGATATATCTTTTAAGTCTAATTATGATTTCGTGCGGGGGGGGCGGAGATGATAATGGTGGAGGCGGAAATGGAGGACCAGTTGACCCACCTCCAACACCTCAAAAACCTCAAAAAGCTGTTTTAAGTAAACCCGAGAATAATACTGAATGCTTAGAAGTTGATGCTGTCAAATTTGAGTGGAATACAGCACAAAATACGACCTCATACACTCTTAACGTAAAAAACTTAACTACAAATGAAATTAGCACTACTACTACTGGTAATACAAGTGCAGATATAACATTAGAAAAAGGATTTCCTTATTCATGGCAAATTATTTCAACTAATAGTACGAGTTTTGTAGCTGAGAGTGATAAATGGAAATTTTACTTATCTGGAGAACCTTTAAAAAATCATGCTCCTTTCCCTGCTGAAATTGTGGCTCCTTCACCTGGTGCATCAGTAAATACTGGGTCAATTCAATTATCCTGGACATTTTCTGATATAGACAGTAGTGATACCCATAGTTTTGATTTATATATTGATAAGGAAGATGCATCAACTTTATTAGCTAGGAACTGGGGAGCTACAAAAAGAACCATTTCATTAACTGATCCCGGCACTTATTATTGGAGAATAGTTACTAAAGATAATCACGGAGCTTCGTCTGATTCTGGTATTTCAAGTTTTATAGTTTTAGAATAAACCTATAGCTTAGAAATTAAAAAATCAATTTCATCTGTCGTATTATAGAAATTAAAACTAAGTCTCAAACCTACGCCTCTTTTTGAGCAAATAATTTTGTGTTTTAAAAGTTTGTTATGGATTTTATCGTTTCCTTTAATATTGAAAATATTAGAATGTTTTTTTCTTTTCCCCACTTTATCACTTAAAAGATTTTTTTCTTCAAATCTCTTTCTAGCATAGGTTGACAAAACATTAATTTTATTTTCAATTTTTTTAATTCCATATTTAGATAAATTGTTTAAAGAAAAAGATAAACTACCAAAACTTAGTGTATCCAAATGTCCAGGCTCAAATAAATCGAATAAATCATCAACATTTAAATTTGCATTGAAATGTTTTAAAGAAATAGATTTATTGAAAGAAACAAATCCATTCCCATATCCTCCAAGCATCCACTTATAGCCACTTGAAGCTATAACATCAATTTCAGATTTACTGAAGTCAAAAAATTTCGTACCAAAATATTGAGTTCCATCTGCTACAAAAAGAATATTTGGGAATTTTTCTTTTATTTTTTTAATAAAGTCAAGATCAATCAATAAGCCATCGATATATTGGACTATTGAAAAAACAAAAACCGTTGGATTATTTTCATTAATTCCATTAATAATTTGATTTTCTAAATCCCAAGAATTATCGATAAAAAAATGATCGAAACCAGAAGATATAATTTGTTTTGTAATACTTGGATAATCGCCGCTTATCATCATCACTTTGGAACTCTTTTTTATAATTTTTAGCAAACAATTAAATCCTGCTGAAAAGTTTTGTGTCAAATATGTTCTGGAATTTGGAGAATTAAAAAAACTATTAATTTCAAATCTGGTTTTATCAAAAAGTTCGTCGTGATTAATTCTGAATTGACTACCTTGAAATAAAAAAAGATCTTCATGATCTTTTCTCCATTTCAACAATTCATCATACATTAATCCTGAGCGTGCTGTGTCAAAGTATATTTTATTTTCTAAAGCTGGAAAATTCATTTAATAAATAAAAATTATGATTTAAAAGAGTATTTTTGAATCTGATTTAAAAATTATGCTATTTAAAAATAAGAATAGTTCAAATATAAATGAGGATCAATTAGCTTTAATTGAATATGCTCAAGCTCGAATAAAATCAAAAAAGAAATTATTTTACCATTTTTCCTTTTTTATCATTGGGTCTATAACGTCTCTACTGGCTAACCTAGTTTTTGACTATAAATCAGAACTAACCTTTCTTGAATATTCATGGTCTTATTGGTTATGTTCTTTATGGTTACTATTACTCCTTTTCCATCTTTTTAATGTTTATGTTAAAAATAAATTTATTGGTAAAAAATGGGAAAAAGAACAATTAAAAAAATTAGTTGAAAAACAACAAATAAAAATTTCAGAAATAAAAGCTGAATTAGAAAAAGAGGCTAGAATTATAGCCGAATCTGAACTATATTCTCAAAAAAATCCAAAAAGCTTAGTGACTTTAATTGCTGCTGCTAGTGAAAACAATGTTATTGGAAAAGACAATAAACTTATTTGGCACTTAAGTGATGACTTAAAACATTTTAAAGACTTAACCAAAGGACATTTCGTTATTATGGGAAGAAAAACTTTCGAATCAATGCCTAAAGCTTTGCCTAATAGAACAAATGTTGTAATTACTAGAAAACTAGACTATAAAGCAGAAAATGCAATTGTAGTTAATTCATTAGAACAGGCTTTATTAGAAGCAAAAAGTGATAAACAGCCTTTTATTATTGGAGGAGGAGAAATATATAAACTAGCAATTGAAAATACTGACAGAATAGAACTAACTAGGGTTCATACAACTATTGAAGGTGATGCATTTTTCCCAGAAATCAACACCAATCTATGGCAAGAAGTTAGTTCAGAAAAAAGATTCAAAGATGACAAAAACGAATACGATTTTACATTTTACAGATACAATAAAATAAAATAAAATAGATGAAAGGATATATTTTTCCAGGACAAGGGTCACAATTCACTGGGATGTGTCAAGATTTATACTTGAAATATGATGAATTAAAACCTATTTTTAAAACATCCGAAAAAATTCTTGGATTTGACATTTCAAAAATTATGTTTGAGGGTTCCAAAGAAGAATTAACTCAAACTAAAGTTACTCAGCCAGCCATATTTATACATTCTATGGCTATAATAAAAATACTAGGAGAGTCTTTTAAACCAAATTTAGTAGCTGGACATTCCTTGGGAGAATTTTCAGCTTTAGTTGCCTCTGGTGCTTTAAACTTTGAGGACGGTTTAAAGTTAGTTTCTATTCGAGCAAAAGCGATGCAAAAATCATGTGAAAAAACCAATGGAACTATGGCCGCTATTTTAGGTCTAGAAAATAAAATTATTGAAGATATTTGCCAAGAAACTAATGGGATAGTCGTTGCAGCGAATTATAACTGTCCAGGTCAAGTAGTTATTTCTGGTGAAGTTGATGCGGTTAAAAATGCTTGTGAAAAATTGAGTAGTGCTGGAGCTAGAAGAGCTTTAGTATTAACTGTTGGAGGAGCTTTTCACTCTGAATTAATGACTGATGCAAAAAAAGAACTTTCTTCTGCAATAAATCAAACTGTATTTAATCAGCCATCATGCCCTATTTATCAAAATGTAAATGGACGTCCTGAATTATCGGTTGAAAAAATTAAAGAAAACCTTATAGCTCAACTAACCTCTCCAGTTAAGTGGACTCAAAGTGTAAACAAAATGATTCAAGATGGTTGTAATAACTTTATTGAAATTGGTCCAGGAAAAGTTTTGCAGGGCCTTGTAAGGAAAATAAATAGAGAATCAGAAGTTAGCTCGCCTAATCTTTGAAAAAACAATTAATTTTTTCAGAAATAAAGTCAATTTGATCGTCCTGAAGTTCAGAGTGCATTGGAAGAGAAATTACTTGCTTAGACATCATAATTGATATTTTAAAATTTTCCTCATTATATCTGTCGTCACTATAAGCTTTCTGTTTATGAAGAGGAATTGGATAATATATTCCATGTGGTATACCGTTATCATTTAGATAGTTCGATAGTTCATCTCTTTTATTATTTAACACTCTTAAAGTATACTGATGAAAAACATGGGATTGACAATTATCATAAACAATGGGAGTTTTTAAATTTTTATTATCCTTAAATCTGATCGAATATTTTATTGCGGCTTCTTTTCTTCTCTCATTGTAAAAATCAAGTAAAGGAAGTTTAGCTCTAAGAACAGCTGCCTGAACACTATCTAATCTTGAATTAACTCCCACTACATCATGATGGTATCTCTTATACATTCCATGATTAACAATTCCTCTTATAATGTGAGCTATGCTGTCATCATTTGTGAATATCGCACCACCGTCACCATAACAACCTAGATTTTTTGATGGAAAAAAAGATGTAGTTCCAATATCGCCAATAGTACCAGATTTTTGATTTGTTTTATATGTAGCTCCAATTGCTTGAGCATTATCTTCAATAACTTTTAAATTATGATTTTTTGCAATCTTAATTACCTCTTCCATGTTCGCTATTTGTCCAAATAAATGAACTGGAATTATTGCTTTAGTTTTTGGAGTAATTGATTTTAAAATTTCTTCACAATTAATATTAAAAGTATTTTCTTCAATATCTACAAGTACAGGCTTTAACTGTAATAAAGCAATAACCTCAACTGTAGCTGCAAAAGTAAAATCAGAAGTTATAATTTCATCACCTGGTTTTAAGCCTAAACTCATTAATGCAATTTGAAGAGCATCAGTTCCATTGGCACAAGGAATTACATGTTTTACATTTAAATATTTTTCTAAATCAGATTGAAACTCTTTAACTGTTGGACCATTAATAAATGTCCCTCTTTTAAAAATATCTAATACTGTAGAATCAACTTGATCTTTAATAAACTCATATTGAGTTTGTAAATCGACCATTTGAAGTTTTTTCATCTAATAAAAATTTACGCAAAAGTAATGAAATAGAAATTGTTTCAATAATCAATTTATGTCTTCTAAATAATTAGAAATATTATTAATAAGTAACTTTAGCACACATAATTAGTATTTTTGCATCTAATGATTACTTTATATAATATTTTAATTTTTAAAACCACTGTTTTATTATTCTTTTTAAAATTTTTTAATAAAAAAATTAGAGTCTTTGTTGATCAAAGAAAAAATGTTTTAAACACATTAGAAAAAAACATTTCAAAATCAGAAAAATACATCTGGATACATGTTGCTTCACTAGGAGAATATGAACAAGGTCTTCCTGTTTTCAAAGAATTAAAAAAAATATATAAAGACCATAAAATTTTACTGTCTTTTTTTTCATCCTCAGGATATGAAGTAAAAAAAAATAATAAAATAGCAGATTTGACTGTTTATCTTCCACTTGACAACTATTTTAATTCAAAAAAATTTATAAAAATAGTAAGTCCAAAAATGGCTTTTTTTGTAAAGTATGAGTTTTGGCCAAACTATCTAAGAAATCTAAGTAAAAACAATATTCCAACTTATCTAATTGCTGGTCGATTTAGACAAAGTCATTGGTTTTTCAAATGGTATGGTAAAAGTTTTTTAAAGATGATATCGTCCTCATTCTCTCATTTTTTTGTTCAAAATAAAACCTCACTCGAACTATTAAAAAAATTTAAAATTTCAAATTCAAGTTTAATGGGTGATTCAAGATTTGACAGAGTATATTCTTTGTTGAATCAAAACAACTTTATAAAAAATATAAGCGATTTTATTGATCAAAAGACTTGCTTTGTTGCTGGTAGTACTTGGTTTGAAGACGAGTCACTTATAATTGATTATTTGAAGTCTAATTCAACAGAAAATATACGTTGGATCATCGCTCCTCATCAAATAAATTCAAAAAAAATAAAAGAATTTCAAAATAGGCTTAACGTTAAAAGCGTTACCCTGTCCAATCTTGAAAACAACAATCCTAAAGACTACAAAATCTTAATTGTAGATTGTATTGGATTATTAACTAAACTTTACAGTTATGCTAATATTTCATATGTTGGTGGAGCGATGGGGAAAACTGGTCTACATAATATTTTGGAACCCGCAATTTTTAAATGCCCTATAGTCATTGGAAAAAATCACGATAAATTTCCTGAAGCCCAAGAAATGATCACTCGAAAGGGGTTAATTAGTGTTAAAAATAATCTTGATTTTAACAATGCGGTAAATAAACTAATTAATGATAAAGAATTATGTTTAAAGATGGGAGAAAACAACTACAATTATATATTTGACAACCTAGGAGCTACAAAAAATGTTGTTTCTTTTTTAAAACAAAATAAATGAAAAACACTCTAATATTACTATTAACAATTTTTTCAATCTTTCTAAATGCTCAGAGTCCTGTAGGCGCTTGGGAAAGAATCCACAGCTCAGAAGATGGAACAGAGCTTAAAAGCATAGTAATTTTCTCAGAATCACATCAAAGTCTTAGTATTATTGAAAAGAATACAGGAAAACTTATTCATTCAAATGGAGGAAGCTGGAAATTAGAAGGTAATACAATGACTGAAGTTGTAGAGTTTGATACTGATAATCCTGAAAGAGTTGGAGAATCTGTTGTTTTTGATATTAATATTAATGAAGAATTTTTAGAAATAGCAGGAACCGACATGAAGTTTTCTAGAATTGATAACGGTTCTCCTGGTGAATTGAACGGAGCTTGGTTGATGTCTGCTAGATTTAGAAATGGTAAATTCCAAATAAGAGATACTAATAAATCTAGAAAAACAATGAAAATACTCTCTGGTTCAAAATTTCAATGGATAGCATACGACCTTGATTCTAAAAAATTTATTGCAACTGGGGGTGGTTCATACACAACTATTAACGGAAAGTATTCTGAAAACATTGAATATTTTTCAAGAGATATTTCCAGAGTTGGAATTAAGCTTGAATTTGACTTTAATTTAAAAGACGGAAAATGGAATCATAAAGGATTTAGTAGTAAAGGAAACCCAATTAATGAAATATGGATACAAAGATAAATTAGAGAACCTCCAATAATTAAATTAATTTTACTTAAAACAAACTATGTCTAAAAGACCTTTAATATTAGTAACCAATGATGACGGAATTTCAGCTCCTGGCATAAGAACTTTAATTTCTGCAATGAATGAGATTGGGGATGTTGTTGTTGTTGCACCTGATAGTCCTCAATCTGCTATGGGCCATGCAATAACTATTAATTCGACATTACATTGTAATTCAATTAAAATTGATGATGGTCCTCAAATAGAATACTCATGTTCAGGAACACCTGCAGATTGTGTTAAATTGGGGATTAATGAAATTTTAGATAGAAAGCCTGACATATGTGTTTCTGGAATAAATCATGGCTCCAATTCGTCAATAAATGTAATCTATTCTGGAACTATGAGTGCAGCAGTTGAAGCTAGTGTTGAGGGTGTGCCTGCTATTGGCTTTTCTCTTTTAGATTACAATTGGAATGCTGACTTTAGTCAAATTAGAGAATATGTAATAAAAATCACTAAAAAAGCTATAAAAGAAGGTATCCCTAAAGGAAATGCTCTAAATGTAAATTTTCCTAAGTTGAAAAAAGAGGAAATTAAAGGAATTAAGGTGTGTAGACAAGCAAATGCTTATTGGATTGAAAAATTTGATAAAAGAACTAATCCTCAGGGAAGAGAATATTATTGGCTTACAGGTGAATTTATAAATAAAGATAAGGGGAGTGATTCAGACGAGTGGGCTTTAGAAAACGGATACATATCAATTGTGCCAATAAAATTCGATATGACAGATCATGATAATATAAGTAAGTTGAGAAACTGGATTTTCTAAAATGAAATACTATATAATTTCAGGTGAAGCCTCTGGCGATTTGCACGGATCTAACTTAATTAAAGAAATAATTAAAAAAGATCCTAAAGCTGAAATTAGAGCCTGGGGCGGTGATAAAATGAAAGATGCAGGAGCTACATTAGTAAAACATTTTAAAGATTTAGCTTTTATGGGGTTTTATGAAGTTTTAATTAATCTTAAAACTATTTTAAAAAATATCAGTTACTGTAAAGAAGATATTTTAAAATTTTCCCCAGATAAAATAATTTTTATTGATTATCCTGGTTTTAACCTAAGAATTGCAAAATGGGCTACTAAAAATAAATTTAAAACGATTTATTATATAGCTCCACAGCTTTGGGCATGGAATGAAAAAAGAATAAAAAAAATAAAAAAATACATCAATTCATTATATGTAATCCTCCCTTTTGAAAAAGATTTTTTCGAAAAAAAACACGGTTTTCCCGTTAAATTTCTAGGTCATCCTCTTATTGACAGTATTGAAAATTTTAAGATTATTTATGATAAAAAGAATAAACCTTTAGATTTTGGTAATAAACCAGTTATTGCTATTCTTCCTGGAAGCAGAAAACAAGAGATTAATAAAATTCTCCGCACCATAAAAGAAATAATAGATTATTATCCTGACTATGAATTTGTCATAGCCGGTGCTCCAAACATTGATAATAATTTTTATAAATCAATTCTGAAAGGTGTTGAAATTAATATTGTTCAAAATAAGACATACGAACTTTTATCAATGTGTAAAGTAGCAATTGTCACTAGCGGAACAGCAACACTTGAAACAGCGTTATTTAAAGTCCCTCAAATAGTATGTTATAAAAGTAGTTTTCTAAGTTATTTTATTGCAAGACTTTTAGTGAAAATTAAATACATATCACTTGTTAACCTTATTATGGATAAAGAAATTGTAAAAGAATTGATTCAAAACAAGTGTAACAAGAACTCTATTAGAATAGAATTAAATAAAATTCTTGACAACAATTACAGTAAAGAAATTAAATCAAATTATATCAAATTAATTTCTATTTTAGGAAAGTCAGGAACAAGTAAGCGAATAGCTGAAGATATTTTAAAAACTTAGTGATTTGAAAATTGATGGAATAGATAAAAAAATAATTCAAGAATTAGCTAATAATTCAAGAACTCCAATTTTGGAAATTTCTAGAAAAATTGGAATTTCAGGAGCAGCAATTCATCAAAGAATTAGAAAGCTTGAAGATTCTGGACTTATTAGCGGTCATCATTTGAAATTGAATCCCAAAGTTTTAGGATACTCAACCCTTGCCTTTGTTGGAGTTTATTTTGATAAGGCTGAAAGAAACGCAGAAGCTATAAAATTAATGAAAACAATTCCAGAAATTCTTGAATGTCACTATACAACAGGTAATTGGAGTGTGCTAATAAAAATTTTGTGCAAAGACAACGAGCATTTAATGCTAATTTTAAATAAAAAAATTCAATCAATCAATGGAGTTTCTAGAACAGAAACTTTTATTTCTCTAGAACAACAAATAGATAGACAAATTGCTATTAATTAATCTTAGATTTAATTATAAAGTATATTATTACTGATGCTAAAAGAACAGTTATAAAATTTGCAATTATCATAGATAAGCTTCCTATACTCAACCCATATAAAAACCAAAGAAAAACTCCAATTATAAATATTATATAAGTTGTAAGGGATAACCCTTCAACAGATTTGGATTTCCAAACTTGTATAACTTGAGGAATAAAAGCAATTGTTGTTAGAAAAGCTGCTGCAAATCCTATTAGCTCAACTCCAATTGTGACAGAATCTAACATACAATATTGATTATTTTTCCTGGAACTGCAATAATTTTTTTAATTTCTCTTCCATTCAAATATTTTTCTAATCTTTCGTCATTTGAAATATTTGTTTTTATTTCATCAGCTGTATTAGATGAATCTAACATTATCTTAAATTTCATTTTACCATTGAAAGAAACTGGATATTCAATTGAAGATTCTTTTATAAATTCCGGGTTGAAAAGGGGAAATGATTGAAAGGTTATGGATTCCTTATTTCCTAATTTGCTCCATACTTCTTCACATATGTGTGGAGCGAATGGTGATAACAAAACTGTAAGAGTTTTAATAATTTCAGCGTTATTACATTTTAAAGAGGTTAGTTCATTAACACATATCATGAACGCACTTACCGATGTATTAAAAGAAAAGTTATTAATATCTTCTTCTACCTTTTTTATTGTTTTGTGTAATATTTTTAAACTTTCTTTACTTGGTTTCTCATAGTTTACTGAGAGTTCACCAGATTTGTGAGAAAGATTCCAAAACTTTTTTAAGAAAGAAAATGTGCCGGAAATACCAGCTGTATTCCAAGGTTTAGCTTGTTCTATTGGACCCAAAAACATTTCATATAACCTTAAAGTATCTGCCCCGTAGTCATTACAAATTTGATCAGGATTAATAACATTATACTTTGATTTTGACATTTTTTCAACCTCTCTTTTGACTAAAAACTTACCATCTTTTTTTTCGAATGTGGCTTTTTTAAATTGAGGTTGCCAATTTCTTAACCCTTCAATGTCCAGTTCATCATTTGTATTCACATACTTAACATCAACATGAACGAGTTGAAATTTAACATCTTTTTCAATGGTTTTTGAATAATAATTATCTGTTCCAACTTCTCTATAAATGAAGGCACTGTTTCCAAGAATCATTCCCTGATTAATCAATTTTTTTGCATAATCTTTAACAGGAACTAATTCAAGATCGTAAAGAAAATATTGCCAAAATCTTGAATATAGTAAATGTCCTGTTGCATGCTCACTTCCTCCTACATAAACATCCACTTCTTTCCAATAATTAAGAGCATCTTTTGATGCGAAATTAGTATTGTTTTTTGGATCCATGTATCTATTAAAATACCATGAACTTCCAGCCCAACCAGGCATAGTATTAAGTTCCATTCTAAAAACAGTCTTATTATCAATTAAAGAGTTTTTAACTATTTTATTTTTTACAGTATCCCAGGCCCACTCATCTGAATTTCCTAATGGGGGTTTACCGTCTTCGGTTGGTAAATATTTATTTACATCTGGAAGAGTAACAGGAAGGTAGTCTTTTTCAATCATCACAGGCATGTCATTCTTGTAGTATACAGGAAAAGGTTCACCCCAATATCTTTGTCTACTAAACACAGCATCCCTTAACTTATAATTGATTTTATGTACTCCTTTTTTTAGATCATTAAGTTTTTTGATAGCTAAAGCTAATCCATCTTTAAAATTTAATCCATCAAGAAAATCAGAATTTGATAAAACAAATCCATCTTTATTTCCAAAAGCTTCTTTGGAGATATCTTTATCTAAAAAAATATTTTTTATTGGAATATTGAAAAATTTAGCAAAATTGTAGTCGCGTTGATCGCCACAAGGGACTGCCATTACTGCTCCAGTACCATATCCAGCTAAAACATAATCTGAAATCCAAATTGGTAACTTTTCATCATTAAAAGGGTGAATAGCATATGCTCCTGTAAAAACACCACTAATCGATTTAACATCTGACATTCTTTCTCTTTCAGTTCTTTTTGCAGATTTCTTTATGTAATCATCAACTGACTTCATATTTTCTTGAGTTGTGATTTTTCTTACAAGTGGGTTTTCAGGTGCTAAAGTCATAAAAGTTACACCAAAAATAGTATCAACTCTAGTCGTAAAAACTTCAATTTTATCTTCAAATTTTTCTACATCGAAACTCACCATTGCTCCATCAGATCTTCCAATCCAATTTTTCTGCATTTCTTTCAAAGGTTCTGGCCAATCAATATCCTCTAGTCCATCAAGAAGTCTTTGTGAATATGCAGATATTCTTATGCTCCACTGAGTCATTTTTTTTCTAACTACTTCATGCCCTCCTCTTTCAGACAATCCATCAATTATTTCATCATTAGCCAGTACAGTACCCAACTTTGGACACCAATTAACATCAATTTCTGATAAAAATGCTAATCTATAACCAAGTAAAATTTTAGTTTTTTCAAATTCACTAAAGGAGTGCCATTGTTTGGATGAAAAAAGTTCTAATCCATCATCACAGCAAGCATTAATTTTTTTATTCCCTTCATTTTCAAAAATTAAAATTAGTTCTTTAATTGGTCTTGCTTGATTTTTTTCATAATCATACCAGCTCTCATAAAGTTTAATAAACATCCATTGAGTCCACTTGTAATAGTCCTTGTTAGAAGTTCTTATTTCTCTTGACCAGTCAAATGAAAACCCAAGTCTATCGAGCTGTTCTCTATATCTTGAAATATTCTCCTCTGTTGTTTCTTTTGGATGTCTTCCCGTTTGAATAGCATATTGTTCAGCGGGTAATCCAAAGGAATCATAACCTTGAGGATGAAGTACATTAAATCCTTTTAAACGTTTATATCTTGAAAAAATATCACTTGCTATATATCCAAGCGGGTGGCCAACATGTAATCCAGCGCCAGACGGATATGGGAACATATCCATAACATAAAATTTTGGTAAATCAGAGTTGTTATTGACTTTAAAGGTATTGTTGTCCGACCAATATCTTTGCCATTTATTTTCAATTTGTTTAAAATTATATGACATTGTATGTTTTAAAGAGACAAAAATACATTTAATGTATGAATAGGGAAAGTTTAATTAATATATCCTATCTTATTAAAAAGGTTTATTATTTTTACACCAAATCTTACATTTTATTGTTTTGAGCAGTTCAAAAAACAAACGTTTAATTTCTTCATACTTCTCAGTAACTGTAAGTATTTCAATCGTACTTTTTTTAATTGGAGCTTTTTTATTAATAGCTTTTAATGCAAGAAAAATTACCAATGATTTTAAAGAAAAAATTCCAATTACTATTTATCTAAAAAACGAAGCTAAAAAAATTGAAATAGAACAATTGATAAAAAAACTTAATATTAAAGACTACACCAACTCAGTAGTTTATGTATCTAAGGAAAAAGGAGCTGAAATATTAATAGATGAGATTGGTGAAAATTTTATTGAATTCTATGGAAGCAATCCCCTTTTAAATTCGATAGATATTTTTTTAAAATCAGAATTCGTAAACACAGTTATATTTGATGAAATAACATCTGAATTGAATAAAACTTATTTTATCGATGAGATAATATACGATGCTCCCCTTGTTTCATTAATTAATGAAAACATTAATAAAGTTAAATATTGGATTTTAGGAATTTCTATATTCTTTCTAATTGTATCCATATTAATTATTAATGGGTCAATAAGGTTATCTATTTATTCCAACCGAATTAATATTAAGACTATGCAAATGGTAGGAGCTACGCGAGGATTTATTAGAAAGCCATTTATAATCACACATATTAAATTAGGGGTATTAGGTTCGTTAATTTCTATTTCTATGCTAAGCGGTGCTTTATTTTATATTCAAAATCTATTTGATTACATAGATTTTCAATCTGATATTCAAATCATTTTAATTATGTTTGGAGCAATAGGATTATTTAGTATTATTATAACATATTTATGCACTTTTTTTGCAACTCAAAAGTTTTTAAAATCTAAAATTGATCAATTATACTAATGAAAAATAAAAAACCAAAGAAAACATTTGTTTTTCAAAAAAGGAATTACGTGTTCATGACATTGGGATTGATAGTTATTGCTATTGGTTTTATTCTTATGTCAGGCGGAGCTAGTGATGACCCTAATGTTTTTAATCCTGAGATCTATAATTTTAGAAGAATCCGCTTAGCACCTACACTTGTATTAATTGGTTTTGGAATACAAGTTTATGCTATTTTAACTTCCTCCTCAAAAAAATAAATGGATTACATTGAATCAATAATTTTAGGGATTGTTCAAGGCCTAACCGAATTTTTACCTATTTCTTCTAGTGGACATTTAGAAATTTTTAAAGTCGTTTTCGATAGTGACTTTTCAACAAAAGAAAGTCTATTGTTTACTATTGTATTACATTTTGCAACAGCACTAAGCACAATGGTTTTCTTTAGAAAAGAAATATCACTAATATTTGAAGGTCTTTTTAATTCAAAAGATAAAAGTTCAAAAGAATTCAGTATTTCCATTTTAATTTCAATGATTCCAGCAACTCTAATCGGTTTTTTCTTTGAGGATACAATAAATTCTTTTTTTGATGGAAATTTAATTTTTGTTGGTATTATGCTTTACATAACAGCTATTTTACTATACTTATCCGATGTTATAACATCTAAAAGAAATTCAGTAAACTATAAAAACAGTTTTATTATTGGATTGGCTCAAGCAATAGCTATTATGCCCGGAATATCTCGTAGTGGCGCTACTATTGCTACAGCAGTTGTTTTAGGAATTGAAAGAGAAAAAGCAGCAAGATTTTCATTTTTAATGGTTGTCCCATTGATTTTTGGAAGCATGCTTAAATCAATAATCGACAATGGTGGATTGAAATTTGAAAACTTTGATTTAATTACAATTTCTCTTGGATTTATTTCCGCATTTATTACTGGACTTTTAGCATGTAAGTGGATGATTGCACTTGTTAAAAAAAGTAAACTCTATTATTTTTCTATTTATTGCTTGCTTGTTGGATCAATAATTATTTTTTACACGATTAATGGTATTTAGTAAAGAAGTTTTTATTGATGGCACTATTCTTTTAATTAATAAACCACTAAACTGGACATCTTTTCAAGTTGTAAATAAAATTAGATGGCTTATAAAGTCAAAATTTAATATTAAAAAAATTAAAGTAGGTCATGCTGGAACTTTAGATCCTTTGGCAGAAGGATTACTTATTATCTGTACTGGGAAAATGACTAAAAAAATTTCTGAATTTCAAAATTTAGAAAAAGAATATTCAGGTACGTTTTATTTAGGAGCTACTACTCCATCCTTTGATCTTGAAACTGAGATTAACCAAACTAAATCAATTGATCACCTAACAGACGATATGATTTTTGAAAAATCTAAAGATTTTACAGGAAAAATATTTCAAGCACCTCCAATTTATTCAGCAATTAAACATAGAGGAAAAAAACTATATGAATTTGCCAGAAAAGGAGAAGAAATTGAAATAAAAAAAAGAGAAGTTACTATTTATGATTTTTTAATATCAGACATTCAACTTCCAAAGGTTAATTTTCATATAAAATGCAGTAAAGGGACCTATATAAGGTCGATTGCAAACGATTTTGGAGAGGATTTAAATTGTGGAGCTCATCTAACAAAATTGGTAAGAAATTCTATTGGAAAATACAAAATAGAAGAGGCTATTTCAATTGATGATTTTGAAGAGAAATTAAACCAAAAAACTTAAAAATTCTCTTCTTGAAATTTCTTCAGCGCCTAAAGATTTTAAATGTGCACTTGGGACTTGACAATCTATTAATTTATAATTGTTTTTTGTTAATTCTTTTACTAGGTGAATAAATCCTACTTTACTAGCATTATTGGCTTTAGTAAACATACTTTCTCCACAAAATATATCCCCTAGGTCAATTCCATATAAACCTCCAACTAATTCATAATCTTTCCAAACTTCAACTGAGTAAGCATACCCCATTTCGTGAAGTTGATTATAAGCTTTTTTCAACCCTTCAGTTATCCAAGTACCATTTTGGCCAAATCGTTTGACCTTTGAGCAACATTCAACCACTTCATTAAACGATTGATTGTAAGTAACTTTAAAATAATCTTGATTGATTATTTTTTTTGTTGACTTTGATATTTTAATTTTTTTAGGGAACAACACCATTCTTGGGTCAGGACTCCACCACACTAAATTGTTATCATTCTCAAACCAAGGGAAAATTCCCTTTTTGTATGCATTTAGAATTCTATTTGGATCAAGATCACCTCCAATAGCTACAATACCCTCTCTAGATGCTGTTTCAGCTGAGGGAAATGTATGTTCGCTACCTAATAGATGCATCTATATTAAAAAGGCAAGTCGTCTGGCTCGTTATCATTGACCTCATCTGCTGGTTCAAATGCATCAGCAGGTGGTATAGGTGGAATATTTGCATCTGAATCTCCTGAAAAGGTTTTTTCGATTCTCCATCCTTGTATAGAATTAAAATACTTTGTTTCTCCTTGAGGACTTTGCCATTCTCTACCCCTTAAATTAATATCGATTTTAACGGATTCACCAACGTTGTATGAATTTAAAATATCACACTTATCCTGAATAAACTCAATTAATAAATCTTGAGGGTATTGTTCTTCTGTAGTTACGACTAGTTCTCTTTTTCTAAAACCGTTACTACCGTACTCTTTTGTCTCATTAATTAGTTTAATTTTTCCTGTAATATCCATATCTATTTTAATTTACAACGAAAGTAAATAATTTTATTTTTTTAATGAGGATAGAATACTAAAATCTACAAAAAAGAGTTGATTTTTTTTGCAAGGGTTTTAAAATCTTCTGTTTCTAATTTTACTTTCTTTTTAAAAGAAACGTCATCCATTGAATTTATTGGAATTAAGTGAACGTGAGCATGGGGAACTTCTAATCCAATGACTGACATAGCAATTCTTTCACAATCAACAGCTTTTTTTAACGCAACTGCTATTTTTTTTGAAAAATTCATCAACTCAATATAATCTTCACTGTCAAGATCAAAAATAAGATCAACCTCGTTTTTAGGAATACACAAAGTGTGACCAACAGAATTTGGATTAATATCTAAAAAAGCTAAACATTTTGAGGTTTCAGCAATTTTATAACAAGGAATTTCACCTTTAACTATCTGTGTAAAAATAGAACTCAATATTTATCTTTCAATTGAAATAATTTCGAATTTTATTGTTCCATTAGGAACAACTACTTCAGCAATTTCTCCAACTTTTTTTCCTAAAAGTCCTTTCCCTATAGGAGAATTTACAGAAATTTTTCCAGATTTTAAATCTGCTTCACTTTCAGCAACCAAAGTATACTTTAATTGCATTTGATTGCCTAAGTTTTTTATAGTAACCTTAGACAAAACTAAAACTTTACTTAAATCCAACTGAGACTCATCGATAAGTCTAGCATTTGATAAAATAGCTTCTAGTTTAGAAATTTTCATTTCTAACATTCCTTGAGCTTCCTTTGCAGCATCGTATTCAGCATTTTCACTCAAATCACCTTTATCTCTAGCTTCAGCAATAGCATTAGAAGCCTTAGGTCTTTCAATATCTTTAAGTTGATTTAATTCGTCTTTCAACTTATTAAGTCCCTCTTCAGTATAGTAAGAAACATCACTCATAACACTTATTTTAAAATAAAAAATCCCTGAAAAAACGGGATCTTATACAAATATACAAAATTATTAAATCTATAATTTTTTAACTATTTTCACCCAGATGAGATTATTTAAATACGTTTCACTAATTCTTATTTTAAACTTTATTTCTTGTTCAAAAAATGAAATAATCAAAAACCCTTATCTTCATGAGGTTTCTTTCGAAAAAGTAATAAATCTTAATCTCCCACAGTACGATAACTTAAATTTTAATGGAGGTGCTTTGTATTTAAATTCTGGTGGGATAAAAGGTTTAATATTATTTAATTTTAATAATCAAATTTTCGCCTGGGAAGCAAGTTGTCCTAACCAATATCCTTCCTCATGTTCTACCATGGAAATTGAAGGGGTACAATCAATTTGTAATTGCGATAATTATAAATATAGCCTAGCTACTGGACAGTTACTTTCTGGAACAAACGAAAACGCATATCCGATGAAAATGTACTTTTCAGAAAAAAATGGTAATTCAGTTCGAATATCAAACTGAATTACCAAATATTGTTTATTTAAAATTTATAATTTAAACCAAAAGAAATATTTCTTCCCATTTCGTGGATTCCTATAGTTTTGAATCTTGATAAATGATCAAAATATTCTTCATCTAATAAGTTATTGACTGACCAAACAAAACCTAATTTATTGTTCGTTAAATTAAACTCATGACTTCCGGAAAAATTTAACAAGAAGTAAGAATCCGTTGCAGTTTCAAACTGAGCTACATTATTTTGCTTGGATTTAGAAACCAAACTTAATTTATAACTGTTTGAGTCAAAATCTAAGTTAAACGATTGTTTAAATGTAAAAGGAGATATAAAAGGCAAATACCCACCATTTGCTAATTCTCCCGAAACATACTCTAAAGATGTTTTAAAAGAAAGCCAATCGATTGAAGTTGATCGAGAATAATATAATTCTCCTCCAAATAAAGAAGCATCAGCTTGAGTATAGTTGTATACAGGCACAGATCCTCTTGAAGTCCCTGTTGGATTTAAATAAATATAATCGTTAATTGAGTTGTAGAAGATATCTATTCCAAAGCTATAATTTGAACCAAATGAACTAATAGAAATATCAGATTGTAAATTCTTCTCTTCACTTAAGTTTTTATCTCCAATTTCATACTTGTTTGTTCCGTGGTGAATGCCATCAGAAAACAATTCGGATAGATTTGGAGCTCTATATCCACTAGAAAAATTAAGTCTAAAGGTTTTATTTTCTCCAAAATTTCTTTTAAACCCAACAGAACTTGTAAAGCTGTTAAAATTTTCATTAAAGCTTTCTGTTTCAATCTTTCTATCATCAATTCTTAATCCTAATAAGACATCCCACTTGGAAGTATGTATGTGCGATAATGCATATAACCCCAAATCTTTCTTTTCAGCATCTGGAATTAATTTTTCATCACCAAAGTTAGTATTGCTTTGCCATAACATGTTTGTTCCAAGTACTAATTCAAATTTGTCAGATTTTGGAAAAATGTATTTGAAATCAAAAGTTGTTGTTTCTAAATCCATATTTAAAGCGGCTTCATCTCCGTGATCGTCATGATCGTCATGATCGTCATGATCATCATGGTCGTCATCATCGTGATCGTCATGATCGTCATCGTCGTCGTCGTGATCATCATCACCATGATCATCATCGTGATCATCGTGATCTCCATGCTCATCGTGATGTCCAAATTCCTTTCTTTTGTTCATGCTGTATCCTATTGTGAATTCAATTTCAGATTTGTTATCAAATAATATTCTGTTCTTCCATGAAACCATAGTGTTTAAAAGATCCTGATATGATTTTTCTTCTTCATGATCGTCATGGTCATCATGATCGTCGTGGTCATCATCATGATCGTCATGATCGTCGTCATCGTGATCATCGTGATCGTCATGATCATCATGATCGTCATGCCCCTCATCTCCATGTGGAATTCCAATTTCAGAGTCAGAAATGTTTACTCTTAAATCCGAAATAAAGTTGTCAGAACTATACCCTAAACCAAAGTTGAGGTCATTTTGTTTAAAATAAGTGTTTTCAACTTCGTGATCTGGAGTATTAAAATTATCATTGTCAACCATACTTGCTTGAACAATGTAATTTAATTTATTAAGGTTTCCTTTAACTCCTAAATTAGTTGTAAACCCACTGTAGTTGGAATTGTAAACTGTCCCTAGTTCAATTTCAGGTCCATCTCCATCATAATAACTATCAGGATTAATGTAAAGAACTCCTCCCAAGGCATCACTTCCATAAAGAACAGACATTGGACCTTTTATAACTTCAACAGATCCCACTCCAAAGCCTGAAAGATTCATTCCATGTTCGTCTCCCCATTGCTGATTTTCAACTCTTATGTTATGACTAAAAACTGTAACACGGTTTGAAGATAATCCTCTTATTACTGGTTTTGATATTCCTGGTCCAGTTGAAATTATAGAAATACCTGGAATTTCTTGAATTGCAGCAGATAAATTTTGTCTTTTAATGTAATTTAAATTGTTGAGATTTAATTTACTTACATTGATAACGTTGTTTTTTAATGACTCTTTAAAAGGAGTAGATACAACTACTTCTGATAATTCAACAGGAACTAATGTATCGTTCTCCTGAGTATTTTGAGCATTAATTGTATTTATGCTAATAAATAGCATAGCCAAAAAGGCAATTTTTGTAATATTTTTCATTTTTTTATTTATAATTTATATTGATTTGTTAGATTGAATAATTTAACAATCTACTGGGGGACCTCTTGAATCAAAATAATTATAAAAATTTGAAAAATGTGTTCTATTATAAACAGCATATTGTTTATAATTGATAAAAAAATCTTTAATTAAAAAAGTAGAATCTTCAGAACTAAAATCAGAATTTGCTCTTAAAAAATCACATGTAGAACAACTGATTTCAGCTTCGTGAAAATGAGCGTTTTCTTCAGAGCAAACAACATGCTCTTCAAATAAATAGTGATTTAAGCCAAAAATGGTTGGAAGGCTTAAAATCCCAATAAGAATTAAGCTAATAACTCTTTTCACGCTGTGAATTTACAAAATTTAAAACTTAAGGGTTAATCCCAACAAAAAATTTCTAGTAGCTTGTGGATAATACCCAGCTCCATCCAAAGTTGTTACTTGACCGGGTGAAGACCATGTGTCATCATAAGTATAATAATATCCATTAGAAACATACTCGTTGTTAAAAACATTATTGACTAATCCTGAAAATATGATTTCGTCAAAGACTAGATTTGAAATAATCTTGTAACTAAAATTAATATCATTAACAAAGTAGCTATCCAAAATAGAGTTAACAGCGTCAGTATTTCCCATATATTGTTTTCCAACGTATTTGGATAAAAAACTAATCATAAGATTATTGTTTGGTGAAAAGATTAGTGAATTGGATGAGATTAAATTAGGTGAAAACGAGATGTTAGTTTTTCCAAAATCAAAAACAGATCCATTAAATTTTGAAAGAATTTTCTTGTTTTTATTACTACTCAATGTAAAATTATTTCTTAATGACAAATTGCTTGAAAGCTTTAGCTCAAGTTCTGATTCTATTCCAATACGATAACTTGAACCACTATTGGTTCTAATTGGAGAACCCACATCGTCCAATTCTCCTGTTAAAACTAATTGTTCGTTGTAAAGCATGTAATATGTATTAAGATTGAATCTTAAACCATTTTTTTTATATCTCCATCCAATCTCAAAATCGTTTAGTTGCTCTGGCCTTATATTTTCATTTGCTTCATAATCACTTCGACTTGGTTCTCGGTTAGCTCTTGAATACGAACCGTATAGTATGGAATTAGGTCTAATCTTGTATGACAATCCAAATTTTGGATTAAAAAAACTAAACGATTCATCAATCAACATATTAACAAGATCTGATGTAATTCCACTAGTCTTGTATGTAACATTTCTGAATTGAACATCTCCATATAGTTCTAACTCATCGCTTAGATCATAAGATGCTTTAGCAAAAACACTAAAATCTGTTTTTTTTCCATTTCCATCGTAATATCTATCTCTGATAGAACTGTCTTTACTAAAATTCCTTGCCCATACAATTTCACCAAAATGATCTCCACTGTAAGTACTGTAGGATGAATTAAATATCATAGCTAACCTACTCCCAGTATATTTAGCTGATGCATTAATTACATAAAAGTCATTATCTAACCAACGTCTTCTAATTAAATCTGTAGTTCCTGTTTCGTTTCCATCTGAATCAATATCTGATATTAAAATACCCCCATAAGTTCCAACAGAATCGTCCTCCCTATATTGTTCAAAATAACCTCTTCCATAGGTATAATTTAAACCTAGATTTGTAGACCAATTTTGATTTAGTTTTTGATTCCAATGAAACTGATAATGATCTTGTTTGTAATTATCAATTTCATTTTCATAAGTATATGGATTTTGTCTTCGGTTTTCAAGCAATTGTTCTTTACTTAATCCATACCAGGATTGGTAAGTTTTTTCATGACCTCCAAATGAAAGAGCTTTAATAAGGGTGTTGCCTTTACTATAAGTCCCCTGAAGAAAATAAGATTTTAAGTCTGAAAAAGCCCTATCAATGTATCCATCAGAATCAATTTTAGAAAGTCTTCCCGAAAGTTCAAACGACTGGTTTAATTTTCCTGTACTAAACTTTACAGTATGTTTAAGCGTGTTATAACTTCCCACAGAGTTAGATATCTCTGCGTAGGGGGTTTCTGAAATTGCATCAGTTAATATGTTTATACTTGCTCCAAAGGCCCCAGATCCATTTGTTGATGTACCAACTCCTCTTTGAACCTGAAGACTTTCTACAGACGATGTAAAATCTGGGAGATTGACCCAAAAAGTACCATGAGACTCCGGATCATTGAATGGTATACCGTTGATTGTAATGTTAGTTGATTGAGCACTAACTCCTCGTATTCTAATTCCAGTGTAACCAATACCTGCTCCTGCGTCAGATGTTGTCACAACTGAGGGTAAGTAATTTAACAAAACTGGCAAGTCTTGACCTAAGTTTCTAGTTGATAGTTCTTTTTTGTAAACATTTGAATGAGTAATAGGAGAGGTATTGTTTACTCTTATTGATTGAACGACAACCTCATCTAATATTTGTTTAGTTCCTTGAATTGTATCTTTTACTTGTTGAGAATAAATATTAATTGATAACAATATCAAAAAGTATAGAGCTTTTTTCATATTTAAAAAAATTTATAGTGGGGATAAAACAGATGATAACAATTTTCCTCTCCAAAATTACTTGGCAGGTTCATTGGGTATAATCTCAGCCGTAGCACCCCATTTATTATATTTCAAAGATAATGATATTGTTACTATATATCTAGCAACTTATTTATTTCTTTTATTGCTGTTTCTAATCTGTAACTTTTAGGTCCGCTTACTAAAATATATGGTTTATTGTATTTATTTAAAGTTTCTTTAAAAGCATCAAACATTTTTTGCCTTTCTAAAGGTTTATCTCTTAAATCATCTTTTTCCCAGGGAACATCGATGTCGGTTAGAATATACAAATCGTAATTGTTCTTAAGAGCATATTTTTCTAAAATTGGGTCACAATAACCATCATAATAGGTCTCAGAATAAACTTTAGTTTCTAAAAGATCTGTGTCGCATATAAGTATTCTATTAGCCAGTTTTGAAAGTTGATTTTCCAATTTTATTTGTCCTTTTGCTATTGGAAGTAAATCTTTAAGTTCACAAATCTTTTTTTCATTATCCCATTTTCTTTGCAGGTAATCTCTAGCATATTCTTTTACCCAATTAGTATTATAATAGTCTGCAAGATCTTTTGAAAGAGTAGTTTTACCTGAGGATTCAGGTCCAAAAAGAACTACTTTTAAGCAGCTTGATTTGATTTGTTTAAGATTTTTTTCCATGAATAATAACCAGAGATAGCAATTATAGTAAAAATAAAATATTGTAAACTAGTAAATGTTAATCCTTTGTAAAAATATAAGGGAACCGATATTACATCTCCAATAATCCAAAAAATCCAATTTTCAATCTTTCTTTTAGCCATTAACCACATTCCAACAAAGAAAATCGCAGTAGTAATATTATCAATGTATGACGTTAAAGACCCCCACTTATCAAAATAATTATAGATTCCGTACACAAAAATCAGAGAAGAAATAAATATAGATAAGGATATTTTTTTTTCATAGTTACTAATCTTCGATATGGGAGTTACTATGTTATTTTTTTTACGAGTCCAAATATACCATCCATAAATACTCATTATAAAATAATATACATTTATCATCATATCACCCAATAATCCCCACTTAAAGAGTAAATAAGTAAATATTGACGTTGAAATCATTCCCGTTGGATAAACTAGTATATTATTGTTTTTTGAAAACCAAACACTTAATAAGCCAAAGATTACAGCTACGATTTCAAAAAATATGTCCAGTTCATTATATTGTGAATATTGTTGAAATAAAAAATCAAACATAATTAATCCATAATTTGTGCTGTAGAACAAATGTAATTAGAAAACTTCATGAGATCTACAAGATAGTTTTCAGAAAATTCATTTTTATAAATTCTAACTATTGCTTTGTTATTTTTTAGAGATTCAATAATTATATTTTTTTTAAAATCAATACTGTCATATCCAAAAGCTTTAAAAACTGATTCTTTTATAGTCCAGGCTTTAGTAATACTTTCTACACTCTTGAAATCAAACAACTCCAATTCATGTTTAGAAATAAATTTAGGCCAAATGTTTAAAATTTTATCTCTAAACTTTTCAATATCAATTCCAATTTTTTTTTTTGAATAGTAGATTCCAGAATATTGAAAAGAATGGGTTATTGAAATGAATCCTTTATGAAGAGTTGGCTTGCCAAACTCATCATAATTTAAATCGTCAAAAGTTAAATTTAATTCTTCTAATAATTTTAGTATACTCAAAAATTCAATTTGTTTAGTTTCACTTTTAATGGAACTTAACTTTAGATTATAAGAAGAGTCTTGTTTTAAAGCCGAAATTAGTTCTTGCTTACCTTCTTTAATGTTCCAAATCACAAGATGGTTGTTCTTATGATCGCTGAATTTCTTGTATAATGGCATTATAATATATAATACAAATATACTTAAAGGAAAAATTGTTTAATTACAAAGCTTAATAATTAAGCTTCAAATGGGACGACAGAAACAAAAGATTTGTTGTCTTTCTTTTTAGTGAACTGTACAATACCATCAACTTTAGCGTGAAGAGTGTGGTCTTTACTTACGTAAACATTTTCACCAGCTTTATGAGCTGTACCTCTTTGACGAACAATAATATTACCAGCTATAGCAGCTTGGCCACCATAAATTTTAACACCAAGTCGTTTTGATTCTGATTCTCTTCCGTTTTTAGAACTACCTACACCTTTTTTATGAGCCATGATTTATAGTTTATAAATTATTTCTTAGTTTTCTTTGCAGCTGGTTTTTTTGCAGCAGTCTTTTTAGTAGCTGGTTTTTTAGCTACAATTTTTTTAGTAGAAGCTTCATTTTTTGCAGGAACTTCTTTTTTAGCTTTAGGTTCAGCCTTAGTTTTTTTTGAGTTTTCTGAAATATTCTGAACTAATATCTCTGTCAAGGCTTGTCTATGACCATTCTTTACTTTATAGCCTTTTCTTCTTTTCTTTTTAAATACAATTACCTTATCATCTTTCAAGTGTTTTACAATTTTAGCCTCAACACTTGCACCACTAACAGTTGGATTACCAATTGAAATTTTTCCTGAATTGTCTAGCATTAAAATATTGTCAAAACTTACTTTTGATCCTTCTTTACCTTCAAGTCTATTGACATAAACTTTCTGATCTTTTTCAACTTTGAATTGTTGGCCTGCTATTTCTACAACTGCGTACATAATAGTATTTTATTAAAAAAACGTGTGCAAATATACAAGGATTGAGTATATATAACAACAATTAGCACTAAAATATAAAGGTGCTATAATTTAATCTGGAACTTGAATTATTTATTGGATTTCTTGTTTGCTAAATAAACTCCTATAAAAATAACAATAGTGGCAAATAGCTGACTTACTGTAAATATTTCACCATCCAAAAGACCCCAAAATAAAGCAATTACAGGGATTAAATAGGTTACTGAAGAAGCAAAGACTGGAGAAGCAATTTGAACAAATTTATTAAATAAAATTTTAGCAAATACGGTTCCAACGATTGACAAAACTAGTATGTAAAGGAAAGCATCAAAAACATTTTGATTTTGTAAATCAATTTGATTGTAATCGGTAGATAAAAAAATGATAACTGCAAATGGTAAAATAAAGACAAAATTTCCAACTGCAATTGCAACAGCTGAGACATTTTGGAGATAAACTTTCAATAGGTTTACTTGTAAAGCATACAGAAATGAAGCGCAAATTATAAAAAAAACATACATCAAGTTTTGATCAGGGTTAATAATTGAGCCCTGATACATTAACAATACAGATCCAATAAGACCTAAAATGACCCCCAAAATTTGTTTAGAATCAATTTTAAAACTATAAAAACCAACCCCTATAAGTAGAGTTGCCAGTGGAGTTAACGAATTTAATATCGCCGCTAAAGCGCTATCAATCTCGGTTTGAGCATATGCAAATAAAAAAGGAGGGATAAATGATACATATCCTGTTATAGCAATCCATTTCCATTTATTTTTTGGTATGGTTTTTAAAGATGAATATCCAATTAACAATAATAAAAATGCTGAAATTATTGTTCTTAAACTACCAACTTGAAGGGGACTTAAACCAATTAAAGCTTTTTTAATCAGAATATATGAACTTCCCCAAACAATAGAAAGCACAACTAAATAGATCCATTTTAATTTATTTTTTGTCATAAAAAATATTAATTCCAATTAAAAGATTGAATTAACTTCCTAATTTCATTATTTGTAAATTCTATTGAAGGAAGTAATGAATCATAGTTTGGTTTTGATTCAAAAAATAAAGAACCTGAAATGTACTTTGAAATTGAATCTGTTATAAAGAATTGTGTATTGGATGGAGTATCACCAGAAAACGTAAAATATTTAGCATAAATTTTTTTATTTGAATTAACATATTCACTTGATTTTACGTAAAATGCATTTTTTGAGTTTTCATCAAGCTTGTTATCAAAATCTTTTTGAATTAGTGATATATTTTCTTCAACATTCACTATTGTAAAAAAAATAGTGGATTTCAAATCTGTATTATGCATTTTTAAATTACACCCATTAGAATCAATTATTGAGGATTTATTAGCAATAAAAGAAAAGCCGCACTCACTATCATAAACATAGTACTCTTGATTTTCTTCAAATTGTTCATATAAATACGCTTTAGGCTTAGGCAACACATAATCATTATTGCATCCTACAATTAATATTAGTAAAATTAAATTTCTAATCATTTTGAGAATATTTTAATTTTAACCTGCATACTATTGTTTCAATTTTTTTTAAAATCTGTTTTAGATATAGAAAACAAGGTTAAATCAGATCTTGATATCAATAGCGAAAGGAAAAGTAATGAAATAATTAGGAAAATTTTAATTAATTCTGGGTGAAGTTCAGTCAATAAAAGAAGAAGCAATTTATTTTTTTAAAATATTAAAAAGGTAAATCATCAGGTTCGTCATCAGATGGTTTTGAACTAGTTTCTGGAGCTGAAAATTGAGAAGGTGCAGTTTGGTTCTCACTTATTTCATTTTTGTTGGATAAAAAATTAAATTCACTAACATGAATTTCTGTGGAATAACGCTGAACGCCATCCTCTGACTGCCATTTTCTTGTTTTGATTTTACCTTCTACATATATTTTATCTCCTTTATTCAAATATTTCTCGCATATTTCAGCAGCTTTATTTCTAACCACAACATTGTGCCACTCTGTATTGGAAACTTTTTCACCTGTTGTTTTATTTGTATAAGTTTCATTAGTAGCTATTGGAAACCTTCCTATACAACCCCCACCATCAAAATGATGAAGTTTAACATTATCTCCAAGATTACCTATTAGCATTACTTTATTTAACGATCCACTCATATAAACTTTATTATAATCAAATATATAAAATTACTTCAGAAATCTATCTAAAGTGGATATAAATGAATGTAGTGGTTTTGGAAAGGGATAATTGTTAATTTTTTTTACTTCAATAGCATGAAATAAGTCAATATTCAATCTTATTACCCAATAATTAATTGTTAAATCTTGATGAGACAATTTATGATTTTGTGTCATATCAAATTGTGGAGTTATAAAATTACTATTTATAGAATATTTTGAAGCCAAATGCTTTATTATATCATTTTTATTTATTTTTTCTTTGGTCTCTATCATTGGAAATTCATACAAATTGTGCCATATATCATTTTCAGATCTTTTATTTATAACTATTCTATTAGATGAATCAATTACAACTAAATAGTTAAATGTTCTTAATTTTTTTGAAATACTATTCTTTTTTACAGGAAATTTCGAAATGGTCTTAAAATTAAATGAAAGACAATCTTTTTTGAAAATACATTTTAAGCAGTTAGGATTTTTTGGTTTACAAATAAGCGAGCCATAATCCATTATAGCTTGATTAAAATCTCCAGGGTTTTCTTTTGAAATTAGTTTTTCTAAAATTCCCTTGAAGACCTTAATGGCTTTGGAGTTATTAATAACATTTTCAATCTGAAATATCCTAGAAATTAACCTGTAAACATTACCATCTAAAACTGGTCTTATTTCGTTGGAGGAAAATGAACTTATTGCACTTGCAGAATAATCTCCAATACCGGGTAGTTTTATGAGTTCGTTGTAGTTAGTAGGAAATTTTCCTTCAAAATTGTCAACAACTACTTTTGCTGCCTTGTGTAAATTTCTGGCTCGACTGTAATACCCTAGTCCTTCCCAATTTTTCAAAATATATTCTTCATCACTAGAAGCAAGAGATTCAACATTTGGGAATATTTTATTAAACTTAAGGTAATAAGGCAGACCTTGTTTAATTTGTGTTTGTTGTAAAATAATCTCAGAAAGCCATATTTTATATGGATTTTTAGTTTCTCTCCACGGTAAAGACCTCTTATTGTCTGAATACCAGTTAATTAAATTTAAAGCAAAATTTTTAGAAATTTTATTTAATAAATCTTTTTTCAAATCAAAATTTAAAATTAATAGAACATTTTTAAGAGTGAATAATGAATATAAATTTATATATTTGGCACCTTGAAAAGTAAACATAAATAAATAATAAGAATATGACAAAAGCTGAGATTGTTTCAAGAGTTTCTAACAATTTAGGATTAGATAAAAATGAAGTTTTAGCTACAGTAGAAAACTTAATGGAAGAAATTAAAAATTCTTTAAACAATGGTGAAAATGTTTATTTAAGAGGTTTTGGAAGTTTTATTGTTAAAAAAAGAGCTGAAAAAACAGGTAGAAACATTTCAAAAAATATTACAATAAGAATTCCTGAGCACCATATTCCTGCTTTCAAGCCGGCAAAAGTATTCGTTGAAGGTGTCAAGAAAAATAATTAAAATATAGATTATGCCAAGTGGTAAAAAAAGAAAAAGACATAAAGTAGCTACACACAAGCGAAAAAAAAGAAGCCGTGCTAACAGGCACAAAAAAAATAAGTAGTTAACTTATTAACTGAAAAACGTTCTTTGACATGAATTAAGTTTAGTGATTTTCGGCACAAAACTTACTTCCAAGTAAATTAAAATCCTGTGAATAAAGTATAACCCGTTCACTATTGGTGAACATAAATTCAATATTGTGAGTAAAGAAATTATAATAAGATCTAATTCCACAGCTGTTGATTTTGCATTACTTAAAGACGGTAAATTAATTGAACTTCACAAACAAAACGATGGCAATAAATTTAATGTTGGAGACATTTTTTTGGCTAAAACAAAAAAAACTGTTTCGGGTCTTAATGCAGCATTTGTAAATGTTGGATATGAAAAAGATGCCTTTTTGCATTATCATGACTTAGGACCAAAAATTTTATCACTAATCAAGTTCATTAAAGGTGTAAGCACAGGTAAAATAAAAAATTTTTCACTAGATAAATTTCCTTTGGAATCAGAAATTGATAAAGAAGGAAGTATTTCAGATGTTATAAGTCCTAATCAGACTGTTTTGGTTCAAATCATTAAAGAACCTATTTCTACCAAAGGACCTAGAATAAGCTCAGAATTATCGTTTGCTGGGCGTTTTTTAGTTCTTGTTCCATTTTCTAATAGAATATCAATTTCTCAGAAAATTGAAAGTAAGGAAGAAAAAAGCAGATTAAAAAGACTTGTACAAAGTATTAAACCAAAAGGATTCGGAGTAATTGTTAGAACTGTAGCAAAAGACCAAAAAGTTGCTGCACTAGACAAAGATTTAAAGAACCTACACAGACGTTGGATAAATCTTTGTAAAAAGGTTAAAGACCCTAATGTTCCTGTAAAAGTTCAAAGTGAACTAAACCGATCCTCTTCAATTTTAAGAGATTACTTTAACGATAGTTTTACTGCAATACATGTTAATCAAAAATCCATGTATTCAGAAGTAAGAGAATATTTGAAGCAGATTGCTCCAAAAAAACAATCAATTGTAAAACTTCACAAATCTCACAACCCTATTTTTGAAGAATATGGTATTGAACGTCAAATAAAAACAGCCTTCGGAAGAACTGTTACAATGAGTAAAGGTGCTTATTTAATTATTGAGCATACCGAAGCTCTTCATGTTATAGACGTTAATAGTGGAAATCGATCAACAAAATCAAAAAATCAAGAAGATTCAGCTCTCGAAGTTAATTTAGTTGCAGCAACAGAAATTGCCAGGCAACTTAGATTAAGAGATATGGGAGGAATAATAGTTGTTGATTTTATTGATTTATCAACTCCAGAAAATAGAAAAACTCTTTTTGATCATTTCAAAAAGGAAATGGAATCTGACAGAGCAAAACATAAGATTTTACCTCCTAGTAAAATCGGCTTAATTCAGATGACCAGACAAAGAGTTAGATCAGAAATGGAAATTAAAACAATTGAACCTAATCCAAATCAAAATGGAACTGTAGAGGCTCCGATAGTTTTAATTGACAAAATCTATGGAAAGCTTGAAAAAATTCTTTCAAGTAAAAAATACAATAATGTAAAAATATTTTTACATGTTCATCCCTTTATAGCTGCTTATTTGAAGGAAAGTTACCCTTCAATTAGAACCAAATGGTTTTTAGAGCATAAAAGATGGATTCGTATTGTTCCTAGAGATGCTTATACCTATTTACATTTTAGATTCTTTAATAAGGATGGTAAAATCATAAATGCATAAAAAAGCGGCAATTTGCCGCTTTTTTTTTGCTCAAAAAAAACTAATTTAAAGAAATGAAAGATGAAAACTTTACAGTCAAAGAAATTGAATTAAAATTAAAGAAGTACTGTTCATACCAAGACCGCTGTCATATTGAAGTAGAAAATAAACTAAAGAATTTTAACCTTATTAAAGAAGCCAAAAATCAAATTGTTTTTAATTTAATAAATGAAGATTATTTAAACGAAACGAGATTTTGTGAAAACTTTGTCAGAGGAAAATTTAAAATAAAAAACTGGGGGAAAATAAAAATAAAAATGGAGTTAAAATCTCGAAAGATTTCAAATATAAACATCAATCAAAGTCTTAAACAAATACATGAAAAAGAATATTTGGAAAAATTAGATCAAATATTTGAAAAAAAATTAACATCTTTAGATGGATTAAGTAAGGATAAAAAAAAGAAAAAAATTTTTTCATACTTACAATACCGAGGTTGGGAAACAAATTTAATTTATGATAAAATCAATAAAATTTAATAAAATAATTTTAGTTAGCTTTTTAATTACATCTTTTTTTCAAAGCTGTACTAAATCAGTTGATATAATTGCTTTCAATGGTAATATCTATACAGTTGATAATGATTTTAGTAAAGCTTCAGCATTTGCAATTAATAATGGAAAGTTCGTTGAGGTAGGAACTGACGAAATATTGTCAAAATATAAAAGTAAAAGTATTCTAAATTTGGAGGGGTCAACTGTTTTACCAGGACTTATCGATGCCCATTGTCACTTTTATGGACTTGGACTTAATCAAAGTGTGATTGATTTAACTGGAACCAAATCTTTTAATGAAATAATAGAAAAAATTTCTGAAAATGATAAAAAACCAATTATTAGAGGAAGAGGTTGGGATCAAAACGATTGGGAACTTAAAAAATTTCCAAACAAATCTAAATTAGATTTATTATATCCTGGAACCCCTGTAATACTGGAAAGAATTGATGGACATGCTTACCTAGTTAATCAAAAAGCTCTTGATGTTGCTGGAATTGATGTAAATACCATATCAAATAATGGTACCGTAGTAATTGAAAAAGGGGAACTTACCGGAATATTGATTGATGGGCCAATGTCACTTATTGATAAAGCCTTTGGTGAAATTTCTAATCAAGAAAAAATAGATGCTCTTTTGAGTGCACAAGAAATATGCTTTAAGAACGGATTAACAACTGTTGATGATGCTGGACTCTCTAAAGAAATAATACTATTAATTGATAGTCTTCAAAAAAATGATAAATTAAAAATGCGTATTTACGCTATGATCAGCAATACAAAAAATGATGTAAATTATTTTATAGAAAAAGGACCTATTAAAACAGAACTTTTAAACGTAAGATCTGTTAAAGTTTACGGAGATGGAGCTTTAGGGTCGAGAGGTGCTACACTAAAAAAACCATATAATGACGATATACATAACCACGGAAAACTAGTGACTGACATTCAAAGCATTAAAGAGTTAGCTAAGAAACTATCAGATGCCAATTTTCAAATGAATACACATGCGATTGGAGATTCTACTATAAATATATTACTTAAAGCTTATTCTAAGGTATTAGAAAATAAAAAGGACCCTAGATGGAGAATAGAACATTCACAGATTGTAGACTTAGACGATATAAATGGCTATAACGAAAAAATATTACCCTCAGTCCAACCCACTCATGCGACAAGCGATATGTATTGGGCAGAGGATAGAGTAGGTCCAAAACGAATAAAAGGTGCTTATGCTAATAAAGAATTATTAAAAAGATCAAAAGTTATTGGACTTGGAACTGATTTTCCCGTAGAAAAAGTTAATCCGTTTCATACATTTTATGCAGCTACGGCAAGAAAAGATTTAGATAATTACCCTGAAGGCGGTTTTGAATTTTCTAACGCACTTTCCAGAGAAGAAACCATTAAAGGAATGACTATATGGGCAGCTTATTTAAACTTTGAGGAAAACGAAAAAGGAAGTATTGAAAAAAATAAGTTTGCAGATTTCATAATTATAGATAGAGATATTATGAAAGTTGATATTGATTTAACACCAAATACAAAAGTTTTAAAAACTTATTTATCGGGTGAATTAGTCTATTCCAATACTGATTCCAACTAAAAAATTTCTACCAGGCATAGGAACCAAGTTTGTTTCAGAATACGCTGCGTCTAAGAGATTGTTCACGTATATAAATAGTCTCTTTTTATAAATTATTTTAGAATCTAGAACACTATAATTACTATTGTCTGATCTTTCCAAATACTTATAAACTATAGAATGAGATGTGTTTTTAAGATAACTCAAGTTAAGTTTAGATACTAATTGGTGCTTAAATGAATTTAATGAATACTTTGAAAAATTAATATTAGTTACGTAATTATTGTCCTTGATATTGGTATAACCAAGATTAAAATAATTTTGGTTTTTAAAATT
>CACPPV010000007.1 GCA_902635895.1 uncultured Bacteroidota bacterium
CTTTGAAATCAAAAAAAATTAATGAAAAAGAATTAAAAAAAAATTGAAGGAGAAAATATTTTAAAAATCATTGAAAAAAATGAAGTTTTATTTTTATTAGATGAAAACGGTAAAAGTTTTAACTCAGTTGATTTTTCAAAATTTATTGAAAATAAAATTCAACAAAATAAAAACATAGCGTTTGCTATTGGGGGTGCCTATGGTTTTTCAAAAGAAGTTTATGAAAACTCTTCCCAAACAATTTCTATTTCAAAAATGACTTTTTCTCATCAGATAGCTAGACTGTTTTTTACTGAGCAACTTTTCAGAGCTTTTACAATCATAAATAACCACCCATATCATAACGACTAATATGAATTTAATTTTTGCTTCAGGAAATCAAAACAAGGTTACAGAAATTCAAAAAATTGTACCTCAAAACATAACAATAAAAAGCCTAAAAGATCTTAATTTCCATGAAGAAATTCCAGAGAACGAAAAAACAATTGAAGCCAACGCAATTTTTAAGGCGAAATTTATTAACTCACGATTTAAACTCAATGTTTTTGCTGACGACACAGGACTTGAGGTTAAACATTTAAATGGAGATCCTGGAGTTCATTCAGCTAGATATGCTGGGTTAGATTGTAATTCTACCAATAATGTTCAAAAATTACTTAAAAAGCTAGAAAATGTGGAAAACAGATCAGCAAGGTTTAAAACTGTTATAGCACTTATCATCAATAATAAAATTCAAGTATTTGAAGGAATTGTAGAGGGTTCTATTTTAAAAAAGCCGAGAGGGGATAATGGTTTTGGTTATGATCCTGTTTTTTGTCCAATGGGTTTTGACAAATCTTTTGCTGAACTATCATTAAAAGAAAAGAATTTAATTAGTCATAGATCATTGGCTATGAAGAAATTAATTGATTATATATCTTAATTTTTTCATAATTTTCATAAAATTGCTATATAATATTTAATTCATTGTATTTTTGAAATTCATGAATAAAATTCATTTATTGTTCCTCATTCTTTTAATACTTTCTTCAAGTACAATATTTTCACAAAATCTTGTAGCTACAGTTGAAAATTCCTCTGATAATAAACCAATCTCCAGCGTTCATGTAATAAATCTAACTCAGGTGGTTGGAGTAATAACTGATAAAGAAGGTAAATTTGAAATACCCGCCAAACTAAACGACACTCTTTATCTTTCATATCTAGGTTTTAAATCTATAAAAGTTCGAGTAACAAATGATTTGTTAAAGTTTGAAAATTCTAAAATACAATTAACAGAACTAGCTTATGCTTTAGAAGAAGTCATTGTTAAACCTTATGAGCTTACTGGATATCTAGAAATTGATGCTAAAAATGTCCCTGTAAGCCAATCTTTTCGATATAGTATTCCCGGTTTACCCTCAAGAGGGTATGAAGGAGGATCAAGAAATTCTGGTGCATTTTCAAAAGTGATTAATTCAATTTTTAATCCTGTTGATTTTCTCTACAATTTATTTGGTAAGAACCCAAGACAATTGAAAAAATTGAAACAAATGAAAGAAGATTACAGAATCCGAGAACTTCTATCTTCAAAATTTGACAGAGAGACATTGGTAGAGTTGTTACAAATTCAAAGAGTTGACATTGATGAAATTTTAAGGAATTGTAATTTTTCAGATAGTTTTATCGAAACAGCTAATGATCTACAAATTTTAGATGCAATAAGTGGTTGTTACGAAGAATTTAAAGTTCTTAACCGTAAATAATTTTCAAAAAAGCGTACATTTGTGCTTGTTTTTCAAAGCAAATAAATATGAAACTCAACTCTTTAAATGCAATTAGTCCAATTGATGGAAGATACCATAGCAAAACCCTTAGCTACTCAAATTTCTTTTCTGAATATGCATTGATTAAATATCGTGTTTTAGTTGAGATTGAATACTTTATTGCTTTAACTAAATCAGAAATTCCAAATTTTAAGAATTTCCCAAAAGAAATAATCCCTGAAATCAAAAAGATTTACACTGAGTTTAATGAAAATGATGCCCTTGAAATCAAAAAAATTGAAAAAGAAACTAATCATGATGTAAAAGCAGTTGAATACTTTATAAAAAAATGAGTTTAAAAAACTAAAACTAAACAACTACTTAGAGTTTATACATTTTGGATTGACTTCTCAGGACATAAATAATACAGCTGTTCCGCTTTCAATAAAAGAAGCCATTTCAACAGTCTATAACCCAGAAATTAATGAAATTATTGAGCTTTTAGATGAAAAGACAAAAGAATATGACAATTTACCAATGCTAGCTAGAACACATGGTCAAGCAGCTTCTCCAACTAGATTAGGAAAAGAATTTGATGTTTTTAAAACAAGAATAATTGAACAACTCAACTTTTTAAATTCTATTCCATTTGCAGCAAAATTTGGAGGTGCTACAGGAAATTTCAATGCTCACAAAGTTGCATTTCCAAACATAGATTGGAAAAAATTTGCCAGCTCTTTATTAAAAGACCTAGGATTAAAGCATTCTTTTCCAACAACCCAAATTGAACATTATGATCATTTAGCCTCCTTATTTGATTGTTTTAAAAGAATAAATACAATTATTATTGATTTTAATAGAGATATGTGGACATATATTTCAATGGATTATTTTAAACAAAAAATTAAAAAAAATGAAGTTGGTTCGTCTGCTATGCCTCATAAAGTTAATCCTATAGATTTTGAAAACTCAGAAGGGAACTTAGGAATAGCTAATTCGATTTTTGAACATTTATCTTCAAAATTACCTGTTTCCAGACTTCAAAGAGATTTAACGGACAGCACCGTTCTTAGAAATGTTGGTGTTCCTTTTGGTCACACTTCAATAGCATTCAAATCAACTATTAAAGGAATAAATAAATTAATAGTAAATAAAGAAAAAATTGAAGAAGATCTTGAAAATAATTGGCCTGTAATAGCTGAGGCTATACAAACTATACTTAGAAGAGAAGGATATCCAAATCCCTACGAAACGCTCAAAAAATTAACAAGAAAAAACTCTGAAATAAACATAAAAACCATTCACGAGTTCATAGATTCATTAAATGTAAATTCAAAAATTAAGTTGGAGTTAAAAAATATCTCGCCATCCAATTATACGGGAATTTAAAATCAATCTTCAATATAAGGTCTTTCCACAGGACTAGTATCTAATCCAATATTAAAGTTTCCATTAGAAATTTTAGTAACATCTTTATCGATTTTAACGAACTCTTTGGATGTATCATTATAATGATTAACAGCTGCACTCAAAGATTTTCCAAGTCTATTATGAGAGTTTTGATATGAATTTAAATGATTTGAAAGTTTTTGAACATTTTTGATAACTTCATCAACTGATTTTTCAAATTTTAAGTTATTTAATGCTTTCATTGTTATTTGTAACATGGGAAACAAACTCATTGGAGAAACTATCATTACTTTTTTTTCGTATGCGTATGAGACTAAATCTTTAGAATTAATTTGTAGTGACCCTACTCTATTATTTAAAAGATCTTGGTATAATCCATCAGCCGGAATAAACATAAAGGCATAGTCAAGTGTCTTTTCTGAAGGTTTGATATACTTTGAGGTTTCGTCTATTCTAGATTTAATATCTACCCTAAACTTTTTCTCCAAACCCTCAATTTCTAATTGATCTGAACTTTCAATCATCTTGTTGTAATTATCGAGAGAAAATTTAGCATCAATAGGAATAATATGATCATTCACTTTTACAATAGCATCTACTATCTCACCATTTGAAAAAGAGTATTGCATTTGAAAAATTTCAGGTGGTAATACATTAGATAATAAATTTTCTAATTGAATTTCCCCGAATATTCCTCTTTGCTTTTGGTTTCCTAGAATTTTTTCTAGTGATTTCATCTGATTTGCAAAGTTTAAAACTTGCTTATTTGTTCCTTTTATTTTCTCTAGTTCTGTTGTAACATCTTTAATTACCTTATTTGAATCTGAAAATTGTTTTTGAATGTCCTCCTTTGAAGATTTATGGAAGTTGTTAATCTCTTTATTTATAAGAGATAATTTAGATTCTAGTTCTAATCTATTTTTTTCTGAATTCTCCCCAACTTCTTTTCTAATACTCTGAATTTCGTTGCTAAGATTATTTGTAAGTTGAACAAATAATTCATTGGATCCAGAACTTGATTTGCTTTTAATTAAGTAGACTATAGTCGCCAATAAAACCAATAATAATATTAGAAGAATGTAATCCATATCTCTAATATAGAAATATTATTATTTAGTTAAATACATTTTTCTTCTTGAATACAGTTCGTAGAACTGGTCATCTTTTAAATCATCAATAAAAAGAATACTTTCTCCAGTACTTTTCATTTCGGGACCTAGACTTTTATTTACATTAGGAAACTTATTAAATGAAAAAACTGGTTGTTTAATAGCAAAGCCTTTTAGGTCTGGACTGTAATTAATGTCCTTAACTTTCATTTGACCTAACATGACTTTTGTAGCATAGTTAACATAAGGTTGTTGATATGCCTTAGCAATAAATGGAACTGTTCTTGATGCTCTTGGATTAGCTTCAATCACATAGACCACTTCGTCTTTTATAGCAAACTGAATATTAATAAGACCCACTGTTTTTAAAGAAATAGCAATTTTTTTTGTGTGATCTATAATTTGTTGCATTACCAATTTACCTAGGTTGAAAGGAGGTAACGTAGCATTGGAGTCTCCAGAGTGAACTCCACAAGGCTCAATATGTTCCATAATACCAATAATTAAAACATCTTCACCATCGCAAATTGCATCAGCCTCTGCTTCAATAGCTCCATCCAGGTAATGATCTAAAAGTAATTTATTATTAGGAATTTTTTGTAAAAGGTCAACAACATGAGCTTCAAGTTCTTCTTTATTAATTACTATTTTCATTCCCTGTCCACCAAGGACATAAGAAGGTCTAACTAAAATTGGAAAATTAAGTTGTTCAGAAAGAGTTAAGGCCTGGTCGGCAGTTTCTGCAACTCCAAATTCTGGATAAGGAATGTTATTTTCTTTCAATAGAGTAGAAAAACTCCCTCTATCTTCGGCAAGATCTAGTGCTTGATAAGTAGTTCCCATTATTTTAACACCATACCTGTCAAGTTTTTCAGCTAATTTCAAAGCTGTTTGTCCTCCAAGTTGAACAATTACACCTTCAGGTTTTTTCGTGTTCAATAATATCGTAAATATGTTCCCAAAAAACAGGTTCAAAATACAACTTGTCTGCAGTATCAAAATCAGTGGAAACAGTTTCAGGGTTACAATTGATCATAATAGTTTCGTATCCACACTCAGCCGATGCTAAAACTCCATGTACACAACAATAATCGAATTCTATACCTTGACCTATTCGATTTGGGCCAGAACCTAATACAATTATTTTTTTCCTGTCAGAGGATTTACTTTCGTTTTCAGTGTAAACTGTCCCATCAGGAAGTTTAATCTCTTCCTCAAAAGTAGAATAATAATAAGGAGTCTTTGCTTTAAATTCAGCAGCACAAGTATCAACCAGTTTGTAAACTCTATTGATATTCATACTTTTTCTCTTTTTATAAACTACACTTTCTAAACAACCCAAGGTGTGAGCAATTTGCCTATCTGCAAATCCTTTTTGTTTTGCTTCTAATAGAAGGTCTTTTGTTATAGTATCAATATTGTAATTGGATATTTCATTTTCTAAATTAATTAAAGACTCATACTGTCTTAAATACCACATGTCAATTTTTGTAATCTCGAATATTCTATCTAAAGAAATACCCATTTTGATAGCATCATAAATTACAAAAACCCTATCCCAACTTGGATTTGTAAGTTTATCAATAACCTGCTGGTAATTTGTATATCCTTTTCCATCTGCTCCGATTCCATTTCTTTTAATCTCTAGTGATTGAGTTGCTTTATGTAACGCTTCAATAAATGATCTACCTATTCCCATTACTTCACCAACAGATTTCATTTGAAGCCCAAGTGTTCTTTCTGATCCTTCAAACTTGTCAAAGTTCCATCTTGGAATTTTGACTATAACGTAATCCAAAGTAGGTTCAAATAACGCAGATGTAGACTTAGTAATTTGATTGTTTAACTCATCTAAGGTATAACCTATAGCCAATTTACTTGCAACTTTTGCTATTGGATAACCTGAGGCTTTAGAAGCAAGAGCAGATGATCTAGATACTCTAGGGTTAATTTCAATGGCAATAATATCTTCTTTTTCATCAGGACTTACAGCAAATTGAACATTACATCCACCAGCAAAGTCTCCAATACTCCTCATCATTTTGATAGCCATATCTCTCATTCTTTGATATGCTGAATCAGAAAGTGTCATTGCAGGAGCAACTGTGATAGAATCCCCAGTATGAATCCCCATAGGATCCATATTTTCAATCGTACAAATTATGACAACATTGTCATTCTTATCTCTAAGAAGTTCCAACTCGTATTCCTTCCAGCCCATTAAAGCTTTATCAATTAAGACTTCATGAATTGGTGATGCTTCTAATCCTCTTGTTAGTAACTCATCAAAATCTTCTGCCTTGTAAACCAATGATGCACCACTACCTCCTAATGTAAAAGAGGGTCTAATAACTAATGGAAATCCAAATTCTTGAGCAATTTCTTTTCCTTTCAAGAAAGAGGTAGCTGTTTTTGCTGGAGCTACTGGGATTTCTATTGTTTTTAATAATTGTTTGAACTGTTCTCTGTCTTCGCAAATGTTTATAGCATCTATATCAACTCCAATAATTTCGACATCAAAATCTTTCCAAATTCCTTTTTCATCGGCTTCAATGCATAAATTTAAAGCACTTTGTCCACCCATTGTTGGAAGCACAGCATCCACTTCATGAAGTGATAAAATTTCTTTTATAGAATTGGTGGTTAATGGTTTTAAATATACATGATCAGCCATTACAGGATCAGTCATAATGGTGGCTGGATTTGAATTTATCAAAATAGTTTTTATTCCATCCTCTCTAAGCGATCTTAAGGCTTGAGATCCAGAGTAATCAAATTCACAGGCTTGTCCAATAACAATAGGTCCCGAACCTATTATTAAAATACTTTTTAAATCTTTTCTTAACGGCATTTGGGTAGTTTATTTTCGGTTGATGAATATATATAAAAAAAGGTGTTACTGAAAAAGTAACACCCTTTTTTTATAAACTTTTTATTCACTTATTTTTTGTGTCGAGGTTCAGATGAAACGGAAATTTTATTTCTTCCTTTGGCTCTTCTACTTGCCAAAACCTTTCTACCACTTGGAGTAGACATTCTCTCTCTAAATCCGTGTTTATTACGTCTTTTTCTTTTTGAAGGTTGAAAAGTTCTTTTCATTTGAATTAATTAACTATTTTTACTAAAATTTGAGGCCAAATATACAATAAGTTTATTTAACTAAATGTGTATTGTTAAAAAAACTTTAATCTTTAAAATTAATTAATAATCTGATTCTCAATGTATCCAAAAATAATAAAGCTAATATTAGCTATTCTTACTCTTTCCTACTCAATTTTCCAATTTTATGAAAACAATATAGGTAATGGAATTGCTTTAATTTTTCTATCCCTTATTTTCATTTTTTTATACTATAAAAACGAGATTATTTTAATTATATTTTTCAAACTTAGAAAACAAGACTTTGTTGGAACCGAAAAATGGCTCAAAAAAATTAAAAATCCTGAAAGTTCTTTAACCACAAAACAAGTTGGGTATTATAATTATTTGTGGGGCATTGTTTATTCACAAACCAATCTAACTCAAGCTGAAAAATTTTTTAAAAAAGCTATCTCTATAGGTTTGTCAATGGATCATGACCTTGCTATGGCAAAATTGAGTTTAGCTGGAATTTTAATTCAAAAAAGAAGGAAAAGAGAAGCTACTACATTACTTAACGAGGCAAAAAAGTTAGACAAACAGAAAATGCTTTTAGATCAAATTAAAATGATGCAACAACAAATGAAAAGAATTTAAATTAAGTTTTTTTCAAAAAATTTGTTCAACCAGTCTGCTCTCTTAAGTATAATTGCATGATCTCCCTTTTCCAGAGGAATGTAATTTTTCAAATTAATTACAGGAAAAATAAGATCACGCGTTCCATGTATATGCACAACATTCTTAATAGGTTTTTCCTGTTTCCAATTAACAATTGTACTTATAGACCACTCTAAATAATTTTTATCCCTTACAGATAAGTATTTTCGGTACAAATCAACTCTTCTTTTAATCCTAGGTCCAAACACAAATGCAATAAGATTCTCAAAGTCGTCAAGCCAAGAGACTGGTAAAAGTTTATAACTTTTAGTTTTTTTAGCAAATTTCATTGACACTGAAGATTCTTTATTTGTTTTAATGCTAGAAATTATAAAAACTTTTCTTGTATTAATTATTTTGGATAATTCTTGCACTATTAATCCTCCGAAGGAAACTCCAATTAAAATAGGATTTTCATGAACAATTAATTTTGATAGTCTTTTTGAATAATTTCCAATTTTTTCATCTTTTTTTGGGGGAATCCATTCCAAAAAATGAGATACAAATCCTTGAGGCAATTTAATACGTTCAAAAATCAAAGAATTTGCTGACATTCCGGGCATAAAATAAACGTGAATTTCCGTTTCTGAGTTCATTGAGTCTACATTGAAATGTATTTTTCTTATCTTTGAAAGACTGTATAAAAATAGTTATTTGAATTTTAATGGGAAATTTGATAATTAACGATAATTTATTTTTACGTCAATACGAGGTTGAAATTGAAGATGATTTGGCGATAATAGAGTATGCTTTACAAGACAGGAAAATTTTTCTTACAAAATTAATTATACCCCCGTCAAATAAAGATGAAAATTTTGAAGAAACTTTCATTAGGGAAGTTTTTGAAATAATTAAAGAAAAAAATATCCGGATTATGCCTACAGCTCCTCAGGTAAGGAAATTTATAAAAAAAAATAAGGAGTTCAAAGAACTATTACCTATTGGCGTTAGGCTGTAACTTTCGTCTTAGAAATTTCTCCAACAACAAGTCCATCATTATCTATTTTTTTCAATTGAAAAGGAACAATTTGATCAGTCAAAGATTTTCTCCATGGAGACTTAACTCTGACATAATTTCTAGAAAATCCATAAACATAACCATTTCTGTTTTCAGTCTCAAATAACACCTCATTTGTCTTTCCAACTTGAGATTTATAAAACTTTCTTTTTAAGTTTACCGAAAGTGCTCTTAAAAGTTTACTTCTTTTAGATCTTATTTTTTTTGGAACAACACCATCATAAGTGATTGCATCAGTATTATCTCTTTCCGAATAAGTAAAAACATGTAAATAAGATAGGTCCAAACTTTTAATAAAATTATATGTTTTTATAAACTCGTTTTCATTTTCTCCAGGGAAACCTACAATAACATCCGCACCAATACATGCATTCGGCATTAACTTTTTTATACGTTTTATCCTGTTGGAATAGAGCTTTGTCAAATATCTTCTTTTCATTTTCTTCAAAATAAGGTCACTACCACTTTGCATTGGAATGTGAAAATGAGGTACAAATTTTTCACTTTTAGAAACAAACTCAATTATTTCATCAGAAAGTAAATTTGGTTCAATCGAAGAAATTCTAATTCTTGAAATTCCATCAACTTTATCTAATTCGTTTAATAATTCTAAAAAAGTGTTTTCATGTTTTTTATTTCCAAATTCACCTTTACCATAATCTCCTATATTAACGCCTGTTAAAACAATTTCTTTAATCCCAGAATCCGAAATTTCCTTAGCAGAATTTATAATATTTTCAAGTTTATCACTTCTAGAAATACCTCTTGCTAATGGAATAGTGCAATATGTGCATTTATAATCACAACCGTCTTGAACCTTTAAAAAAGATCTGGTTCTATCTCCAATAGAGTAACTCGATTTATAAAAATCGGTTTCATTAATTTCACAAGAATGTATAATTCCAGACTCATTTTTTTTAAAATCGTTTAAATAATCTAAAATCTGAAACTTTTCTTTACTACCTAAAACTAAATCAACACCATTAATATTAGCGAGTTCTTCAGGTTTAAGTTGAGCATAACATCCAATTGCTATAACAAAAGCCTCTGGATTAATTTTTAAAGCTTTTGAAACGTAAGACTTAAACTGTTTATCTGCATTTTCGGTAACAGAACAGGTATTTACAACGTATATATCTGAAAATTGATCAAAATCAACAATAGAATAGCCAATGTTTTTAAATTGTCTAGAAATTGTAGAGGTTTCAGAGTAATTTAATTTACATCCAAGAGTTGTTAAAGCAACTTTGTGATTTTGGTTCATCTAGAATTAATCTATTAATTTAGCCTGCAAATATATGAATCAATATTAATGAATAGCAATTATAAAATAATTAGAATTATCCTCACATTACTTTTGATTTTTAATTTTATTAGTTGCTCTAAAGAAAATAATTTCGAAGAAAATAAAATTTTTAGATACAATGAACATTCTAATGTTTCATCTTTAGATCCAGCATTTTCAAGTACTTTAAGAAATATTTGGCCCGTTAACCAACTTTTTAGTGGATTAGTTCAACTTGATAAAAACCTTAAAATAATTCCAGATCTGGCCAAAAGCTGGGAAGTTTCCAATGATGGTCTTAAATATATTTTCAATTTAAAAAAAGAAATATATTTTCATGAATCTGAAAGTTTTGGAAAAAAATTAACAAGACCTGTAATTGCAAAAGATTTTGAATACAGTTTTAACAGATTAAAAGATCCAAAACTAGGGTCACCAGGTCTTTGGGCATTAAAAAATATAAAAAGCCTCAAAGCAGAAAACGATAGCATATTTATTATTGAGTTAAAACAACCATTTTCAGCATTTTTAGGAATTCTTTCAATGAAATATTTTTCAGTTGTTCCTGAGGAATCTATAAAATTTTACAAAGAAAAATTTGGAAAAAATCCTGTTGGAACAGGGCCTTTTAAGTTCAAAAAATGGGAAGAAAATGTAAAATTGGTTCTGAGAAAGAATAATTTGTATCATGAATTAGATAGTATAGGAAATCAATTACCATATCTAGAAGCCATTTCTATTACTTTTCTTCCAGATAAAAAAAGTGAGTTTATGGAATTTGCTCAAAAAAAAATAGATTTTATTAATTCCATAGATTCATCATTTAAAGATCAATTAGTTTCTTTAGATGGAGATCTAAAACCTGAACATAAAAGTTCTATAAATTTAATTTCAGGACCATATCTAAATACAGAATATTTGGGGTTTTATTTAGGCAACGAGAATAATATTGTGAACTCAAAAAAACTCAGACAAGCAATTAATTATGGAATTGACAAGAGTAAAATGATAAAATATTTGAGAAATAATATTGGTTATGTAGCTAAAAATGGATTTGTTCCTTTGGGACTAAATGATAAAAATAAAATAAGAGGATATACTTATAACTTAACAAAAGCAAAACAACTGATTATTGATTTTAAAAAAGAAAATAATCTTGAGGAAGTAAAACTTAATCTGACAACTGATGCGAATTATTTGGATATTGTAGAATTTGTGCAAAGAGAACTTCAAAAAATCGACATTAATATTGAAATAAATATGGTTCCTCCATCAACCCTAAGACAAGGAAAATCAACAGGAAAATTTGAATTATTTAGAGCTAGCTGGATAGCAGATTATCCTGATAGTGAAAATTACTTAGGCTTATTTTATTCAAAAAATTTAACTCCAAATGGTCCAAATTACACGCATTTTAAAAATAGTATTTACGATAAATTGTATGAGGAAAGCTACACCGAGAAAAATGAAACAATAAGGAAAATAATATATAAAAAGTTAGATAGCTTAATTATAAATGAAGCCCCAATTGTACCATTATATTACGATAAAGTAATGAGATTTACACACAAAAACGTGATGGGATTGGAATCAAACCCTGTTAATCAATTGAATTTAAAAAAAGTATATAAGAAATAGATTATTTTTTATGCTTTGCGTATCTATTTTTAAACTTATCGATTCTACCAGCCGTATCAACAAGCTTAGTTTTACCAGTGTAATAAGGGTGTGAAGTTCTTGAAATTTCCAACTTGACTAGAGGATATGTAACACCTTCGTGTTCAATTGAGTCTTTACTTTCAACCGTTGATTTAGTAATAAATATATCATTATTAGACATATCTTTAAAAGCTACTAATCTATAATTTTCTGGGTGTATACCTTCTTTCATCTTTGTAATAATTGGATGCAAATTTAATTCTTTTTTGTGAATTTGCAACTTTAAATTATTTTATATCTGACAGGTATTTAAATTATAGCTATTTTTACTAAAAATTAAATATTATGGATGAATTAGGTTCGAAAAAATACATACTGAATTATGGTCTAATAACTAGTGTAGTATTAACTACATTTAGCTTGATGTTATTTTTTCTTGAAGCTCATTATGAGCAAGATGCATTTGTGCAAATTACAAATACTTTGATAACATTTTTAGGTATAACTCTAGGTTGTTTAGCATATAAAAAAGCAAATGATAATAAAATTCTTGGCTCAAGTGTCAGAAAAATAGGAACTGGAATATCATTAATAATTGCAATTGTTTCAGTACTTTATACTTTATTTCTAACAAATATTTTGGATACTGGATTTTGGGACAAAGTTTTAGAAATTTCATACTATCAAACTCTCGAAGATTATCCTGAACGTTTAAATGGAATGAATCTTTCTGAATTTATTGAACAAAGCAAACCTTATGTTGGTTACTTTACATATCCTGCAATTATTTTATTTACAATTTTATTTGGGTTTATTTACAGTGTTATTTTAGCATTATTTATAAAAACAAAAAAGCAGCTTTAATTTTTGATGAAAAATGGATCTTTCCGTAGTCATCCCTTTATTAAATGAACAAAACTCTCTTGAAGAATTAGTTGTTAAAATTAGTTCTGTTCTCAAGAAATTAGAATTAAATTACGAGATAATTTTAATAGATGATGGCAGCAAGGATGACTCATGGAAATCAATTATTGAGATCACTTCATCAAACAAAAATGTAAAGGCGTTAAGATTTTTGAAAAATTATGGAAAATCACAAGCTCTTTCAGCTGGTTTTAAGGCCTCTAAAGGAGACGTTATTATAACTATGGATGCTGATTTACAAGACGATCCTAATGAAATTCCTGAGCTATACCGTTTAGTTAAAGAAGAAAAATTTGATTTGGTCTCTGGATGGAAAAAAGTTAGACACGACTCATATTTTTCTAAAAATATTCCTTCAAAAGTTTTTAATTGGGCTGCAAGAGTAACCTCAGGAATAAAATTGAATGATTTTAATTGTGGAATAAAAGCTTATAAAAAAGATCTCATCAATCAAATAAAATTAACAGGAGGAATGCACAGATACATTCCAGTTCTTGCAAAAAATGCAGGTTACAGCAAAATAACTGAAAAAGTAGTGATTCATCATCCCAGAAAACATGGAAAAACAAAATATGGGTACGACAGATTTATTAAAGGTTTTTTGGACCTGATTACACTATGGTTTATTCACAAATTTGGAAAAAGACCAATGCATTTTTTTGGATTAATAGGAACTGTAATGCTATCAATAGGGTTTTTGTTTTCGATTTATCTTGGTGTCGATAAACTTTTTATAGATACATCTGGTCGGCTTATAACAGAAAGACCTGAATTTTACATTGCTTTGGCTACTATGATAATGGGATCTCAATTTTTTCTTGCTGGATTTTTGGGTGAGATAATTTTAAGAAATAAAAAAATTAAAAAACAATACATTATAACTGAAAAGATAAATGAGTAAAGAAGAGTTACTAAAAAAAAATTACGAAATATGGACTAATGAACCTTTTGATTATAAAACAATTAAAGAGGTTAAAGAATTAAAAAATAATAATCCTTTAGAATTTCAAGAATCTTTTTATAAAAACTTATCCTTTGGAACAGGTGGAATGAGAGGAATTGTGGGAGTTGGACCTAACCGGGTTAACAAATACACATTTGGAAAAAATTCTCAAGGAATTGCCAATTACATTAATAAAATATCATCAAAAAAAGAGTCTGTTGTTATTGCATACGATTGTAGAAACCAAAGTAAAGAATTAGCAAATCAAGTTGCTGAAATTTTTAGTTCGAACAATATTAAAGTTTATCTTTTTGAATCCATTAGACCTACTCCAGAACTTTCTTACTCTGTAATAAAGCTTAAATGCATTTGTGGAATAGTATTAACAGCTTCACATAATCCACCTGAATATAATGGATACAAAGTTTATTGGAAAGACGGAGGCCAAATTGTTCCACCCATAGATAAAAATCTTATAAGTGAAATTGAATCAGTGAAATTCAATGAAATAAATTTCGAAAAAAACGATTCCAATATTGAAATTATTGGAGACAAGATAGATTCTGATTTTGTTAAAGATTCAATAAAAAATGGTAAAATCGGAAATTCCAACAGAGAAAATTATAAAGTTGTATTTACCGCTTTACATGGAACTTCTTACAAACTTCTTCCTGAAGTTTTAATTGGGGCTGGTTTTAAAGATTTCAATGTAGTAGAAGAGCAACATAATCCTGATGGAAATTTCAGTACTGTTCAATCACCAAATCCTGAAGAACCTGAAGCATTAAGTTTAGGAATTAAATTGGCAAAAAAAATTAACGCGGACATAGTAATTGGAACCGATCCAGATGCAGATAGAGTTGGACTAGCTGTAAAACACAATAATGATTTTCAAATTTTAAATGGAAATCAAATGATGATTGTTTTGACTGAATTCATTCTTAGCAAAAAAGAAAATTTGAATAAATCATTTTTTATAGGCTCAACAGTAGTTTCGACATCAATGATCAAACAGGTAGCCAATTTTTATAATGTAGATTTTAAAGTTGGTCTTACAGGCTTCAAATGGATTGGAAAAATGATAAATGATTTTAAAAATCAGAAATATATCGCTGGTGGTGAAGAAAGTTTTGGTTATATGGTTGGAGACTTCGTTAGAGATAAAGACGCTTTAACATCCTCTTTGGTTGCCTGTGAATTAGGATCAGAATGCAAGTCAAAAAATATTTCATTAATTGATTACTTAATTAAATGTTATATTAAATATGGGTTTTATAAAGAAAAATTAATTTCTATTAAAAAAGAAGGCGAAAAAGGTTTAGAAGAGATAAGTTCTATAATGAATAATTTAAGATCTTCTAAAAAAGATTTTATAGATGGAAGCAAAACTATAACAATTAAAGATTTTAATAGTTCAAAAACATACGATTTAAAAAACAATAAAGCTTTCAATTTGGACTTTCCAAAATCAAATGTTTTAATATTTGAATCTGAGGATGGTTCAACCGTAGCAGCAAGACCAAGTGGAACAGAACCAAAAATAAAGTTTTACATTAGTGTAAATTGTAGATTAAGCTCTAAAGAAGATTTTGAAAAGAAAAATTCCTTGCTTGATGAAAAAATTAATAGAATCATAAAAGAGTTTCAATTTTAAAAATGAATTATTTTAAAAGAATATTTAAATATGCAAAACCTTTTAAGAAATATATTTTTTTAAATATTTTTTTTAATGCACTTTATGCTCTATTTAGTGCCTTGTCATTTTTATCTCTTATGCCAATGTTAGAGGTATTATTTGGCGAAAACAATAAAACATATTCTAAACCTGAATTTAATGACATCTACAGTTTAGGAAATAATCTTGAAGGTTGGCTTAACTATCAAGTCAGTAACTACGCAGGCCAAGATCCCCAAAAAGCTCTAATTTTTGTAATTAGCGCCATAATTATTTTGTTTTTCTTAAAAAACTTTTTCAACTATTTGGCAATGTTTTTCATAACATTTTTAAGAAATGGAATTTTAACCAAACTGAGAGAGGATGTTTACAAGAAAATAATTGGTATGCCGATTTCTTATTTTACCAATAAGAAAAAAGGTGATGTGATTTCCAGAATCACAGCAGATGTTCTTGAAATTCAACACTCATTTTTATCAATTTTAGAATTAATTGTTAGAGAGCCATTGACAATTTTCTTTACAATATCAGCTATGTTTTTAATTAGTTTTAATTTAACAGCTTTTGTGTTGATTTTTATTCCCCTTTCGGGCTTTATAATATCTCTAATTGGAAGATCTTTAAAAGCTACCTCTACTCTTGTTCAAAATGAACAAGCAGAATTCTTGTCAATAACTGAAGAAACTTTAAATGGTCTTAAGATTATTAAAGGTTTTGTTTCTGAATTATTTTTCATTGAAAAATTCAGAAAATCTAATAATAGGTTTTATAATCTTTCAAACAAACTTATTAATAGGCAAAACCTAGCAAGCCCTATGAGTGAATTTTTAGGAATTTCTGCAATTGGAGTATTACTTTGGTACGGAGGAAAACTGGTTTTAATTGACCAAGAATTAAATCCTGCTGCTTTTATAACTTATATGGGACTAGCCTACGGAGTTTTAACACCAGCAAAAGCAATCAGCAAAGCATCGTATTCAATTAAAAAAGGAAATGCTGCTGCTGAGAGAGTATTAGAAATTTTGGACTCAGAAAACTCAATAAAACAAGAAGCAAATGCAGAAAAAAAATTAGACTTTAAATCAAATATAAAATTTGAAAATGTAAGCTTTAAATATGAAAATGAAAAAATAATTGATAACATCAATTTTGAAATAAAAAAAGGTCAAACCATTGCTCTTGTAGGACAATCTGGAAGTGGAAAATCAACAATTGCTAATCTAATACCAAGATTCTATGATGTTTCAGAAGGCAAAATATCCATAGATGGAATAAATATTAAAAAAATAAACAAGAACAATTTAAGAGGTTTAATTGGTTTAGTCTCACAAGATTCTATATTGTTTAATGACACAATTATAAATAACATAAAACTTTCTAAATCCGAAACAGAATTGGATGATATAATTAACTCGGCTACCATAGCTAATGCAGACGATTTTATCAAAAAGTTTGAAAAAAAATACGAAACGAATGTTGGAGATGGAGGGGGTAAATTATCAGGAGGTCAGAAACAAAGAATCTCTATTGCAAGAGCCGTCTTTAGAAATCCACCAATAATGATTTTAGATGAAGCAACGTCTTCCCTTGACTCAGAATCAGAAAAGTTAGTACAACAGGCTTTAGAAAAATTAATGAAAAACAGAACCTCACTTGTCATCGCGCACAGGTTATCTACTATTCAAAAAGCTGACTTGATTTTAGTAATTAGTGAGGGTCAAATCATCGAGAAAGGAACACATAATGAATTGATTGGCAAAAACGGAACTTACTCAAAATTAATCAAACTACAGTCTTTCTCTTAAACTTTAACTAAATTTAATTGTCAAACAATTAAAACTTCGTAAGTTGAAAGATGAATCTAAATTTATCGAAAGTCTCATAGATCCTGAAACAAGGGACTTAGCTTTTGAAAAATTAGTTCAAGATTTCAAAAAACCTATTTACTGGCACATTAGAAAAATAGTTCTTGATCATGATGATGCGCATGATGTTTTACAAAATACTTTTATAAAAGTTTTTAGAGGAATTGATAAGTTTAAATTTAAGAGCAAACTATACACTTGGATTTACAGAATAGCTACAAACGAATCCCTAAATTTCATTAAATCTAAAGCGAAAAAATTTTTGATGACATCAGAAGAAATGATGACTTACCAAATAAATAACTTGAAAGAAGACCCTTATTTTGATGGGAACGAACTTCAGATTTCACTTCAAAAAGCAATAAACTCGTTACCCACTAAACAAAAATTGGTTTTTCAAATGAAATATGAGCAGGATATGAAATTTAAAGAAATAGCTGAAATTCTTGAAATAAGCGAAGGTGGATTGAAAGCTTCATATCATATCGCAGTAAAAAAAATAAAAAAAGAATTGATCGAAAATCAAACCTTTTAACTAAATGATTGTCAAAGTATTAGATGAGTAAAGAAAAGAAAATAAATATTGATAAAAATAGATTTAAAACACCTGAGGGATATTTTGAAAATATTTCTTTAAATAACCTATTGTTATCTAATAAAAATAATTTTAAAACTCCATTAAACTATTTTGAAAATATAAATTTTGACTTTTCTAATCAAAAAACAAAATCAAAAAGATTTCTGATTAAAAATATAGTTTACAGTGGAATTGCCGCAATATTTATCTTTGGAATTGTTTCAGATTTTTACTTTACAGATTCAGATAATTTTACAGAAGATGAAATAATTTCCTATTTAAATTACGATTTCATTGATCAGTTTATCTCAGAATATTCAGAATGGTTTGATGAAACGAAAATTGAAATTAATCCTGAAATTCTAACAGAAAATGAATACGAATATTTTATTGAAACCAACTTCAACAATGATGATTATATAATATTTGAATAATTATGAAAAAAATAATTTTATCCATATCGTTAATTATAGCATTTAATATGTCCAATGCTCAAAGTCAAAGAGTTAACTCAGAAAAAATAGATGCATATAAAAAAATTTATTTAACTGAAAAATTAAATCTTGATCAAAAAAATGAGTCAAAATTTTGGGAAGTTTATGATATTTATCAAGAAAACCTAAAGGATAATTATAGAAAAAGGAGATTAAAATATAGAACTATTAATTTAGATAGCAGTAATTTTACTGATGAAGAATACGAACAATACATCAATGATTTTTTAGATTATGAAAAAAAGAAAATTGATTTAAGAGCTAAATTAATTGTTGATCTTAAAGAATTCATGTCGTTAAAGAAAACCAGTTATTTATTTAGACTTGAGGATGATTTTAGGCGAGAAATGATGGATAAATTAAGAGCAAACAGAAAAAATAATAAGATCAAAAAATAAATTTAAGTTTTATTATTTCTTTTCTAAAATGATCTAGTTTTAAAACTATATTTGCGCAAAAGTTTTAAATGCGTCTTCATAAAAATTTAGTGGTAGCAGTGATCAAGATTCTTGATGGAACTTTTAATCAAAATTTCTATGCTGACAAAACCATAGAAAAAATCTTAAAATCAGATAAAAGATGGGGAAGTCGCGACAGAGGTTTTATTGCCGAAACAAGCTACGAAATTATCAGATGGAAAAGATTATACTCACAAATTTCTGAAACAAAAAGTCCATATAAATATGGAGAATTATGGAAAATGTTTTCCGTTTGGGCTGTACTAAAAGGAATTCAACTTCCCAATTGGAAAGAATTTGAAAATACACCTGCAAGAAGAATTAAAGGAAAATTTGATTCACTAGTGAAAATCAGAAAGTTTAGAGAGTCCATTCCTGATTGGCTTGACAAAACTGGTTGTGACGAACTTGGAGAAAATAGATGGACAAGCGAATTGTCAGCTTTAAACAAGAAAGCAAACGTTATTATTAGAGCAAATTCATTAAAAATAAATGTAAATGATTTAAGAAAAGAACTCCTAAAAGAAGATATTCAAGTGGAAAAAATTAATGGGTTTTCAGAAGCATTAAAACTTAGAGAAAGAAAAAATCTATTTAAAACTAAGGCATTTCAAAATGGCTATTTTGAACTTCAAGATGCATCCTCACAATTAGTTGCTCCTTTTCTAAAAGCTGAAAAAGGAATGAAAATATGTGATGTTTGTGCTGGGGCTGGAGGAAAAACATTGCATTTATCAGCAATCACTGAAAACAAAGGACAAATAATTGCAATGGACATCTTCAAAAATAAATTATTTGAACTCAAAAGAAGAGCAAAAAGAAACAATGCATTTAACATTGAAACTAGATTAATTGAAAATAATAAAAGTATCAAAAGGTTACATGGAAAAATTGATAGACTTCTTATCGATGCTCCATGTAGTGGTTTAGGTGTTCTAAGAAGAAATCCTGACTCAAAATGGAAGCTTTCTCAAAATTTTTTAGACAAAATCAAAGATACTCAACAAGAAATTTTAAAAAGGTATAGTCCAATGCTAAAAGAAAATGGAAAGTTAGTTTACGCTACTTGTTCTATTTTGCCCTCAGAAAACGAACTTCAAATAAAGAGGTTTTTAAAAACCGAACAAGGAAAAAAATTTAAAGTTGAAGATGAAAAAAAAATAAGTCCAGCTCAATCAGGTTTTGATGGATTTTATATGGCAAGATTAAGCTTTAAATAATGCTGTTAATAAGTAGTTAAAAATCGTTATTTAAATTTCATATTTATTCAATTCATTCTCCTTTTTTTCTTATATTTTTGAAACTTACTTTTAACAACTTCCATTAATGGTTCTTTTTTTTAAAGATGAATTTAACGTAGTTTTTGCAGTTGATTCAACCAAACTATTTTCCAAAGAGGATATTAAAAAATTAGAGTGGCTTTTCAAAGCCAAAAAATTAGAAACAAATACTATTGATTCAACTTTCATAGGTCCAAAAAAAACTATGGTTTCTCCATGGAGTACTAATGCAGTAGAAATAACTCAAAACATGGCTATTTCAGGAATTGTAAGGATTGAAAAATTTGTCTTAAAAAAATCATCAAATGGAAATCATGATCCAATGATTTTCGAAGAATATAAAGCCTTGGATCAAAATTTATTTAATATTTCCGTAAAGCCACAACCCATTTTAAAAATTGATAATATCTCAGAGTATAATGATAAAGAAGGGTTAGCTTTGAACCCTGAAGAAATTAATTATCTTGAAGACTTATCAATTAAATTAAATAGAAAATTGACAGACAGTGAAGTTTTTGGATTTTCTCAAGTTAATTCTGAACATTGTCGACACAAGATTTTTAATGGCAAGTTTATAATTGATGGAACTGAAAAAAAAGATTCACTTTTTAAACTCATAAAAAAAACTTCAAAACTTAATCCCAATGAAATTGTTTCGGCTTATAAAGACAATGTAGCATTTGTAAAAGGACCAAGTGTTGAACAATTTGCTCCCACTCATGGAGATTTACCATCATTTTTTGAAAAAACAACTTTTAAGTCTGTTGTTTCTTTGAAAGCAGAAACACATAACTTTCCTACTACTGTTGAGCCATTTAACGGAGCAGCAACAGGATCTGGTGGTGAGATTAGAGACAGATTAGCCGGTGGAAAAGGATCTCTTCCTCTAGCTGGAACAGCTGTCTACATGACCTCTTATCCAAGATTTGAAAACGACAGAAAATTAATAACAAAAGAAAGAAATTGGCTTTATCAAAGTCCAGTTGATATTTTAATCAAAGCATCTAATGGGGCTTCTGATTTTGGAAATAAATTTGGACAACCGTTAATTTCAGGTTCTGTCTTAACATTTGAACATGAAGAAAATAACAAAACTTTAGGTTTTGATAAAGTTATTATGCTTGCCGGAGGAATTGGTTATGGAAAAGATAATCAAAGTCTAAAAAGTAAACCTAAAGAAGGAGATGTAATTGTAATTCTTGGTGGAGACAACTACAGAATTGGAATGGGAGGTGCAGCTGTATCTTCAACCGAAACAGGTAAATACAGCTCTGGTATTGAACTTAATGCAGTACAAAGATCAAATCCAGAAATGCAAAAAAGAGTAGCTAATGCTATTAGAGCCTTTGTTGAATCTGAAAATAACTCTATTGTATCAATACATGACCATGGAGCTGGAGGGCATCTTAACTGTCTTTCTGAACTAGTTGAAGAAACGGGTGGAATCATCAACTTAGACAAGTTACCAGTTGGAGACAAAACACTGTCTTTCAAAGAAATTATTGGAAATGAATCTCAAGAAAGAATGGGATTAATTATTCCCAAAAATAAATTTTTAAAACTCAAAACTATTGCTGAGAGAGAAAAAGCACCATGTTACAAGGTTGGTATAATAAAAGAAAATGGAAAATTTATAATTAAATCTGAAAACAACAATGCATTACCAATAGATCTATCACTGTCTGATTTTTTTGGAAGCTCTCCAACCACTGTAATGAGAGACAGTTCAGTTAAAACTAAATTTTCTGACAAGAAATATGAAATAAAAAATTTAGAAAATTATTTAAAAGATGTATTGTCTTTGGAGTCAGTTGCATGTAAAGACTGGTTAACTAATAAAGTTGACCGATGTGTTACTGGAAAAGTTGCTAAACAACAATGTGTTGGATCACTACAACTCCCTTTAAACAATTGTGGTGTAATGGCTTTAGATTACAGTAATTTAAATGGAGTAGCTACCTCAATTGGTCATTCACCTTTATGTTCATTAATAGATCCTGCTGCAGGTTCAAGAATTGCTATTGGTAAAGCACTAACTAATATAATATGGGCTCCATTAGAAAATAGCCTTGAATCTGTTACTCTTTCGGCAAACTGGATGTGGCCATGCAATAATAAGGGTGAGGATGCTAGGCTTTACAAGGCTGTTCAATCTTGTTCTGATTTTGCAATAGGACTGGGAATAAATATCCCAACGGGAAAAGATTCATTATCAATGAAACAAAAATACGTTGATAAAGAAGTTTTGTCACCTGGAACAGTAATTATTTCATCTGCGGCTAATTGTAATGATATAACGAGCATTATTGAACCTCAATTTAAATTCAATAATGATAATATTTACTATATCAACCTGTCTGAAAATAATTTTAATTTGGGTGGATCTGCATTTGGCCAAACTCTTGGTTTCATTGGTTCATCTACAATTGACTCAGCTGACCCAAGTTATTTCAAGAAAACTTTTAATGTTTTTCAAAAATTGATTAAATATAATTTAATAAGCTCAGGACACGATATTAGTTCTGGAGGTCTAATAACCACATTACTTGAAATGTGCTTCTCAAATAATAACATTGGGGCTGACATTGATCTTGATTTATTTAAAGAAAAAGATCTGATAAAACTATTGTTTAGTGAAAGTTTAGGTTTAGTTTTTCAAGGAAAAAAAGAAGTCGAAAATATTTTAGATGAAAATGAAATAAGTTTTATTAGAATTGGAAAGACAAAAGAATCTGGTTCTCTGACCTTGTCAAATAAGTACAAAGATTTAAATTTTAACATAGAGTATTATAGAGATTTATGGTATAAAAAATCTTTTCAGTTAGATTCGATTCAAAGTGGAAAAATTAAAGCTAAAGAACGATTTGATAATTATAAAAAACAACCTCTAAAATATATTTTTCCAAAAAGTTTTAACGGACTAAATAAATTTAAATCAAAAAAAATAAAAGCCGCTGTAATTAGAGAAAAAGGAAGTAATTCTGAAAGAGAGATGGCATTTGCAATGGACTTAGCTGGTTTTCAAGTTAAAGACGTTCACATGACAGATTTAATTTCTGGAAGAGAAAGTCTTGATGATATCAATTTTATAGTTGCAGTTGGCGGATTTTCTAACTCTGATGTCTTAGGATCAGCCAAAGGTTGGGCAGGTTCATTTTTGTATAATGAAAAAGCAAAGTCAAGTTTGATGAATTTTTACAAACGAGAAGATACTTTATCTTTAGGAGTTTGCAATGGATGTCAATTGTTTATTGAGCTTGGTCTACTTCATCCTGAACATGAAAAAAAACCAAAAATGGATCATAACGATTCCAAAAAATTCGAATGTGTCTTCACATCAGTTGAAATACAGACCAACGATTCTATAATGTTTAAAAATCTTTCAGGTTCAAAACTTGGTATTTGGTCTGCTCATGGTGAAGGAAAATTTATATTACCTTATTCAGAAAATAATTACAATATTATCGGTAAATATGGATACAAATCCTACCCTGCCAATCCAAATGGATCTGACTACAATACTGCTATAATTAGTAGTAAAAATGGAAGACATATTGCCATGATGCCTCACCTTGAGAGATCAACTTTTCCTTGGAATTGGCCTTACTACCCTGAAAATAGGAACGATAAAATATCTCCTTGGGTAATGGCTTTTGAAAATGCCTACAACTGGTTAAATTCTAAAGTCTAAAAAAATCAATAAAATACTATGCATGCATAGTATTTTTTATTAAATTTGAGATCAATGGAGAAAAAAACTATTGATCACTTAATGAGGTCCACATGGCAGGCAATTGCCAGAATGTATAATGAAGAAGCTTCAAAATACAACTCTACAATGGCAACTGGATTTGCACTATTAAGTATCGATCCAAAAAAAGGAACTCCTTCAACAGCACTCGGACCTAAAATGGGAATGGAAGCAACTAGCTTGTCTAGGACATTAAAAACATTGGAAGAAAAGAAATTGATAATTAGAAAACCAAATCCAAATGACGGAAGAAGTGTTCTAATTTACTTAACAGAAATGGGAAAAGTCAACAGAGATGCATCAAGAGTTGCTGTTTTAAAATTTAATCAAGCAATTAAAGATGAGATTGGTAATAAATCACTTGAAAATTTTTATGATACAATTGAAAAAATCAACAATTTAATTTCTAAGAAAAAAATTTTCAATTTTTAAATAACATAAAGTATTAATAATGAAAAAAAATATTAAAAGTGTTGCGGTAATTGGATCTGGAGTTATGGGATCTGGAATTGCTTGTCATTTTGCTAATATTGGAATAAATGTTCTATTACTTGACATTGTTCCTAATGAACTTAACGAAAAAGAAAAAGAGCTTGGTTTATCACTAAGTGATAAAAAAGTTAGAAATAGAATTGTTAGCGAAATGTTTCAAAGATGTGTAAAGTCAAAACCATCCCCTCTTTATCACAAAAACTTTGCTAACAGAATTGAGCTAGGAAATTTAAGTGACGATATTGAAAAAATAAGTAAAGTAAATTGGATTATAGAAGTTGTAACAGAAAAACTAAAGATAAAACAAATCGTTTTTGAACAAATTGAAAAACACAGATCCCCTGGAACTCTAGTAACTTCTAACACATCTGGAATTCCAATCAAACAAATGAACGAGGGAAGATCCGAGGATTTTAAACACAATTTTGCTGTTACTCATTTTTTTAATCCTCCAAGATATCTCAAATTATTTGAAGTAATACCTGGACCTGACTGTAAGCCAGAAATTATTGATTTTCTACACGATTTTGGTGAAAGATTTCTTGGAAAAGATTTTGTATTAGCAAAAGATACCCCAGGTTTTATAGGAAACAGAATTGGAACATTTGCTATGGTCAATATACTTAACAACGTTGAAAAACTAGATCTAAGTATTGAAGAAATAGATAATCTCACAGGTCCAATAATTGGAAGCCCAAAATCAGCAACATTTAGAACAAGTGATGTGGTTGGACTCGATACAACAGTTAATGTTGCTACAGGAATTTATGAAAATTGTCCTAAAGACGAATTTAGAGACACATTCAAACTCCCAGAATATATTCACAAAATGCTAGAGAATAATTGGCTTGGATCAAAAACTGATCAAGGTTTTTACAAAAGAATTAAAGATAAAAATGGAAAGTCAACCATTTTATCACTTGATTTAAAAACACTTGAATATTCTCCAGTTAAAAAAGTTTCTTTTGAAACTGTAGGAAAAGCTAGAAAAATCAGTAAGGTGATTGACAGATTTCCTGTTTTAATTGAAGGAAATGATAAAGCAGGAGAGTTTTACAGGTTTAATTTTGGAACAATGTTCTCATACATACAAAACAAAATTCCAGAAATTTCAGATGAACTTTATAGAATTGATGATGCTTTAAGAGCTGGATTTGGTTGGAAAAATGGACCTTTTCAAATTTGGGACTCAATTGGAATTAAAAAAGGAGTTGAAATAATGGAAGTTTTAGATCACAAACCTGCTCCATGGATTTCAGAAATGGTTAAAAACAATCATAATAGTTTTTATAAAATCGAAAACGGAATAATCTATTATTACGATTTAAAATCAAAATCATATATTAAAAAACCCGGCCAGGATTCTTTAATAATTTTGAACAATATTGAAAAAAAGAATATCATATGGGAAAATAAAGATTCAATTATCAAAGATATTGGTGACGGCATAATAAATCTTGAATTCAGAACTAAAATGAATACTCTTGGACAAGGTGTTCTAATGGGAATTAATAAATCTGTTGACTTAGCTGAAAAAAACTATAAAGGAATTGTGATTGGAAATGAAGGTTCACATTTTTCAGCAGGCGCAAATTTGGGTGCGATTTTTATGGCATCTGCGGAGCAAGAATACGATGAAATAAACTTAGCTATAAAGTTTTTTCAAGACAGTATGATGAAGTTGAGGTATTCAAGCGTTCCTGTAATAGCCGCTCCACATGGATTAACACTTGGTGGAGGTTGCGAGGTAACTATGCATTGTGATAAAGCTGTAGTTTATAGCGAAAGTTACATAGGTTTAGTTGAAGTTGGAGCAGGTCTTATTCCTGGCGGTGGAGGTTGTAAAGAAATGGCTTTAAGAGCTTCAAAAAAGTTTAGAAAAAATGATGTTGAATTAAATGTTCTTCAAGAATATTTTCTAAATATTGGAATGGCCAAAACATCAACATCTGCTCATGAGGCCATAGATTTAGGATATTTAGAACCAAATAACGATACCATAGTTATGAACAGAAACCATCAAATATCAATAGCAAAAAAACATGCTATTTTGATGTCAGATTATGGTTATTTACCTCCATGTAAAGAAAAAAATATCAAAGTTTTAGGTAAACAAGCTTTGGGAATGTTTATGGTTGGTAGTGATACTATGAAAGCAGGAAAATACATTTCTGATCATGACAAAAAAATAGCAAATAAAATTGCTTACGTTATTAGTGGTGGTGACTTATCACAAGCCACATTTGTTGATGAACAATACCTTTTAGATCTTGAAAGAGAAGCTTTTCTTTCACTATGTTCTGAAAGAAAGACTCTAGAGAGAATTCAACACATACTAAAAACAGGTAAACCATTAAGAAATTAAATTATGAAAGACGCATATATAGTTAAAGCATACAGAACAGCTGTTGGTAAGGCTCCAAAAGGATTGTTTAAGTTTAAGAGACCTGATGAACTAGCATCAGAAACTATAAACCATATGGTCAGTGAAATTCCAGAGCTAGACAAGACTAGAATAGATGATGTGATTGTTGGAAATGCAACTCCTGAAGCTGAACAAGGTTTAAATATCGGAAGAGTGATTTCATTAATGGGGTTAAACGTTGAGGATGTTCCTGGAGTAACAGTTAATAGATATTGTGCATCAGGATTAGAAACAATTGCAATGGCATCGGCTAAAATAAAATCTGGAATGGCAGAGTGTATCATAGCTGGTGGTGTAGAAAGCATGAGCTTTATTCCTATGGGAGGGTATAAACCAGTTCCTGATTATGGAATAGCTAAAGATGGTAAAGAAGATTATTATTGGGGAATGGGGCTTACCGCAGAACAAGTTGCTCAACAATTTAACATAAACAGAGAAGATCAAGATGAATTTGCTCTTAATTCTCATAAAAAAGCTGTTAATGCAATTGAAAATGGAAAATTTAAGTCTCAAATAGTGCCAATTAAAGTTAATGAAACCTATCTGGATGAAAATGGAAGAAAAAAAACAAGAGAATACACTGTAGATACTGATGAAGGTCCAAGAAAAGATACTAATTTAAAAGTGCTAAATAAATTAAGACCAGTTTTTTCAATGAATGGTAGTGTCACAGCAGGAAATTCCTCTCAAATGAGCGATGGAGCTGCCTTTGTACTAATTATGAGTGAAAAAATGGTAAAAGAGTTGAATATTGAACCGATTGCTAGACTTGTAAATTATGCAGTTGCTGGAGTTCCTCCAAAAATTATGGGAATTGGTCCAGTTAAAGCTATACCTAAAGTTTTAAAACAATCTAATATGAACATTAATGACATAGACTTAATTGAACTCAATGAAGCTTTTTCTTCTCAATCCCTCGCAGTAATTAGAGAATTAAATCTAAACCAAGACATAATCAATGTAAACGGTGGAGCAATTGCTTTAGGACATCCACTAGGATGTTCAGGTGCCAAGCTTTCTGTTCAATTATTTGAGGAAATGAGAAACAGAAAATCTAAATACGGGATGGTAACAATGTGTGTTGGAACTGGACAAGGAGCTGCAGGCATATACGAACTTTTAAATTAAAAAATATGAGTGTTGAAGAAAAAAATATCACAAGAGGAGGCGAATTTATAATCAAAGAAACAGATTGCAATAATGTGTTTACCCCTGAAGACTTTAATGAAGAACAATTAATGATGAAACAAGCTGTTCATGATTTTATTGAAAAAGAGGTTATACCACACAAGGAAAGATTTGAAAATAAAGATTACAAGTTAACTGAAGAGGTGATGAAAAAAGCAGGTGATCTTGGGTTTTTGAGTGTTGCCGTTCCAACTGAATATGGTGGTATGGGAATGGGGTTTGTCTCAACAATGCTTGTGTGTGAAACTATTTCAGGTGCTTGTGGGTCATTATCAACTGCATTTGGAGCTCACACTGGAATTGGTACCATGCCTATCGTTCTTTATGGTAATAAAGAACAAAATGAAAAATATGTTCCAAAACTAGCTTCTGGTGAGATGTTTGGATCTTACTGTCTAACCGAACCAACTGCAGGCTCTGATGCAAATAGTGGAAAGACAAAAGCAGTTCTTTCAGAGGATGGCAAATACTATAAAATAACTGGTCAAAAAATGTGGATCTCTAATGCAGGTTTCGCAAAACTATTTATTGTTTTTGCAAGAATTGAAGATGATAAAAATATTACCGGATTTATTGTACCTAACGAAACAGATAATGGAATTACATTGGGAGAAGAAGAAAAGAAACTAGGAATTCATTCCTCGTCTACAAGACAAGTTTTTTTCAATGAAACAAAAGTTCCTGTAGAAAATATGCTCTCTAAAAGAGGCAATGGTTTTAAAATTGCCATGAATTCATTAAATGTTGGTAGAATTAAATTAGCTGTAGCATGCCTAGACGCTATGAAAAGAGTTAGCTCTCATGCCATTCAATATGCTAATGAAAGAACTCAGTTTAAAACTAAAATTATTGACTTCGAGGCTATTAAAGAAAAATTAGCTCAAATGGCCACTGAAACATATGTAGGTGAGTCTGCTACTTACAGAGCCGCAAAAGATATAGAAGATCGAATTAAAATTCGACATGATAGCGGAAATAGTTTTCAAGAGGCTGAACTTAAAGGAGTTGAAGAGTATGTAATTGAATGCTCAATTTTAAAAGTTGCAGTAAGTGAAGACATGCAAAATATTGCTGATGAAGGTATTCAAATTTTTGGCGGAATGGGATTCTCGGCTGAAACTCCTATGGAGGGTGCTTGGAGAGACTCTAGGATTGGTAGAATTTACGAAGGAACAAATGAAATAAATAGAATGCTAAGTGTTGGTATGCTCATAAAAAAAGCGATGAAAGGTCATTTAGATATTATCACACCAGCAACAAATGTTGGAAAGGAACTTATGGAAATACCTTCATTTGAAGTTCCAGATTTAACAGAGCTATTTTCGCAAGAAAAACTTATAATAAAAAATTTAAAGAAGGTTTTCTTAATGCTTGCAGGTGCGGGAATTCAGAAGTATGGTGAAAAATTAGAAGAACATCAACAAATGCTTTTAAATGTTTCTGATGTATTAATAGAGGTTTACATGGCTGAATCTGCTTTACTAAGAACAGAAAAAAATGTAAAACGTTTTGGTGAAGAAAAACAAAAAAATCAAATTAGAATGACAAAATTGTATTTGTATCAAGCAGTAGATGTCATTCAATCCAAAGCAAAACAAGTAATTATTTCATCATCTGAGGGTGATGAACAAAGAGGTCTTTTAATGGGTTTGAAAAGATTCACAAAATACTACGAATTTCCAAATACGATTGAATTAAAAAATAAAATTGCAGAAACATTAAAATCCGAAAACAAATATTGTTTTTAAATTTTATTTTTTTTAGATTAAATTTAGGTATGAAACATTTTAAATTCATACCTATTTTTTTTATTACAACTCTGTGCTTTTCGCAAAATGATAAAGATTTTTATGACATTATAGAAAAAGTCTCAGAAGACAGAATAGAAAACAGCATAACAAAATTAGTTTCATTTGGAACTAGACACACACTTAGTGATACGGTATCAAATGATATAGGAATAGGTGCGGCACGAAGATGGATAAAAAAAAGTTTTGAAGAAATTTCTAATAATTGTAACAATTGTTTGGAAGTTTTTTATCAAAAAAACTTCTTCAAGAAAAATAAACGGAGACTTGTAAAAGATGTTTGGATAAATAATGTTATAGCTATTCAAAGAGGAAAAAAACACCCAAATAGATTCGTCATAATGAGTGGAGACATTGACAGTAGAGTTAGTGATCCCAATGATTTTACTTCACCATCACCAGGTGCTAATGATAATGCTTCTGGAATGGCTGGTGTTATTGAAGCCGCAAAAGTGTTAAGTAATTATGAATTTGATAATAGTATTATATACGCAGGTCTCTCCGGTGAAGAACAAGGCTTATTTGGTGGAGCAGGGTTAGCTAATTATGCTAAAAAAAGTGGCTGGGAAATTATTGGAGTTTTAAATAACGATATGATTGGCAATATTGAAGGTGTTGATGGTATAATTGATAACATAAGTTTTAGAATTTTTTCTGAAGCAACACCTGGAAATGAAACTGAAATTTCTGCTAAAAGAAGAAGATTTTATGGAGGTGAAATTGACGGAAATTCAAGACAACTAGCTAGATATATTCATAAAAATACAATGAAATACATGCCTCTTATGAATCCTATGCTAATTTACAGATTAGATAGATTTGGTAGAGGTGGACATCATAAGCCATTCAATGATCTAGGATATGCTGGAGTCAGAATAATGGAAGCACATGAAAATTACAACAGACAACATCAAGATATTAGAACTGAGAACGGTATTAGCTATGGAGATGTAATTTCAGGATTGGATTTTAATTATGCTAAAAAACTTACAGCTGTTAATGCGATTAATTTAGCGAGTTTAGGTTGGAGTCCACCAGAACCAAAAAATGTAAAAATTGGTGGAGCAGTTAAACCGTACACTACATTAAAATGGGCTAAATCAGAAGATTCGAATATTAAGGGTTATAAAATTTATTGGAGAGAAACTACTTCACCCTATTGGGACAATAGCAAGTTTGTTGGAAATGTAAATAGTTATACTTTAAATGGAATTGTAATTGATAATTATTTGTTTGGAGTATCTAGTGTAGGAAAAAACAACCAAGAAAGCATTGTAGTGTTTCCAAGCCAAGTATTTAACTAACTTTCAATAATTTTTTTAAAATTTTTCTTATCTGTGTCACCTTCAGTATTAAATAATAAAATTTTTGATTCAGAATTTATATTTAGAAAAGATTTTAGCTCAATTAAATCTTTATTATTGATTAGTTTTAGTAAACCTGCTAATCCTGCAGCTCCAGATTCACCAGATATTATTTTGGGGTCATTATTTTTTGAATAATACAATCTAGTCATAGCTTTTTTAACATCACTGTCCGATATTTTTAAAACAGCATCGCAACCTCTTTTTATGATTTCCCACGCACTTTTGGAAGGTATGCCGCAATTTAGTCCAGCCATTATAGTTTTAAAACTTGTAGTTGGAGTGGATCTTTTACCTTTTAAAAACGATTCGTAAACACCACATGCTTCTTCAGGCTCAATAAGAACAATTTTTGGTCTATTCTCATTATAAAAGTTATAATAATACCAAATACAAGATGCAGCCCAACTACCCACACCGCACTGTAAAAAAATAACATCATATTTTGATTTATCACTATCCTTTTTTGGGTATTCAATCTCTTTAAAATGTGTTAAATAACCAGACATAATTAAAGCGGGAATTTCTTCGTAATTATCCCATGATGCATCCTGGACTAAACACCAATCATTCGTCTTACTTTCATCAGAAGCATAAATACAAGTGTCTTCGTAATTAAGGTCAAGTTTTTTGACTTTTGCATCTTGTTTTTTAATAGAATTAATTCTTTCTGTTGATGTATCTTTAGGTACGTACACAATACAGTTTTTATGTAGTTTTCTTGAAGCCCAAGCTAATCCTTTACCGTGATTGCCGTCTGTTGCCGTACAAAATGTATTTATATATTCCTTCTCTTTTAATATTTCATGTAGAGCATAAGTTGAACCAAGTATTTTAAAAGAATCTAAACCAAATCTATCAGATTCATCTTTTATAGAAACACTTTTTAACCCGAGTTCAATTGATAAATTATCTAGTTTATATAATGAAGTATTATTGTAGTATGACTGAGATTTATGAAAATCAAAAGAGTTGCTAGCAGAAAGAATTTTATTAGTTAAATTATTTTTTAAAGATTTTTTTGAATTGTTTAGAAAAAAATCTTTTGTAATCATATATCTAACTTAAAATTATTTTTTTTCATCCATTCGTCATTGTAGATTTTTCCAATATAACGACTTCCAGAATCGTGTAAAAGAACAACAACTACGTCATCTTTTTTGAAATTTTCTTTTAATTGAATCAAACCTTTTACTGCAGCTCCACATGAATTGCCTGCAAAAATACCTTCTTCTTTTGCTAATTTTCGAGTAAATATAGCAGCATCCTCGTCAGTAACTTTTTCAAATTTATCAATCAAATCAAAATCAACATTTTTGGGAATTATATCTTCACCTATTCCTTCTGTAACATAGGGATAAATTTCATTTTCATCAAAAATACCAGTTTCATGGTATTTTTTAAAAACTGATCCATAAGTATCTATTCCCCAAATTTTAATTTTTGGATTTTTTTCCTTTAAGAACTTAGCAACACCCGAAATTGTTCCTCCAGTTCCGACACCAACTACAAAATGAGTAACTTTTCCGTTTGTTTGTTCCCAAATTTCTGGGCCTGTAGTTTGATAATGTGCAAGCGTATTTGAAGGATTATCGTATTGGTTTACATACCATGAGTTAGGAGTTTCTTCTCCAATTCTTTTGGCAGTGGAGTAATAAGAACGAGGATCATCAGGTTTAACATCAGTTGGACAAACTATAACTTTTGCACCCACTGCTTTTAAAACATCAAACTTTTCTTTAGACTGCTTATCAGTTGACACACAAATTAACTTGTATCCTTTTACAATTGCAGCTAAAGCCAAACCCATTCCTGTATTTCCCGATGTTCCTTCTACAATAGTATATCCTGGTTTTAATCTTCCATCTTTTTCTGCCTCTTCAATCATTTTAAGAGCCATCCTATCTTTAATTGAACTCCCTGGATTAAAATATTCAACTTTAGCTAAAACTAAAGCGTCAATTTCTTTTGTCAGTTTATTGAGCTTAACAAGAGGAGTATTTCCAATAGTTTCTATAATATTATTAAAATACTTCATTAGAGGATGCAAATGTAATGATATAGAAATTTATTATTCATTGAATTTAATTTATTTTAACTGATTCAGATGGTGAAATTTTTGTTATAACTAAAGAAGGGAGTATTAACATCAAAAAACAAAGAACTAAAACGCCAATATTTAAAAATAGTATGGAAGAAAAGTTAAAGTCAAATGGAAGTTCGGAAACATAATAAGTTTCAGGATCTAAATTAATAAAACCTATTTTATTTTGAAGAAAAATTATTAAAATGGAAATTAAATTTCCAATTACCATTCCTAAGCTAATTAAATAAGTGCCATTTATTAAAAAAATACTTCGGATACTGTTATTTGAACTGCCCAGAGTTTTTAAAACACCAATTAAAGATGCTTTTTCAAGAACAGTTACTAATAAAGCTGTAATCATGTTTATTCCACCCACTAGTATCATTATTATTATAATTAGAAGAACGTTTATATCAAATAAAGCAATCCAATTGAAAATTTCAGGAAATCGTTCCTTTATAGATAGAACGTTCAAAGCGCTTGATGTTTCGTCGTATAATTCTTGAGTTATATTATCAATTTCATCGAAATTTTCAATTATAACTTCAATGCTTCCAATTTCATGTCTTTGCCATTTATTCATTTTTTGAATATGTCGAATATCGCCAATGAAGTAAACTTCATCAAATTCATTGAAACCTGATTTATAAATGCCTACTACTTTAAAAATTCTTTCATTTGGGGCTACAATTGAATTAGATTTAAAAAAAGTAGTTTTAAATTTTTGATTTACTTCTAAAGATAATTTTTTAGATAAATATTCAGAAATAATTACATCATTAGTAATTTCATTTGTGGTATTTACTACATTTCCATCAATTATATAATTAGAAAAAACGCTCCAGTCAAAATTTGAGGAAATACCTTTGAAAATAACTCCTTCAAAGCTTTTTTTATTTATTATTAACCCTGATTTATATGCAACATATTGAATATTTGAAATTTTAGGGTTTTTTATTAATACTTCTTTTTTTAAGTCAATTTTAATTGGTTTTAAAGAACTTAAAGAACTATTGTTTTCAAAATTTGAAATTGATATATGGCCAAAAAATGAAGAAACTTTAGTTTGAATTGTATTTTGTAATCCGACGCTGGAAGAAATTGAGATGATCATCATTACAATACCTATAACTATAGAACTAACAGATATTTTTATAATTGGTGAGGAAACGGTACTTTTATATGAGTTAGATTTTCTAAATCTATTAGCCATATAAGTCTCAAAATTCATTCTTATGAAATTAAATTTTCTAGATTATAAAATTACCTTTTTTTTAGTACTTAGTCTTTTTTTCAAAATTTCTTTATCTCAAACTTTTGATGAAAATAATTTGGGAGCAAATAGAACTGAGTTGTATTTAAAAGATTTGGTTAATAAAAATGTAGCAGTAGTCGGAAATCACTCTTCACTGATTTTCAATAATGGAAAATACGTTCATTTAATTGACTCTTTGCTTGCATTAAATATTAATGTAATAAAAGTTTTCTCACCTGAACATGGTTTTCGTGGTGAGGCAGATGCAGGTGAAAAAATAAAAGACAATATTGATAATAAAACTGGTCTTAAAATTATATCTCTCTACGGATCAAACAAAAAGCCAACCAAAAATCAATTGAATGATGTTGATATTTTAATTTTTGATATTCAAGACGTTGGAGCCAGATTTTATACTTATATATCAACCTTACATTATGTAATGGAAGCAGCAGCTGAAAATAATATTAAACTAATCGTACTAGATAGACCAAATCCTAATGGTCATTATGTTGATGGACCAGTAAGAAAAAAAGATTTAAAAAGTTTTATAGGAATGCATGCAGTTCCCATAGTTCATGGAATGACTATAGGAGAATACGCAATGATGGTTAACAATGAAGGATGGTTAAAAAATAGTATTTATTGTGATTTGAGAATAATTAAAATGAAAAACTATTCAAGAAATATGATTTATGACACTCCATTAAAACCCTCTCCAAATTTACCAAATAGAAAATCGATTAACCTATACCCTAGCCTTTGTTTGTTTGAAGGAACTAATGTTAGTATTGGTAGAGGAACAAATCAACAATTTCAAGTAATTGGTAATCCTTCTTGGACAAATTATGAATATACATTTACCCCAAAATCAATGTCAGGAGCTAAATTTCCAAAGCACTTAAATACACTCTGTTATGGATTAGATTTAAGAGATTCTAAAGAACTAAGTGAAATTAATTTAGAATGGATTTTAGAAGCTTATAAAATTAGTAATGAAAAAAAGACTTTTTTTAAAGATAGTTTTGATTTACTAGCTGGAAATCATGAGTTAAAACAACAAATTATTGATGGTAAAAGTGAAAAACACATCAGAGAAAGCTGGACTAAAGAATTATCTGATTTCAAGAAAATTAGATCTAAATACTTAATATATAATTAAGGAATTTTTAGATATTTATGAGTCTGAAGTGAAACCTTCCAATGAGGATTTTCCTTAACATATTTAACAATTAAAGGCATTATTTTTTTTCGTTTGCTCCACTCAGGCTGTAGATATAATAAACAGTTATTAGAAACTTTTTTTGATTCTCTTTCAGCAAATTTAAAGTCATCGAGATTATAAATAATTACTTTTAATTCATTAGCTAAAGTATAAATGTCATTTAAGGGAAGTTTATTTTTTTTTGGACTCAAACAAATCCAATTCCATTTTCCTGTTAACTTGTAAGCACCAGATGTTTCTATATGAGTCTTAATATTATTTTTTAATAAAAGGTCTGTAAGTTTACTCATATCATATATCAATGGCTCTCCGCCTGTAATAACAACTAAATCAGATTTTTTTCTTACCTCAGAAACAATTTTTTTAATTCCCATAGGTGGGTGAATATTTGGATCCCAACTTTCTTTTACATCACACCAATGACATCCTATATCACAACCACCAATTCTTACAAAATATGCTGCAGTTCCTTTGTGATAACCTTCGCCTTGTATTGTATAAAAAGATTCCATGACTGGAAGCTCCAAACCTGCATCAATTTTTTTATAATCAAGTTTAAATTTCACATGGCAAATATATATGTATTTAAAACTAATTACTACATTTAATAAAGTTTAGTATAATATGAGGAAAATAAGTTTAATTCTATCCATTTTTATTATTTATAGTTGTTCGCAAAATGAATATAGAATTGAAAAAGGAAAAGTAGGTAAATTAATCAAGGAAAATACAGTTAGACAACTAGATTCAATTTACAGTAACGATTCTATTGTAAAAAGAATTGGTGAGGGTGATTACATGTTTTCTGGAGATGATAAATATTTAATTTACAGCAGAAAAAAAGAACACCTATTGACATTAACTCCAAGAAATCAACATGATCCAAGCGAACCTATTGAAACTATTCAAATAATAAGTGATCTTTTTCAAACTAAAAAAGGAATAAATGTGAATAGTACATTTGGTGAAATAGATAAAAAACATCAAATCAATGGTATTCAAAACACTATAAATAATCTTATTGTTTATGTAGATAATATTGATGCTTATTTTATAATAGATAAGAAAAATTTACCTTTAGAACTTAGATTAGGAACAGAAAATAAAATAGAAAAAATTAATATTCCTACTGATAGTAAAATAAAAAGATTCATGATTGGTTGGAACTAAAATTAAACTCTATGAACAATTTATCACCCTTTCATTTAGCAATTCCAGTTTCAAATTTGGAAGAAAATAGAAAATTCTACAGAGATATATTAGAATGTATTGAAGGTAGAAGTAGTGATCATTGGGTTGATTTCAACTTTTTTGGTCATCAACTAGTAATACATTTAGATGAAAAAGAGAAAAACGTGAATTCAAATCCGGTTGATGGAAAAAGTGTTCCAATTCCACATTTTGGTGTTGTTTTAGATTGGGATGTTTTTCATTCTTTTGCAAAAAAAATAAAAAATAAAAATATTCATTTTATAATTGAACCCTATATACGATTTAAAGGTCTAGTCGGGGAACAAGCTACAATGTTCTTTAAAGATCCGTCAGGAAATGCATTAGAGTTTAAATCGTTTAAAGATCCAAGTCAAATTTTTGCAAAATAATTTGAATAAACTATTTGTTTTTTGATAAGCTTTTGGATAACAATGTATTTTTTAAAAGCATGGCTATTGTCATTGGACCAACACCTCCCGGAACTGGAGTTATATAACTTGCCTTATTTTTTACAGATTCAAAATCAACATCACCCTTTATGACATAACCTTTTTCTTTACTACTATCTTCAACTCTAGTTATTCCAACATCAATAATTACAACATCATTTTTTACCATTGAAGCTTTAACAAACTCGGGAATTCCTAATGCTGAAACTAAAATATCAGCATTTTTGGTATAAAATTCTAAATTTTTAGTTCTGCTATGAACAACAGTTACTGTAGAATCACCAGCTTCACCTTTACTATTCATTAATATACTGATTGGTCTACCAACTATGTGGCTTCTGCCAATCACAACTGTATGTTTTCCAGATGTTTCAATATTATACCTTTTTAAAAGTTCAATTATACCAAACGGAGTAGCTGGAATAAATGTATCCATATTCAGAGCCATCTTACCAAAATTAGTTGGATGAAATCCGTCAACATCCTTTTCGGGTTTGATAGCCATTAATATTTTTTCTTCATCAATATGTTTAGGTAAGGGTAATTGGACTATAAAACCATCAATGAGTTTGTTATTATTTAACTTATTAATTTCCTTTATTAGAGAAGATTCAGTTATTGTAGAAGGTAATCTTATTAATGTCGAATCAAAACCCACTTGTTTACACGAACGGACTTTGCTTCCTACATATGTAAGACTTGCTCCATCTTCTCCAACAAGAACCGCTGCTAAGTGTGGAACTTTTTGGTTGGAGGCAATAATAGAATCTACCTCCTTTTTAATTTCGTCTTTAATTTGATTTGAAATTTTTTTACCGTCTATAATTTTCATAAATACATTATTTCATTCCTTTCATCATTTGCATCATTTTACTAGCTCCTCCACCTTGCATCATTTTCATCATTTTAGCCATTTGATCAAATTGTTTTAGAAGTTTATTTAACTCTTGAACATCTAATCCACTTCCTTTTGAAATTCTTTTTTTTCTACTAACATCAATAATTTTAGGATTCGAACGTTCTTTTGGAGTCATTGAATAAATCAGTGCCTCAATATGTTTAAATGAATCATTATCAATTTCAGTATCTCCTAAAGCTTTACTTGCTCCTGGAATCATACCTACCATATCTTTGATATCACCCATTTGTTTTATTTTTTTAATCTGATCCAGAAAATCGTCTAAACCAAACTGACTTTTTGCAATTTTTTTGGAAAGAATTCTAGCTTGTTTTTCATCGTAAACATCTTGAGCTTTTTCTACTAATGAAACAATGTCACCCATCCCCAATATCCTGTCTGCCATTCTTTGTGGATGAAAAACATCAATAGCATCCATTTTTTCACCTGTTCCAATAAATTTGATTGGTTTATTTACAACTGATTTTATCGATAAAGCAGCACCTCCTCTAGTATCACCATCAAGTTTGGTTAAAACAACACCATCAAAATTAAGTATATCATTAAATGCCTTAGCAGTGTTAACAGCATCTTGCCCAGTCATTGAGTCAACTACAAATAAAGTTTCTTGAGGATTAACAGCATCATAAATTTCTCGAATTTCAATCATCATTTGATCATCAATAGCTAACCTACCAGCTGTATCAATTATAACAGTATTTTTTCCCGTTTGTTTTGCGTACTTAACAGATTCTTTAGCAATTTTTACTGGGTTTTTTTCTTCAATATTAAAAAACACTTCAATGCCAAGTTGATCTCCCAAAACCTTTAACTGTTCAATAGCAGCAGGTCTGTAAACATCACAAGCAACAAGTAATGGGTTTTTACTTTTTTTATTTTTTAAATATTTAGATAGTTTACCAGAAAATGTTGTCTTTCCTGATCCTTGAAGACCTGACATTAGAATAACTGACGTTGTACCTGACAAGTTAATCCCCTCAGAATTTCCACCCATAAGTTGTGTTAATTCATCCTTAACAATTTTAACCATTAATTGGCCAGGGTTAATTGTAGTTAAAACATTTTGACCAAGGGCTTTTTTCTTTACATTAAGTGTAAACTCTTTGGCTGTTTTAAAATTAACATCTGCTTCTAAAAGGGCTCTTCTTACTTCTTTTAAAGTTTCAGCAACATTAATTTCAGTAATTTTCCCTTGGCCTTTAAGGACTTTTAAAGCAGAATTAAGTTTGTCAGTCAGATTATTAAACATTACAAATCAAATATTTTTAAATTTAGTTAATTATTACATTTTATTAGGCACATCAATTCCTAACAATTGCATTGAAGATTTTATAATTAAACCTATTTTATAACTTAAGGATAATCTAAAAGTTCTAACTAATTTACTTTCAACTTTAAGAATTGAATTAGATTGATAATAAGAATTAAAGTTTTTTACTAATTCATAAGTGTAGTTAGCAATCAAAGCAGGATTTAAATTATCAGCTGAAGTCTTAATTGTTTCAGGATATAATGTAATAAATTTCAACAATTGTTTTTCCTTATCATTGATTTCAACTTCATTACTAAACTCAGTTTTTTTAAAATTTGATTTAGTAATTAAAGATTGAATTCGTGCGTATGTATATTGAATAAAAGGTCCAGTATTTCCATTAAAATCAATAGAGTCATTTGGATCAAAAAGTATTCTTTTTTTTGGATCAACTTTAAGTATGTGATACTTCAGTGCACCAAGACCAATTGTTCTATTTAGGGCTATTTTATCATTAGATGTCATACCCTCCAACTTACCCAACTCATTTGACAATTTAGATGCACTACTAGTCATTTCTGAAATTAATTCATCGGCATCTACGACCGTTCCTTCTCTACTTTTCATTTTTCCTGAGGGTAAGTCGACCATACCATAACTTAAATGAAATAGGTTTTCAGCCCAGTCAAATCCTAATTTTTTTAAAATTTTGAATAGAACTTTGAAATGATAATCTTGCTCATTTCCAACTGTATAAATTAGCCCTTTCATTTCTGGATTATTTTTATACCTTTTATATGCTGTACCAAGATCTTGAGTCATGTAAACTGAAGTTCCGTCAGATCTCAATAAAAGTTTTTCATCTAATCCATCCTCAGATAAATCAATCCAGACAGAATTATCTTTTTTTCTGAAAAAAATATTATTTTTTAAACCATGATCTATAATATCTTTTCCGATTAAATAAGTGTCACTTTCATAATAATACGAATCAAAATTAACACCTAAATCATCATAAGTTTTATCAAATCCTTCATACACCCACCCATTCATTAATTTCCATATACCAAGTACTTCTTTGTCGCCTGACTCCCACTTCATTAATAAATCTTTAGCTTCAAGAAAAATTGGAGCTTTTTTTTCAGCCTCATCCTTTGAAAAACCCTTTTTAACTAATTCACCAATCTCTTCTTTGTATTTTTTGTCAAAGAGTATATAATATTTACCAACAAAAAAATCACCTTTCTCATTTTTTTTCTGAAGGGGTTTCATTATTTCCAAATTTTAACCATGCAACAATAGATTTACAAATATGAATTCCTCTATCATTAATTATTTGAGTTTTATGAATTCTTTTTCCAGATGCTTCTAAAATTTTAGAAATTGAGAAACCGAGCAAAATATTTCTAATATGGCCCAAATGAAGTGGCTTGTTTGTATTTGGTGATGAATATTCGACCAAATATATTGGACTATTTGAACTTAATTTGACAAAACCATAGTTATCATCATTTAAACAATTTTTTAAAAATTCTAAATAATAAAATGAAGAAATAGTCAAATTAAGAAATCCTTGTATTACATTGAATCCTGTAACTTGTTGTGAATTATTTAAAATAAAAGTCCCTAGTTCATTCCCAAGCTTTACTGGGTTTTTTTTTAGTAACTTAATGAGAGGAAAAATCACAACAGTAATATCTCCTTCAAAATCTTTTCTAGTTTGTTGAATTTCAAAATCGTGAAAATCAATTTCATATTTTAACCTTAAGTATTTAGAAAATTCAGATTTAATTATGGTATTGATGTCCATTGAAATAATTTGAGTAAATATAATTATAAAATAGATAAAAAAATTTTATGTAAAAGTTATCTTTGATGTATAATTCTGGTGTAAAAAATGTTAAAAAATGTTTCTTATAATGATGATAAAACCATTAACGAAATAGATGATTTTGTTGGAAAACCTTTTAGCATTTTTGAACGTTTAAAAATTGGCGGAATTGGATCCTCTAAATTACTAATTACTAAAACTGATTCAATAATTAATAATTTGTTAGAACTAGACAATAATATCAATTTTTGTAATATTGAGATAAGGCCAAAAGGGATTATTTTAAGATTTAGATCATTATTAGAAACTTATGCATTAGTAATACCCTATTATAAACTGAAATTATTTAAAGGGAAATCAAATGAATATTCAGTTTATATTGATAAATATTTCGTAAAAGTGCATGTAAGAAAAAAAAGTGAGCATAATTTTTTTAAAAAGATATCTAGTCTTAGAATTTCTAATTAAAAACTTCTGCAATCATACATCTAACACTTCCACCACCACAAGATTCAATTGTATCAACGCTGGAATAAATGATTTCTGAATAGTTATTAATTGAAGAAAGTTGATTTTTGCTTAAAGATTTAAAAGCTGTTTCACTCATAACCAAATAGCTTTTTTTATTATAAATTAATTCTATCATATTTCCTGAAAAACAATCTAATTGTTTGGATGAAATTTCTATTATCTCCTTACCATCATCTATTAGGCTTTGTTTGACTTTTTTCTTTTCATCTTCAAACTTTATAGATTCAAGACATATTACAGAATATTTATCAGCAACACACATCATAACATTTGTATGATAAATCAAATAACTTCTCTTACCATGATTTTGATAAGATTCAAAAACAATAGGCATGTAATTAAACTCATCACAAAATTCGTATAGTAAAATTTCAGATGTTCTTTCTGAAATACTAGCATAAGCTTTTTTGTTTTTTCTGTCTAAAACCATACTTCCTGTTCCTTCTAAAAATTGATTATTCAGTTCAGCTTTAGTGTAATCAAGGATTGTATCAATTATAACACCAGTAGATTCAACTTTTTTTATAATATTTTCATTTCGCTCTAAACGTCTATTTTCAGCATACATGGGATACAACACAATTTTTTTTTCAGTATGAAAGCTTATCCAATTATTTGGAAATATAGAATCAGGGGTATCAAAAATCAAATCGTCTTGAAATACGGTAACTGGAATTCCATAAGATCTTATTTTATTAACTAAATTATCAAATTCAATTAAAGTTTTTTGCAGAATTATTTCGTCTGAAGAATCTGATATTTTCTGAAAATGATTATTTTGAAGGGTTTGAGTATTTGTTCTAAAACTTGAGGGTCTAACCATTAAAATTGAATGTAAATTACTCATCATATCTAATTAGTGGTAAGGATGTACATCTAAATAATCCTTCTTGTTTAGAAACCTCAGAAAAATCTACCTCCTCAACTACAAAATCATTAGATTTTAACCAACTATTTAATCTTTTAAATTTTGATTGAGTAATTACTGTTTTTTGATCTATTGATAAGACATTTGAAGTCATTTCGTACATTTCTTGATTGTTGATTTCAAAAATATTTTTCTTTCCAAATAATTCAACTAACATTAAATAATCTTTTTTATATGTAAAAGCATCAGGATGAATTATTGCTTTATTGCTGCCAACAATTTGTAAACAGCAATCTAGATGTAAAATATTTTTTTTTGGATCATTTAAGGACTTATTCAAATGAAGAGGAAAAATTTTTTTTTCTGGAAAAAAATTTAAAAAACAATCTATTGCTTTTTTATTTGTTCTTGCAGTGAATAAATCTGAGTAATCGTCTAGATCATAGTAACCAATAAAGATTATATTATTGTGATACAAAACATCTCCACCTTCAACATGAACATTTTCTGGAAGCTCAATGATATTATCATTAAAATTTGATAAAATTGAATCTATAGCCTGAAATTCTTTAGCTCTTTTTGGTAAAATATTGGATTTAAAAAAAAAATTGTCAATAACAAAACCTACATCTCTTGTAAAGATTTGATTGTAGTTATTAATTAATTTTGGTCTGTAAACTGTAACATTGTGTTTTTGTAAAACATCTACAAAACTCTCGAGTTCAAGAACCATATCAGATTCTTTTGGATAGGTTCCTTTTTTTAAATTTTCTATTGACTTCGGATCATATAAGTCATCAATTTGAGGAGTTTTTCCATTACTATTTGCTATTCCAATAATTACCGATTTTAGTTTAGAAGTTTCACTACTAACTAAAAAATTCATAATTATAATTTAAGGGTTACCTTGATTTAATATCAGAAAATAATCTGTGAGTCTGACCTATGTAAACTTGTCGTGGTCTTCCAATTGGTTCTTTTCTGATTCTCATTTCTCTCCAATGAGCAACCCAACCTGGAAGTCTTCCTAGTGCAAACATGACAGTAAACATCTCAGCAGGAATATCAAGTGCCTTATATATGATTCCTGAATAAAAATCAACATTCGGATATAATTTTCTATCAACGAAATATTTATCCTCTAATGCCTCCTTTTCTAATCCTTTGGCTATATCTAAAATTGGATCGTTAATACCTAAATCTTTCAGAACTTCATCAGCAGCTACTTTAATAATCTTAGCTCTTGGATCAAAATTTTTATAAACACGGTGACCAAAACCCATTAGTCTGAAAGGATCTGTTTTATCTTTTGCCTTAAGCATATATTTTTTGGTGTCACCACCATCACTATCAATAGCTTCTAACATTTCAATTACAGCTTGATTAGCTCCACCATGTAATCTACCCCACAATGCGGAAATACCTGCTGAAATAGAAGCAAACAAACCTGCGTGAGATGATCCTACAATTCTAACAGTTGAAGTAGAGCAATTTTGCTCATGATCAGCGTGTAGAATTAGTAATTTATTTAATGCACTTACAACAGTTTTATTTTGAATGTATTCTTTATTAGGTCGTTGAAACATCATTTTTGCAAGGTTCTCTACATATCCTAATGATGTATCTCCATATTCTAACGGTAAGCCCTTTCTTCTTCTATATACCCAAGCTACAAGAACAGGTATTTTAGCTAATAAATTCAATATAGCATCGTACATGTCTTCTTCGTCATCTATATCAACTGCTGATGGATCAAAAGCAACAAGTCCACTTGTAAGTGAAGAAAGAATTCCCATAGGATGTGCAGATTTAGGGAAACTGTTTAAAATTATTCGCAAATCTTCATCAATAATTGCTCTTTCTTTAATATCGTCAGAAAGTTTATTTAATTGATCCTGAGTAGGAAGTTCCCCAAATATTAAAAGATATGCAACTTCAAGAAAATCTGCTTTTTCAGCTAATTCTTCAATTGAATATCCTCTGTATCTCAAAATACCCTTTTCTCCATCTAAAAAAGTGATAGCACTTTGGCATGACCCAGTATTTTTAAACCCAGCATCAAGGGTAATCAAATTTGCATCTGATCTTAATTTACTTATGTCTAAAGCAACTTCTTTTTCAGATCCAGTAATAATATCAATATCATGAGTATTATCATTAATATTAATTGTTGCTTTATTGTTCATAATTTTAAATTTAATAAACTTTTAAAAATTTACTTTAAAAGCTTCTTTTTTTGGATAAAATGCTTTTTCAGCTAATTCCTCTTCAATTCTCAAAAGCTGATTGTATTTAGCTATTCTATCACTTCTTGATGCTGATCCTGTTTTAATTTGTCCAGTGGATAATCCAACGGCTAAGTCAGCAATAGTGTTATCTTCTGTTTCACCTGATCTGTGGGACATTACACAAGTAAAACCAGCTTCGTGAGCCATATTAACAGCATTAATAGTTTCAGTTAAAGTTCCTATCTGATTTACCTTAATTAATATTGAGTTGGCAATATTATTTTTTATTCCATTACTTAATCTCTCAACGTTAGTAACAAAAAGATCATCTCCGACTATTTGTACCCTGTCACCGCATATTTGAGTCAAATGTGACCAACCATCCCAATCATTTTCATCCATTCCATCCTCAATTGAAATTATAGGATATTTTGAAGATAAATCAGCTAGATATTCTGCTTGTTCTTTTGAGGTTAGAACTTTTCCATTATCACCTTCAAAAATTGTATAATCATATTTACCATCTTTATAAAACTCAGATGATGCGCAATCAAGAGCAATCATTACTTGTTTTCCTGCTATGTAACCAGCTTTTTCAATCGATTTAATAATAGTTTTTAAAGCATCTTCGGTACCATCTAGTTTGGGAGCAAACCCTCCCTCATCACCTACTGAAGTTGTAAGTCCTCTTTGAGAAAGTATTTTTTTGAGGTTATGAAAAATTTCCGAGCCTATCTGCATAGCATGGGTAAAACTATCAGCGTCAACTGGCATGATCATAAATTCTTGAAATGCTATAGGCGCATCAGAGTGAGAACCTCCGTTAATAATATTCATCATAGGGACAGGCAAAGTTTTGCCAGAATTTTGAGAAATATAAGAATGCAAAGAAACACCTTTTGATTCACTAGCTGCTTTAGCTAAAGCTAATGAGACACCAAGGATAGCATTAGCACCTAAATTTGCTTTATTAGGTGTACCATCAATTTTTATCATTAAATTATCAATAGATTCTTGATCAAAGACTGAAAGTCCTATAATTTCTTTTGAAATAATATTATTTACATTAGAAACTGCATTTAGAACACCTTTTCCCATGTAATCAGATCCTCCATCTCTTAACTCTACCGCTTCATGTTCACCAGTCGAAGCACCAGAGGGAACAGCTGCTCTACCTAAAACACCTTCATCTGTAATTATGTCAACTTCAACAGTTGGATTACCTCTCGAATCAAAAATTTGTCGAGCTACTACTTTACTTATTTTACTCATTAATATTAGATTTTATTAGTTCAATAAATTGATCAAAAAGATAGCTTGAATCGTGGGGACCCGGACTTGCTTCAGGATGATATTGAACTGAAAAACATTTTTTATTTTTTATACTTATCCCTGCAATGGTGTCATCATTTAAATGAAGATGTGTAATCTCAACATCAGAATTAGATTCTGTTTCAACTTTACTAATTGCAAATCCATGATTTTGAGATGTTATTTCACCTTTACCAGTAATTAAATTTATTACTGGATGGTTAATTCCTCTATGACCATTGTGCATCTTGTATGTGGATATTCCGTTTGCTAATGCAATAATTTGATGACCTAAACATATTCCAAAAAGTGGTTTATTAGCTTTTAAAACATCTTTAGCAAACTGAATAGCTGAAGAAAGTGGTTCAGGATCTCCTGGTCCATTAGAAATAAAATAACCATGAGGTTTCCAGTCTGATAAATCCTTAAAACTAGAATTGTATGGAAAAACCTTAATATATACTCCTCTTTTGGACAAGTTTCTCAAAATATTTAGTTTTATTCCTAAATCAAGTGCAGCAATTTTAATTTTAGATTCAGGATTTCCAAAGAAGTAAGGTTTTTTTGTTGAAACTTTAGATGCTAACTCGAGACCTTCCATTGAGGGGAAATTAGATAGATCTGTTTTTAGTTTATCAACATTATTTAGATCAGTGGATATAACTGCATTCATAGCACCATTATCTCTAATATGAGAGACTAAAGCACGAGTATCAACATCAGAAATCGCTACAATACTATGATCAGTAAAAAAATTTTGAAGTGATCCACTAGCTGCCGGTCTAGAATATTGTTGATTGAAATTTTTACAAATTAATCCAGCTATTTTTGGAGAATTTGATTCAATATCATCGTCATTAACACCATAATTTCCAATATGAGCATTGGTAGTAACCATAAGCTGGCCATAATATGATGGATCAGTGAAAATTTCTTGATAACCAGTCATTCCAGTATTGAAACATAGTTCACCAAATGCAGAACCTTTGACACCTAATGCTTTGCCATAAAAAGTGGTTCCATCCTCTAGTAAAATAAATGCTTTTTTCAAATTTTTGGTTGTTTTAGTTTGACTTCAAAATTAATATAAAAAAAGGGATAAACATTGCGTTTATCCCCTTATATTTAAAAAATTATTAAAAAATTATTTTTTTTAAGAATCAGCTCCTTTTTTTTCAGAATCTTTTGAATTTGTTTCGATATCTTCATTTTTAGAAACATCATTTGAACCTTCAACAGAAGGTGCAGCTTCTTCAACAGAAGGTGCAGCTTCTTCAACAGAAGGTGCAGCTTCTTCAACAACAGCTTCTTCAACAACAGCTTCTTCGACAGCAGGTGCAGCTGTTTCATCTGATTTCTTTGTTGATTTTCTTCTTCTTCTAGTTTTCTTTTTAGAATCTGAACCTGAATTATAAATAGTATTATAATCAACTAATTCGATTAAAGCCATACTGGCATTATCTCCAAGTCTATTACCAAGTTTTATAATTCTCGTATAACCACCAGGTCTATCACCAATTTTAACAGAAATATCTCTGAACAATTCAGTAACTGCGTATTTATTTTTTAAATAACTAAATACAATTCTTCTATTGTGAGTTGAATCATTTTTAGACTTAGTAATTAATGGTTCAATATATCTTTTTAAAGCCTTTGCTTTAGCTACAGTTGTATTAATAGATTTATGCTCAATTAAGGAACAGGCCATATTAGCTAACATGTACTTTCGATGTGGAGCTTTCCTGCCTAAATGTGCAAACTTTTTTCCGTGTCTCATGATATTAAATTATTCTTTGTCTAATTTATATTTAGATAGATCCATGCCAAAGTTAAGACCTTTAACAATTACTAATTCTTCAAGTTCAGTTAGAGATTTCTTTCCAAAATTTCTAAATTTCATTAAATCACTTTTATTAAAAGAAACAAGATCTCCTAAAGTGTCAACTTCAGCAGCTTTTAAACAATTTAGAGCTCTAACTGAAAGATCCATGTCTATAAGTCTTGTTTTAAGTAATTGTCTCATATGTAATGATTCTTCATCATAAGTTTCAGTTTGGGCAATTTCGTCAGCTTCAAGTGTAATTCTTTCGTCAGAAAACAACATAAAATGATGAATTAATGTTTTTGCTCCTTCTGTTAAGGCGTCTTTTGGATGAATAGAACCATCTGTAATAATCTCAAAAACTAGTTTTTCATAGTCAGTTTTCTGCTCAACTCTAAAGTTTTCAATAGAATATTTAACATTCTTAATTGGCGTAAAAATAGAATCCATGAAAATTGTACCTATTGGAGCACCAAGTTTCTTATTTTCTTCGGCAGGCACATAACCTCTCCCTTTTTCAATTGTTAATTCGAAGTTTAAAGAAACATTCTTTTCTAAATTACAAATTACTAAGTCAGGGTTTAATACTTGAAATCCAGAAATAAATTTTTGTAAATCTCCTGCTAAAACTTGTTCTTGTCCTAAAATAGAAACTGATACATTTTCATTTTCAACAGAATCAATTTGTCTTTTTAAACAAACTTGTTTTAAATTTAAAATTATCTCTGTTACGTCTTCAACTATTCCAGGAAGAGATGAAAATTCGTGTTCAATATTTTCAATTTTAACTGATGTAAAAGCAAAGCCTTCTAAAGAAGATAATAAAACTCTTCTTAAAGCATTGCCCACTGTTAAACCGTAGCCTGGTTCAAGAGGTCTAAATTCGAATTTACCTTCGAATTCAGAGGAATCAATCATTATTACTTTATCTGGTTTTTGAAAATTAAATACTGGCATAATTAATAAATTTTTATTTCGAATATAATTCGACGATTAACTGTTCTTTAATGTTTTCTGGTATTTGGTCTCTTTCTGGAACGGAAACGAAAACTCCTTCCATTCTATCGTTATTCCAAGACATCCATTCATAGACAGATGAATTGTTAGCAAGAGAATTTTCAATGGAACTAATTGTTTTAGATTTTTCTCTGACTCCAATAACCTCACCAGCTTTAATTGTTCTGGATGGGATATTGCATAGTGTTCCATTTACAGTAATATGTCTATGACTAACTAATTGTCTAGCAGCACTTCTTGTCGATGCTATACCTAATCTGTAAACTATATTATCTAGTCTTGATTCACAAAGTTGAAGCAAAACTTCACCAGTAACACCCTTACTTTGGTTAGCTCTTTTAAAAAGATTTCTAAATTGTCTTTCTAGAATACCATATGTATACTTGGCTTTCTGTTTTTCCATTAACTGAATAGCATATTCAGATTTCTTTCCTCTTCTTCTGTTATTACCGTGCTGGCCTGGAGGATAGTTCTTTTTTTCGAAGGATTTGTCTTCTCCGAAAATTGGTTCACCAAATTTTCTCGCAATTTTGGTTTTTGGACCGGTGTATCTTGCCATATTTTTCTATTTTTTCTTTTTGTGAATTAAGGTCTGTCCTTCGACAAAAATTTATTATTTATACTCTTCTTCTTTTTGGAGGCCTACATCCATTATGAGGCATAGGTGTAACATCAAAAATTTCAGTTACTTCAATACCATTATTATGGATAGTTCTGATAGCGGATTCTCTACCGTTGCCAGGACCCTTTACATAAACTTTAGCTTTTCTCATTCCTGCATCGTGAGCAACTTTAACAGCTTCTTCAGCAGCTAATTGAGCAGCATAAGGAGTATTTTTCTTTGAACCTCTAAAGCCCATCTTACCTGCAGAGGACCATGAGATAACTTCTCCTTTTTTATTAGTTAATGATATAATAATGTTGTTAAACGAAGCATTTATGTGAGCTTCTCCAAACGAATCTACTATAACTTTTCTTTTTTTAGATACTGATTTAGCCATATTATATATTATTTAGTTACTTTCTTTTTATTAGCAACTGTTTTTCTTTTACCTTTTCTTGTTCTAGAATTATTTTTAGTTCTTTGACCTCTTAGCGGAAGTCCAGTTCTATGTCGAATTCCTCTGTAACAACCAATATCCATTAATCTTTTAATATTGATTTGATTCTCAGATCTTAGCTCACCTTCAATTTTAAAGTTTCCTACAGCCTCTCTAATTTTAGCTGTATCATCATCATTCCAATCAGAAACTTTTTTGTCCTGACTAACATTAGCTGATTCTAAAATTTTCTTTGCTCTAGATTTACCTATTCCAAAAATATAGGTTAAAGCTATTACTCCTCTTTTTTGTTTGGGTATATCAACCCCTGAAATTCTTGCCATAATTTATCCTTGTCTTTGTTTGAATCTAGGATTCTTTTTGTTTATTACATATAGTCTTCCCTTTCTTCTAACAATTTTACATTCGGGACTTCTTTTTTTTATTGATGCTCTAACTTTCATAATTTTAATGTCTATACGTTATTCTAGCTTTGGTTAAATCGTATGGACTCATTTCTAATTTAACCTTATCTCCAGGTAATAATTTGATATAATGCATTCTCATCTTACCAGAAATATGAGCAGTTACAACATGACCATTTTCTAACTCAACTCTAAACATTGCGTTTGAAAGAGCTTCAATTATAGTACCGTCTTGTTCTATTGCCGCTTGTTTTGCCATTTTATGCTAATTTTCTTTTTTTACCAGTTTTCATTAAACCATCATAGTGACGATTTAATAGATATGCGTTTATTTGCTGTATTGTATCGATTGCTACACCAACCATAATTAAAAGTGATGTTCCACCATAAAATAATGCCCAACCTTGTTGCATTCCCATAATTTGAACTATAATAGCAGGTAAAACAGAGACCGCAGCTAAAAACAATGAACCTGGAAATGTTATTAGAGACATTATCTTATCTAAAAAATCTGCTGTCTCACTTCCGGGTCTAATTCCTGGAACGAATCCACCACTTCTTTTCAAATCATCTGACATTTTGTTTGTAGGAACAGTAATAGCCGTGTAAAAATATGTGAAGACTATAATTAAAAATCCAAATAATATATTGTACCATAATCCGAACATGTCAGAAAATGATGTTTGAAGCCATTGACCAAAGCCTGAGTTTCCAAACAATTGACCGATATATGCTGGCGCAAACATAATTGCCTGAGCAAAAATTATGGGCATTACACCTGAAGCATTAAGTCTTAGTGGGATATATTGTCTTGAACTAGCTTGATTTTTATCAAAACCTCCTGAAGCTGTTCTTCTAGCATATTGAACTGGGACTTGTCTAACAGCTTTAACAAGTAATACACACAATGCTATTACTACAACCCAAATTACTAGTTCAATTAGTATTGTAATTAATCCTCCGTTACTTTGAGTAACTCTTGAGGTAAACTCTTGAAAAAAAGCTTGAGGTAAAGAGGCTATAATTCCAACAGTAATAAGTAAGGAAATACCATTTCCAATTCCTTTGTCTGTAATTTTTTCACCAAGCCACATTGCAAAAACACATCCTGTTACTAAAATAATTACAGATGATATAACAAATACAGGTGTTTTACCAATAATAAATGCACTTTCAGGAACTCCTAAAGCGCCTAAACTATATAAATATGCTGGAGCTTGAACAACACATATTAAGATTGTTAACCATCTAGTTATTTGGTTTATTGTTTTTCTACCGCTTTCTCCCTCTTTTTGTAGTTTTTGTAAATATGGCACAGCAATACCCATAAGTTGTACAACAATGGATGCAGAAATGTATGGCATAATCCCCAAGGCAAAAACTGATGCATTAGCAAAAGCTCCTCCTGTAAAGGCGTTTAAAATACCTAATAAACCACCACCTTGGGTTCTGTCAGAAAGTTCAGCTAATTGAACAGAATCAATTCCTGGTAAAACTACCTGAGCTCCTAATCTGTAAATAGCTAAAAAGAAAAGAGTTATAAAAATTCTGTCTCTTAACTCGGTAATTTTCCAAATATTTTTTAATGTTTCAAAAAAACTGTACATATTGAATTATATAGTTATTGCTTCTCCACCGTTTTTTTCAATTTTTGCTATTGCACTTTTAGAAAATTTATGGGCAGTTATTTTAATTGCTGATTTAATTTCTCCATTACCTAATACCTTAATGAGATCATTTTTACTGGCTAATCCATTATCAATAAAACTCTGAAAATCCATTGATCCTTTAACTTTTTTATTTTCAATTAAAGATTGAATAGTTTCAAGGTTAACTGGTTGATATTCAACTCTATTAATATTTTTAAAACCAAACTTAGGAATTCTTCTTTGTAATGGCATTTGTCCTCCCTCAAATCCTAATTTCTTCGAGTATCCAGATCTAGATTTAGCACCTTTATGACCTCTTGTGGCAGTACCGCCTTTTCCAGAACCTTGACCTCTACCAACTCTCTTCTTAGATGTATGAATGGATCCTTCTCCTGGTTTTAAATTACTTAAATTCATAATTATTTATTTTTCAACAGAAACTAAATGTTCAACTTTTTTTATCATACCTAGTATGTTTGGAGTATCTTCATGCTCAACTACTTGGCCAATTTTTTTTAAACCAAGTGCGATAAGAGTCTTTTTCTGATCTCCAGGTCTATTTATTTCGCTTCTAGTCTTTTTAATTTTAATTTTTGCCATAATTATCCGTTAAAAACTTTTTCTAGTGAAACACCTCTTTCTTTAGCTACAGTATCAGCATTTCTAAGCCTCAACAACGCATCAAAAGTTGCCTTTACTACATTATGGGGATTTGAAGATCCCTGAGATTTAGATAATACATCTTGAACCCCTAGCGATTCTAAAACAGCTCTAACTGCTCCACCTGCTATAACTCCAGTACCCTGTGAAGCTGGTTTTATAAATACTTTAGCACCGCCGTGCTTACCTTTTTGTTCATGAGGAAGAGTAGAATTGTTTAAGGCTATTCGAACTAAATTCTTTTTTGCATCTTCAACGGCTTTTGCAATAGCAGTAGCAACTTCTTTAGACTTTCCAAGTCCATGACCAACAACTCCATTTTCATCACCAACAACTACTATTGCTGTGAATCCAAATGCTCTTCCACCTTTAGTTACTTTAGTTACTCTCTGGATACTAACTAACCTGTCTTTCAAGTCTAATCCACCAGGTTTTACAAATTCGTTTTTATTATTTCTCATAAATTAAAATTTAAGGCCAGCTTCTCTGGCACCTTCTGCTAATGATTTCACTCTTCCATGGTATAAATATCCATTTCTATCAAATCCTATTTTTTCAATTCCAGCTTTAACAGCTTTAGTACCAATCGAAATACCTACTAACTTTGATAATTCTGTTTTAGTTTTTTTACTATCAGCTATATCTTTATCTCTAGAAGATGCTGACATTAAAGTCTTTCCATTAACATCATCAACTAATTGAGCATAAATTTCTTTATTACTTCTAAAAACTGAGAGTCTTGGTCTGTTTTCACTTCCCAAAACATGGTTTCGAATTCTCCTTTTAATTTTATTTCTTTTTTTAATTTTTGATAAACTCATTTTAAAAAAATTTTATGCAGACTTCCCTGCTTTTCTACGTATTTCTTCACCAACATATTTAACACCTTTTCCTTTGTATGGTTCTGGTTTTCTAAAACTTCTAATTTTTGATGCTATAGACCCAACCAACTGTTTGTCATGAGATGTTAATTTAATAAGTGGATTTTTACCTTTTTCAGAAACAGTTTCAACTTTGACTTCAGATGGAATTTGGAAGACAATATTATGAGAGAAACCTAGTGCTAATTCTAATTTTTGTCCTTGATTACTAGCTCTATACCCAACTCCAACTAATTCTAGTTCTTTTGTCCAACCCTTAGATACTCCCTCAATCATATTAAAGAATAATGCTCTATACAAACCGTGTTTTGCTTTAGAGGGTTTAGAATCGTTTTTTCTATTAATTGTGATCACGTTATCAGACTGATCAATTGATACCAAATCGTATTGTTGTGATAATTCTCCTAATTTCCCTTTAACAACGAAAAGATTAGGTTGAATCTCTACTGAAACACCTTCTGGAATTGTAATTGGACTATTTCCTATTCTTGACATTTTTTTAAATTTAATGTACGTAACAAAGGATTTCTCCTCCTACGTTTGATTGTTTTGCTTTTTTACCAGTCATAAGACCTTTTGATGTTGAAACTATAGCAATTCCTAAACCATTTAATACTCTAGGTAAGCTTTCTGAATCAGAATACTTTCTCAAACCAGGTTTACTAATCCTTTCTAGCTTTTTGATAACTGGTTCTTTAGTATAAGAATCGTACTTAAGTGCAATTTTTATGCTTCCTTGAGTCGAATCATCTTCAAACTTGTAACTTAAAATATATCCTTGATCAAATAATATTTTAGTTATTTCTTTTTTAAGATTTGAAGCAGGAATTGAAACTACCTTGTGACCAGCACTGTTGGCATTTCTAATTCTTGTTAAATAATCTGCGATTGGATCTGTATTCATCTTAATATTAAATTTTACCAGCTAGCTTTTCTAACACCTGGAATTAAACCTTTATTTGCCATTTCTCTAAACATTACCCTTGAAATCCCAAACTGTCTCATATAACCTTTGGGTCTTCCGGTTAGTTTACACCTATTGTGTGCTCTTACAGGTGAAGAATTTTTTGGAAGCTTTTGTAAAGCCTCATAATCTCCAGCTTTTTTTAATGCTTTTCTTTTTTCAGCATATTTAGCACACATTTTTGCTCTTTTGACCTCGCGGGCCTTCATTGATTCTTTAGCCATATTTAATTCTTTTTAAATGGTAAACCTAACTCAGTTAGTAATGATTTTGCTTCTTTATCAGTTCTTGCACTAGTTACAAATGTTATATCCATTCCAGAGATTTTATTTACCTTATCAATATCAATTTCTGGAAATATTATCTGTTCAGTAACTCCTAAATTATAATTACCTCTTCCATCAAAACCAGAAGCTTTAATCCCTTGAAAATCACGAACTCTAGGTAAAGCAGTTGTTATTAATCTATCAAGAAATTCATACATTCTTTCTGATCTTAATGTAACCTTAGCACCAATTGGCATTCCTTTTCTTAGCTTAAAAGAAGCAACATCTTTTTTAGATAATGTAGCAATAGCTTTTTGACCTGAAATAGTCGTTAACTCTTCAATTGCATGGTCAATCAATTTCTTATCTGCAACAGCTCCACCAACTCCTTTGCTAATAACAATCTTTTCAAGTCTTGGAACCATCATTACATTACTGTAAGAATATTCTTCTTTTAAAGAAGAAATAATTCTTTCATTGAATTCTTTTTTTAATCTTGGTTGATAGCTCATAATTAAATTATTTCATCCGATTTTAACGCAATTCTATTCTTTTTACCGTCAACAGTCTTATATCCAATTCTAGTAGTCTCTCCTTTAGAAGTTAGTAGAGACAAATTAGAAATGTGAATAGGGGCTTCTTGCTCAGTAATACCTCCTTTTGGATTTTGAGAACTTGGCTTGTTATGTTTTTTTACCATATTAACTCCTTCAACGATAGCTAAGTTTTTTGATTTTAATAACTTAACTATTTTACCTTCAGAACCCTTGTGGTCTCCAGCTAAAACTCTTACTTGATCTCCGGTCTTTAATTTTAATTTTATCATAATTATAAAACTTCAGGTGCTAATGAAACTATTTTCATAAATTTTTTATCTCTCAATTCTCTAGCAACAGGACCAAAAACACGTGTCCCTCTCATCTCACCAGCTGCATCCAATAATACACAAGCATTATCATCAAATCTGATATATGATCCATCTTTTCTTCTAACTTCCTTTTTAGTTCTAACTACAACTGCAGTCGAAACTTGTCCTTTTTTAACTGTTCCATTCGGGGTAGAATTTTTTACAGTTATAACTATTTTGTCACCAACAGATGCATATCTTCTTTTTGTACCACCTAAAACTCTAATAGTTAGCACTTCTTTAGCACCAGTGTTATCAGCAACAGTCAGTCTTGATTCTTGTTGTACCATTATTTAGCTCTTTCTAAAATTTGTACAAGTCTCCAACATTTTGATTTACTTAGAGGTCTTGTTTCCATTATTTTTACAGTATCTCCAATATTACACTCGTTTTTATCATCATGTGCAATATATTTCTTAGTTTTTAAAACGAACTTACCATACATTGGATGTTTTACTTTGTTAACCTCAGAAACGACAATAGATTTCTCCATTTTGTTGCTGGTAACTATTCCAATTCTTTCTTTTCTTAAATTTCTTGTTTCCATCTTTAAATTTTTTATTGAACTGACCTTACAGTTAATTCAGTATTAATTCGAGCAATAGTTCGTCTTAAATTTTTTATTTGCATTGGATTTTCGATTGGAGAAATAGCGTGTGTCATTTTCAAATCAGAAAGTTCTTTTTGAAAGGATAGTAACTTTTCATTTAATTCGTCAATCGATAATTCTTTTACTTCTTTTTGTTTCATTTTCTAAGTTTATGCTTGATAATCTCTAGCAATTATAAATTTAGTTTTAACTGGAAGTTTTTGAGCAGCTAGCCTAAGAGCTTCTTTAGCAACTTCAATTGGAACTCCAGCAACTTCAAACATTATTCTACCTGGCTTAACAACAGCAACAAAATATTCTGGAGCACCTTTACCTTTACCCATCCTAACTTCAAGTGGCTTTTTAGTAATTGGTTTATCTGGAAATATTTTTATCCACAATTGACCCTCACGCTTCATGAATCTTGTAGCGGCAATACGTGCAGCTTCAATTTGTCTTGAAGTAATAAAACATGCATCAAGAGATTTTATCCCAAACATTCCGTTTGAAAGGACATGTCCTCTTTGTGAAAGACCCTTCATTCGGCCTTTCTGCATTTTTCTAAATTTTGTTCTTTTCGGTGATAACATTATACTATAATTAAATTATCTTCTTCTTTGTTTTCTTGACTTATTACCTCCTTTAGATTTAGCAGATTTTAAACTTAAACCTACTAAAGGAGATAATTCTCTTTTACCATATACTTCTCCCTTCATTATCCAAACTTTAATACCAAGTTTTCCATATGTTGTTTGTGCTTCAACTTGAGCATAGTCTATGTCGGCTCTAAAGGTTGATAAAGGGATTCTACCTTCTTTGTATGATTCAGATCTTGCCATTTCAGCACCATTTAATCTTCCAGAAATTTGAATTTTAATTCCCTCTGCATTCATTCTTATTGAGGCAGCGATTGCCATTTTAATTGCTCTTCTATATGAAATTCTACTTTCAATTTGTCGAGCAATGCTTGTTGCTACAAGTTGAGCTTCAAGTTCTGGACGCTTAATCTCTATTATGTTAAGTTGAACTTCTTTACCAGAAATCTTTTTAAGTTCTTCTTTAAGTTTGTCAACTTCCTGACCAGCTTTTCCAATTATAATTCCAGGCCTAGCTGTTGTGATAGTTAGAGTTACTAGTTTAAGAGTTCTTTCAATAATAACTCTTGAAACACTAGCTTTAGATAATCTAGCAAAAACATAATTTCTTAATTTTTGATCTTCAGCAAGTTTATCACCATAATCGTTTCCACCGTACCAATTAGATTCCCAACCTCTAATTATACCTAATCTATTACCTATTGGATTTGTTTTTTGTCCCATATTAACTATCTATTGAATTTTGTGAACCAAGTATTAACGTAACGTGATTAGAACGTTTTCTAATTCGATGAGCTCGTCCTTGAGGAGCAGGTCTAAGTCTTTTTAACATACCGGCACTGTCAACCCTAATTTCTTTTACAAATAAATTTGCTTGCTCGACATCAGCATCTTCATTTTTTGCTTGCCAATTAGAAATAGCTGACATTAGTAACTTTTCTAATTTATTAGATGCTTCTTTTTGACTAAACTTTAAAATTGTTAAAGCTGTATCAACTTTTTTTCCTCTGACTGTGTCAGCAACCAATCTCATTTTTCTTGGTGAAGTTGGACAGTTATTAAGTTTAGCAAATGCAACATCTTTTTTTGCTTCCTTAATTTTTTCCGCAGTTTGTCTTTTTCTTAGTCCCATTGCAAATTAAATTATTTCTTTCCTTTGTTTTTAGCTCCAGCATGACCTCTGAACGAACGAGTGGGAGAAAATTCTCCAAGCTTATGACCCACCATATTTTCTGTAATATAAACCGGAACAAATTGTCTTCCATTATGAACAGCAATTGTTTGACCTACAAAATCAGGTATTATCATAGAAGCCCTTGACCATGTTTTTACAACAGTTTTTTTATTAGTATCCAGATTGTTCTGAACTTTTTTAATCAAACTATAATGGACATAAGGTCCTTTCTTTAGTGAACGTCCCATTTATTTCTTTTTTCTTTCAATTATATATTTATTACTAGCTTTTTTCTTATCTCGAGTTCTGAAACCTTTAGCTGGAATACCATTTTTAGATCTTGGATGTCCACCAGAAGCTCTACCTTCTCCACCACCCATTGGATGATCAACAGGATTCATAGCTACTGGACGAGTTCTTGGTCTTCTACCTAGCCATCTTTTAGATCCAGCTTTACCAAATACAGTTAACTGATGATCTGAATTTGATACAGATCCAACGGTAGCAAAACATGTAGACAAAATAAGTCTAGTTTCACCAGAGGGAAGCTTTACGGTAACGAATTTTCCATCTTTTGCCATCAATTGAGCAAAAGATCCAGCACTTCTAGCAATAGAAGCTCCTTTTCCAGGACGCATTTCAATACAAGAAATTATAGTACCTAATGGAATATCAGAAAGAGGCATACAATTTCCAATGTCTGGCGATTTTTTTGAACCAGAAACAATCTTATCACCAACTTTCAAACCCTTAAGGGCTATAATGTATCTTTTTTCATTGTCATCAAACTTAGTTAAAGCAATAAATGCTGATCTGTTAGGGTCATATTCAATAGAAAGAACCTCAGCAGTATCATCATGACGATCTCTTTTGAAATCGATTATTCTGTATCTTTTTTTATGTCCACCTCCGATGTATTTCATAGTCATTTTACCTTGACTATTTCTACCACCTGATCGTTTTTTTGGAGCAAGTAAGCTTTTTTCAGGCTTGTTAGTTGTGATGGAATCAAATCCATTGACAACTCTTCCTCTTTGTCCTGGTGTAATCGGCTTTAACGCTTTAACTGACATTATCTTATTATTTTAAAGTTTACTATAAAAATCAATTGTATCTCCTTCAGAAATCTGAACTACCGCTTTTTTTGTAGTTACAGATTTTCCTCTTTGAATTCCAGTTTTAGTATATCTTGTTCTTCTTTCAGCACCGTATCTCATGGTTCTAACCTTGTCAACTGAAACACCATAAGTGTCTTCCACTGCTTTTTTAATTTGAACTTTATTAGCATTAGTATCTACTAAAAAAGTGAATCTATTTTTTAACTCACTATCAGCAGTAGCTTTTTCTGTAATTACGGGTTTAAGTAAAATATTCATATTAACTTAAATTTGATTCAATTTGCTCTAACGAACTTTCCAACAAAACCAAATGTTGGGCGTTCATTATATTATATGTACTTATTTCTGAATTAGTGACAACACTACTTCTTTTTAAATTTCTAGATGATAAGTAAATGTTCTTATTAACACTCCCTAAAACAAAAAGAGCTTTTTTATCTGATAATCCTAATGCATTTACAACATCAGTAAATGATTTAGTTTTTGGAGTATCAAAATCAAAGTCCTCAACAACAGAAATTGCTTTTTCTTTCATCTTTATACTTAAAGCTGACTTTCTTGCAAGTTTCTTAACATTTTTGTTTAGTTTTTGAGAGTAGGACCTAACTCTTGGGCCAAAAATAGTACCCCCTCCTCTAAAGAGAGGATTTTTAATACTACCAGCTCTAGCAGTACCTGTTCCTTTTTGTTTTTTAATCTTTCTTGTACTACCAGCGATTTCAGCTCTTTCTTTAGTTTTGTTTGTTCCTTGACGATTGTTAGCCAAGTATCTTTTAACATCTAAATAAACAGCATGGTCATTAGGTTTTACTTCAAAAATAGACTTTGAAAGTTCAACAGATCTTCCAGTTTCTTTTCCTTTTATATTTAAAACAGATACTTTCATTATTTTCTAATTATTACATAAGAGTTTTTATGTCCAGGAACACATCCTTTCAATAGAATTAAATTCTTTTCAGAAACAACTTTTAAAACTCTTAAATTTTGTACCGTAACTTTTTCATTACCCATTCTACCTGCCATTCTCATACCCTTGAAAACTCTTGCTGGATAAGAAGCAGCACCAATAGATCCAGGAGCTCTAAGTCTGTTATGTTGACCGTGAGTTGCTTGTCCAACACCAGCAAAACCGTGTCTTTTAACAACCCCTTGAAAACCTTTACCTTTTGAGTTTCCTGACACATCAACAAACTCTCCCTCAACGAAATGATCAACAGAAACAGAATCTCCAAGATTTAATTCTTGGTCAAAATTTTGAAATTCAACTAATTTGTATTTTGCTGTAGACTTCGATTTTGAAAAATGACCAGCTTCAGCTTTGTTAGAGTGTTTTTCGTTTTTGTCATTATAACCTAACTGAACGGCATTGTAACCATCAACCTCATCAGTTTTTATTTGAGTAACGACACAAGGACCAGCTTCAATGACAGTACAAGGAATATTTCTTCCTTTTTCATCAAATATGCTTGTCATTCCTATTTTTTTTCCTATCAACCCGGACATTTCTTTAAATATTTAAATTATACTTTAATCTCAACTTCAACTCCACTTGGAAGTTCCAATTTCATTAAAGCGTCTATAGTTTTAGATGACGAACTGTATATATCCAATAATCTTTTGTATGATGATAATTGAAATTGTTCTCTTGATTTCTTATTAACGTGAGGCGATCTTAACACAGTAAAAATTTTCTTGTGTGTTGGTAATGGAATTGGTCCAGTTACTATTGCCCCGGTAGTTTTAACAGTCTTTACGATTTTCTCAGCGGACTTATCAACCAAATTGAAGTCGTATGATTTTAATTTTATTCTAATTTTTTGACTCATTATATTGGTATTATTCGGTTTCTCCTTTAATTGATTTTATAACTTGCTCCGAAACATTTTGGGGAGTAGCAGCGTAATGATCAAACTCCATAGTAGATGTAGCACGTCCAGAACTTAAAGTTCTAAGAGCAGTAACATATCCAAACATTTCAGAAAGTGGAACTTGAGCTTTTACAACTTTAGAACCAGCTCTATCGTCCATACTATTAACTTGACCTCTTCTTCTATTTAAATCTCCAACCACATCACCCATATTTTCTTCAGGTGTAAGAACTTCAAGTTTCATTATTGGCTCCATAATAACTGATTTAGCCATTTTTGCAGAGCTTTTAAATCCTAATTTAGCAGCTAGTTCGAATGATAGTGAATCTGAATCGACCGCATGAAATGAACCATCTTTAAGGGTTACTTTCATAGCATCCATCTCAAAACCTGCTAATGGACCATTTTTCATAGCTTCTTTAAATCCTTTTTCAACAGAGGGAATAAATTCACGAGGAATATTACCTCCTTTGATAAGATTAACAAATTCTAAACCTGTTTTACCTTCTTCAGCTGGTTCAATTGTAAACACAATATCAGCAAACTTTCCTCTACCACCAGATTGTTTCTTATAAACTTCTCTGTGATCTGCAGAAGCAGTGATTGCTTCTTTGTATTCAACTTGAGGTTGTCCTTGATTTACTTCAACCTTAAATTCTCTTTTAAGTCTATCAACAAGAATATCAAGATGTAATTCACCCATTCCTGAAATGATTGTTTGACCTGAAGCTTCATCTGTTTTGACCTGGAAAGTCGGATCTTCTTCAGCAAGTTTACCAAGTGCCATTCCTAACTTATCAACATCAGCCTTTGTTTTTGGCTCAACAGCAATACCAATTACAGGGTCTGGAAAAACCATACTTTCTAAAACAATAGGACTTTTTTCTGCAGATAAAGTATCTCCAGTCTTGATATCTTTAAATCCAACAGC